>CAYFFW010000010.1:0-38712 GCA_964342745.1 uncultured Gammaproteobacteria bacterium
AGAGTTGAGACAGGATTAATTGAAGCTGTTGCTCCTTTTATGCAAGGTGAACTTGTTACCCGAACATATGACATAAAATCAGAAGTTTAAATCATGAGTGAATCGCACCATAAACTATCAGATGAGCAGAAAAGAGATTTTTATCGTGATGGCTTTCTAATTCTTAAAAAGGTTATACCTGAAGAGCTTGTAGAGGAAGCTCTATATCAAATTAAGGAAGCTAAAAAAGGCGAAAATCTTGGAGGAAAAAAAGAAATGACCGATCTGGTCAATGCTTCTCCTTTGACTCCAATATTGCATGAAGCAATGGGCTCCTTTGACCCTCCAATTTACTGTCAAGTTGGAGTAATGAAAAAGTCAGAACCTGGAGATTATTTCAATAGTCTTGGGTATAAAGACAAAGACATGCCTTACTATGGTGCACAAATTCATATGGATGGAAGTCAGACCATCAATGCTCCACAAGATGTTCAACAAGGGTCGGAAGAAGAGATTTATTACAGGTATATAACATCAGGTCCTAAAGGGGACTTAGGGAGAAGTGCGGATGTTATGGGGCATAATTCTGTTCCTCTATTCCAAGACCCTGAGATGACACTAGCTTTAGGTAGTTTTACTGCTTTTGTTTTTGTGTGCTTAAACGATCAAACAGAAGAGGGCAGGGGACAAACTAATTTATTGAAAGGGGCTCATCATGAGATGGAAAAGTTTTTCCAATGGCAATATGAAACTAATGGTCATCTAGGTCCAGAAGGCCCTGGTTGGCCGAGAATAAATTATGAAGCTCCAAACCGCTGCGGTTTATTCTATATCCCAGACTCTATACAGCAGAAATTTGTTGATGCTTCTTCAGAAGCAACTCCAGATGGTAAAAAGTGGGCCAGACCAACACCAATTAAAATGGATAAAGGTGATGCTTGCATCGCTATGTATCACATCCCTCATTCGGGTTCTAGAAATGAGAATGGAACTGAATCAAGGAAAAATATTATTTTTAGGTTAAGAAATAAAAAAAGGCAACCAGATAAGATGGTAAATGGGGTTTCAGACCATCCTGATAGAGGGCAGAAAGGAGAGTGGCTTGAATATGAAGAAGGGAATGATCCTTGGGAAAGATCCAAGCAAGCAATGTGCAATATGTGGGATGAGTGGGAAGGAATGCAGAAGGTAGTTAAGCAAGAACGTTCAAAAACTCTTTAAATGCTAAAATAGAGTCAATCATGAAGGTTTTTACTGTTTTCTTTGAGCATTTAACTAACTGGGGACTGGTTTGGTTTGGACTTGTCTTTTGGGGAAGTATTTTTAATGCAATGTTTCTTTATTTTTTAGGTACTAATCATAGTTTAGGTTTTGCATTAACAGCTTATTTATTAGGGCTTATTTTGGGCCTATTGGCTAAACACAAAGGATGGACGTGGATCAATTAGCAGAAGAGCTTTCTATTGAAGAAGAAAGAAAAGTAGCCCGTACTTTCATGGGTAGAATTGAGTGGGAGATGATAGTCATTGGACTTGGACAATGTATTGTCTGGATAATTACTTGGGGCCTAGTTGTAAATAATGTAATTCCACTATGGGCTGGATTCCTTATCTCAACTATTTCAACAGCTTGTTCTTATCTCCCTTCTCATGCTGGCCAGCATGGCCATCTATCAGGAAAACATAAACACCTTAACTGGCTCAATACTGTTGTTGGCCAAATATCTCTTATTCCATTAGCTCAGTCTCACCATATTCTTAAGGCTACCCACATGAAACATCATGCTCATACTAATGATCCGGAAAGAGATCCAGATTACCGCCACACACATGTTGATAACTGGTTTCAGTCAGCAATAGCAATTCAAGACCAAACTGGGGAGGGCGGACTTATTGCAGTAGTAGAGAAGTTAAGTAAGGACGATCCTAAATTTACAGAAGCTTTAGAAAGAGGAGGTCTCGTAGATTCATTATTCTTCTTCGCACAAATGATTGTTGTAGTAATTTATCCTCTTGAAACTCTGTTACTGTGGTGGATACCTAGAAAACTTGCTACTTCTTATCTCGCTATCATTTTTTCACACGAACCACATAAAAAATTACCAGTTGGGAGATATAAAGATTCTAGATTTTGGTCTAATGCTATTCCTAGATATTTGAATCATTCGATGCAGATACACGCTATGCACCATATGTACCCAAATATTTGTCATTATGATGAACCAAAGGCAATAGAAGCTCTAAAGCCCTTTATGGTCGCAAGAGGTATTCCAGGAGCTGAAGAAATTCCAGATAAAATAAAGCTAAATCCACTTATTAGAGTGTTCTCTTAATTGGATACTTTTGTACTTTTAAATTTATTTGTAGTGATTATTATCTTAACTGCAGGATCAGTAGACTATTACAGAAACAGAGAGGACTATAAGTCTTGGAAAAGCTTTAGTTGGATTTTCTTTTTGTCCCTTTTACCTTTAGGAGTCCTTACTTTTTATTTACTCTAAGCCCTTTTAAGACACCTATTTGTTTGGGTTTATCAAATACTTTTCTCCAGTAGCCTGTTTAGAATAAACCTCAATATTGCTTGGGTTTAAAACCTCAGCTAAGGATATTTCTTTGGTGTAATAACTAGCAAAAGTGCTTTTAATTTCATCAACTACTTTTTGTCTTAATTCACTAAACCTCTCCGGTCCAATTTTTCCTATAAAGGGCGTGAGTAACCAACCTCCCAAGCTCCAAGAAAAACCAAAAGAACGGGTAAGGGTTGTGGGAGATCTATCAAGTCCACCATAAATGTACACTTGTTTGAAACTATCAGAACCATATCTGTTATATTCAGTAGCAGTTTGAGTTGCTGCCACTTCCATCGCGGTCAAAATTTGACCTGCTAGTTTTCCTCCACCAGTAGCATCAAACCCAATCGTAGCACCAGTCTCTACCAGAGCTTTAATTAGATCTTGCATAAAAGTATCCACCGAGGAATTACAAACATTTTTTGCTCCAAGATCCTTTAATAATTTTACGTGCTCTTCTTTTCTTACTATGTTCACCAGCTGAATATTTTCATTTAAGCAAATCTTAACTAACATTTGACCTAAGTTGGAAGCAGCAGCAGTATGAACAAGGGCTGTATGATTTTCCATTCTCATAGTCTCTACCATACCTAAAGCCGTTAAAGGGTTAACAAAACAAGAAGCACTCTCGGCAGATGTAGTTCCTTCATTCATAATGAAACAAGCCGAGGCCTTTACGCACCTAAATTGTGAATACATAGAACCTCCTGCAACACCTACGGTTTTACCAACTAAGCTCTCTAGGGCTTCACTTCCAGCTTTCACAATGACTCCGCCCCCTTCATTGCCTACAGGAAGGGATTGATCTATTCTTGTCTCAAGCATTCTTAATAAACCTTCAGGAATATCCATAGTAACAACTGCTTCTTCGCCATCTCCGGAGACCGACATAGACGAGACATCAGCAGGACCCAATAGCAAACCTAAATCAGAAGGATTTATTGGTGAAGCCTCAATTCTTATTAGAACTTCATCTTCTTTAGGCTCAGGCATTTCAGTAGCATCTATATAAATAAGTAGTTTTCCTTCCTTGGTTACCTCTGATCTAATTTGTTTTGAAACATTTTTACTCATTGTTTTCTCCTTTATTTTAAAACAGGGAACTCATTTACAACCCAAGTACTAAAACCTCCACTCATAGAGTATACATTTTTATATCCCATTTTTTTTAAGCTCTCCGCAGCTAAAGCTGATCTAAATCCTCCTTGGCAGTAGAGTATTAGCTCTACTCCTCTATCTCGCACTACAGACTCTATGTCTCTTTCTATAATTCCCTTTCCTAAGTGTATAGCTGTTGGAATTCTACCCAAATTCCATTCGTTGTCTTCCCTGACATCAATAAGGTTAATCTGCTCACCTTTATCCAATTTATCTTGCACTTGATAAACATCTACCTCTGGAATATCTTTTAAAGCTTCTTCCACTAGGTTTAAAAATCCTTTTGCATGGTCTTTCATAATTATCAGACTATAAAGGTCTAAGCTTTAGTTATAAATAGTTTTTTGGTTTTATAAAGAAGATTTAATTTTTTCTGGTAAGTTTGTTGTTATAGATGAAACCCCCATTTCTTTATAAATTCTACTTTCTTTAATCGAGTCTACAGTCCAAACATGCACTTTTTTATTAGCTTTCAATATAGGGCCAATAAAATCTTGGGTAAAATTAAAATGATTTTCTATTCCAACACCATCGAGCTCATAGTCTATCAATTTTTTGAGAACCTCTGTGTTTTTGACTCCTTTTTGACCTGAGAAAGCGATCAAAAGATTAGCAGTAACTGCTTCAATAGATCGTTTTACTTCCTCAACTACCTTTTCATGAAAAGAGATAATGGTAATTTTTTCTTTCTCCATCTTACTTTTTTGGATTTCTTCAATAAGAGGGGCAATGGATTCAATGCCTACTTTAACTTCAATAAAGATTTTCTTGTTTTTTGGAATGGTTTCTAGAATTTCTTCGAGGGATGGAATTGATTCTCCTCTCCATTTATTTCCTTTCCAGTTTCCAACATCAAGAGATTTGAGTTGTTTAAGCGTGCTTTCGCTAATGACTAATTCTTTATTAGCTGTTCTCAGGGTAGTTTTGTCATGTATGCACACTAGTTTATTATCTTTAGTGAGCCTAACATCGACCTCCACACCATCCGCTCCTTGCTGAAAAGCAAGATGGTTTGAAGCTAATGTATTTTCTGGAGCTTCTGAGGATGCACCTCTGTGTCCGATAATCTCAACCATCAATCCCAGTTGAGAGCACCTCCGGTTTGGTATTCAATTACGCGAGTTTCAAAAAAGTTTTTCTCTTTTCTTAGGTCCATTATTTCAGACATCCAAGGAAAAGGGTTTTCTGCATTAGGAAATTCTTCAGTAAGCCCTAGCTGGACTAATCTCCTATTAGCTATGTAGTTTAAGTACTCTTCCATCATACTGGCGTTCATTCCCAATACACCCCTAGGCATGGTATCCCTTGCGTACTCAATCTCTAGTTCCATTCCTTGTAAGATCATTCCTGCAGCTTGATCCTGCATTTCTTCATCCCATAAATGAGGATTCTCCAGTTTTATCTGGTTGATCATATCTATTCCAAAGTTTAAATGCATGGATTCATCTCTAAGTATGTATTGAAACTGCTCAGAAGTTCCAGTCATCTTATTCCTTCTTCCCATTGAGAGTATTTGTGTAAAACCACAGTAGAAGAAGATTCCTTCCAGCACACAATAGAAAGCAATTAAGTTTCTTAATAATTTTTTATCTTGCTCTATTTCACCGGTTTCGAAGTTGGGGTCATCAAGCTCTTTGGTGAAGTCTAGGGCCCAAGATGCTTTCCTAGCAACAGAAGGCACTTCTCTGTACATATTAAAGAGTTCAGCTTCATCCATACCTAGTGATTGAATGACATATTGGTAGGCATGAGTATGAATAGCTTCTTCAAAGCTTTGACGTAGTAAGTATTGCCTACATTCTGGGTTTGTAATATGTCTGTATATAGATAAAACGAGGTTGTTGGCTACTAAAGAGTCTGCCGTGGAGAAAAAACCAAGGCTCCTCATCACAATTTTCCTTTCATCTTCAGATAAGCCTTCTTCGTTTTTCCACAAAGCTACATCGGGAGTCATATTTATTTCTTGCGGCATCCAATGGTTTGCACAACCATCAAGATATTTCTGCCAAGCCCAATCATATTTAAAGGGTACTAGTTGATTAACATCAGCCCGACAGTTAATCATTGCTTTCTGATCAACATCTACTCGAGAGCCCATACCAGAGAGCGCTTCCTCTCCAGTATTTTTATCGAAATCTGCTACTGCCTGTTTTGCCCTTTCAAGTCTATTGGATATATCGCCTGTAGAAAGATTAACTTTAGTCTCTGTTTCCTGCTGTTTAGGTTCTTCCTTTGGCGTTTCTTCTTTTACCTCGGGCTGATGAGCCTTTACTGGTTCAGTTCTTTTTTCTTTTTCTTCAAATTCTTCCCAACTTAACATTTTTCCTCCTTATACATTTCTATTGGCATGCCTCACAATCTGGATCCAAGATAGAGCATGCTTCAGGTGCACTTGCTTCCATGGTTTCTTGTGAAGCTGACACAGCGTTTAATTCACCTGTCGCTATAGTTGATTTTTCAGTCGTGGTCGCTCCTCGTGACCTTAAGTAATAGGTTGTTTTTAGGCCTCTTAACCATGCCATTCTGTACATAACATCAAGTTTCTTGCCGCTTGGCTCGTCTATATATAGATTTAAAGACTGACTTTGATCAATCCATTTCTGTCTTCGACTTGCGGCATCTACTAGCCACCTTGGTTCAACCTCAAAAGCTGTTGCGTAAATAGATTTTATGTCTTCAGGAACTCTAGATATTTCTTTTACACTACCTTCATAGTATTTAAGATCATTAACCATCACGGAGTCCCACAGACCATGTTTTTTCAAAGCATCAACTAGGTGTATGTTTGTTACTGTGAATTCTCCAGACAAGTTAGATTTCACATAAAGGTTTTGGTAAGTAGGCTCTATAGATTGAGATACTCCTGTTATGTTAGCTATGGTGGCTGTAGGCGCTATGGCCATGACATTAGAGTTTCTCATGCCTTGGTCTAATACCAATTGCCTTAAGAAATCCCAATCTAAGGTCTTACTTAAATCTACTTCTGCATATTCTTCTCCTCTGTGTTCTTTTAAGGAAGTAACAGAGTCAATAGGTAGTGTTCCTTTGCTCCAAAGAGAGCCTTCATAAGACTCATAAGTGCCCCTCTCTTTTGCTAGATTGCTAGAAGCTTTTATAGCGTAGTAGCTCACTGCCTCCATAGATCTATCAGCAAATTCTACTGCTTCACCTGATGCATAAGGCACGTTAAGCATGTATAAAGAGTCATGAAAGCCCATGATTCCTAGTCCTATGGGCCTGTGTTTCATATTTGAATTTTCTGCTGCAGGGACTGCGTAGTAATTAATATTAATTACGTTATCTAACATTCTTATAGCTGTGTTGACTGTCTTTTCTAGTTTCTCTTGATCTAACTCTCCTTCCTTTATGTGGTGTGTTAAATTGACTGAACCTAGGTTGCAGACAGCTATTTCATCCTGGCTAGTATTAAGAGTTATTTCTGTGCAAAGATTGGAAGAATGAACTACGCCTATGTGCTGTTGCGGAGATCTGAGGTTGCACGCATCCTTGAAAGTGATCCACGGGTGTCCCGTTTCGAAAAGCATCGAAAGCATCTTTTTCCAGAGGTCTGTTGCGTCTACTTTTTTGTAGAATTCAATTTCTCCACTTTCTGTTAGGCTTTCATAATACTCATATTTCTCTTCAAATGCTTTTCCATATAAGTCATGTAATTCCGGAGTGTCACTAGGTGTAAATAGTGTCCAGGGTTTTCCTTCGAACACTCTTTTCATAAAAAGATCAGGAACCCAGTTAGCAGTATTCATATCATGTGTTCTTCTTCTGTCATCTCCCGTGTTCTTTCTTAACTCCAAGAATTCTTCTATATCTACATGCCATGTCTCTAGATAAGAACAAACCGCTCCCTTTCTTTTTCCTCCTTGGTTTACTGCCACTGCTGTGTCATTAACTACTTTAAGGAAGGGCACTACACCCTGTGATTTACCGTTTGTTCCTTTGATATGTGATCCTAGACCCCTGACTGGTGTCCAGTCGTTCCCTAGCCCACCTGCCCATTTAGACAGCATTGCATTGTCCTGTATTGCTCCGTAAATTCCGTGTAAGTCGTCCGGAACAGTCGTCAAGTAACAGGACGAAAGCTGGGAGTGCATTGTCCCTGAATTGAATAGTGTTGGTGTAGAGCTCATATAATCAAAAGAGGAGAGCAGGTTATAAAACTCGATTGCTCTTTCTTCTCTTTTTTCTTCGTTAATAGACAGACCCATAGCCACTCTCATAAAGAAAACTTGAGGTAGCTCGTATCTTACATTGTCTTTATGAATGAAATATCTGTCGTATAGTGTTTGCAGGCCAAGGTAAGTAAAGTTCTTGTCTCTTTCCGGTTTTATCGCTGCCCCTAACTTTAAGAGGTCCATCTTTTGTAATTCGGGATTAACAATTTCATTTTCTATCCCTTTTTTAATAAAGGTTTTCAAGGCTTGAGGGTAGAGTTTTTCCATCTCTGCGTGTGTGGCTTCTTGTCCCATTTCTAAGAAGGAGAGTGCTTCAGCTCTTAAGTTATCTAGCAGTATCCTAGCTGTAACAAAAGTGTAGTTTGGTTCTTGCTCAACTAAAGTTCTTGCTGTCATTACCAGAGATGATCTGACGTCCGCAAGTGACACTCCATCGTATAGGTTCTTTCTTGCTTCTTCTATTATCTCTTCTACAGAAACATCGTTAAGGCCTTCGCAGGCTTCTCCAACTATTGTTTTTAGTCTTTGTATATCCAGGGTAGACTCAGATCCATCATCTAAGATGACCTTAATTCCGGGTTCTTGGGCTTGCTTTTCTTCTCCTTCTTCCCTTGTCTCTTCTTTCCTTGCTTTCGTTCTTTCTTCTCTGTATAAAACGTAAGACCTAGCTACAGTTCTTTCCTCAGATCTCATAAGTTCAAGCTCTACTTGATCTTGGATCTCTTCTATATGAAGTGTTCCTCCCGAGGGCATTCTTCTGGAGAAAGTTATGGTGACAGCATTCGCTAATTCATTTACCTTGTTGTGTATTCTAGTAGAAGCTGCTGCTGCTCCTCCTTCTACTGCAAGGAAAGCTTTTGTTATGGCTATTGCTATTTTTTCTTGGTCATAAGGCACTACTGAGCCGTTTCTTTTAATGACTCTCATCTGGCCGGGTGAGATTGACAAAGAAGGGCTTTGTTCTTTTATTTCTAAAGGTGCTTTGGGTGCTTTAGTTTCTGTTATATTTTCCATTTCTCTTCTATTATTTAAATTTTATTAATTCTCTGAAATAACTATATATAGTGGTGTTTATCTTTTCTAGACACAAGATACTGTGTTTTTAATTAAATTACAAGCCAACAAATACTAAAAAGTTTTGTGGATTTCTTGTGGATAACAAGTTACTGAAGGACAAGATTAGATTATTATTCATAATGATTATCTTTTATTTTTTATGACTAAGTATGTAATAGCAATAGATCAAGGGACTACAAGTACTAGAGCTGTTCTTTTTGATGAGAAAAACATCTTACAAAGCATAGAGCAGGAAGAGTTTAAACAGAATTTTCCCAATGATGGTTGGGTAGAGCACAACCCTGAGGATATATGGGCCAGTGTTTTATCTGTCACCAAAAAGCTTCTAAAGTCTAGTTCACTTGGACACCAGGATATAGCATCAATCGGTATTACAAATCAAAGAGAGACAACAGTGGTTTGGGATAAAAAATCTGGGGAGGCCATTTATCCAGCAATAGTGTGGCAAGACAGGAGGACATCAGGAATTTGTGAAAATTTAAAAAAAAATAAGGAACTTGAAACGATAGTACAAACAAAAACGGGACTTTTAATAGATCCTTATTTTTCTGCTACCAAACTTTCATGGATTTTAGATAACGTTTCTGGAGCGAGAGAAAGAGCCAACAAGGGAGAGCTCGCATTTGGAACCATAGATAGCTTTCTAGTTTGGAGACTAACTAATGGGAAACATCATAAAACAGATTCCACAAATGCATCTAGGACTATGCTTTTTAACATCAAGTTACACTGTTGGGATAAAGATTTACTAGAAATCTTTAATATACCAGAACAAATCTTGCCTGAGGTTTGCGATAGTGTAGACGACTATGGAGTTACCTCTATTTTAGGAGGGGAAATTACCATAGGTGGCATTGCTGGTGATCAACAGGCTGCCTTAATAGGTCAATGTTGTTTTAATGAAGGCGAGGCAAAAAGCACCTATGGAACCGGATGTTTTTTGATATTAAATACTGGAGACAAAGTAATTACTTCTAATAATAAATTACTTTCGACTATAGCTTATCGTCTTAATGGTGTAACCACTTACGGATTAGAAGGAAGTCTTTTTGTTGCTGGGTCAGCTGTTCAGTGGTTAAGAGATAATCTCAATTTTTTTAAACATGCTAGTGAAACTGAAAATTTGGTTGAAACAAGAAATCCAGATTCAAGAGTTCTAGTGGTTCCTGCATTTACTGGACTTGGAGCGCCTCACTGGGATCCTAATAGCAGAGGCTCAATTTTTGGTTTAACACGAGATAGCAGTGTCTCAGATATAACTGCAGCAACCTTAGAGTCAATAGCCTTTCAAACTAAAGATTTAATAGGTGCCATGAGAAACGATGGAGCGAGGTTTTCTGAATTAAGGGTAGATGGAGGAATGGTAATAAATAATTGGTTCTCTCAAAAGCTTTCAGATGTTTTAAATTTTAATGTCTTAAGGCCTGAAGTAATAGAGACAACGGCTCTTGGAGCATCTTATTTAGCTAGTATAAGTGCTGGTCTTTCTCCAGATATTGAAGATTTAAAATCCAATTGGAGATGCGAGAGAAAGTTTAGTCCTTTAAATGAATCGCAAGACCTAGAAAATAAATATCTAAAGTGGCTTTCAGCTGTTGAGAGAACTAAAGGAGTCTTTTAATTATCACTGTTTAACAGTTCAATGAGTAGAGCTTTCTGAGCATGAAGCCTATTCTCTGCTTGAATCCATACTTTACTCCTGGGGTCATCTAACATTTCTTCAGAAACTTCTTGTCCTCGAACTGCAGGTAAACAATGTAAGAAAATTGCATCTTGTTTAGCGAAATCCATTAATTTAGGCGAAACTTGGTAGTTGCTAAAAATATCAAATCTTTGGGAAGAGTCTTCTTCATCGCCCATTGAAATCCATACATCTGTGCATACTAAGTCACTCCCTTGAACAGCAGACTTTAAATCCTCAGTGAAATTAGCACCTGATTCTTTCCGAATATTTTCTTCAGGCCAGAAATCTTTAGGGCAGGCAATATCCAGGTGAAAGTTAAATAATTTTGAAGCTTCTACATAGCTATAACAAACATTGTTGTAGTCTCCTACCCAAGTTACCTTTGCATCTAGAATACTCCCCTTTAATTCGAAGTATGTTAATAAGTCAGCTAATAATTGACATGGATGAGACAAATCAGTTAGTCCATTGATTACAGGAACAGTTGAATTTTTTGCAAAAGAAACTAATTTTTTATGTGAGGTAGTTCTTAAAACGATACCATCTGCCATTGAGCTGATTACTTTGGCAGTATCTTCTATCGTTTCTCCTCGACCCAACTGAAGATCGTTAACTGAAAGAAAGCTTGCTTTACCGCCTAATTGGTTCATACCTGCTTCAAAAGAAATTCTAGTTCTTGTTGAGGGCTTTTCAAAGATCATGGCTAAATATTTACCTTCTAAAGGCTTAGGACTATCTTTAGTTCTTTTTAGTGAAAGAGATAAATCTAGCAGCCTTTCTAATTCAGTTGCAGACATGTCTATTAAGTTTAAAAAATGTTTCATGGCTTTTAAAAAAAGGGCGCGAATTCTAAAGGTTATCGAGAAAGGAATCAAATGATGTTATTCTCCGCATTTTTTGGGATAAGAGTTAATGGCAGAATACAGAATTAAGACTTTAAGTAATATTTCTACTGTAGGGTTAGAGGTGATATCAGGTACTTCTTGTATTCTGGATGAAGAAGAAGGTGATCCTGATGGCGTTTTAATCAGAAGCACTAAATTAAAGGAGAGTAACTTAAATGGCTCTTTAAAAGCAATTTCTAGGGCTGGTGCTGGCGTGAATAACATCCCTATAGATTTATGCACTGAGAAAGGTATTGTCGTCTTTAATACCCCCGGTGCAAATGCAAATGCTGTTAAAGAGTTAGTTTTAGCTGGACTGATGCTTTCATCTAGAAATGTTTTCTCAAGCATTCAGTTTGTTAACAAATTAAATCACTTAGAGAGAATGGAAGACTTAGAGCCATTCTTAGAAGAAAACAAAAAGAAGTTTAAAGGAAGAGAGTTATCAGGTTCTACCCTGGGTGTTGTTGGCTTAGGGGCCGTAGGCTCAAAAGTAGCAAGAATGGGTGTAGCTTTAGGCATGAAGGTAGTGGGCTATGATCCAGCATTATCAGTTGAAGCTGCTTGGAAATTGCCTAGCGAAGTAGTACCGGCAGAAAGCATTGAGCAAATTTTTTCTCAGTCGAATTTTATAACTCTCCATATTCCAGCCATTGAAAGTACAAAAGGGATTGTAGATCTTAATTTACTAAAAAATAGTAATAATGCTTCTTTATTAAATTTTGCTAGAAATGAAGTTGTAAATAATGACTCGATTTTAAAAGCACTAGACAAAGGTTTCTTGAGTAATTTTATAACTGATTTCCCTACTCCAGAGCTAATTAAAAGAGCTAATGAAAACGGAGATGTTATTCTTCTGCCTCACATAGGTGCAAGTACTTCTCAGGCAGAAGAGAATTGTGCTGTTATGGCTGTTCAGCAGCTTGTGGATTTTCTTCAAACTGGAAATATAAATAATTCAGTAAATTTTCCCAATGTTAACTTAGCAAGATCAACTGAAGCGCGTATTGCAATAACTAATAAAAATGTTCCTGCTATGATTGGTCAGATTGCAACTGCTTTAGGAGAATTAGGATTAAATATAGTTGATATGACCAATGTAAGTAGAGGAGAGATAGCTTACAACTTAATAGACATAGAAAATGATATTAATAATTCTGCGATAGAGAAGCTATCTTCTATTAATAACCTAATCAACGTCAGAATAATAAAATAGCACTATTGACTAGAATTTAAACCTTAAAGACAAGGGTAATTCCCTTTGTTTAAAGATAAATTAAAGCAATTCAATGGTGTTATGGGGGGTGTTGTTTTGCACATATTAAAAAAAATAGATTATTAGTCTAAGAAAAAAGAGTAAAAGGAAAGATCAAAAATTATACAGTTTACTTAAGTTATTGATTTTATTAAATAAAATTAGAATAGATCAAAATTCGACCAATTTGCTGACAAACCTCCTTTTCAAGGGGTGTAGATTTAAATTTGAATGTTATCCAAAGAGTTATCCACAGAAATTGTGGATAAAATTTTAACGTTTTCTTTTATTCTAATTTTCTCCTAACATTAACCTTTATTATTTATGAAAATTCAACCCAAAAAGATTATCCAACTAGAGTCATCTTGGCTAAGAGAGCTAGAAGGTGAATTTGATGAAGGATATATGCTTAAACTAAAGTCTTTCTTAGCTAGTGAAAAGAAAAAAGGTAAAAAAATTTTTCCTAAAGGAAAAGATATTTTTAGAGCCTTAAACACAACACCTTTAAATGAAGTCAAGGTAGTGATAATAGGCCAAGATCCTTACCATGGCCCTGGTCAAGCTCACGGACTTAGCTTTTCTGTACCTGATGGCATTCCTTTGCCACCTTCTCTCAAAAATATATTTAAGGAGGTGGTAGATGACTTGAATCTATCGATGCCTACTTCGGGTTGTTTAGAACCTTGGGCTAAGCAAGGAGTTCTTTTATTAAATAGTGTATTAACTGTAGAACAAGGTCTGGCAAATTCTCATGCCTCAAGGGGATGGGAGAATTTTACAGATTCAATTATTTCGAAGATTAATAAAATGGATTCTATAGTTTTTTTACTATGGGGAAGATATGCCGCTAAAAAAGGTGAGAATATTGATTCTAATAGACATTTAATATTGAGATCTGCTCACCCTTCTCCCTTATCAGCACATAAGGGATTTCTAGGGAATAAACATTTTTCGAAGTGCAATGATTATTTAAAGAGTTGTGGAAAGAAACCTATAGATTGGAGCTTAGAGACTTAAATCAATACTACTTCACAATCTATCTCCCTAATTATGTTTTTTTCTTTAGAGAGTTTTTTTTCTTTAGAACTTATTAGACACATGCTTTTTTCATTTAAATTTACTACTTTTACTACTTTCCCTATTTTTCTATCTTGAGTATTTGTAACAGACATATTTTCAGCTACATCTGGGCTATCTGTTTCTCCTAAACTTAATCTAGGTAGGTTTTTGCTTCTATAGTGCATCCTAGCTACTATTTCTTGGCCTGTGTAGCAGCCTTTCTCAAAATCAATTCTGTCATTTAAATCATAGTTCAGTTCATGGGGAGTATAAATACCAGAATTTCCAGCATTTACCTCAACATTCTTTAATAGAATTTCATCAAGATCCCAATCTAAAATGTCTTTTTTAATCTCGAATCCTTTCTTTAATAGATCTATTTCTTTCTTTTTACAAGCTACTAAAGCCAACTTTTTATTTAAATAGCTAAAATATTTAATACTTCCAATTTCTATTGTGTTCTTTTTTTTAAAAAGACCCTTACCATAATTAGCCGCAAGTATTTTCTTATCTATAGCTAGAAAATTAAAATTATTGGTTAAATCCATTTGTACTTTATAAAATGGACTGTACTTCTCAAGTTCTTCTTTTGCTTTTATTAGAGCTTCATGGTCTCCTATTAGACAGTAATTTGGAGTGTCTAATTTACAGACAAGAAACGAGCTAATTACCTTACCTTTGGCATTACATAAAGCTCCTAAACAGGAGTTATTAGGGCTTACCTTTTGGACATCACATGTGATTTGGCCTTGAAGCAAATCAATTGCTCCTTCACCATTAAACTGTAAAGTACTTAAATGGTTAAGTTCTATTAATATATTTTTATCCACATCTAACCTAAACTATTATAAACCTACTGTGAATTCTAATTTACACAAAAAAGCTTATTTTTTATCTAGAAGAGGTCTGCAAGAACTAGATTTAATTCTAAAACCATTTGTTGAAGAAAGATTTAAAAATCTAACTGAGGTTGAAAAAGAAAACTTTCTAGATCTATTAGATAACAATGATGTTGACCTTATGGAGTGGATAATAAACGGAAAGTCAGGACCTACTAATTTTAGTAATATAATTAATCAAATTAAGGCTTTTATTCAAGATGAAAGGAAATGACCATATTTTAATAGCAGATTTTGGAGCCACAAATGTTCGAATTTGTTTAACAAACAAAAGAAAGGTCATCTGCGAACAAAGGAATTATTTACTATCTGATTATAGTTCTGCTGAAGACTTAATTACTAATTATTTTGAAGATATAAAAAAGAAAGTAACTAAAGGTGTAATAGGAGTGGCAGCTCCAGTTATAAGGGATGAGATAATATTCACAAATACTAATATAAAATTTAATAGGAGATCTTTAAAAGAAAAATTATTCTTTGAATCCTTGGAAGTTTTAAATGATTTAGAGTTACAAGCATACGCCCTAGACTCTTTAATAGATGAAGATCTCTTAAGGCTAGGCAAAGCAAAGGAGCAAAAAAAAGGTACTAAAGTATTAATTTCCCCTGGGTCAGGTTTAGGTCTAGCAGGTCTGATAGAAAAAAAAGTAGTTTTCACCGAAGGTGGCCATCTTAAAGTACCTTCTTATTCAGATGAAATAGGGGGTTTGGTAACAAAATTTAAAGAAGAGAAAGGAAGAGCACCAGACTTTGAAGATTTATTATCTGGGAAAGGAATTAACTTTATTCTAAGAAGTTTAAAGAATTGCCCTTCAACTGAATACAGTAATGAAGAGATTTTGAATAATAGTAAAGACAAAGACTGTCTAAAAACTAGAGAGATATTAATTAATCTTTTATCAACTTATGCCCAGTATATAGCTTTGATTTGGGGTGCAACTTCAGGAGTATTCTTTTCTGGTTCTATTGCAAATACTTTACTTAAACCTAATGAAGCAGAGTTATTTAGGAGAGCTTTCGAGTCTAGTTCTAAAATGAAAGATCTATTGCAGATAATGCCAACTTTCTTAATTAAAGATATTGATCTGGGGTTGAAAGGTGGCCTAGTATTAGCTTCAAGATATTAAAAAATTATACAATTGAAGAACTTTTTCATTATTTTAAAGTCTACCTGATTGTATACATATAAAAGAGGCATGAAAAAAAGCAATAAAGACTTAGATCTAGTTCTTGTAAGAAGAACTAAAAAGGGAGATTATAAGGCCTTTGATCTTCTAGTCCTTAAATACCAATCAAGGACTGTAGCAATAGCCATGAAGTTTGTTAAAGATCTTCAAATTGCTGAAGATATTGCCCAAGAGTCATTCTTAAAAGCTTATAAATCTTTAGACTCTTTTAGAGAAGAAAGTGCCTTTTATACGTGGTTGTACAGAATAACTTCTAACACTTCAAAGAATTACTTGGTGTCCAAGAAAAGGAAAAAAGAACTCCTAGAAGCAGAAATTTTATCTTCTGAAGATATAGATATTTTTGACATACCCTCAGGTAGTTCTCCAGAAGAAATAATGGAAGCTAATAATCTAAGGGAGCTAATTTTTGAATCGCTAACAAACCTGCCTGAAGATATAAGAACTGCACTGTCTTTAAGGGAATTTGAAGGATTAAGTTATGAAGATATTTCTGAGGTGCTGAATTGCCCTATTGGCACTGTAAGGTCTAGAATTTTTAGAGGTAGAGAAATAATCCAAGAAAAAATCTTACCTTTAGTACAAGGTAATCCAGGTTTAATAAAAGGATCTAAGAGAAAATGAATGAAGGAATAAAAGAAAGAATATCTGCATTAGTAGACGGTGAACTTTCCGAATTTGAAGTTAGGAGGGTATTGGAAGAAATCGAGACCAGCCAAGAATTAAGGGACTACTGGGAGAGGTTACAAATCACTAAGATGGGACTTAATGATGATTCTTTAGGTTACATTAAGACTGATATAGCAGATAGAGTCGCCAAAGAACTAGGAGAGTACAAAGCTGAACCCAATGAACTGACTACACCAAATAAAACTTTCTTGTCTTTAACTGTAGCCGCTAGTGCATGCTTAGTCATAGCGATTGCTTTTGTAGGCGTAGATCCTTTAAATAAAACTATTTCACCTGAAGATTTATTTGCCTCTGAAACCAACAAGAAAATTGCAGATGCAATTGCAACACCTCAGGCTATGCAAGTATTAGATATAGCTACTAAGGGTATGAACGTTACTTTACAAGGAGTAAACTCAGGCAATAGAGGCCAAGTCTATGCTAACTACAGACTACCTTCTAATGGTAAAACTTTTAAAGTTTCCTTAATGCCAGCTTCTACTGCTTTACCGGAACTCAACAACAATCAGGCTCCAAAGCTGTCTTATTTAAAAACAAAAAATGGTTTTTATATTATCTCGGTTACTGGAGATATCTCTTCTAAGCAAAAATCTCAAATCTTAAGAAACGCAAACTTTTCTATTAACAACAGATAATCCCTAAAAATACCATGAGTAGATTATTATTTTTATTTCCTGTCCTTTCCCTTTTCATTTCTTTAAATCTAAACGGTCAAAGCAACACTTTACCGAGCTTTTCTGAATTAGCTGAAGTGTCTTCTCCGGCAGTAATTAATATAAGTAGCAAAAAAATAGTGAAAGAAAGGAGTTCTTGGAGGGGTAGCCCTAGAGGATTTGAAGACCCATTAGATGAATTCTTCAAAAGGTTTTATGGAGAGCCTGCTCCAGGTAGAGAACAAAGAGAAAGAGAAGTCAGGTCTGGTGGATCTGGGTTTATTATTTCAAGGGATGGCTACATCTTAACTAACAATCATGTAGTTGATGATGCAGATGAAATTATAGTTAGTTTGAGTGATAGAAGAGAATTTAAAGCTGAATTGATAGGTTCAGATGAAAGATCAGATTTAGCCTTATTAAAAATTGAAGCAGACAACCTACCTGTAGTTAAAATCGGTAAATCAAGTGAATTAAAGGTAGGAGAATGGGTAGTTGCAATTGGCTCTCCCTTCCAATTAAATTTTTCTGTTACTGCTGGAATAGTTAGTGCTAAGGGAAGAAGTATTCCTAATGGCTCTGACTCCACTTATGTTCCCTTTATACAGACTGATGTAGCAATAAACCCAGGAAACTCCGGAGGACCATTATTTAACCTAGAAGGAAAGGTAGTGGGAATAAATTCACAAATTTATTCAAGATCAGGTGTTTATATGGGAATTTCTTTTTCAATTCCTATTGATTATGCAATGGATGTAGTCGATCAAATTAGAGAAGGCGGCTCGGTTGCTAGAGGCTGGTTAGGAGTAAGTATTCAAGAGATAACAAGCGATCTGGCTAAAAGTCTTGGTATGTCAGCACCCAAAGGTGCCCTTATCAGTCAAGTAATACCTGATAGTCCAGCTGAAAGGGCAGGCCTAAGAGATCAAGATGTGATAATAGAGTTTGATGGAGTTGAGATTATTTATTCTGGAGATCTTCCTCAGACAGTTGGAAGTATTAGACCTGGATCAACAATAGAAGCCAGGATCATCAGAGAAGGAAAGCAACAAAGTTTGAGTATAGAAGTTGGTCAGTTACCTGATGACTTATCTATTGCTGGTTCATCGAAAGGAGATAAATCAGATGATTTAGGATTGGTAACAAGAGAACTAACCTTTGATGAGAGGAGAGACATGAATTTGGATCATGGAGTATTAATTATTGAGGTAAATCCAGACGGTTTAGCAGCCCAGCAAGGAATGCAGAAAGGAGATGTCATAACCTACATACTAAGTAAAAAGATAAGAAATAATCGTGATCTTTCTTCTTCGCTTGAAAAAGCTAAAGAAAATTCTAATGTTACAATGATTGGAATAGTTCGCAATGGCGTACAAACATTTCGTAGCTTAAAGCTAACAAAATAGTTAACCTTTACTTAAATTTAAGCAAATTAATGCTTAAGACTTATGGATATAAGAAATTTTTCTATTATTGCTCATATCGATCACGGGAAGTCTACTCTTGCCGACCGAATTATAGAGATTTGCGGAGGATTAACGGATAGAGAGATGTCTGACCAAGTTTTAGATACTTTAGATCTAGAGAAAGAAAGAGGGATAACAATAAAAGCTCAAACTGTTAACCTTGATTACTCTGCAAAGAACGGAAATACCTATCAATTAAATTTAATAGATACGCCTGGACATGTAGATTTTTCTTATGAAGTTTCAAGGTCTCTTTCTGCTTGTGAGGGAGCAATTCTTTTGGTTGATGCATCTCAAGGAGTTGAGGCTCAAACTTTATCCACTTGTTACAGTGCAGTAGAAGAGGGTCTCAACATTATTCCTGTTTTAAATAAGATTGATTTAGACCAAGCTGATCCAGATAGAGTAAAAAAAGAAATCGAAGAGATTATTGGGATCGATGCTTCCTCTGCACCTTGTATTAGTGCAAAAGAAGGAATTGGTATAACAGACGTTTTGGAGAAGATAATTCAGGAGGTTCCAGGTCCTTCTTTGAATATTAAGGCGCCTTTACAAGCTTCAATAATTGATTCATGGTTTGATAATTACTTAGGAGTGGTCTCCTTAGTGAAAGTAGTAAGGGGAGTGCTAAAGAAAGGTGATCTTATAGAAGTCCATTCAAAAAAAGAAAAGCATTCAATTGATAAACTTGGAGTCTTTACTCCGAAGAGGAAAGAGCTTGATGAATTGTACTCAGGTCAAGTAGGTTTTGTTTGCGCTTCTATAAAAGAAATAAGAGGAGCTCCTGTAGGGGACACTATCATCAAAAATAATTCAAATACTGATCAACTACCGGGCTTTAAATTAGTTAACTCTCAGGTTTATGCTGCACTTTTTCCTCAGAGTGCAGATGACTTTGAATCATTTAGAGAGGCCCTTGAAAAGCTATGTATAAATGATGCTTCACTGAATTATGAACCAGAACACTCTGATGCATTAGGAGCAGGGTTCCGTTGCGGTTTTTTAGGGACCTTACATATGGAAATAGTTTCTGAAAGGTTACACAGAGAGTATGGAATAGATCTGATAACAACTGCCCCCACTGTAGCTTATAAAATTTTAGATAATGAAGGAAAAGAAATAAGGATAGAAAGCCCTAGTTCCCTCCCAGAAACAAATAAGATAAATGAAATAAGAGAGCCGATTGCTAAGGCAAATATTTTGGTACCAGAAAAATTTATTGGCTCGGTAATGACCTTGTGTAATGAGAGGAGAGGTAAACAACGCTCTTTACGTTATGTTGCTGATCAAGCTGAACTAATCTATGACCTTCCATTAAGTGAAGTTGTGATAGATTTTTTTGACAGACTTAAATCAGTTAGCAAAGGATATGCTTCTTTAGATTATTCTCTTGATAGATATGAGAAGGGCGATGTTATAAAACTGGACATTCTTTTAAATGGAGACAAGGTTGATGCTTTGGCTATTATTGTTCACAGAGAAGTTGCTCAAGCAAAAGCTAGACAGTTAACTGAATCTCTTAAAGAAGTTATTCCAAGACAACAATTTGATGTTGCAATACAAGCCGCAATAGGAGGGAAAATAATATCCAGGCAAACCGTTAAAGCTTATAGAAAAAATGTTACTGCTAAACTATATGGTGGAGATGTAACCAGAAAGATGAAACTTTTAGAGAAGCAAAAAGCTGGTAAAAAGAGGATGAAAAAGATAGGCAAAGTTGAAATACCACAAGAGGCTTTTCTTTCAGTACTAAAGGTTAATGATTAATAATGACTTTTGAATTAGACCAAATACTAATCCTGCTTTCGTTAGTAGGACTTACCTGCTATGGATCTTGGATATTTTTTACTATAAATAATAATCTGAAGGGTGCAGCCGCGATGAGTGCTTTAATGTTCATCATCGTTTTATTTCTGTTGTGGAGAGTTTTTCGACTAAATTTAGATTTCGGTTTAATTCTATTCCTTGCAACTATTTTTGCAGTGTTATCTTGGTTAATAGGAATTGCACTAAACCTAAAAAATTTAATTTCTGAAAGCAAGTCTTATTTTTGGATACTGTTACTTATTCTGAGCATAAGATCCTTTGCTTATGAGCCTTATCAAATTCCTTCAAGCTCTATGGTACCTGGTTTGCAAATAGGAGATTTCGTTCTTGTAAATAAATATGCATACGGATTAAAACTGCCCGTTATAAATAAATTGGTTGTCAATGTGAGAGAGCCCAAGAGAGGTGAAGTAGGAGTATTTTTACCTCCACATACTTTATGTGATTCTTCACCAGAAGAAGCTAGACCAGAATTAGCATCCATACCGGTAAGGGAAAGTCAGGTTTTCTTAAATAAGTTCTTGTACCTGCAGAAGGACAGATGCACCTATCTTGGTATTAAGTACATCAAAAGAATAATAGGGGTTCCAGGAGATAAAGTTGAAATAAGAGGTGAAGACCTTTTCATTAACGGCAATAAATTAAATCGAAAATTTATAATTCAAAATAAAGAAGAGAGGTTTTATTCCGAGCAACTAGATAACCTTAATTACACTGTTAGATATTTAGGTTTAAAAGAATATGAGAACTACGTTTGGGAGATTCCACCAAATAAATATTTAGCCATAGGCGATAATAGGGACAATAGTTTAGACAGCAGGGATTGGGGTTATTTTTCTAAAGAACACCTAATAGGAAGGGGTGAATTTATTTGGATGCACTGGGGCTCATTCTCAGAATTACCAACTTTTAAAAGAAATAGACGTATAAAATAATTTAGTAGTGTCCATAAATCTCAAAAAAATAAAGTCTAACTTTAAAAATAAATCCCTTTGGAATGAAGCTTTAACACATAAAAGCGCTTCGAACAGGAATTACGAAAGACTTGAATATCTCGGAGACTCAATAATAAATTTTTTTATAGCAGAAAAACTCTTTAGAAAGTTTAGTGAACTGAATGAGGGTGAGTTGCAACAGATTAGAGCTTCTTTAGTAAGTAGAAGTATTCTAAATAATTTAGGCCAAAAGGTCGGACTGACCAAGGAAATTATTTTGGGAAAAGGGGTGTCAACAGAGAATAACTCTATAGCCGGAAATGCTTTAGAGGCTTTAGTGGGAGCAATTTTCATTGACAGAGGTTTAGAGCAAGTAAAAGACTTCTTAGAGAAGATCTTTTTGGAAGAATTAGATAGTTTAGACCCTTCTGCTAGCTTCAAAGACGCGAAATCTATCCTGCAAGAAATTTTACATAAGAAAAACCTTAGCTTGCCTACCTACAAATCATTAGATAGAGGAGATGCCCTTTTTGAAGATAGATTCGAATGTAATTGTTTTATAGAAGAGTTAGATCTTACCTCCACAGGGCTGGGTAAAAGTAAGAAGATTGCAGAACAACAGGCAGCCCAATTATTACTAGAAGAGCACTTTAAAAATGACTGATGATAAACAAAAGACAGGTATGGTTTCTTTAATTGGTAAGACGAACGTTGGTAAGTCCACTTTATTAAATCAACTTATCGAGCAAAAGATTTCTATAACCTCTAGAAAGCCACAAACTACAAGACAGAGACTTTTGGGTATTAAAACAAGGCAAAATAACCAGATAATCTACGTTGATACTCCTGGGTTTCACAAGGGACATAAACGTAAATTGAATAAGTTTATGAACAAAGTAGCATTATCATCAATTAATGGAGTAGATATCGTTCTTTTTCTAGTAGATCCTTTAAATTTTTCTGAAACTGATAAAGAATTATTGAATCAAGTATCTTCTAGGGACAATAAGGTGATTTTAGTTATAAACAAAATAGATAAAATTCATAAAAAGGACAAATTGATTCCTTTTGTCGAAGAAGTTACTAAATTATTTACTTTCAATGAAGTGATACCTATATCGGCCTTAAAGAATAAGAATATTGATTTATTGGAAAGTGAGATTATTAAGAGGTTGCCGTTTAGCAAACACTTGTATCCAGAAGATCAAATTGCTGATGCTTCCCAAAGATTTTTATCTTCTGAAATCATAAGAGAAAAGTGCATATCAAGAGTGGGAGATGAAGTTCCTTATAGGCTTACGGTTATTGTAGAAGACTTTAAAGAAACAAAATCATTAATAACCATAGACGCAATAATATATGTAGAAAAGAAAAGTCAAAAAGGCATAGTTATTGGAGAACAGGGTAAGTTACTCAAATCTATAGGCATAGCTTCAAGAAAAGATCTTGAAAAGTTACTGGAAACAAAAGTCATGCTTAATGTTTGGGTAAAAGTAAAGAAAGATTGGACTAATGATCAGAGGACCATGAGTTCTATGGGGTATAAAGATGCTTAAACCCTTTTCTCTTGAAGAAGCATTTGTTTTACATAGCAGACCCTATAAAGAGACTAGTTTAATTGTAGAACTTTTTACAAGAAATTATGGAAGAGTATCTGTAGTAGCAAAGGGAGCTAAAAGACCCAAAAGTAAGATAAGCGTTATAAAAACCCCTTTTAGCCTATTTTTAGTTTCTTGTTCCGGAAAAGGTGATCTAAAAAACCTTACTAACAGCGAAATTAAAAGATATTTTAATCCTAATCAGCATAGTCTTAATTCTTTGGTTTATTTAAACGAGCTATTGATGAGGCTTTTAGATAAAGAAGATCCTCATGTAGAAACTTTTGATAATTATTTAACATTCTGTAGCCACTTAAGCAGCGTCGGAAAGAAAAGTCTTGAAGCTCATCTAAGAATGTTTGAACTTAACTTATTAAAAGAAATTGGTTATGGGGTAGATCTATGTTTTGAAGCAAACTCGGATAAAAAAATTAAAACTGACAGTATCTATATTTTTGATCCAATGACCGGGTTTCAGTCCACAAAGACTTCGGTAAGCAAGAAGAATAATTTTAAAGGAAAGGATATTATCAATTTTTCTAAAGGACATTTGTCTGACACTGAAACTCTTACTTCATCTAAACAAATTATGAGAGAAGCTATAAACTCCCATCTTGGAAATAAACCCTTAAAAATAAGAGAGTATTTATCTAGATAAAGAGGTTAAGAATGATTAAAGGAATTGGCGTCGACTTAGTAGAAAAGAAAAGAATCGAGAGGGTTTTGAATAAATTTGGAGATAGATTTATAAAAAAAATATTAACAGAAGAAGAACAGAAGGAATACCTATCAAAAAATATTTATAGCAGAAAGATATCCTTCTTAAGCAACAACTTCGCAAGTAAGGAGGCTGCTGCAAAAGTTATTGGAACAGGTTTTACTCAAGGGGTTACATTAAAAGACATTGAGGTATTAAGAGAGGAAAGCGGGTTGCCATATTTGCTTATGAAAGGGGAGGCACTAAAGAAAGCTGAAGAAATAGGTTGTAAAAATTTCCTTGTTACTATTTCAGATACTAAAGAACACTCTTTAGCGTTTGTTCTAGGGGAAGGTCTATGAGAATTATACTTTTAGGACCTCCTGGTGCAGGGAAGGGGACTCAAGCAGAAGTTCTTTGTAAAGAATTCAATTTACCTCATATTTCCACAGGAAATATGTTGAGGGAAGCTATTAATGCTGGGACCCAGTTAGGTTTGAAAGCTAAATCTTTAATGGACCAGGGTATTTTAGTGTCAGATGAAGTGATCGTCGGGTTAGTTGTAGAAAGAATATCAAAAGAAGATTGCCAAAACGGTTTTCTTTTTGATGGTTACCCTAGGACAATTCCTCAAGCTGAAGCTCTAGATCAAAATAATATTAATATAGATTTAGTGATTGAGATAGATGTGCCTGACGATATGATTATAGACAGAATGTCAGGTAGAAGAGTTCATCCACGATCGGGTAGAAATTATCATGTAAAGTTTAATCCACCTAAGAAAAAGGACACAGATGACTTGAGTGGCGAACCTTTAGTTCAAAGAGAGGATGACAAGCCTGACACCGTTAAGGATAGATTGGGTGTGTATCATTCTCAAACTTTACCGCTAATTGATTTTTACTCTGAAAGGTCAAAAACGAAAGACTTAAACTACTTGAAGATCTCTGGAATAGGCTCTCCCTCTGAAGTTTCTAGCTCAATGCTAAAGAAAATAAAAAATATTTAATGCCAAATATTCTAGCTATTGAAACTTCTAGTGATGCATGTTCCATAGCAGTAACAAATGGCAGAAAAATAAAATCAATCCATTCACTATTACCTCAACAACATACAGAAAAATTACTGGAGTCAATCCAAGATTTAATGCAACAAATAGCTTTGAGTTATCAGGATCTTGATGCTATTGCTGCAGGATGTGGTCCAGGCTCTTTTACTGGGACAAGATTAGCTTGCTCTGTTACTCAAGGATTGGCTTATAGCATAGGTATACCAGTTATTTCTGTTTCTAGTATGGAAATATTGGCCCTTGGTATTCATAGAGAATTTAGCTCTCCAAATGTGACAGTATTAATAAATGCCCACATGGATCAAATTTATGTGGGTAAATTTAAATTTAATGAAAGCAGAATAGTTTCAGTAAGTGAAAAAGCATTAGATCTAAAAAATATTGATTCATCTATTTTTTCTAAGAGCTCTCTTTTCGTAGGAGATGGTTGTAAATTAATAGAAAGGTTATTGAAAGACTTAGGTGTAGAGCTTTTTGATAGATACCCTAATGCTAAGGATTTACTTAAAGAAGCAAAAATAAGATTTAGCGAAGGTCTAATTTTAGACCCTCAAGATTTAGCACCAATTTATCTTTCCGGGGAAGAGCATTGGTCTAAAAGTTAATGGATATTTTTCATATAGTTCTTCTTTCTTTAGTTCAAGGTTTAACTGAATTCTTACCTATTTCTAGCTCAGCCCATCTAGTTTTATTAAGCGAGTTTCTTGGTAAAGAAGACCAGGGAATTATTTTTGATGTTGGAGTTCATCTAGGGACTCTTTTAGCAGCTATAGCTTATTTCAAATCAGATCTTTTAATTATGTTACGAAATCTTGGTTCTCATCATCTGTTCAGTACAGAAAATAAGTTAGCATTAAATCTAGTAATTGCTGTAATTCCAGTGCTCCTCCTAGGTTTCTTCTTAAGAGATTTAGTTGATCTACATTTAAGGAATAGCCATATAATTGCTTACGCAACTATTTTTTTTGGTGTTCTTTTATATTTTGCCCAATTTAATACAAATGAAGGTGATCTAGATCAGATTAATTTTAAAGAAGCATTCATCATAGGTCTTTTTCAGTGTCTTGCTTTAATTCCAGGAACTTCAAGATCAGGAATTACTATCACAGCTGGACTTTTTCTAGGTTTAAAGGCAACCACAGCTTCTAAGTTTAGTTTCCTTCTAGCCATTCCAACTATTGGAGTTATTGCTTTAGCTGAGATTTTCAGTCTAAGTTACGTTAATTTCTCTGGTGCTAGTAAAGAACTTTTTTTAGGGCTCTTCATTTCTTTTCTAGTTGCATATATTTCTATTGATTTGTTCTTAAAATTAATCAATAGAATTGGTTTTACTCCATTTGTTATATACAGATTACTACTAGGCAGTTGGCTTTTATTGTTTTGGACATGAAACAATCTAAACTTTATATGGCTTCCAGCACGGAAGACTTAAATCAGGTAGCTTTAAAAATAGCTAAATCCATTAATCTAACCTTTATAGGAGATTTAGCTAGCATGAAAAGAAAAAATAAACTCAAACAAGGTTGCTTTTTGCTTGTAGTAGATGAAGGAATGATTTATCTCAAGGATTGCATGGATACTAGATCTCGGCCGATTTATTGCAACTTTCAGAAGTGGATTAAAGAGCCTAAAAAGAAAAATTTAATCAGATCAATGAAGGGAGTTCCTCAAAATAGTGTAATTATTGATGCTACTGCTGGCCTTGGGAGGGATGCTTTAATACTTAGCTCTTTGAGCAAGAAAGTAATAGTGATTGAGAGGGTTCCTTGGTTGCATGCACTTTTAAAAGATGGAATTAATAATTCAAGAGGAATTATTCCTAGTTTAAATCACATAAAAGCTCTTTGCTGCGAGTCTAAGAAATATCTTTCAAGTTTGAAGGACAGGCCCGAAGTGATTTATTTAGACCCTCTATTTGAGAGAGGTACAAAATCTAAAGCAAAAAAAGAAGTGCAGGCTTTAAGAGAGTTGGTTTCACAAACCAATGAAAAAGAATTACTAGAAATTGCTCTAATTAAAGCCAGGGATAGAGTGATAGTTAAAAGACATAGAAAAGCAAAGAATTTAGCAGGAATAAAGCCAACTTATTGTTTAAAAGGAAGGGTTATTCGTTATGATGTTTACTCTCTGGTGTAACACGGTTTACTTGACTCATAAACTCCTGATTAAAAAATTGCTTAAATTCTCCCTGAACTCTTGTAGTTATTTTAGACGCAATTAGTTTATTGCCTTCAATCTCTTTTATATAACTATCTTGTAGGAGGTTGTTTATAAAAACTTGAAATTTAGATTCATCTGTAAATTCCGTATATAACCAACCTTCAATTTCTTGAAGCTTTTTTGCTACCAGTAAACATGTCTCTTGAAGTTCCTCAATACCTATTGAGCTTCGATTCCATAAGGTATTCATAACTATGTAAAACCTTTTGATACTAGCCTCGCTTATGTTGCATATAGCTAAGTAATCTTTATATTCATTAGAACTTTTTTCTGGACAGCAAATCAATCCATCTTTGTTCCTGATAATTAATCCAGAGCTAATTAATATATCAATTTTTTCAGAAATAATTTCCTGAATTTGTATAGCTTCCCAGGGTAAGTAGAAATCACTTTGAAGGAAAGGGTAGGCCAAGCTTGACAGTCTTAGTATCTCTTTTTCAGATAAATTTTTTACATATTTTAGAGATAGGCAGATTAAAGAATAAATAAGAAAGAAGTGAGAAATATTATTTTGGTAAAAACTTAAGAGGGCTGCTTCATTTTTATCTGGTCTATAGACTTTGTTTCCACCTATTAATTGACTTTTAATCAATCTTAAAGTCTCAGTTTTAGAAATAATTTGATTTGGATTTTCTTCTGTTATCCATACTTTTTTATATTCACTAAACTCTTTAAGCAAATTCAAAAACATTTCAATTCTTCTTCCCAAGTCATCTGAATTTAGGCTTTGGGTTTCTTCAGTTAGAAGACTTAAAGAGAATAAGCTAGAAGTAGTCACTGCAGCAGATTTATTTATTCCTCTCATAACCTCTGCACCAAGACTATTGGTAGCACCTTTAAGCCAAGAAGGGCGGTCAAGAGGAGAATCAATTTTGTAATCTTCTCCTTCTAATTGGTTTTCTAAAAACCTCCCTAGGTCTATAGGTTCCCCAAAATTTATATAACTATTACCAAGAAAATTATTAAAGTCTTTAATTGTTTTAAATAAGTCTAAGAAGTTTTCTCTTTTCTTATTTTCTCCTAATAATTCAGATAAATAACTATTTCCCTCAATAATCTTTTCATAACCTATATACGTAGGAATTAATTTAACGTTTTCATTACCTAAACTCGCAAAGCTCCTTATTGTCATAGATAAGAGACCAGGTCTAGCTTGAAGAGTAAAACCAGTTCTACTCCTGCCACCTTCTGGAAAAAATTCAATAGAAGATCCTCTTTGCAATAATCTCCTGAAATGTTGAAAAAAAATTAGGCTGTAAAGTCGGTTACTTGAGAAAGACCTCCTCATAAAAAAGGCTCCACCCCCTCTACCAATTCCACCCAAGATAGGCAGGTTAAGGTTGTTTCCAGCCGCTATTTGAGGAAGCATCAATCCGTTTTCTAATAAGATAAAAGATAAAGCAAGATAATCAATATGACTTCTATGACAAGGGACATAGATAAGGCTATTTTCGTTAGCAATTGATTTAAGTCTATCCAGGTTTCTAATCTGAATTCCATCATATCTCTTATTCCAAAACCAGCTTAGACCTCTTTGTAGATTTCTCACTATCGGATAATTAATGTCAGAACAAATTTCATTAGCATATCTAAAAGCCCTTTTATTTAACCTCCTTCTTTTCCTTGTATCTCCTAGGCTTTGAGCTTTTATCTCATTTCTCACGGCTTTATCTTTTGCTAATGATCTGACCAAGGCTCTCCTATGAGAAATATCTGGCCCGATAGCTGCTTTCTTTGTTTTTCTAAAAAGAGCCCTTAAATAACGACTAATCAGTCTTGATCTATCTTCAGCCGTCCTTTTTTTATCTTTTAACTCAGAGACAGCTAAAGGGGGATTAAATTTGATAACTAAAGACCTTCCATGTAAAAGAATCCTAAAGAATTTCTTAAAAGATCCTCCTGCAGCCCAAGACTGTGAAAAAATGATCTTGAAGAAAGACCTTTGTTTATCTGGATGCATACCCCAATAGAAAGAGACAGGCATCAAAGTTATTTCATCATCATTTAGTTGCAATATTTCAGGGAGATTTTTAGGTAAAAACCTTTTAACTTTTTGTTCTTTTACATCAAATCTTGGTTTTATTAGACAAATAAAACTTTCTGCATTAGAACTAAGAAACTTTTTTCTTGGAGAAGGACTATTTATATTCTGTGTATAGTTGTCTAAGGCTACCAATTCACTGATAGAGTTATCAGGAAGAGCAAAAACGACTTTTTCTTTAGTAAGATCTTTTGCGGAAACGCCTTTTTCAAATTCGACTTCATATTTAATAAATGGAGTAATGCAATATTTTGCTATTAAAAAAACAATTTCCTTTAACCAAAAAGTAAACATAAGATATAAGACTATAATTTTAGAATAGAGTTTAACCTTTTTAGTAAGACTTTTTTGCCGGAGTGGCGGAATCGGTAGACGCAGGGGATTCAAAATCCCCCGCCCATTGGGTGTGAGAGTTCGAGTCTCTCCTCCGGCACCATGAAGAAATAAAATGAAACTTAGTAAATTTAACTTCGAGCTACCAGGCGAGCTAATTGCCCTTACCCCACTCAAAGATAGGAGCTCAAGTAAACTTTTGGTAGTTGAGGAGGGCCTCAAGGACTTAAACTTTAGAGATCTACCTTCTCTAATAAATTCAAAAGATATATTAGTAATTAATGATACAAAAGTATTTAAAGCCAGGTTATTGGGGAAGAGAAATACAGGAGCTAGAGCAGAAATATTAATAGAAAGGGTTATTGATGATGATTTTGCTTATGTCCAAATAAAATGCAATTCACCTCTAAAACCAAAAGATCAGATTCTTTTCTTAAATAGTAATCACAGCCTAAATCTAA
This sequence comes from uncultured Gammaproteobacteria bacterium, assembly GCA_964342745.1. Taxonomy (GTDB): domain Bacteria; phylum Pseudomonadota; class Gammaproteobacteria; order Magnimaribacterales; family Magnimaribacteraceae; genus AEGEAN-183. The sequence continues at coordinate 29,932 of CAYFFW010000010.1, forward strand.
TTAAAAAAGATAAAGATCTTTGGTTAGTTCACTTTTCAGATAAAGCTAAAAAGGTAATAGAAGCGCATGGTTCTGTTCCTTTACCTCCTTATATAAAAAGAGATTCTAATAAGGTAGATGAAGAAAGGTACCAGACAATTTATGCAGACCCAGAAAAGGATTTATCGGTAGCTGCACCTACAGCTGGATTCCATTTTAATTATAAATTATTGGCTGCTTTGAAAAAAAAGGATATTGCTGTAGCTAAAATTACTCTGCATGTTGGTATGGGGACATTTAAACCTATTAATAAAGATAACATTAAAGACCATGAAATGCATAAAGAGAGGATTGAGCTTAAAGAAGAGGCTATTAATTTAATTAATAAAGCTAAAAGCCAAGGAGGCAGGATAATCTGCATCGGTACAACTACTTTAAGGTGTTTAGAATCAATTGCTAAAATGAATAACGGAGTTTTAAAACCATTTAAAGGAGAAACAGATATATTTATTTACCCAGGTTTTAAGTTTAACGTTGTTGATTCTTTAGTCACAAACTTCCATTTACCCAAATCCACTTTAATTGTTTTGGTAAGTGCTTTCGGTGGGTACAAGAAAGTTATGGAGGCTTATGAATATGCTATAAAAAATGAATATAGGTTTTATAGTTATGGAGACTCAATGTTTATTAATGCTAATTTAGATAAATAATGAATTTCAGTTTTAAACTAGAGGACCAAGATGATAAGGCTAGGTTAGGTTGCATCAATACAATTCATGGAAAGATTGAAACTCCAGCCTTTATGCCTGTAGGTACTTATGGAGCTGTAAAGACCTTATCACCAAAAGATTTAAAAGAACTTGATGCTCAAATTATTCTTTCTAATACTTACCATTTAATGGAACGACCTGGCTTAGAGGTAATAAGACAGCACGGAGGACTTCATCAATTCATGTCATGGGATGGACCCATCTTAACTGATTCCGGAGGCTACCAAGTCTTTAGTTTGGCAAAAAAAAGGACTATAACCGAAGAAGGAGTGAAATTTACTTCACCTTTAAATGGCGATGTCATTTTTTTAACACCTGAGATTTGTATGCAACTTCAGTTAGATTTCCAGGTTGATATTGCCATGGTTTTAGATGAATGTACTCCTTTCCCTATAGAAAAGAATGGGGCACAAGAGTCTATGGAGCTTTCGATGAGATGGGCTCAAAGATGCAGGGACACCTTTTCTTCATCTAAATCAGGTCTTTTTGGAATAATTCAGGGAGGAATGTATAAAGAGCTTAGAGAGCAGTCTTTAGATAATTTAATTAACATTGGTTTTGATGGCTATGCTATAGGAGGATTGTCAGTTGGAGAACCAAACGAAAGAATGCTGGAAATAGTAAAGTTTTTGACATCCAAGATGCCCAAGGATACTCCTAGATATTTAATGGGTGTAGGTAAGCCTATGGATATTTTAAAGAGTGTAGAGCAAGGAATAGATATGTTTGATTGTGTTATTCCAACAAGGCATGCCAGAAATGGCTACCTATATACTTCGAAGGGTATTATAAAAATCAGGAATTCAGAGAATAGAAGTTCTTTAGAGCCTTTAGATCCAGATTGTTCATGTTATACATGCTCTAATTTCTCTAAAAGCTATCTTTTTCATTTAGATAAAACAAAAGAATTTCTTGGTTCTGCATTAAATAGTATTCACAATGTCCACTTTTATTTAGACTTGATGAAGCAAATAAGAAATTCTATTAGACAACATAAATTTAAAGCTTTCATGGATAAATGCACAGATACTTGGGATAATTCTAATTATCCCCATATAGAGAAATGAAATGAATGAAACCCCAACCTTTTTTGACCCTACTTTTTTACTTCTAATAGGTTTTTTTGTACTGATCTACTTCCTTATGATCCGGCCTCAAAACAAGGCTAGAAAAGAACATGAAGAGATGGTTACAGGAATAGAAGTTGGGGATGAAGTAGTTTCTTCTGGTGGTTTGTTAGGGAGGGTAACTAAGGTTAATGATCAATTTTTTGAAATAAATCTCGGAGACAATAATAGAGTTAAGATTCAAAAAGCCTCTATTTCTAGTGTCCTTCCGAAAGGTACCATCAACTCAATTTAAGAAAGACTAGTGAAGCCTTTTGGTGTTTGGAAATATGTCCTCATCTTGACTATTTTAAGTTTTGGGGTGATATATGCCTTGCCTAATTTATACACTCCAGATCCAGCTGTTCAAGTTTCTTATAACGATAGCAATAAATCTCCTGATATAAAGCTAGAAAAAAGATTAATTTCAGTTTTAGAAAATGAAGCTAATCTTTCAGTTATACCCGAAGTTGAGATTTATGAAAAATACGCTCTGATAAGATTGTCTTCATCAGAACAGCAACTCAAAGTAAAAGAAACTTTATCTTCCATCGGTGATGATCTGATTGTTGCACTAAATCTAGCCCCTACAACCCCACAATGGCTTAAAAATATAGGTGGAGAACCCTTAAAACTGGGTCTTGATTTAAGAGGAGGAGTACATTTCTTAATGGAAGTAGATACTCAAACGGCTTTAAATAATAGGCAAAATGGGACTTTGCAAGATATACGCAGGAAATTAAGAGATGAAAAGTTACGCATCACTTCATTATTCGTAGATAAGAGTCAAAAAATAAGACTACAAGTTTCGGATGAACCATTATTTGAAAGAACCATTGACCTTATAGAAGACAATTATCCTCAGTTTGATATTTCCTATAAAGAGTCAGGAAAAGAATTTGATATAACTTTACAGTTAACCGAAGAGGAGATAGATCAGATTGAAGCTGATGCAATAGATCAAAATTTAACTACTTTAAGAAACAGAGTAAATGAGCTAGGAGTTTCAGAACCAATAGTTCAAAGACAAGGAAAAAAGAGAATAGTAGTTCAGCTACCTGGAATTCAAGATACAGCTGAAGCGAAGAAAATCTTAGGCAAGACTGCTACATTAGAATTTCATTTAGAGGCAGAATACGATACTCCGAGATCAAGGAAAACGGCCTATCCACATAGAGATAAAAGGCTAGGTGTTAGTGAATTACAGGATCAAATAATAATCGGTGGTGATCAGGTAGCTACAGCCCAAGCTAGTTTTGATGAAAGTGGTATGCCGCAAGTAAACATTACTTTAGATGGAACCGGTGGCGCTAGAATGCATAGAGCAACAAGAGGAAACATAGGAAAAAGACTAGGAGTCTTGTTTGTAGAGCAAAGAAATAAAACAAATTTCAGGAAAGATGATCAGGGAAATGAAATTGCTATACAGCAAACTTTTGAAACAAAAGAGATAATAAGCCTTGCTACCATCAGGGCAGCTCTAGGCACACAATTTAGGATAACTGGATTGGACAGTCCCCAAGAATCTTCGGAGTTAGCTTTACTATTAAGAGCAGGGGCGCTAGCTGCACCTATGCGCTTTGTTGAAGAAAGGACTGTTGGGCCCAGTCTAGGTCAGGATAATATAAATGCTGGCTTACTTTCTATGCAATTGGGCATGGCTCTGGTTCTTCTTTTTACATTATTTTATTACAGGATTTTTGGAGTAGCTGCTAGTTTAGCCATAGGAGTTAATATCATTCTATTAGTAGCAATTATGTCTATCTTGTCAGCAACTCTTACTCTCCCTGGGATTGCAGGTATCGTATTGACAGTTGGAATGGCAATAGATGCCAATGTTTTAATATTCTCTAGAATAAAAGAAGAGTTAAAACAAGGAACAGAACCTTTGCTGGCAATTGATCAAGGATATGACAAAGCCTTCCTAACTATATTCGATGCAAACTTAACTACTTTATTGGTTGCTATCATTCTTTACTCTTTAGGAACAGGTCCTATTAAAGGGTTCTCTGTTACTCTTTCAATTGGAATATTAACTTCTATGTTCACTGCCATAATAGGAACTAGAGGTTTTATCTACCTGATTTATAAGAATAAAAATAATCTAACTAGGTTGGCAATATGAATTTCAATATAGATTTCATGTCATGGAGGAAGATTGCTTTAGCAGTCTCCTTAATTTTGATTATTGCTTCTGTTTTCTCTCTTGCTTTTAAACAATTAAATTATGGGTTAGATTTTACTGGAGGAACTTTAGTTGAACTGCATTACCCAGAAGAAATTGAAGTAGGTGATGTAAGAAAAAGCTTAAATAATGAAGGTTATGAAGGGGCACAGGTAGCTTTATTTGGTTCCACTCAAGATGTTCTTATCAAACTTCCTGGAAGTGTTAGTGATACCTTAGGAGCAGAAATTATTCAAGTTCTCAGAGAGCAGACCTCTGGTGAGATTGATTTAAGGAGAATTGAGTACGTTGGACCTCAAATTGGCAGTGAGTTAAGAGATGATGGTGGTTTAGCAATGCTTCTAGCATTAGGAATCATGATGCTCTATATAGCCTTCAGATTCCAATCAAGATTTGCTGGAGCTGCTGTTTTAGCTCTTATACACGATGTAATTATTGTTTTGGGTATCTTTTCTTTATTCAACATAGATTTTGATTTAACTGTTTTAGCTGCTTTGCTAGCTGTTATAGGTTACTCGCTTAACGATACTATTGTTGTTTCAGATAGGATTAGAGAAAACTTAAGGATTGAAAGAAGCACAGATACAGAAAAGGTAATTAATTTATCCTTGAATCAAATGTTAAGCAGAACATTAATTACTTCTCTTACAACTTTACTTGTTTTAATTTCTTTATACCTTTTCGGTGGTGAGTTAATAAAGAACTTTGCTATGGCTCTTATATTCGGAGTAATAGTTGGAACATATTCTTCCATCTATATAGCCTCAAATGCACTAGTGATGATGCATTTAACTAGCGATCATCTGGTTGTACCAGAAAAAGAAAATGAAGATTTCAATGATCTGCCTTAAGTATCAGCTAGATAAGCAAAGGGTTTAATGGCTTTAAGCATCGGTTTAAAGCACTTTGTGCTGGCCGCTAAAATATTTCCTCCATCACTATATTCAAATTCGCCAAAATAGTTACTTACTAAGCCCCCTGCCTCTTGCACTAAAAGACCACCAGCAGTTATATCCCATTTTTCCAAACCACTTCCCCAAAAGCCATCTAATCTTCCTGCTGCAACATTAGCTAGATCTAAAGCAGTTGAACCAGTCCTTCTAATTGTTAGACCATATGAGTAAAGTTCTCTGAAAGTAGCTAAATTATCATGGCGTACTTTTCCAGAATCCGTATTATGAGAAGAATTACTTAAGAGGGCGCCTTTAATTTCTTTTCTTCGACTTACACGAATTCGTCTGTTATTTAGGTAGGCTCCTTTTCCACGACTGGCTGTGTACTCATCCTGTCTAGATACATCTAGTGTTATCCCATGTAAAGTCTTGCCTTTCTCTTTATAAGCAATAGTAATAGCGTAATAAGGAAAGCCATGAATATAATTTGTAGTTCCATCTAAGGGGTCAATAATCCATACATTGTCAATATCTTTTCCTTTCCCTTTTATACTTCCAACTTCTTCTGATAAATAGCTGTGTTGAGGATAGGTTTTTTTTAAAGAGCTTATAATTATTTCTTCCACTCTTTTATCCAATTCAGTTACATAGTCAGCAGGGCCTTTTTCTATTACATCTAACTTATCTGCTTCATCTTTGAAGCGAAGGAGTTCCATGCCTCCCTTTCTGGCGGCTTCAAGCGCTATGTTTACTTTTGGTTCCATAGTTAAATTAAAGGTTGCGTATTCTATCAGAAGGTTAAGACTAGCCTGATAGAATATAAACATGATTCATAATAAAGAAGTTCAAGAGAAACTTAAGAGCTCTTTGAAGTTTATACTTGTAGGGACTACTCACCCTGGAAATATTGGAGCCGCAGCAAGAGCTATAAAGAATATGGGGATGAATAGATTGGAATTGGTTTCTCCTAAAGAATTTCCTCATGAGAAGGCTTTTTTTAGAGCTAAAGCTGCAACTGATGTATTAGAAGAAGCGGCAGTTCATCAAACACTTAAGGATGCGATAGCTGATTGTCATTTTGTGGTTGGAACAAGCGCCCGAAATAGAAAAGTTCCTTGGCCTTTAGTTAACCCAAGAGAAGCTGCTGAAAGAATTATTACTTTAAATCAAAATAGCGCGGATAAGATAGCTGTGGTATTTGGTCGCGAAGACAGAGGGCTTACTAATGAAGAGCTAGGTTTATGTAATCTTCATGTAAATATACCCTCAAGCAAGGAATATCCTTCATTGAACCTGTCTCAGGCAGTCCAAATCATTGCTTATGAAATAAGATTAGGAGTCTTAAGTCATCTAGAAAAAAATTTAGACCAAGTCTGGGATGTTGCTCTTGCTGAAAACTCTGAAATAGAAAGGTTAATTGAACATTTTGAAGAGTTAATGCAAGAAATAGATTTCTATCAGGTTGGTAATCCCAGGCAACTGCTTACTAGGGTAAGAAGGTTCTTTAAAAGAACAGGTATTGATCATATGGAAGCTAATATTTTTAGAGGAATACTAGCTACAATTCAAAAAAAGCTAAAAGAATAGTTTTACTTGTAAGTGTATTACTTTACTAATACACTTGTTTATATAAAGAATGTTCAGATGCAGTGGACTAACGACCAGCCAATTTATCAACAGGTACGTGATCACGTAGTTTCTCTAATTATAGATGGAGTCTTAGATGCTGGAGAACCCATTCCTTCTGTAAGACAAATGGCGGTTGAGGGTGGTGTTAACCCTCTAACTGTTTCAAAGGCTTATCAAGAGTTAGTAGATCTAAAAATTGTTGAAAAAAGAAGGGGTTTGGGTATGTTTGTTACTGAACTAGCAAAAAAGCAATTACTTAAGATCGAAAAAGAAAAATTTTTGAAAGGAGATTGGCCGGCAGTATTAAAAAAAGCTGATCAGTTAAACATAGATTTAGTTGAACTGGTTAATAAAGGTTAGTAATGGAAACGAATATAGTCATTAAAGCCAGAAACATTAAAAAAGAATACGGAGGAAGCTCAGCTTTATCAAATTTCAATTTAGATGTTCGTTCAGGACAAATAATGGGTCTTATCGGTCCTAACGGAGCAGGTAAATCTACTTTTTTACAGGCTGTACTAGGCCTTGTAGACACCTCAGGTGAATTAGAGGTCTTGGGGCTTTCTCCTAATAAGGATAGACATGAATTATTGAGTAGAGTTTGTTCTATAACCGATGTAGCAGTAATGCCTAGGTGGATGAAAGTAGGGCAAGTACTTAATTATGTGGATGGCGTTCACCCAAAGTTTGATATAAGCAAAGCAAGAAAAATTCTTTCGAACACGAACATCAAGACTAATTCAAGAATACGAACTCTTTCAAGAGGAATGGTAGTTCAACTACATCTTTCCATAATAATGGCAATTGATGCGGAGCTATTAGTTCTCGATGAACCTACTTTAGGATTGGATTTATCTTATCGAAAAGAATTTTATTCACAATTAATTGAGGATTATTTTGATGGAAACAAGACCATTATCATCAGCACTCATCAAGTTGAAGAAATAGAAGGAGTGCTATCCGATGTAGTTTTTATGGATCAAGGAAAGGAAGTAATGAGTGGATCCATAGATGAATTAAATCAAAAATTTTTAGAACTTAGGCCCAAAGCTGAAAATCTTGAAAAGGCCAAAGCCTTAAATCCTATTTATATTAGAACTGAATTAGGAAGGCCCGTTTATCTTTATGAAAATGCGGATGCAGAAAAATTGCGTGTTTTTGGGGAAGTACACCCACCTGCAATCGCAGATCTATTTCTTGCTGTCATGAAAAAGAATAAAGAAGGAGAGGTAAAGTGAATGCCTTAAAAGCCATCATCAGAAGGGAGTTGCAAGAGCACAAATGGGGTTTCGTGTATTTACCCTGGATTGTGGGTGCTTTCATGTCTCTGGTGATTGTTATGGTTTATTTAGGGATAACTGAAGTGAACACTGAAAATTTTAAATTTTCTACTGAAGTTTTTGCAGACCCTGAAACAGTACAAGGGATGAACGAAGCAACCTTTGATCAAAGAAAGGCTGCTATAAGAGCAGGATTGTTAGTCTTAGGGTTTCCGTTAGTAATCGCTTTAGGCTTTGCCATATTAGCTTACAGCTTGAGTACATTTTTTGACGAGAGAAAAGATAAGAGCATAATTTTCTGGAGATCTTTACCTGTTTCTGATTCTTTCACAGTTCTTTCAAAATTGTCCGTTGCACTATTTTTTGCCCCTTTATTAGTTATTCCAGCTTTATTGTTTTTACACTTAGTTTCAGTGACAGCAGGTTCTATTTTCTTTGCTGTATCAGACATTGTTCCTTTCACCTGGGCTTGGCAAGCTTATCCTTGGTTGGATTGGATTAGAGTTATCTTTAGTCTTTGGATGCAAGCCTTATGGAGCTTTCCTGTAATTGCTTGGATTATGCTCACTGGAGCATATGCAAGAAAGCCGGTAGTGACAGCCATATTACCTCCTGTGGTTATAGTTTTAGTAGAAGGAGTATCGTTGTCTTCTTCAATATTTTACGATTCTTTAATAGATAGGCTTCTTCCTTGGTCAAGATCAAGTTCTTTCCCTAAAGAATACGAAACCCTTCAGGTAGCAGAAATAAGTGATGTCCCTTTATTGTTAGGGATGAATGAATTTTGGCTAGGAATAGTGTTAGGTAGTATTTTTGTCTATTTAACTATTTATTTTAGAAGTAAAAGCGACTACGCATCAGTGGAATAGGGTTTGACCTTAAGGCAGATGCTTCTTACAATGCCGCACCAAATCAAGTGTCCCCTTCGTCTAGTCTGGT
>CAYFFW010000011.1:0-38445 GCA_964342745.1 uncultured Gammaproteobacteria bacterium
TAAACCAATAGACTGATATTCTTAATTCTTTTAATAAGGAGAGAATAATGAAATCTGATTATGAGTTTTTAATGACAGAAATTAATGGTCATGTTCTTGAAGTAACGATAAACAGACCTGAAGTCATGAACGCCTTGCACCCACCTTCGCATAAAGAATTTGATGAAGTATGGAATGAATTTTCAAAAGATGATGATCTATGGGTAGGTGTAGTAACTGGAGCAGGAGATAGAGCTTTTTCTGCGGGCAATGATCTTAAATATCAAGCATCTGGTGGAGACAGGTCTGGTATGCCGTCCTCTGGTTTTGCAGGTTTAACTAGTAGATTTGATTTAAATAAACCAATCATAGCAGCTGTAAATGGAGTTTCTATGGGAGGTGGTTTTGAGATTGCTTTAGCTTGCGACTTAATAATTGCTTCAGATAATGCTCGTTTTGCACTACCTGAACCAAAAGTAGGCCTAGCTGCTCTGGCAGGTGGTATGCAAAGACTGCCAAGACAAATTGGTATGAAAAATGCAATGGGAATGATGCTTACAGGTAGGCATGTTGGTGCAGAAGAAGCGAAAGAATTAGGTATCGTTAATGAAGTTGTAGCTCAAACTGACTTAATGGATACAGCAAGAAAATGGGCTAAAGAAATCGAAGCTTGTTCGCCGATGTCTATACGAGCAACTAAGCAGGTTGCTTATCAAAGTTTGGACGAATCAGATCTACAAAAATCCATGCAAAACGGAAATTACTCTGCCGTGGGAGATTTACTAAAGAGCGAAGACTTTGTCGAAGGTCCTGTTGCTTTTGCAGAAAAAAGAGCTCCAGAATGGAAAGGTCGATAAGTAAAATAATTCTGATTCCTTTTCTATCTTTAATGATATGCACAGTGGAATCTAAAAATAAAGTGAATAACTTTGGATTAATTGTGCATGGAGGTGCTGGTTCCTTTTCGGGCCTAGATGAAAACACTCTCAATTCCTATAAATCAGGTATTGATAAAGCTCTATCAGCTGGATATGAGGTACTTGAACAAGGAGGAACGAGTTTAGATGCAGTTACCTCTGCAGTAATAATTTTAGAAGATCTTCCTTTGTTTAACGCAGGTAAAGGCTCTGTTTACACTGAAATTGAAACGCAAGAGATGGATTCCTCGATTATGGATGGAAAAAGTGGGAAAGGAGGTGCTGTAGCTGGAGTAGGAAGAGTAAAAAATCCTATTATTCTAGCTAGAAAGGTCATGGAAGAAACTGAACATGTTATGTTGATTGGCAAAGGTGCAGAAAAGTTTGCTAAAGAAGTAGGAGTTGAACTTGTAGACCCTTCCTATTTTTATTCTGAAAAAAATTTAAATAGAGTAAGGAAAAGTAAAAAAGACAAGAAGCTAGGAACAGTTGGAGCCGCTGCTCTAGATCAATATGGTAATTTAGCTGCAGCAACCTCTACTGGAGGTAGAACTAATAAAATGACTGGAAGAGTTGGTGACTCACCTATTCTTGGGGCTGGTACTTGGGCACAAAATGAGCAATGTGCCGTTTCTGGTACAGGTCATGGGGAGTATTTTATGCGCCTGTTAACCGCTGCAGATGTATGTAAATTGATGGAGTATTCTGGCCTTTCACTTGAAGAATCTAGCAATTCTGTAGTGAATAAACTAACTAATTTAGGAGCACAAGGAGGTATTATTTCAATAGATTCAAGTGGAGCAATATCAGCAGTATTCAATACGAAAGCCATGGCTAGAGGTTATAAAACAAAAGAAATCTCTAAAACTATAAAAATTTACGAAGATAAATAAAAAATTAAGTGGATAAGGAAATCATTAAAAAGCTTGTTGCAGAACTTGTAGGCAGTTGTTTTCTTGTAATGATTGTAGTTGGTTCAGGGATTATGGCTGAGAATCTCTCTTCTAACCAGTTAGATATTTTATTAGCTAATGCTATTGCTACCGGGGCAGGCTTAACAGTTCTAATCTGGATTTTCCTTTCGGTCTCCGGCGCTCATTTTAATCCTGCCGTTAGCCTTGTAATGTTTTTGAATAAAGAACTAACTCTAAAAGAATTTCTTTCCTTTATTTTCTTTCAGTCTATTGGGGGGCTATTAGGTGTTGTTTTAGCTAATATCATGTTTGGCTTAGAGATTATTCAAATTGCTGAAAATGAAAGAAATGGATTTAATATATATTTAAGTGAATTCATAGCTACTTTTGGATTAATAATTACTATCCTTGGGGTAAGGAGATTGAGCAATATTATTATTGCACCTGCCGTTGGACTTTATATTTCAGCTGGTTATTGGTTTACCTCCTCTACCTCCTTTGCTAACCCAGTTGTTACTCTTTCAAGAGGATTTACAGATACTTTTACTGGAATAAGTCCAGAATTTATCTTGCCTTTTATTTTGTTTCAGTTGATGGGTGCTACAACTGCAATGATATTCATGAATTTCATAAAAGATGATTAAAAAATCTAAGCCCAGAATTTATTTCTTCTTTACTGGGTTCTAAGAATTTAATCAGGCATCATTTCTTCGAATCTTTGTTGGAGTCTTTGCATCCCACTTATCCATCTATCTCTATCAGTACTTTTTCTCTTAATATACTCAAGAACTTCTTCATGTGGAGTAACCAAAAATCTTTCTTTTTCAATTGCATCTAAAACATCTGCTGCCGCTTCTTCAGGTTCTATCATTCCATCAATTCCAGCTACTCCTGGTCCTCCGGCAGTCATAGCGGTTTTTACCGCTTGAGGACACAAACAAGAAACACCTATACCCTTTGATCCATAAGTTATTTTTAGCCATTCAGCAAAACTAACAGCAGCAGCTTTAGTTACTGAATACCCTGCAGAACCTATTTGGGTTAACAATCCTGCTGCTGAAGCAGTACTCATTAAATATCCTTCCCTTCTTTCTAACATTTGAGGAAGAACATTTCTAGCTGCAAATATGTGTGACATAACATTAACTTCCCAAATGTTTTGCCAATCTTCATTTTTAACATCCATAAAACCATGGACACCGCCAATACCAGCATTTGAGCAAAAAATATCTATCCCACCTGAAGCTTCATTTGCTCTTTCAACTACATTAATAATATCTTCTTCATTTCCTACATTAGCTTCAACAGCAATACCATTCACATCATTGGCTGTGGCTTGAGCGCCTTCTAAGTTCATATCAACTGAAATAACTGATTGAGCTCCTGCCCTATGAAACGCTACTGATAAAGCTTTACCAATACCACTAGCTGCTCCTGTTACTACTACCCTTTTATCTTTTATTTCCATTTTATGACTCTAACCCCAATTCTTTAATCGCCTCTTCTCTCATCAGTTTTTTTGCTGTTTTTCCAGAAGCAATTCTAGGAAGCTCTTCTTCCTGAATCCACATATGGGATGGAATTTTAAATTTGGCTATTTTTTCTTCTAAAAATGAAGAAACCTCTGCTTCTGTAACTGTCTGACCAGGCTCTAGAGCTATTCTTGTAGCTAAACTTTCACCTAGTCTTTCATCAGGTACTCCAAACACTGAAGCTTCAGAAATAGCTGGATGTTCAGCCAAAACAGCTTCAATTTCTAAACAGGCAATATTCTCTCCTCCGCGAATTACGATGTCTTTGATTCTATCTTTAATGAAGAGAAATCCATCTTCGTCTAAATAGCCAACGTCTCCGCTTCGAAACCACCCATCTGAACTTAAGGATTCTTTTGTTGCTTCTTCATTTTTCCAATAACATCTGAAATTAGAAGCGGATCTTATGCAAACTTCTCCTTGATCACCTGTGGCTAGTTCACTTCCTTCCTCGTCAATAATTTTAACTTCATGAATTAAAGGTGTCGGAAAACCTGCTGTACTAGGCTTGGTGTAAAGCAATTTACCACTAGCATTAGTTCCAGCTGCATTGGTTTCTGTTAATCCATAACCTACTCCAGCAACCTTAGTTGGATGATCTCGTTCTTGAGCTTTAATTTGTTCAGGAGGTCTTGCTGCACCTCCTCCATTCAACATAGCTAAACTAGAAACATCAATATCAGGATTTTCTCTAGAAGTCCTTAAAATATCCTCTGACATAGTTGGCACACCTGAAAAGGAAGAAACTTGATGCTTTTCTACTAACCTTAATGCATTTAGAGGATCCCATTTATACATCAATACTATCTTTGTTGCAGAAAGCAAAGAAAGTAGAAAGTTAGAATGTGAGCCTGTTACATGAAACAGAGGTACCGCTGCTAAAGTACAAGGTTTTTCTGGCTGAGGAAAGGTTTGGGCATCACCATCAGTTTCTAAACTACCTGCAAGAGTAGCTAAAAAAGCCCAAGCTAATGGTGTATTAATTATTGACCTATGAGTAGCAACTACTCCTTTAGGATAACCTGTACTACCAGATGTATACATAATGCTGGCATCATCTTCAGGATCAACATCCACTTCAGGAAAGCTATCATTTGGTTTAACAATATCCTGAAAGTTCTTAGTATTAACATAGTTAGAAGCTTCACATCGAACTGCAATTCTTGGTATATTTTCAACAAACCCCTTTAATCGCTCAAGCCGCTCATCATCACCGATAAAAAGCTTAGATTCGCTATGAGTTATCCCGTAATCCAATTCTTCTCCTTGCCACCAAGAGTTTAAAGGTACTGCAATTGCTCCTATTGAAGTTACAGCCATATAGCTAAACATCCACTCAGGGTAATTTCTCATGGAAAAGGCAACAGAATCACCTTTCTTTACTCCATAATCATTAATTAGGGTATGGGCAAACCCAGCAGCCATCTTTAAGACCTCCTGATAGGAATATGACTCATCTTCGTAAGCTAAAAAATCCCATTCTCCATGGATAGTTGCAAACTGAAAATAGTCATGAAGATTCTTGGGAGCACTTACAAATACATTATATTTATTACCCCTAATAGTTTCTTCTGTTAACTCAAAAAGTCCTTCTTTCGTTAATTCTGAGGCTAAAGCCTCTCTGTTTTCTTGTTTTAAAAATTCATTTACATGCATGGATTACTTCCCTGTGAAATTTGCTTCTCTTTTCTCTATAAAGTGGGCTACACCTTCTTTAAAATCTTCAGTATCAAAACTTTCAACCATTGCTTTCATTGAACTTTCAAGATTCTCTTCAATTGTTTCTCTTTGAGCATTATAAATTTGCTCTTTCATAATTCTTACTGATCTCGGAGAAACACTTTTAGCCAGTTCTTTGGCATATTCAAAAACTGAACTATCAAAATCTTCTTCAGAAAAAGTTTGATTTACTATTCCCATTTTCTCTGCTTCATCTGCAGTAAACTTTCTAGAGGAGAATAAAATATCATTAGCTCTGGCTATTCCTACAAGTCTTGGCAAAATCCAACCTACTCCCCATTCTGCGATTAAGCCTCTTTTAGAAAAAGCACTTGAAAATACAGCGCCTTCTTTTGCAAATCTAATGTCACAATATAAAGCCATTATGAAACCCACTCCTGCAGCTGGTCCGTTTATAGCTGCAATAACAGGTTTAGGTAAAGTGGGAAAATAGCTAAACCCTCCATCAAAACCTTTTACATTATTTGCTGCGTAATTTCTTTCTTCAGCTTCTCTTTGACCGCCTTGAGACTTTCCTTCACTAGTAGCGGCCAATCCATCCATATCTGCACCAGCACAAAAACCTCTTCCTGCGCCTGTAACTATAATTACTTTAATTTCATCATCCTTACATGCATCATCCAATTTTTCTCTTAGACCAGCACGAATCTCATCATTTACTGCATTAAGACGATCGGGTCTATTAAGTGTAACTGTAGCTACACCTTCTTTTTTTTCAAATAATACCGCTTCACTCATTTTTTCCTCCTAAGATGTAGACCCACCATCAATTACTAAAGTGTGTCCATTAACAAAGCTGCCTGCGCTAGAGCATAGAAATACAGCAGCACCTCCAATTTCTTCAGGCTCACCTATTCTCCTAAGAGGACAAGTAGCTGTAGATTGTTTTAATATCTCTGGATTTTCCCAAAGTGCTTTAGCAAAATCAGTCCTAAACAAACCAGGAGCTATTGCATTAGTTCTCACATTGTTAGGTCCATGCTCAATGGCAAGGTTCTTAACCAACATAATATCTGCTGCTTTAGAAATATCGTAGGCTCCTAAAACTGCACTTCCTTTTAATCCACCGATTGATGAAACAATTATGATACTTCCATCTTTTCTTTCGATCATTTCAGGTAATACCATATTACAAAGTAGATGGTTACTTTTTATATTGTTATTCATAACCTTATCAAAAGCCTCTTCAGGTATATCTAAAAGAGAACCGAAGAAAGGGTTAGTTGCAGCATTGCAAACTAGAATATCTACTTTTCCAAATTGATTTCTAGTTTCATCAACTAAGAGTTGCATAGCAGCTTTATCTGAAATGTTACAAGGAATTACAATTGCCTCTCCCTCTTGGCCTTCACAAGCGGTATTTATTTCTTCGGCGGTTTCTTGGCATACATCGGCCTTTCTACTTGAAATAACAACCTTTGCTCCATGAAGAGCCATTTGCATCGCAATTGATTTACCTATCCCTTTGGAAGAACCAGTGATAATTGCACTTTTACCAGTTAAATCGAACATTTCTTCTCCTTATTTTGAGAAATTAGTTTACATCAGATAAATATAGGAAAAAATCTCTTTTTAAGAGCTTTATGGAATTAAAACAGTTGATGTAGGCTCATCCACAACTTTATTCTCTATGTGTCCTAATTCAGATATAGAAATTTTTATCGAGTCTCCATTTTTTAGGAATTTACCTTCAACTACTCCTACTCCTCCTGGAGTTCCCGTTAAAACAAGATCACCAGGCTCAAGAGTAAAGGCAGTTGATAAGTGCTCCACTAAATCAAAGCAATTAAAAATAAGATGTTTGGTATTGGAAGATTGCCTTTCTTCACCATTAACTTCAGTGACAAGGTCTAGATTATGCGGGTCACTAATTTCATCAGGGGTAACAATGGCAGGACCAAACGGGCAGTGCGTATCAAATGATTTACCTATAGTAAAAGTTGGAACTCTGAGCTGCCAGTCTCTCACACTTAAATCATTTGCTATGGTGTATCCAGCTATGACCTCATGAGCCTTTTCTTTGGGTACATGTCTACATTTTTTACCTATAACAAAAGTAAGTTCGCCTTCGAAATCAAGCATCTCTGAAACTTTAGGGTCATGTATGTCTTCAAAAGGTCCTGTAGCTGATAAAGACTGTTTATTAAATATCATTGGTACTATGGGGGTATCCATTTCCCTTCCTGCAGATCTAACCTCTTCTAGATGGTCAGCATAATTCAAACCAATTGCAATTATCTTGGGTGGACGAGAAATGGGTGCTAATAACTGTACATTAGATAAAGAAATCTTATTTTTAGGAGCTTTACATAACTCTTTTGCCCTATTAATTGCTTCATCTCCAGATTGTAAAAATGAGAGCATGTCTTTAGGTATAGATGGATCGTCATTAAAAGGAATAACTTTTTCTTGCTTCAGCGATCCTATTCCTTCAGTGTTGTCGAACTTAAAAGTTACAAGCTTCATAGATAGCCTTATTATACTGGAGTATTAGTCCAAGTCAGATTAATATACTTTTAAACCTTTTATCATTCTCTATAGGAATTTTTATGAAACTTGAGTGGTCTCATACGGTACTAAACATTAAAGACTCTAAAAAAGTATTAGGGTTTTATACAGATACTCTTGGTTTTAAGGTAAGTGATAGAGGTCCTTTATCAGAAAACGGGCCAGAAATAATTTTTGTTAGTCAAAATGAAAATGAGCATCATCAACTAGCTTTTATTGTTGAAAGAGAGGAAATAAACCAACCGACATCCTTGAATCACCTTTCCTTTAGAGTTGATACTTTTAATGAAGTACAGGAAGTAAAAAGAAAATTAGATTCCATTGATACTAAGTATTTACCCTTGTGTCATGGTAATGCCCTCTCTCTCTATTTTAACGACCCTGAAGGAAATGGTCTTGAAGTTTTTTTTGATACGCCTTGGGATGTAAAACAACCCCAAGGGATTGTTTGGGACACAAGTCTTAATGAAAAAGAAGCTTTAAATTGGGTTGAAAAAACATTTAAAAATGAACCAGAGTTTGCGAACAGAAAAGAAAGTAATAGAGAGTTTGTGAATAGAAAATAATAAGGTATCAAAAACTTTAAGGAGAAAAGATGGCTAAATCAGATAAACCTGTAGCAATAATAACCGGTGGAAGCAGAGGAGTTGGAGCTGCAACAGGAAAGCTTCTAGCTTCAAAGGGGTGGAATGTGACCGTCACATGCACTTCAACAATTGATGATGCAAATAAAGTAGTAGAAGATTGTGAAAAATTTGGGACTGAAGCACTGGCAGTTAAAGCCGATGTTTCTGATGATCAGTCTTGCAGAAATACTATAAAAGAAACTATTTCGAAGTGGGGTCGTATAGACAGTTTGGTTAATAATGCTGGTACAACTAAATTTGTATTTGATCACTCTGATCTTGAAGGTCTAGATGCAGAAGACTTCCTTCATATATACAAAGTGAATGTGATAGGTCCTTTCCAAATGGTGCGTGCTTGCAAAGAATACCTTTTGCAAAGTGATAATCCCAGCATAATTAATATTTCTTCAATAGCAGGCATAAAAGGAATTGGAAGTTCATTGGCTTATGCCTCTTCGAAGGGAGCTCTTAATACCATGACAAAATCTATGGCCAGAAATTTAGGACCAATAAGAGTAAATGCTATTTGTCCTGGCTTTATTCAAGGCCAGTGGTTAAAGAAAGGTCTTGGAGATGAAATCTACAATTCCTCTATTGAAAGACTTGAATCTAGTACGCCTTTAGGTTTGGCAGTTACTCCTGAACAGGTAGCCGATACTATTTATAATTTTATAGAGATATCTAAAACGGTTACGGGAGAAACAATATTAGTTGATGGAGGATATCACCTAACAATGTAATGCATTGCTCTCTTCTTTTAAATGAAACCTGAATTTGATGTAACTGTTATTGGCCTTGGTCCCACAGGTACATTAACTTCGTTATTATTGGACGATTCTTCAATAAATGTTCTAGGCATAGATAAAGAAAAAGAACCCTATAATCTTCCTAGGGCAGTAACCATGGATGATGAAGGCCTTAGAATCATGCAGAGACTTAATCTTGAGTCTATTTACTTAGATAATGGAACTAGACTTGAGGGAGCCTATTTTTTAGATGATAAGTTAAATAAAATAAGTGGTATGGATTTGGAAAGAAATTTCCTTACTCAAAATGGCTGGATGCCAACCTTATTATTTCATCAGCCTTATACAGATGAGTTGTTAAGAAAGCAGCTTATGGATTCAAACTGTTTCATAAAATTACAAACTGAATTAATAGATATTATTCCTAAAGATAATTATTACGTTATCAAAACTCTAGATATTGCAAAAAATAAAGAGGAATCTTATACAACTCAGTATGTTTTAGGTTCGGATGGTGCTTCAAGCAAAGTAAGAAAAATAATGCAAATTGATCATGAGAATCTTGATTATGATAAAAATTGGCTTGTAGTAGATGTCGAATTAAAAAATGAAAATACTTTACCTAAGTATGCAGCTCAAATATGTGATCCAAAAAGAATCTGCACTTACATACCCGCTCATTTACCCTTTAGAAGATGGGAGTTTGTCTTGTTAGATCATGAAACCAAAGAAGATGTTCTTGAGCAAAAAAAAATACAAGAACTTATATCTCCATGGCTTAAAGCTGAAGATTATAAAATTATAAGAAGTACGGTTTATAGATTTCATTCATTACTAGCTAAAAGTTTTAAAAAAGATAACTGTTTTATTATGGGAGATGCAGCTCACCAAAACCCACCTTTTATGGGCCAAGGCATGATGTCTGGCTACAGGGACGCTTTAAATCTGAGTTGGAAACTTAATGGTATTTTTAAAAAATATTTTTCTGAATCTGTATTAAGATCTTATGAAACCGAAAGAAAACCTCATTCTAGATTTGTAGTAGAAGGATCTGCTGCAATAGGTAAACTCATGTCTGCTTACGCCGAAGGTGTTGAGAAAGGCGATATCTCAAGCACTCCTAAAGAGTTGGTTAAAAAAGGTTATGGCTCTTTCTCTATTCCACCGTTAAAAGAAGGCATCTTGTATAACGGTTCTTCTAGCAAGAATACAATGGCTGGATACATATTCCCTCAACCGCTCTTAATGGAAGGCTTAGAATGCAAAGAGAGATTAGATGACCTGTTAGGTAATAACTTTTGTGTGGTGTCTAAAAAGAAAATTAAATTAACCAAGAGTGAAGAAAAATTTTATAGAAAAATTAATGCTAGATTTTGTCTAATGGAAAAAGATTTACTTGAATCAAATTCAGCAATCAATTCGTTAATGAATGAAAGTGATACCTATATTTTAAGACCAGATCGTCACATATTTGGTTCTACTTCAGATAATATAACTTTTAGTGAATTAACTAATGATCTAGAAAAAAGATTGGGTAATTAATATGGATCTGGAAATTAAAGGAAAAAAAGCTCTGGTTTGCGCTTCTTCAAAGGGTCTTGGTAAAGCTTGTGCCTACGCACTTGTTGAAGAAGGAGTTAATGTAATAATTAATTCTAGAGATGAAAAAGAATTAAGAAAGGTTCAAAAAGAACTATCTTTGCTGGGTCAAGGAAATATTGAATATGTGGTTGCTGATTTAAATAGTGAAGAGGAAAGAGATAATTTAATTAGTAAATGCTCTGATATAGATATCTTGATAAATAATAATGGTGGTCCTCCGCCAGGAAACTTTTTAGAAATGGATAGAGAGCATTGGATGGAAGCACTTGAATCTAACCTTCTCGTAGCAATTATGTTAATAAAGGCTTTCTTACCTGATATGCAAAAAAGAAATTTTGGCAGAATTATAAATATTACCTCTGCAATGGTTAAATCACCTCACCCCATGATGGGTTTATCTACATCAGCCAGAGCAGGTTTAACTGCTTTTTCAAAAGGTATTTCAAAACAAGTAGCTAAAGATAATGTAACTATTAACAACTTACTACCAGAAAGGTTTGATACAGAAAGACAGGCGCAAATGGCTAATATCTTGATGGAAACAAAAGGAATAAGTTTAGAAAAGGCCAGAGAAGAAATTTCTTCTACCATAGCTGCTAAAAGATTTGGAGACCCAAAGGAGTTTGGAGCTACTTGTGCTTTTTTATGCAGCAAACATGCTGGTTTTATTTCAGGACAAAATATTCAATTAGACGGTGGCTCTTACCAAGGTCTAATCTGAATAAATGGGCTGACAGTTATAAACGAGCAAGTAACACTCCTCTTCAGTTGTGCTAACCTGGCCCCATAGTCTGCAATAATCTAATCCATCAGCCCTTGTATCAAAATCTATTTGTGTCACCTCAAGCCTATCTATTACTACATTAGTTTTACTCTTTAAAACTTCATATAAACCACCTAAGAATGCAGATTTACTAGAAGTTTCAACTCCGTAATACATCTTCATTTCATTTTCTTGTACGTACATAAAATCAGAGTCTCCAGTCCACTGAGCTCCTACAATTACTTTTTGATCAGAACAGGAGATCAGCAGCAGAAGACAGAAAAGTAAAAGAAGCTTATTTCTTCTTTTTTGAAGTTCTGTAATCACCAAATCTTTTATCTCTTTTATTTAGAGCTTTAGTTAATCCTTCAGAAATTTCTTTTAAATGGTCTCTAGTGGCTTTTGAATGCATAGCTAGAGCCTGTATTTCAGTTCCAGATCTAATGCCTGCCCGCATACCCATAATTTCCATCTGCCTATGAACAGCTCTTTTATTCATTGCTTGTAGTTCTGGTGGAACTTGAGCAACTTTCTTTGCTATAGAGAGGACTTCATCTCCAAGTTTTGAAGCTTTAAAACATCTATTAGCAAAGCCTTTTTTGACAGCTTCTTTACCATTAATTGATTCACCGGTAAGCATCATTTCCATCGCATTTCGCATACCTAGTAGCCAAGGAAAAAACTGATTATCTGGTGGACTCATAGACCTAACTACCGGATAACCTATTTCAGCATCTTCTGCCACATATACTAAATCACAAGCTGTTGCTAATTCTGTACCCCCAGCAAGACAATAACCATGTATCTGAGCAATTACCGGTGTTGATAAATCCCATATCCTAAAAGCTCCCTCCACTACGTGCCTGGGCCAAAAACCATCAGTCTTAGAAGAGTGATACGGTAATTCTGCGGAAACATCTGAAGTAAGATCATAGCCTGAACTAAAACAGGTTCCTGCTCCACTGATTATAATTACATGAATTGAAGGATCCTTATCGGCTTCCTCTAAAGACAAAAATAATTCTTTTCTTAAAACATTTGATAAAGCATTTCTCTTGTCAGGCCTATTGAGGATAACTCGTCTAACCCCCTCACTTTCATCATCAATTTGAATGTACGAAACTTTCTTATTCATAAAAATTAATCATACACAGCTTTCATTAAAATAAAAATTAACAGTCAAATTTTTGGATTTAGAACACTAATGGTCGTTCCATTTATCTTTAACTTAAAAGTTTTTAAATCTTCGAATGCTGGGGGGGACATCACCTCTCCTGTTTTTAAATCAAAGACAGCTCCGTGCAGAGGACAGCTAATTAAGGTACCCTGTATCAAGCCCCCGCAAAGGGGTATCAAAGCATGAGTGCACATATCTTCTACAGCAAAAAAACCTTCATCTGTATGAGATATTAAAATACTATTTCCTTCAATATTTACTGAAATTGAATGATTTAATTCAATATCTGATGTATCAGCTACTTCAAAATATTTCTCAGACATTTTATCTTTACACTTTAGTTGATTTTGCAGCCTTGTAACCAACTATAGAAAGAAGAACTGCTATAGGTAAAGCTGCATAAGCAATAGAGCTAATCGCTAATCCAAATACTGTTAATAAAGTTACAGATTGTCCACCTAAATAATCTCCCGTTCTAGCTATAAAGGTATCCATCATTACAGTTGATTTATAACGATCCTGCTTATTTAGGGCCGTAAAAACTGTTTCTCTAGTTGGTTTATTAAAACCATACTCAAAGACTCTTATTAAAACAGTCAAAACAAGAACTGCAGTTATAGTTGGATAAGTTGCATAAGTTCCAAAAGCTATCAATAAGAAAAAACCATAAAGGGTTAATATAGGAATTATTCCAATTGTCCTTAACAAATATGAGGTAAAAAAGACCTGCATAATTAAGGTTAACGGTGTAACTATCTGTTCTATCTGTGCAAAAAAAGCTGTTCTTTCACAAGGATCACTGGACCAATCTTGAATAATTGTTAAAGAGATCATCCAAGCAGCAGTAGACAGCCCTGTCCAAAGTAAAATATAAAAAGCCATAAACCTAACTGAATTATTCTTAAAGATATTCTTGAAAGCCTCTAGACTAGAGCCACCTAATGATTCTTCCTGATTAGATTCCTTAGGATTAAGTGAAGTAAGGCCTCTAGAAAGAACAATTGCTATTAATAAACAAGCAATTGAAAAAAATATAAGTGAGATTGGACCTAAATCAGATATAGAGCTTTTTCCACAAATTTCACTGGAGAAGTATTTAGCAGTTGTAGATCCAAAAAATGCACCTAAAGAACCACCAGCGCTAATGACACCAAAAACTCTTTTAGCATCTGTAGTATTGAAGTAATTTATTATGGTTACCCAAAAGATAGAGACCACGAAAAAAGAATATACGTTACACCAGATGTAGAAGGCTCTGCCAGTCCATTGTCTACCCTCTTCGCCAAAGTAGGTCCAACATAATAAGAAAATAATTAAATTGGAAATAAAGAATGAATAACAGTAGATAACTATTCGACTTGTCTTTATTTTAGATATCACCCAAGAATAAATAGGATTAACTAGCCCCATAACAACCACAATAGCTAACAAAATATAAGGAAGATTAAAAATACCTCCTTCTATAGCCATTTCATTTCTTACTGGTCTAAGTGCGTACCAAGAAGCTAAGACAAAGAAGAAAAAAGAAAAGGCTCTAGCTAAAGGAAAGTATTCCTCTTTTTTTATATTAGGAAAAAAGCTTTCACTTAATTGACTCATAAGACTGTTTATAAAGTTAACAAAATATTAGAGAATACTGACATCTTAAAAAACTACTCATACTAATGGAAGCTAAACCATTTATTCTTTTTGGAACTGATCACCTAGTAGCTATTTCTATTGTTATATTAACAGCAGTAGTTCTTCCTATTTTTTTAAAAAAAACTTCATTAAATACTAAAAATATATTTGGTTACTCTCTTGCGACTATCTTGATATTAAACGAGTTAGCTAAACCTTATTATTGGAGTCAATTCTTTGATTATGATCTTCTTAGAGTTCTTCCCTTTCATATGTGCGCATTATCTGCTTTATCAATATCTTTATTTCTTATTATTAAAAAAAGAATACTTTATGAAGTAGCTTTTTTTTGGGGAATTGGTGGCGGATTAATGGCACTCCTCCAACCCGATACCCCTTTAGATTTTCCAGACCTTGTATTTATTATTTTTTACCTAAGTCATGGTGGTATGTTATTAGCTATAGGACATGCAACAATTGCATTAGAAAATAGGCCTTATCTTGATTCAGTTAAGAGAGCAATATTAGTTTCTTTAGTAGTTTTAGCGGTTATATATGCGATAAATTTAATTCTTGGTCCTCCTGCAAATTATTGGTATTTGGGGGCTAGACCTGAGGGAGTTTCTGTTATGGATTTAATGCCAAATCCTCCTAAACATATCCCCATAGTGGTTCTTCTGGGACTAGTAATGTTTAGTGTTATTTACTTACCTTATTGGATATATGACCGTATTAAGTCTAAAGATGCTGTATAAGAAGCGTTGGAATATTGACAGTATGCGATTTAACTGTAGCGACTAAAGTATTAGGTTTTCTTCCATCCTTTACATCAGTTACCTCTAACCCTTCTGAAAGTAAGCGACTATGGGTTGCATATAAATCCTCCACAACCCAGGCTAACCCCCAAAAGGAATCTTCTGGGTCTTCATTATTTTCTTTAGCTATAACCTCTAGGGTAGTCATATTTAATCTAAAAAATAACATTCTTCCTCCCCACTTTTCTACCGTTTGGTCTAAGGCAAGACGAATGCCATATGTATCTCTATATAGAGAGATTATCCCTTCGGGGTCATTCGTATTTATAACTACATGGTCTAGCTTGCTTACTTGGGAATTTAATTTTTCTTTCCTTACTGGTAACACCCCTGTTTCATGTTGAATAAAAAAAGTAAACAATCCGCGAGTTAAAGAAAAAGGTAAAAAAAGGTTTTTCCAGGTTCTAGTTTCATTTGAGTCAGCATCCTTTCCCTCACCTTCAACAATATTCTCTATTTCAATTCCTTTTGAATGTAATTGATTTTTAGCTCCTTCTATATCAGTAGTTCCAAAGACTAAGCCAAAGAGTCCTTCGCCTTCATTATCTAAAAATTTTTTAAGCGTTTCTGAACTTGCTCCATCTCCTCTAGGAGAAAGAAGTTCAACATATATATTTTCTAAAGGGAACAATACATTTTTTGTTCCCTGACCAGGATGAACCCCCTTCCAAGTTGGTGGAAAACCGAAAAGTTTAGTGTAATGCTCAGTGGACACTTCTATATTGTCCACTGCAATAATTATATGATCTACAGAATCAAGCAATTTATAACTATGAATTAAGAAGCAAGCTTATGAAAGCCTTCTATTAACTTTTCAGAATTGTCTAGATTCTTTAGGGTATCTTGAACGATTTCTATTCTTTGATCTTTAAGTTCATGATGGATTTCTTCTCCATGCCACTTAACCATTGTATTCCAGTGGGGATCAATAAACTCAGAGCCCAAGATTTCTCCTTGATCGGTTTTAAAATTAAAAGATCTTAGTTCTGAGACAATTAAATTTAAATATGCCACGTGCACAGCTTCATCTTGGCGTATTCTTCTAATCATTTCAGCTGCTAAAAGAGCATCTTCCCTTCTGTCTTTAAATAAATCATCGCACGCCGCAATGTTCATTGAAAACTGAAAAAAACATTCAGCCCTAACCTCAATCATCAAAACATTCATAAGAAGATCCACTAAGCCAGCATATTCAATTGGTATAGGCCATTTATCATCTTCCTCTACTGGTCTTCCTATATTTTCTGGTACTTCTGGTATTGGGTAAGCATCCTTTCCAAATAACAAATCTCTGGCAGCAAACCACATCTGATCATGAGCACCTCTCTCACTATTTGGATCTCCTCCTTCATCATATCCATGAGAAACGAATAGACCTTTATTCATATGACCTGTTGCCGTCTTGGATATATCCTCTTTAATTATTTCTTGGAAATCAGGAGCAACAATTTCAGCTAAGGCTTGTCCTCTGGCTTCGATAACACCCGTTATTGTGAGGCTGTTCCAAAGAAAGGCACCTTCACCCAAACTTAAGAGGTATTTGGCTTGATTAAAATTAGGGTAATTTCCATATTTCAAAATCTCAACAGAACAATCAAGAAGTGGGTGACCTTTACTAATTAAATGATTAGACCATTCATTAATTGCATCCCATCTATTCCTTGTCCTTGGAGAAATATAATTGCCTTCGCCATCTAGACCTCCATGAAGAGTATAACCAGCCATTTCATTAGGTGAAGCATAATTATGTTCACTCATTATTTCTTCAAAGGTATAGATCATTGTTTTCTCCAAATCTTTCTTTTAATAACATTATATATCTCTTTTGTCTTCGCGATAATTTCAGGTCCTAATAAAGATAGACCTAAATACCAGGGAGGTATGCTTGCTGCATAAAGGCCTCCTGCTACAGCAACACTACGTGTAATACCAAATTTATCTCCGATAGCAGGTATTAGAATTAAAAAACCTACTGCCATCAGTAAAGTTGATATGAGAATTAAAAACCAACCTGTAGCTTTCCTTATTTTTAAGAAAAATGCTTTCATGTTAAAAGGTACTTGTAGACTTATTAATAAAATCTAAATACAGTATTTATAGTATATGAAAAAATTAAACACATTTATTTTACTCACCTTTTTTAGTTTTGGCTGCTCAAATTCATCGGAGAACTCAATGAACCCATTTTTTACAGATTATAAAACTCCTTATCAAATACCTCCCTTTGAAAAAATTAAAGAGAATCATTACATGCCTGCATTCATGAAAGGCATGCAAGAACAATTAGATGAAATAGATAAGATTGCTAACAACCCTGAGACTCCAACTTTTGAAAACACTATAGTGGAACTAGAACGCACAGGTAAGTTATTGGATAAAGTTTCAGATGTTTTTTTTAACGTACTAAGTTCGAATACAAATGATCAAATGGATAAAATCTCTGCTGAAGTCTCTCCTTTATTATCTGCACATAGTGATTCCATAAGACTTAATAAAAAACTATTTGGAAGAATCGACTCTGTATTTAATCAAGTAGATGAATTGGAATTGAATTCTGAACAAGAGAGGCTTGTAAAGGAGACTCATAAATATTTTATTAGGGCTGGTGTTAAGTTAGATGGGTCTTCAATGGAGAAATTAACTGAAATTAATCAAGAGCTTTCTTCTCTATCAGTGCAATTTGATCAAAACCTTTTAAAAGAAACCAATGAAGGTTTTAGTTTAATAATAGAAGATGAGAAACAGCTAGATGGTCTCCCTCAAGATTTTATAGATCAAGCAGCTAATTTAGCAAAAGAAAATGGTCATCAAGATAAATGGATGTTTAAACCCACTCGAGTAAGCATGTATCCATTCTTAACTTATTCTACTCAAAGAGATCTTAGAGAAAAGCTTTATAAGTCTTATCTCAAAAGAGGCGATAATGATAATGAAAGAGATAACAAACATCTTGCTATCAAGATGGCTGACTTGCGTGTTAAAAGAGCAAATCTTTTAGGTTATGAAACCCATGCTGACTTTGTACTTGAAAACACAATGGCTAAAAGTACCGGAAGAGTTAAAAACCTTTTAGATAGGGTTTGGGAACCTGGTATTGCTAGAGCTAAAAAAGAAGCAGAAGAAATGCAAGAGCTAATACAAAAAGAAGGAGGTAATTTTACTTTAGCTGCTTGGGATTGGTGGCATTATTCAGAAAAAATAAGACAACTTAAATATGATTTCTCTGAAGAAGAGATAAAGCCTTATTTTAGTGAAGACAAAGTTCTACAAGGGGCTTTTGACGTAGCAACTAAATTATTTGATATAACTTTCCATGAAAGGTTTGATTTACCAAAATACCACGAAGTGGTTAGAACCTTTGAAGTAAAAGACTTAAAGGGCGATGTTATAGGTATCTTTTATACTGATTACACCATCAGGTCTAACAAGGGTGGTGGCGCATGGATGAATACCTTTGGTACACAAAGTAAATTCGATGGTATCAAGATACCTCTTGTTATGAATACTTGTAATTTCCCTCCGCCTAATGATGAAGGAATCTCTCTTTTAACTTTTGAACAAGTGACTACACTCTTTCATGAATTCGGACATGCTCTTCACGGATTACTATCAGACGCTACTTATCCAAGTCTTTCTGGAACGAATGTAACAAGAGACTATGTTGAGTTTCCTTCCCAAATGATGGAAAACTGGGCAAGAGAAAGGGAAGTTATAGCTGAATATGCTAAACATTATAAAACTGATAAGCCCATTCCCTCGGAACTATTAGATAAAATCTCTAAAGCTTCTAAGTTCAACCAAGGATTTGCTACTACTGAATATGTAGCTGCATCATATTTAGACATGGCTTGGCATACCCTTAAAGGTGGAATAGAAGATGCTAATACCTTTGAAAAAAATACCTTAGATAATATTGGTTTAATTCCAGAAATAGCCAGTAGATATAGGAGCACCTACTTTGCCCATATCTTTGCTGGAGGTTATTCCATGGGGTATTACAGCTATTTATGGACAGAAGTTCTAGAAGCTGATGCTTTTACACCCTTCAAAGAAAAGGGAATATTTCATAAAGAAACGGCTAATAAATTAAAAAAATATGTTTACTCTGCTGGTAACACAGATGATCTTATGACTCAGTATGTAAGATACAGAGGGTCTGAACCAGAAATTGAACCTCTTCTTGAAAAAAGAGGTCTAAACGAATTTTGAGATTACCAACCCACACTCCCTTCAAAAACGGTGAAGGAGGTGTAAAAGTTGGCCTAGAGCCTATAGAGGTATCAGAATGGCTTGAGATAGACGATTTATTTACCTCCGAAATAGAACAAAAAAAAGAGCTCTACAAAAATAACTTTGAAAATATTTATCAAGCCAATGTTGATTCCAAGGAACCGCAACTTGAATTATTTAATACATTATCTAGTCACATAGACACCTATCATGCTGGTCATACCTTTTCTAAAGAGGGCTTTTCATTTCTTCATAAAGCTTCGTTAATGGTTCAAGAGGACCTTGTTCTTATGATCCCTAATAACAAACAGTATTTCTTAGGAGCAGCTTCTCTTTGCTCTCCTTCAAACTGGTCTTTAATGGAAAAATTTAATAAATCTTTACTTAATTTGCATGAATATGTCCCTTCTTATAAAAAAAAGATAGGATCTAGGGTAGACAACTTTTTTACTAAATTACCTCCAGATAGAATCTTTCAGAGATTTAATTGGTCAATTTACGAAGACCCTTCTCTCTATCAACCAGCAAGAAGTAAGGCAGCTATAGAAAGAAGTAAGAATATTGATTCTTCTAACGCGGGAGAAAGCCTTTTTTTAAGAGTAGAAAGGCAGACAGTTAGAAAGCTACCAGAAACTCTATCAGTGGTTTTTACAATCAGAGTTCATGTCGACCCTCTTTGTTCAATTGAGAGTGACCTTTCCTTAATAAGAGATTTGAAACTTGCTTTAGATAACTTAAGTAACAATATGAAAATCTATAAATCTATAGACCAAATTGAAGGCCCCTTAAAGAAATGGTTGAACAAAAAAATTAAAAATCTTTCCTAATTATTTAAATAAATACTCAAAAACCTTTCAGTTTCTTTAAAGAATTGAAGTCTATTAACTTTTAAAGTTAAAAAATGGTCGCTATTAACTTGCTGTATATATTTATGAGGCACTCCTGCTTCCTGTAAAGCATCTCTCATTTTAGTACCATGCTTAAGAAGGACCCTAGAGTCATCTTCACCTTGAACTAACAAAACAGGTACTTGTATTTGACTTGCTAGATTTACTGGTGAGACTTCCCTTAATTTGGACCTGTCATCTCCTAACATTTTCTCCAGCACTTCAGAACCGCCATACCTCCTGCTAGAATCAAATAAATCTAAAACATCTGTAACTCCTGCAAAACTAACAGCACATTGATATAAATCTGATGTTGCCACCCCCATTAAAGCAGCATATCCTCCATAACTTCCTCCAACTATGCATATCCTGTTTGGGTCGGCAATGCCTTCACTTATAGCCCATCTGGTTGCATCTTCAACATCAAACTGCATTTGCTTACCCCATTGACCTAAACCAGCTTTCATGAAATCAAAGCCATAACCAGTAGATCCTCTAAAATTCATCTGGAGAACTGCGTAACCTCGATTCGCAAAGAAGGAAGTCCAATAATCAAATCCTTGAGCTGCATCTGCAGCAATTGGTCCTCCATGAGGAAAGATAATTGTAGGTAAATTATTAGCTTTTCTATCTGGTAAAGTTAAGAAAGCCTCTATGTTTAACCCATCTCTTGCTTGGTAAACGATAGTTTTCTTAGGGGGGAGTTTAATATTAACTAATTTTGGATAAGAGTCAGCAATACGCTCTAATGTTCCTTTATTTCTATCACCTAAATAATAAGATCCGGGAGTGCTACTGTTTTCAACAAATAAAATATAGCGACTTCCATCTTCACTCCGGGTACCAAAGTAAACCTCTTTATCTGGGAAAAGTTTATAAATACTTTCTTCAAACTTAGCCTCTTCTTCATCCCAAGTAACTAAATGGTAATCATCATCTCTAAAATTTATCCCTATAGGGTCCTTTAACCCCTTTTTATATCTTAGACCACCTTCGACATCTCGAGTTGGGTGTGAATAAACTAACTCAGGTTCTGAATTAGGTCTGTTTAGAAATGCGGAGAAAACAGCTAACCTTCCTTCGTGATAAGCCGTAAACCAAACTTTATTTGGATCTTTTCCAAATCCTAGAACTGAAACTTCGTCCTCACTAAAATTTGCGTACTTCCAAATAGTTCTCCATTTTCCTGTATTAATATCTTTGAAGATAACTGAGCAACATATGTCAGCCCTTCTATCATATTTAAACCCAGCCCTTATATTGCCATCTTCATCAGTAATCCAATTTTGTACGTGTGTTTTCGATTTTTGAATAACGTCGATTGTATTTTTCTTTACATTTAATTTAACAACATCAGGAGATCTGTAATTAGTTGTTCTGAGTTGTACCAAAATATGATCTTCATCTTCAGATAAAAAATCAGTTATTCGAGTTTGATTGGGCTCTTTAAAAGGCAAGTCTTTAAAATGTCTATTTTTAAACAGGGGCTTAAAACCACTGCCATCAACATTAACTCTTAAGAGTTTTGTATAATCTATTTTTGTATTGAAGTAGTCAGCACTTAACCAGGCTCTAGCTAAAATTATATCCTCACTAAACCAATAATAACCTAAAAGTTTAAGCGACTTGTTGTCAGAAGAGACAATAGGCCTTAAAGGCTCGTTTTTAGTCAAATCTCTTACAAGGATTGCAGAATCTCCATTATCCAAAGTTGCAAAAATTGCAATTTTGTTTCCATTAGGAGAAATTTTGACAGTTCCTACTAAAGGTGGACTCCCAAAAATTTCCGTAGGAATTTTGTTTTGTTCAGAAGAAACTTCGGTTAAGAAAAAGATTAAGCAGAATAAAATCAGTGTTTTCATAAAAGTCCTTAAAGGTTTTCAGGTAATACATAGCTACTATGGAATCCTTGCGGTATCTGTTGAGGGACAATCAATCTAGATAAAGGCCCCTTAGAAGGGTTTTCTGCAGAAAAGACCTGAATCTCTCCCTTTTTACTTTCAAGATTAGTGACAAAAGATATCAGGTAACCATCATCTTCGTCTTTTGAATTATCTCTAGGAGCAAATTGAAGCTCGCTACCGAAAGAACCTTGGGGGAATTTATAGTGATGACTTGTCCCTGTCATGCTATCCATTTTAACAATTCCATCAAAGAGAATCACGTCTGAATTAGATAAGGTAACATGATAACTATACCTAGAACTTCTGCCTGTATATCTATTGTTTATAACTGGAAACTCACTTAAGAGATCACTCATTCTCTCTTCTTTAGTCTCACCTGAGTTTAAATTAAATCTATATCTGTGGTATGAAGCATCCAGTTTTAACCATGCCAACATAGCACCATAAGGCCCAGAAATTTTTTGCCTTATCTCCTTAGAAGGTACAGGCGTTGCCATTCTACACACATCTAAAATGACTTCAGCCCCTTCTTCCCATGAATTTATTACGTGATAAATATAACAGGGATCAGCTTCGAACCACCTTATAGAATCTCCAGAATCCATTCTTTTAAGAATTCCAAATTTACTTTGTATTTCAGGATAAAAAGTAACTTTATGAATATCTTTATCTAAAAGATCTTGGTCCCAAAACATAGGTAAATCCATCAAAATAGAATAATTTTTAGTGAAAGCCATTGAATGAGGTAACCTAGGTCCTGGTAACTCTATAGGAGTAAAATTAACTAACTGAGAGTCTTTATTAAAAACTCCATAAGTCATGTGTGGTGGATTCACTGCATAATCAAAAAAGAGTAGATCTCCATTTTCTTCATCTGTTAAACAATGCGCAGACATTTGCCTAGCTCCATTAGAGCTTAATTTAATAGTTCCTAATGTATCCAGTGTCAAAGGATCAAGAGTGTAAGCTTCTCCGCATTGATAAAAAGTAGAAACAACCTTTCCTGCATGAATGGTAATATCAGTATTCGAGTTATCTTTAAGCCAACGATCCGAACCCCAAGAACTCTCTATCTTTCTGTCAGGTTGATCCATTAGACCTGGCCATATAGATTTTTTATCATTCATTTCAACCTCAAGGCCTTTTGTTCTGATCCATTTATTCTTATAAGTAACCTCACCGTTTCTAAATTCAGCAGAATGAATCATGCCATCTCCATCAAACCAATGATGTAAGCCATAAGGTTTAAATCTTTGATTTGGTCCGTTTCTAACATAAATACCAGAAAAATCTTTGGGGACCTCTCCTATTACTTCTAGGTTAGGATTAATTAATTCCTTCCTAACAGGTTCGTGCGCTCCATTTAAATAAGGATTGTCTCCAAAATCTACAGGTTCTGTTAAATGTTCAGCTTTAGGCACTATTTTCTCCTACCTAGAATTATGTCCTATTTGTTTAATGAATCAAACTAGTTATTATGTTCTATTAATTTATTATGTCGATTATCACTAGTATTAGAAATATGATCTCAAGGTATCTTATGCCGAGAGTTTTCTTAAACTGGTCTGATCAAGATATAGTTTTACAAAAAAGAAAAGAAAGGGAAGCGATAAGAAAAAAAGAGAATAGACCCCATCAGATATTCTACTTTCATGAATTACAAGACCCCTATTCATACATAACTTCTCAACTTTTAAATAAGTTTCAAAACGAGTATTCAGTGGAGGTAATCCCTCTAGTTGTTAATCAACCTCCTAGTGAAACTGTTCATGAACCAAGTATGTACAGGAAATATTGTCTAAAAGATGCAATAAGAATAGCTCCTTATTATGGAATAGAATTTCCTAGTGAGGAATTACCAAACGAAAGAATTGTTACTCTAGCTCAGAGGATACTATGTAGTCTCGAAGACCAAGAATTTACAACTCAAATTGCTGAAATAAACTCTTTTGTCTGGTCTGGAAATGAAAAGGCTTTAGAAAGCCTTGTTAATGAAGAAACCCCATCAGAAGAAGATATTTTGATTAAGATTGCTAATAATGAGATGAGAAGAGACGAAATAGAAGCTTATATGGGGTCAACTTTTAGTTACGAGGGAGAGCTTTATTGGGGAGTTGATCGTCTTGATCATCTCGAAAGAAGGCTAAAAGATATGGGTTTAAAGAAAGACATGGATACTAAGTTCATTGCTACAAGAAAAAAAACAACTGGAAGTAACGCTACTAAGAATTCTAATATAAGGCTAGAGTTTTACCCTTCTTTAAACAGTCCCTACACTTCAATATCTTTAGAAAGAATAAAGCAATTACAATCAGAGTACCCAATAGAAATTATTACGAAACCAGTTCTGCCAATGCTTATGAGAAATATGAGTATTCCTAGATACAAAGCGAGATATATATTTAAAGATACTGCTAGGGAAGCAAAAAAATACAATGTTCCGTTTGGAAAGGTAATAAGCCCTTTAGGTAAGCCAGCAGAAAGAGCTTACTCACTCTTTCCTTGGATAGATGAAAAAGGTCTAGGATTTGAATATATCTGTAGATTAATGATTTCTTCTTTTCGAAAAGCCGAGGACATAGGGAGCAACTCTTACTTAAAAGCGCTGATTGAAGATCTAGGATTAGATTGGATAGAAGCTAAAGGCCATCTTGACACTGATAACTGGAAAAGTGTTCTAGAAAAAAATAGGCTAACAATGTATGAAGGCAATTCCTGGGGCGTGCCTTCCTTTAGAGTGATAGATAAAGACAAAACTTTTACTACTTGGGGTCAAGATAGAATTTGGTTAGTTGAAGAAGAAATTATTAAATGTCTAAACAAATAGGAGTATGAAATGGAAGTTCATGGGCAATGCGATCCTCAATTTAATAAAGTAAGAGAAACATTTAAGAAATTGTACAGAGAAGATAGGGAGATTGGTTCTTGCTTCGCTGTGTATAAAGATGGCAAACCTTTAGTAGATCTATGGGGAGGATACCAAGACAAAGAAAAAACTAAGTCTTGGCAAAAAGATAATTTAATTACGGTTTACTCAACAACCAAAGGAGTGGCAGCTTTCTGTATTGCCTTAGCGATGGAAAAGGGTCTCCTTAAATATAATGAAAAAGTGAGTACTTATTGGCCTGAATTTTCAGCCAATGGAAAAGAAGATATTACAGTAGGGATGTTGATGTCTCACCAAGCTGGTATCTGTTCTCCAGAAACAAAAAATGTAAAAGATTATTATAACCAAGAGCTTATGGCTAAAAAATTAGCTGATATGACTCCAATTTGGGAGCCAGGGACAGCATCTGGTTACCATTCTATGACTTACGGTTGGTTAACTTCCGAGTTAATATTAAGAGTTACAGGTAAATCTTTAGGTAACTTTTTTAGAGAAGAAGTGGGAGATGAACATGAAATAGATTTCTTTATTGGTTTACCTGAATCTGAGGACCATAGAGTTGCAGAGTTAATTCCTTTTGAAATAACTAAAAATGAAAATTTAGAACAACAGAGCATAGAACTTACAGAAGCTCAAAAATCTCAACGTAACTCTGTTGGGACTCTCAACATTCATAATACAAAAACCTGGAGACAGTCGGAAATACCTTCTGCTAATGGACAGGGTAATGCTTCGGGTCTAGCTAAACTCTATAGCCTTATAGTTCCAGAAGACAATAACTTAAAGTTACTTAATGACAATACTGTCAACAAGATGACTACGATGCAGATAGAAGGCAAAGACTTAGTGTTGGCAGTTCAAGTTAGGTGGGGAGTTGGCTTTATTCTTAACAAGCATAAAATTATTTACGGACCAGTTGAAGGTGCCTTTGGACATTCAGGTTATGGTGGTTCTTGTGCCTTTGGAGACCCTAAAAATAAAATTGGCGTGTCTTATGTAATGAATAAAATGCTTGATAATTTCAATGCTGATGGAAGGTCTATTGAATTAATTAATGCCACCTACGAGTGCCTTTAACTTTTATTTATAAATGAAAAAAGCTTACCCTATACTCTTTTTCTTAACGATCTTAAATTTACTTAATTTTGTTGATAGGCAGTTAATAGCAAGTTTTGCTAACTTTATAGTTCCAGATTTAGGTTTAACTGATACTCAGTTTGGCTTTCTAACAAGTCTAGCCTTTATCTTCTTTTATTCCATTATGGGTTTATTTATGGGTGTTTTAGCTGACATGGTTAATAGACCTAGATTAATTGCCTTTGGTGTTATTCTTTGGAGTGTATTTACAGCACTGACTGGGGCAGCAAAAGGGTTTGTAACAATGGCAATCCCCAGGATGTTTATTGGTGTTGGAGAATCTATCCTTACTCCAACTTCAATGTCTTTATTGTCAGACTCTTTCCCAGAAAAGAGGATGGGATTTGCTGCAGGTTTTTACTATATGGGAGTTCCTATAGGTGTAGGAGTAAGTCTATTGATTGCTGGATACCTGGGAGAATCATTAGGTTGGAGAAATTGCTTTTACTTATTAGGTGGAATTGGTCTATTTCTAGGTCTTGGAGCCCTTCTAATAAAGGAAAGACCAAGGAAACATGTTCAAGATTCTAATCAACAGCCTTCCCTCTCTTATGATTCAACAATACAAATAATTAAAACCTTAACAAGAGCTTTATCCGCCTCTTCTGCTTTGAGGTTTACTATTCTTGCAGGTGTTCTTTATCATATAGTTCTTGGAGCTGCTGTATTTGAACAACTTTGGTTTGCCCAAGAAAGAGGTTTTGAACGTTCTGAAATTGCACAAATTACAGGTTGGATAGGAGTCTTTGCAGGCTTGGCAGGAAATCTATTTGGAGGCTTTATTAGTGATTGGTGGCAAGAAAAGACCAATCAAGGTCGTCCCATGTTTCTTTTCTGGTTAGCCTTAATTACATTCCCATTAGCTATCTATTATCGTTTTGTAGAGCCTAATACTTTTATTTTTTGGGCGGGAGTTGTTCTCGGATATTTTCAATTAGGCTGCTTCTTTGGTCCCACTTTCTCAACAGTTCAGGAACTTGTTCCTAATAACATCAGAGCTACTGTTGTTGCTTTCTATATTTTGACCTTAAATCTTATAGGTTTAACAATTGGTTCCCTTGGTGGCGGAGTATGCGTAGATTTAATGAAGGCAAATAACTTTTCTGAGCCTTATACTTGGACTCTTATAATTTTTAGTTTCATAAGCGCCGCTTCTATACCTTGCTATTATTTAGCTGGAAAAAGATATAAAGAAGATAAGGAAAAGTTAAGGGGTTTGTTTACCAGTTAAGCTCAATTTTTTACCTAGTGGCCAGTTCGCTCCTTTTTATTCTTGCTAGAAACCTCACTAAGATTAGTAAATTAATTCCACCCATAACTGAAGCAAAGGTAAAAGACCAAAAATAATCACCAAATAAATCAAAAAAGTACCCGCCAAAAAACCCTCCAAGACCCATTCCTAGCCAGCCAAAAAAAGAGCCTAGGCTGTTAGCTCTACCTGCAAATTTTGCTGAAACCATCATCCTAGTACAAACTAAAATACTAGACATTACTCCTGAATACGTAAATCCAAAGAAAGCTGCTAAAAGATAAAGGCTGATAGGCTCACTGAGGTAGGGAAACCAAATCACTGAAATAGTCTGTCCTAGCGACATTAGTATGTAGGCTGGTAAGGCTCCTATCATATCTCCAAGCTTACCTCCAAGAATTCTTCCAAAAGCTCCACAAAACATTAATACCATTAAAACGCTTGTAGCAAATTCAATGGAGAAATCAGCATCGGTTAATAAAGGTACTAAATGAACTATAGGGATGGACATGCATATGCAACAAAAAATAACTGCTGAACAAAGCCAAGTTATCGCTTCTTTTTCAGTCAAAGGGAAATCTCTAGGTTCTTGCTCAATTGCTGTTCTGGCTTTTTCTCGCCAAGGAGATTCCCTAATAAACAAGGCTGCTGGGATAGCTATTAACAAATAAATAATAGCCATAGAATAATAAGCGGATTGCCATCCTTCAGTTTCTATAATGATTCCAGAAAAGTAGGGTATCAGACCTTGTCCAACAGCTCCTCCAGCTGCAGTTATACCTAAGGCTAATCCTGGATTTTTACGGAACCAAAAACCTACATTAGCAAACAAAGGAGATGTAACCATTGCATTACCAAAAGCCCCAAAAAGAAAATAGAACCCGTAAAAATGGTAAATATTAGATTGCTTACTTAAAAGGAAAAGAGATAAAGACATCATTATGGCAGCAACAATACCAAACCATCGTGTACCGTATTTATCGGCTATATACCCCCAAAAGACCCCGAACAAGGCTGAAGAAAATGAAATTACAGTATACCCAAGTGAGGTTTGACCTCTTGACCAGCCAAACTCCAAAGAAAGTGGTTTTAAGAAAACTGATATTGAAGCTAAAGTACCAAATGACAGTGCACTTAATGTAAACACTACTGCCACCATTACCCATGCATAATTGGGATCTCTATCTAATGCTTTTGTCATATTTTTTAAATCATAAAAAAGAAGGCCTCTAATTGAGGCCTTCTCTTTAGATTAATAGTCTACTTTTTATTGCAGCCTATAATCAATACCTACTTTAACTTGTCTTCCAAGTGGGTTATGAGTATACGAATCATAACCTAGTTCGTGAGGAGCTAAAGGAGGCTCTTCATCAGTTAAATTAATGACTGATAAAGTAGCTTCAATTTGATCGTCCATGGCTGACCATCCAATATGAAAATCAAAAGTTAAATGATCATCAATTTGTAGGTCCATGAATTGACCTGCACCTTGAAACGTTGCAATTGAATCAAAAGTAGATGGTATTTCTACTCCATCAATATATCTTGCGAACAATCTTGCATAAACTCCATTATCCATAAACAAAGTTGCATAAGCATTGTATTTAAGGTCTGGCATCATACGTAGTTCAATAGGTAAAACAGTTGAACGTAAGTTGTACTTACCAGCTCCATCATAGGATTGTCCGTCAGCAGTTCCAGAAACATCATATTCCATAATATGATTCATATTTCCTCCAACTGACCAGTTACCTAATCCGTTTTCAAAAGTATATTTCACCTCTAAATCGACTCCTGAAGTATCTACATCATCTCCATTAATAAGTTCAGCGATGATCTTAGTAATGTCTTGAGGTACATCAGTGGCTGGATCGAACAAAGTTCCATCTCCAGTTACCTTATCAGAACAAGCACAAGTTGAAGCTTCTCTGTTAAAAGGTCCTTCGAGAGCAAGGGAGTAATAGTCCAAATTAATCGTTAATTGATCGTTTGGTCTTACTATAACCCCGAAACCTATGTTAGTAGATTCCTCTGGATTTAAAGAAGTCGGAACTGGCGTTTCAATTTGAATGTACTCACCGGCTGGTTGATATAATTCAAGAGAAACTGTGGATTGAGTTGGGATTGTTGGTACCCTAAATACCTGTTCGTAAGATGCTCTTACAGTTACGGTATCAGAAACATCAGCAATTAAAGATAATTTAGGTTTAGTTAGTGAATCTAACCCATAATCTTCATGCCTAGCACCTAAGGTAATAACAGCATTTTCAGTTATAGGTAGAGCGGCCTCTCCAAATAATGACCAAACTCTAGTTTCTATATAACTTGGCTGTTCTACTCCCAAGAATACAAAAGGAGAGTTTTGAGGTCCATCAACCCTGTTATCTCCTGTTGGATTGTATTTACTATCCCACCATCTGTATTGATAACCAGCAGCCCAAGCTACATTTCCACCGCCTAACTCAATACCAGATTCTCCTGTAAGTATTGCTTCAGTCACCACATTTTCAACTTGTGTGATTCCAGAAGACACTCCATTAAAGTATTTTCTAACACTCGGATGATTAGCTAAAGCACTTCCTGGAGCTGCATCGATTGCAGTACCAAATGGGTTGTACCAATAACAACCTGAAGCTGTATCACCACGCAATGAATCATTGGCTGAGTCCCAAGGGTTAGAACCAACTCTTGGACAATCATGGCCCGAAAGACCTGCAAGTGCATCCTGAACTCTTAAATGAAGTGGATCGTATGTGTAGCCATCCACTGAATGATTGGTGTAGGTTATAGAAACATCAAGATCCATGTTATCAAAAGCATGTCTAATGCCTCCATTCAATCTCATGGTTTCATGAAAACGCTTACCACTTTGAGATGGGCCTTCAACAGCAAGAGTCCTTCCCCAAAAGTGTAATCCGCCAGCTCCTTGGTATTGAGCTTGCCTTTCAGCACTCAAAGTAGATAAGAAGTCTACTGCTCCTGGGTTATTTAAAGGTACATACATAAAATAAGGAACAGCCGAAGTACAAGATAATGGATCGCCTGCACAATAATTAGATGATCCAGGATTTGTGTGCGGAAAACTTGGAGAAGTGTTATACCAACCTTCTAGGTCAGCGTAAAGCACATCCATATATACAGAGGTAGACTCTGTTATTTCAAAATCAACTTGAGCATAAAACTTATGCCTTTCTTGTTCATCAATTAAATTAAAGAAAGGTGTG
The DNA here is from genome assembly GCA_964342745.1 of uncultured Gammaproteobacteria bacterium. GTDB lineage: Bacteria > Pseudomonadota > Gammaproteobacteria > Magnimaribacterales > Magnimaribacteraceae > AEGEAN-183. The sequence goes on from CAYFFW010000011.1 coordinate 30,458, forward strand.
TAGTTATATCCACATCTTCCTAAACTTAAAGCAAAAGAAGAGGTATATTCTGAAGTGTATCCACATTTTGGATCCCTATCCAATCCTGCGTATAAAGTGCCAGGCCAACCTAAAGCTGGGCCAAAACCTCCCGGATTACCGAAAGAAGAAATACCTACAGGCCAACCAGTTGGAGAACTGTAATCTACGAAGCTTCTTTCCCAAACAGGAAGTCTGTCTCTTTTTTCATACTCAACAGCTATCATTAAGTTTGCACTTCCTGAGCCTGTACCCCAAACCATAGAAAGATTTTGATCGCCATCACTGCCATCATAATCAGTTGCATTGGCTTTAATTTCAAAGCCTTCAAAGCCTCTTCTGGTAATAAAGTTCAAAACACCTGTCATAGCATCAGAACCATAAGTTACAGCACCACCGTTCTTAAGTAATTCCATTCTCTGCATAGCAATCATAGGAAAATTACCTACGTCCACAGGGTAAACAGCTGATTTTGCTGACCTAACAGCTGCAGGTGCAATTCTTTTACCGTTTATAAGAACTAGGCCTCTATCACCGCCCATTCCCCTGATATTAATATTTTTCATTCCCGTTGCTACTCCACTGCCTTGGAACTGATCCTGTTGATTCATGGTTCCAGACATGGAAGGAAGGTTAAGAATGACGTCAACCATATTTGGGCTTCCCTCTGCCTCTAGTTCATCTCTTCCGATAACATCAACTGGAACTGATTTATTCTGAGCTGAGATCTTAATTAAAGAACCAGTAACCACTACTTCTTCAACTTCTGCATCTTCAGCAGGAAGATTAAAACTAAAAAGGGCAAAAGAAAAAACAAATAGACTAACTAAATTTTTTCTAAAATTAAACATAATTTCTCCCCAAAAATTATTAATAAAACTGCTATTAGACATCCTGCCTAAAAGCTTTCATTGATAGTAATACACTGATAAAAGATGATCAACTTAAATAATAATATTGATTACCCTTTCTATAAACCAAAAGCAAGCCACTCCTCCTATGAAGTACGAAGAAGCTGAATAAATAAGGTCTTTAATATTAATTTGATTAAACAACCAGACAATCAGAACAAATAAAGGGATTACAAGCAATTGACCTGCTTCTATTCCTAAGTTGAAAAAAAGTAAAGAGTAGAGCAAAGAAGAGTCAGAAAAACCTATTTCTGATAAAGCTCCGGCGAATCCAAAACCATGTAATAAACCGAAACCAAAGGCTAATACCCACGGTGTTCGAGTGTACTTCTTACCCTCTCCTACCTCTAAGGCTAAATAAATCAAAGTTAAGGCTATCAAAGCTTCTGCTGTTGATTGAGGCAATTGAAGGGTGTTTGTTACTGATAAAGCTAGAGTGATACTATGCGCCAGTGTAAAAGCAGTAATAGTCTTAATTAATGTTTTGAATCCTACTACTATAAAGATAAGACCTAAGACAAATAGCAGATGATCAATCCCACTCAATAGGTGTTCAAGTCCAAGCCAAAAATAATTAGTTGGGTATAAGTTAGATTCACCGGGTATTAACAATTTAGGGTTCTTAACTGAAACCAATCCTTCAAACTGGCCACCATCTAAAAACTGTAAGGTTATAAGAGCATCAGTCATGCGAGTTAAACCTTTTAAAGTTATTTCCTGATTTCTCAGGTCTAAATCACACGATAAGGTTGATGAAGTTACTTGATACTTACCTTCGATCTTAGGTAAAGAAGTAATCGTCTCCTCGCAATTAGCAGGAAAAACTACACTTCCAGGTTTAGTTAAAACGTTTGCAGGAAATCTCCAGTCAACTTGATATACATACAGTTCGGTCTCGTTGACTATCAATCTAGCTGGATTTAATTCATGAGCTACCAGACTTTGAAAAGAAGGAATAATTAGAAAGAAAAATATAATTACTTTATTCATCTACCTTGGTAATTAAACTTAGGGTTTATCTGTACTTCATAATCTTTTTTTAATTCATCAATAAAAGTTTTCATACTTTCTTGTTTTTGATCTAACAAATAGTCCATTAAAACCTCTCTTTTAACTTCTTCGTAATTTGGGGATTGAGCTTGTATGATTCTGGAAACTTTAACCAGATGGGATCCGTAAACAGATTTAAAAGGACCTAACCAAGTGTTAGTTTTTGCTTTAATTAGGTAATCTGAGAAACCAAGACCAAAATCCCTATCAATTTCTTTAGTTGTTTTATTAATAAAATTTTTACCTATTAAGAATGGGTCACTGTCAGGAACTTCTTTTTGATTAACAACAGTGTCAAGGGCCTTTATAGCCCTATTATCACCACCCTTATCTTTAGAAAAATAAAGGTGGGTAAAGGTATACCTTTCTTCTATAAAATAATCAGATTCTTTAGAATCAAAATATTCTCTTAGTTCTGTTTCGGTTGGCGGTTTGTTTTGCTCTTCCTGTTTTAAAAATCCAATTTTTTGAGCTAATCTTCTTTTTATAATAATGTCATCTTTATCAAGACTTAGTTTCAAAGCTTCTCTGTAAAGTATTTCTTCTTCCACTAATTGATTGATAATTCCTTGAAGATCTTGATTATTGGGGGGCCTTCCTACTTGAGCTTTCCAAGTCTCTATTAGCGCATTTATCTCATCATCATAAAGGACTATAGTTTTATCTTGGGTTTTAGAAACAAGAAAAATATCTAATAAGAGAATAGCAAGCCCTATACACAAGAAGGTAAGTAACTTCTTAGTCATAAAAGGTTACTCTTTTATGCTTCTGGTGTATGCCAAATTGGAGATGACCAAGCCCTTTCTTGAATAGTCTTATGAAGATCTGATCTTGGCTCAGTTCCGTTTTTAATTGCATCCCAAGTTGACCAACGACAAGTAGGATTCTCTAAAACCCTAACGTAATAAAAGGCTTTTTGACTAGGATCAAAGTTAGGGTCTTTCCAGTAAGTTTTTAATTCAGAAGCTCCAACATTTGAACTAATAGAGCAATTTGATAAGTTGACGTTAGCGCCGTTATCAGGACATCTGTGAGTTTTTTGATCTACTTTAAGGCCATCTGAACAAGCTACATCATAGACTTCTTCATTGGGTCTTCCTACAGGATCACCAATTGCATTTTCAACGAAACCTTTAATGATTTGTACCCTTTGTAGTGGAGCTCCTCTAGCATCTCTCACTGCCCACACTAAAAATTCAGGTGATTCCTCCAAACCATTTAGATCTCCACCCATTGGGACTCCATTAGAATAGGCTTTGCTAACAAGACCTTCGTCTGAAAGAGGTGTTTGACTTAAATTTTTACCCCCAAAGAATCGTAATTTGATTCTATTTCCTGAAGTAGCATAAGTTTCTTTCCTTCTGAAAGCATTGAAAATTGAATTTCTCGTATTTTCTTCTGCCCAAACCACTGCTAAACCCGATGCACTCCATTGACGAAAACCTGGATTACTAAAATAAGTGTCACCGAATTTCTTTAGACCTATCAATCTAGCTCCAGCCAAGTCATCATTGTCAGAAATTAAGTTAACCTGATCGTCTGTTAAAGGAACAGAGCCTCTCCCTTGCGATGTTCCGTCTAAAATACCAATTTTTGAATGAAAATCTGATTCATCATCAGAAATAGCACCAGTATGAGTATCGCTTGCACCAACCAAACCAAATTTATAAGGATTGCCTCTTTGTTCTTCTTGCAATGAAAGTCCGTCAAGGTAAGCCTGTCTAACATAACTTCCATCTGGTCTGCTCCATTGAGTACCTCCGACTCTAGTATCCATGATTTCAAAATCTGCCCATTCATCATTAGGTGATAAAAGAGGGTGAGTGTCTGAAGTACCTTTAACTTGTGTCATTTCTACAAGAGGCTCATTTCTCATTCTAAATTCAGCATATTGGTTACCTACTGGATAACCAGCCCAATCTTCTAATTCAAACATTTGCCCATTAGAGCCATTAGAGTTATGAGGAATAGCAATTGTATCAACACCTTGATCCCTCAATTCGTCCATCCAGGCCCATAAATCTTCTGGATTTAAAGATTTTAGTCTTGAAAATGGTTCAACTGTAAAACGATTTCCGTTAAAAATCACATTCCTATGTAAATTCCCGCCTTCAAATGGTCCTGTTCCGTCAGGAGTAAACAAACCTATATTTTCACCTGATCGAGTAGTAGAACTTGTATATTCATAAGCAACGAAGGTTGTAAAGTTACCTGGGTCGTTGTGTTCTTGGGCGCTTCGAATTATATCTTTCCAAGCTGACCTATGCTTATCCAGGTCATAAATATTAATTACTCTTGCCTGGTCTCCAGTCCACATATACTGCAAAGTTCCTATAAGATTAAATCCTCCTGCAGCAAGATTTCTTACCTGAGTGGCAAACAAAGCTCCCCTTCTAGGGACTGATTCAAGTGTTCTGTTTTCAGGAGCATTAAGATTCGTAAAGGCTTCTGTCCCAGGTGTAGTATTACTTGGGTCAGCCCACCACTCAACATTACCCATAAGAAACCCATGATCTGTAACTGCATAAAAATCTAAAGGTTCCCTTAATTGCATTTCATAACCTAAGGGGTGCTGAATAGATCCTCCTTTGGCGTAATTGTATGCATCATCTGGAGTGGCTGTAGTACCAAAAATATAAGCATCAAAGGAATGTTTGGTATGAACATGGAGATCACCAAAATAAACATTTCGATCCTCGTTATAGCCTGAAGTAGTGCCAGGTTCTGTGTTCTGTGGTGCTAAACTAGTGTAATCAACAATGTCGTCGCCAGAAGTACAACTCCATAGGAATACAATAAAAACTAAACTTAAATTTTTAAATAAAAATTTCATCTCACCCCCTAATAAACTTAAGTTACTTATAACAGAATAAGTAATAAATAAAAAGGGAATTGGCTGCCTACCAGAGGTCGTATTTCTGAAGCTCTGCTCTTCCCACGACCATGTGATGAACTTCATCAGGACCATCAGCAAACCTTAGATGCCTTAAATCAGTATACATCCCTGCGAGTGGTGTCCATTGAGAAATACCAGCCGCTCCGTGCATTTGGATAGCTTGGTCTACTATTAAGCATGCTTTTTCAGGAACCATTGCCTTAACAGCACTGATATAAACCCTTGCTTCTTTATTACCCAATACATCCATGGCTTTAGCAGCTTGAAGAACAGATAATCTCATAGCATTAATCTCTATTCTTGCCCTAGAGATAACCTCTACATTTTTTCCTAGTTTTGCTATTGGTTTACCAAAAGCTTCTCTTGAACCTGCTCTTTTAACCATTAGCTCCAAGGCCCTCTCAGCCTTTCCTATAGTACGCATGCAATGATGTATTCTTCCAGGTCCAAGTCTTACTTGTGAAATCTCAAATCCCCTCCCTTCGCCAAGTAATATATTTTCTTTTGGAACTCTAACGTTGTTAAATTTAATATGCATATGTCCTTGAGGAGCATGATCTTGTCCAAAAACTTGCATGCCTTCTAAAATTTCAACACCAGGAGTATCTTTTGGTACTAGAATCTGGGATTGCTGCTTAGAAGGATGGGCATCAGGACTTGTCTTAACCATGGTTATAAAAATCTTACACCTTGGATCTCCAGCTCCTGAGATATAAAATTTTTCACCGTTTATCACCCACTCATCTCCCTCTAATACTGCACTAGTGCTTATATTTTTGGCATCAGATGAAGCCAAGTTAGGTTCTGTCATTGCATAAGCCGATCTAATTTCCCCATTCATTAAAGGTTCCAACCATTCCTTTTTTTGCTCTGGGGTACCCACATGCTGTAATACCTCCATGTTGCCTGTATCAGGGGCACTACAATTCATAGACTCTGAAGATAAAGGATATTTTCCTAATTCATCGGCTATGTATGTATAGTCTAAGTTTGTTAACCCTTCCCCAATATTGCCGTCATTATCAGGTAAAAAGAAATTCCAAAGACCTAGCTCTCTTGCTTTGTCTTTTACCTCCTCTAGTAGCTCAAGTTGACGAGGATGCCAAGACCATCTGTCTTCTTTTTGGCTGTGCAATCCATAAAACTCTTCTTGAATCGGTGCAACATTTTCTTCACAATGTTTTTTAACTAAATCCATTAAGGGTTGAGCCTCATCGGACATCGCTAATTGAAAAAGATCTGGATTTAAGTTTACTGACATAATTTCTCCTTTAATTATTATTAATTTTATACCAAATCGGTGATGACCATGCTCTTTCTTGTATTGTTACTTGTAACCCAGGTCTAACTGTGGCTCCTGACCTTATCGCATCCCATGTAGTCCACCGACATGTAGGGTTCTCTAGAACCCTAACATAGTAAAAAGACTCCACGCCTTCTTCAAAATCTGGATCAGTCCATACAGTTTTTAATTCAGATGCTCCGTTGTTAGATATAGAGCAGTCGCTAAGATTAACTTGAGCTTTATTGTCTGGACATCTATGAGATTGAGGGTCTACCTTTAAACCATCTGAACAAGCTACGTCATAAATTTTCTCTTTAGTTTGTTTATCTGGCCCATGGTCATACCATCCTTTGATAACTTGAAGTCTTTGTAGAGGAGCTCCATAACTGTCTCTTTGTGCCCAGACTATAAAATGAGGTGACTCATTGCCTTCACTTATCAAATCAGATCCCATTGGAACACCTTTATCGTATGCTTTCTTAGTTAAATCGTCTGAACCTAGATCTATGTCCTTTAATTCAAAACCACCAAAGAATCTTACTTTAATTCTGTTACCTGAAGTTCCAAAGGTCTCTTTACGCCTTAGAGCATTAAATATAGACTCACGGGTATTCTCTTCAGCCCAAACTCCTGCTAACCCTGAAGCTCCAAATTGAGCAGTTCTGGCTGAGCCTTCTAAGTACTGATCTATTAATAGTTCAGAACCTCTAAGTTGAGAAGTGCTATTAGAGCTATCTATCTCTTCTTCATTAAATGGCAAAGAGCCTCTTGCTAGAGGAGAAGATGTTAGTGGTGTTGTACCAAAATAGTTATCTTCTTCGTAGGAACCCGAAGAATTATGATTATCGCTTGAACCTATAAAGCCTACTTTAAACGGATTACCTCTATTTTCTTTTTGAAGGGCCAAACCGTTCATCAAAGCTTCCCTCACATAGCTACCATGAGGATTACTATAAAAATTAGTTTTTCCTTTACGGGTATTCTGAATTTCAAAACCTGCCCAATCATCTTCAGGAGATAACCTAGGATGAGTCTCTGAAGTACCTTTTATTTGAGTAATTTCAACCAGCGGCTCATTTCTCATCCTTTGTTCTGCGTAAGATTGATCTAAAGGCTTCCCATCATAGTAAGCTAGCCTAAAAGTATTTCCATTAGATTGGTTTGAATTATGAGGAATAGCTAAGCTGTCTAATCCCTTTTCTCTCATGAAGTCCATCCAGTCCCATAAATCTTCTGGGTTCTGTGAATCCATTCTTGTAAAAGGTCTTTTAGGTGCCTTGCTTGAATTAAATAGAACGTTCCTATGATAAGAACCACCGTCTGGTGGTAAAAAAGATGAGGTCCATTCATACCCTATGAAAGTTGTAAATTCGCCTGGTTCATTGTGTTTCTCAGCTGCCTTAATAATATCCGTCCACGCTTCTCTGTAGGCCTCATAATTAAATGATGCTGAGCCTCTTGCAATATCGCTCTTCAGCCAAGCAATTAATTGTTTCCAGTAGCTACCTTGTGTCTGAGCAAATTTACCAAAATCTTGTCTAAAAAGAGACACTCTATCTAGGTTGCTATCAAAATTAAGAAGACTTAAATTTTCTTCCGCGTTTACATTGTGAAAAGGTTTTGCAAGAGGATGTTTTGAAAGTTCTGTTGATGTATCAGCCCATTCATCCACAACTCCCATCCAAAAACCATGATCAGTAACTGCATAAAAATCTAAAGGCTCTCTTATTGTCATATTAATGCCAAAAGAATTTTTCATAGCTTCTCCTTTGGCATAACGATAAGCTTCATCAGGAGTGTTCATGTTACCTAGTAGGTAAGCATCAAA
>CAYFFW010000012.1:0-37853 GCA_964342745.1 uncultured Gammaproteobacteria bacterium
CATTTCAACTTAAGATTCTTTATATTAGAAGAATTGATATTTGTATCTTTTTGATGTCTCTTATTAAGTTGACCATTGCCCTTGCTTGTCCAATTTAGCCCTAGTCTTAAATCAGAATCAACTAACTCTCTTGAGCATTTAAAAAGAGAAGATTCTTCTGTTGAACTGATATAAATGGCTATTTGATTTATCTCATCTTCAGAAAGATGCTTTGCTTGCTCTTTCATTTTTCCTTCTGTCATAACAGAAACTAATTCGCGCTGCGTTGCCATTGCCATAGTTTCTATGGAAGCTATATTAAGAGATTTGTCTTCATGGCAAGCCGAACAGTTATTTTCAGTAAGTGTTCTACCTGACTTCTCTTCAAAAGCCCAGTTTTCAGCTACTGCAGTGGGAGATAAAAAGATCAGACTAATTAGAAGGAAACAAAGTTTGCTATTCATTATTGGTGTTTTTTGATGGTAGAAAAATTTAGTTTACTTTAAGTACAACTTTTCCAAAAGTTTGGTTACTTTCAATTAATTGATGAGCTTTGTTAGCTTCTTCTATAGGCATTATCGTTTCAATTATGGGTTTTATGTCTCCAGTATCTAGAAATGGCCAAATATTATTTTTAAGATTATTCATAATCTCAGTTTTTTTTGAAATAGGCTGAGCCCTAAGAGTAGAGCCAATAATTCGTAAGCGCTTCATCATTAATAGACCTAAATTAATAGAAGCTTTAGCTCCTCCCATCAGACCAATCATTACTAATCGACCTTGCTGGCTTAAAGCCTTCATGTTTTCTTCAAGGTAATTGGCTCCTACTGGATCTAAAATAACATCCACACCATTATTGTTTGTCCATCTAAGAACTTCTTCAAGAAAATGCTCTTCAGTCCTTATTGTTCCCGCTTCGGCACCCAATTTCTTACACTTTAAGATCTTTTCTTCATTGCCGGCCGTAATAAAGCAAGGATTTCCTTTAGCTTTGCATATTTGAATTGCTGCTGTTCCAACACCACTTGCCCCTGCATGTAGCAAGACCTTTTCTCCCTTAACAAGATTGGCTTCCATATAAAGATTGAAATAAGCGGTTGCAAACACTTCAGGTAATGCAGCACCTTCTTCAAAGGTTAGGTTTTCAGGAATTCTTAAAACCTGTCCTGAGGGTACTGCTACTTTTTCAGCATATCCACCACCTGCTAATAAAGCACAAACTCTTTCTCCTTTTTTGAAATTACTTACCTGCGATCCTAAATCCTTAATCTCCCCTGAACATTCTAAGCCTAAAATTGGACTAGCGCCTGGGGGGACTGGGTAATTTCCACTTCTTTGAAGTAAATCGGCTCTGTTTATTGCAGAGGCTTTAATATCTATTAAAACCTCATTTTCTTTCAAATCAGGATCAGGGGTTTCCTTCCAAAATAAATTGTTTCCCTCATGCGCTATCGCTTTCACAAATTCTTACTAATTTGCATCAAAAACGCCTGTATCCACTGCTTGAACATGTGCAAGATCAGTTAAAGTATAAGACTTACCATTTAATTCTAAAGGCAGATATATAACCCTTTTTGTCATTGTTGTTGCCCAGCGGTATGCTTCCCTATTATTCATTGCACCTTCAATGGAGATAATTTTTACATCTCTTATCCTTCCTTTTTCAGAGATTTTGTAAGAAAACTCGAACATAGTTTTACCTATTGGTAAGTCCGTGGGAATTTCTTCACCTTGGATCTTTCTAAACTTCGTTGGAGTACAAAAAATCCTTTTACAAGAAGCGACCACAGTCTTTCTTTTCTCTTCTAATGCAGAATCAGATTCAGACTTGAACACATTCATCCTACAGGAACTTCCTTCACATGTTAGGCAGAGACTAGAGTATTTTTCTCTTGCAGCTTTTATCCTCTCATCAAGCTCCTCACCCAAGGCACTATACATATTGCATTGGGTCAATTCAGAAGAGAATGCATAAGAACTTAGAATTAAACCTATAAACAAAATTAGTTTCTTTTTCATAACTTAGTCATTCTAGCTTTTTTTGATTTGGTATACATCAGATGCAAAGATTATATTTGACATTAGGGTTCTAAGAAATTTCATCTAAAATTATTTGCTTTGTAGCCTGGAGCGGGAAACCGGGTTCGAACCGGCGACCTATACCTTGGCAAGGTATCGCTCTACCAACTGAGCTATTCCCGCTTATTTTCGTATTATAAAACTATTCCTAATTTCTCTACAGAATTTCTATACCCTGAAAGAGACAATTTAAAAAAGAAAGTTGAGAGCGGTAAAACTATAAGGGCTGTTAAAGAAACCGCTAATCCTAATTTACTAGAATCTGACAAAATAAAATCTGTAAAGAAAGCAGTTAATTGAGGGCCAAGACTTAAGCCAAAAGCCATCATTAAAAAAGCATGGATAGCTGCCATTTGACCTCTAACTTTCCCACTACTAATTCCACTTACTGCTAATAATCCCAGTGGAGCAAAGGAGCTAATGAAAAATAAATATAAACCTATTAATACCCAGGTAAGTATCTCTGAGTTCATTAAAGGAGCTACAACTATAGGTGGTAAAGCAAATAGAGTTGCAATCATTGCGACTCTCACTGGTGCATCTTTGTAATCTCTACTCCTTAAAAAATCTACTGCAGCGCCAGCCACTATGGTTCCGGTTATAGAGCTAATTATAGTTATTGACCCTAATATGAAGCCTACTTCCGATAAAGACAAACCGTAAGTTCTTACCATCATAGATGGAGCCCAAAAAGTAAAAGAATAAAAAATTAGGGCCATAAATACTAATCCTGCAAACATCGGTATTAAAGATTCTTTATGGTCCTTAATGTGGGAAAAAACATCTTTAAAGCTTTTTTCTTGCTGGCTATTCTTATGAATTTCTATTCTAGGTGGTTCTTTTAATAAAAATGCACCAAGGGCAACAAATAATCCGGGAATACCTACGAACATAAAAGTAGCTTGCCAAGGCTTAAGGTAGCCAATAACAGGCAAGGTTATTCCTCCTATCTTAGTTAAATAATCAATTAAGAACCCTCCTCCTAATAGAGTTATTCCTATTCCCATATAAACGCCTGCGGTAATAAAACCCATAGGTTTCCCTTGTTTGTTTTCTGGGAAATAATCACTTACTAAAGAAACACTGGTTGGGGCCATAACTGCCTCTCCAACAGCAACACCTACTCTTGCCCCGAATAATTTTGTAAATGAATTAGCTAATCCTGCTAAAGCAGTCATTAAAGACCACAAAAAGATCCCTGTACCTAAAACCTTAGTCCTGTTATATCTATCAACTGCATAACCTATTGGAAGCGCCATAACTGCATAGAATATTGAAAAAGCAGCCCCACCAAGCAGAGCTATTTGTGAGTCAGAAAGACTGAAGTCCTGTTTTATGGGCTCAACCAACATTGAAGGTATTTGTCGATCAATGAATGCAAATACCTGAGCTAAGGTCATTATTACTACTGCAGAATAACCATATTTTTTGTGGGGGTACTCTTTTGAATTCATAAACCAAATAATTTAGGTGGCTAGTTTAGATTAATTAAATAGAATAATAAGAATTATGTGAATTTTAGATATTCTCTATAAAACGTATTAAAATCCGTGATTATGCTTAGAGAGGAGCAAATTAGATTACTTAAAGGACTTATTTCTTACCAAGAATCTGGTACCAATGTCGATGCAGGAGGGATAATACAAAACCCTTCAACTACTTACACTTGCGAAGATAGATTTAAAAAGGAATGGGACATTTTCTTTAAAGATTACCCACAAGTTGTAGGGATGACAGGAGACTTACCTGAACCCGGAACTTTTTTTACAAGAGAAGATTTCGGTATACCCATTCTTGTTACTAGAGATAAAGATGGGAAGTTAAGAGCCTTTGCCAATGTATGTGCTCACAGAGGAGTAATTGTTGAAACTGAAGCTAAAGGAAAAAAAGAAAAATTTTCTTGTCCTTTCCATGGCTGGACTTACAGCAACTCAGGGCAATTAATTGGATTCCCTAAACCTGACCACTTCGGAGAAATTGATAAATCTTGTTATGGATTAACTGAATTACCAAGTTTAGAAAAGTATGGTTTTTTATGGGTTCACCCAAGCCCAAAGGGAACCATAGATATAGATACATTATTTGATAAGAGATTGAAGGACGATCTAGAAGCTTGGGGCTTTCAGAATTTAATATTAACTCACGAAGAAGAATATATTACTGAAATGAATTGGAAACTTGCGATCGATACTTTCGGAGAAACTTATCATTTTTCAGTTCTTCATAAGAATTCACTCTTTAATGACTTCCATGGCAATGTTCAGATGTTTGATACATTTAAACGTAATGCTCGTTTAACTCTATGTACTAGAAATATTGATGTTATGAAACTGGAACCAGAAGAAGATTGGCATATATGTAAGGGTGCTTTTCCTGTATATTATCTTTTCCCTAATATTATTCTAAATGTTTCAGGAGAAGGGATTATTTTAGTTCGCGAGTATCCTTTAGATAATTCACCTCATAGGAGTGTTTCTAAAATCTCTTTTTATTTCTGGCCTCATGTAATTGAGAATCTAAAAGAATTAGGTATTGATCCTTCTAATATTGAAGAGGACTATAAAGCACAAGCAAATGATATTAATCCTTATTCTGGATTTGGAGCAATTATTAGAGATGAAGATTATGTTGCCGCTGCCGCTTCACACAAAGGCCTTAGAGCTGGAACCTTAGATTTTACGACATTCGGTAAAAACGAACCTGCCCTCCACCATTATCACAATACTTATCGAGAAGCTTTAGGTTTAAACCCTTTACCTTTAATTAAGATTTAAATTCTAGCCTTCTTTTATGAAGAATCGGCTCAGTATAACCGCTTGGTTGATTCCTTCCTTTCAAAACTAGATCGCAAGCAGCCTTAAAAGCTATGCCATTGAAACTAGGTGCCATATTAATATAATCAGAGTCTCCCTCATTTTGCTTGTCAACTATAGCAGCCATTTTCTTCATAGTTTCCAATACTTGATCTTCGCTACATAATTTATGATGAAGCCAATTTGTCATATGTTGACTAGATATTCTGCAGGTAGCCCTGTCTTCCATAAGACCCACATCATTGATATCCGGGACTTTTGAACAACCCACGCCTTGATCTATCCATCTAACTACATAACCTAAAATACCTTGAGCATTGTTATCAAGCTCATCTTGAATCTCCTTTTCTGATAAAGAACTAGGATCTTTTAGTAATGGTATGGTCAATATGTCATCTATATTTGCTTTCTTTCTTTCTATAAGTTTTTCTTGCGTTTCCGAAACAAAAACTTTGTGATAATGAAGAGCATGCAAAGAGGCTGCAGTGGGTGAAGGTACCCAGGCACAATTAGCACCGGCTTCAGGATGTATTGCTTTAGTTTTGTACATTTCTAACATTTCATCGGGCATTGGCCACATACCTTTTCCAATTTGGGCTTTTCCTCTGAAGCCTGTTTCAAGTCCTTTATCAACATTCCAGTCTTCGTAAGCATTAATCCAAGGTTCTTGCTTCATTAGTGCTTTAGGAATCATTGGCCCTGCCTCCATGCTTGTATGAATTTCATCACCTGTTCGATCCAAAAATCCTGTATTTATAAAAATAACTCGGTTCTTAGCAACACTTATGCACTCCTTTAAATTTATAGTGGTACGTCTTTCTTCATCCATGATTCCAATTTTTACAGACAAAGGTTGAATTTTTAATTCTGCTTCAATAGCTGCAAAAAGATCACAAGTAAATTGAACCTCACTTGAACCATGCATCTTAGGTTTTACAATATAGACACTCCCTGTTCTTGAATTAGACATAAGATTATTTTTAGAAAGATCATGTTTTGCAATACAAATTGTAAACATTGCGTCCATAATTCCTTCTGGAATTTCCTCTCCGGATTTAAGTAAGATAGCAGGATTAGTCATTAGATGGCCCACATTTCTAACTAGCATCAAACTTCTACCAGGTAGAGAAAACTCTCTGCCTTCTTTATCAAAATATTCTCTGTCAGAGTTAAGTTTCCTTGTTAGCTCAAAATCACCTTTCTTAAAAGTTTCCTTTAAATCTCCTTTCATAAGGCCAAGCCAATTTTTATAAACTATGACTTTATCCTCAGCATCAACAGCTGCTACTGAATCTTCACAATCTTGAATAGTGGTAACTGCTGATTCTAATAATATGTCTTTAATTCCTGCAGGATCATCTTTTCCTACTGAATCTTCTCTATTAACTTGAATTTCAATATGTAAGTTGTTGTTTTTAAATAATATTCCTGATGGATTATCAGGCTCACCTTTGAACCCTACGAACTTACTGTCATCTTTAATACCAACCTTAGACTGGTCAGTAAGAGTTAGTTCCAGCTTCCCCTTATTGACCTCAAATGAAGTTACATCTCTGAAGTTACCAGTTTCTAATGGGATAATTTGATCAAGAAAGGTCTTTGAAAACTCTATAACCTTATTACCTCTTTCCGGATTATATGCTCCAGCTCTTTCCGCATCACCTTCTTCTGAAATCATGTCAGTTCCATACAAAGCATCGTATAAACTTCCCCATCTAGCGTTTGCTGCATTTAAGGAAAATCTAGCGTTCATTACTGGCACTACCAACTGAGGTCCAGCTATATGGCTAATTTCTGGATCTACATTAGTTGTTGTTATCTCAAAATCCTCAACAGACTCTTCCCAATAGCCTATCTCTTTTAAAAAAGATTTATATTCTTCGTGATTGTGGCCCCGTCCTTTTCGATCTAAATGCCATTGATCAATCTTTTTTTGTAAATCTTTTCTTTCTTGTAGAAGAGAATTATTTAATGGTACAAATTTATCAGCTATCTTATTAAAGGAGGACCAAAATTCTTCTTTAGATATATCAAGACCTGGAAGAATTTCTTTTTTTAGTAAATCATCTAGTTCTTTGGCTACCTTTATATTTCCATATTGGATTCGTTCCATTGTTCTTTCCTTGTATTTAGTGTTACGAAATCTCTTTACATATTTTTTTATAGTTTAAAAGAGTATATCCTAGTGTTTCAAGATTCAATCATGTCAGAACAAAAAAACAAAAAAGTTGGGATTACAGAAGTTGTTTTAAGAGATGGTCATCAATCTCTTCTAGCTACAAGATTTACTCTGGCCGATATGTTACCTATTGCTAGGAAGATTGATGAAGTTGGTTACTGGTCTGCAGAGACTTGGGGTGGGGCCACTTTTGATGCATGCATTAGATATCTGAATGAAGATCCCTGGGAAAGACTTCGTGCTCTTAAGAAAGCAATGCCTAATACAAAACAACAGATGCTATTAAGGGGACAAAATCTAGTTGGATATAAACATTATTCTGATGAAACTGTGTCTTTATTTATACAAAAGGCATCAGATAATGGTGTAGATGTTTTTAGAATTTTTGATGCCCTCAATGATTTTAATAACATCGAGCTAGCCCTAAAAGAGGTAAAGGCTAATGGTAAACATGCCCAAGGTGCAATGGCTTATACAACAAGCCCGGTTCATAATCTAGATACTTGGCTTGATTATGCTAAAAAGATAGAAGACTCAGGCGCTGATTCCGTTGCCATCAAAGATATGGCTGGTATTTTAAAACCTTATGATGCTTACGAGTTAGTAACTCTCTTAAAAAAGAATCTTTCAATCCCTGTCCATATGCAGTGCCATGCTACAACAGGAATGTCTACAGCCTCTAACTTAAAAGCTATTGAAGCTGGAATTGATAATATAGACACTTCTATTTCTTCGATGAGTATGACTTATGGTCATTCTCCAACTGAGACATTAGTATCAATGTTTTCTGGTAGAGACCAAGACTTTGATTTAGATATTAATTTATTAGGAGATATCTCAGATTATTTTAGATCAATAAGAGAAAAATACTCTGAATTTGAAGGTACTCTAAAAGGGGTAGATTCATCTATGCTCACGAAACAAGTTCCAGGAGGCATGCTCTCTAACCTAGAATCACAACTAAAAGCTATTAATCAAGAAGATAAGCTAGAAGATGTAAAGAAAGAAATTCCCTTGGTAAGAGCTGACCTTGGTTACCCTCCTCTTGTTACTCCTGTCTCTCAAATTATAGGAGCTCAATCTTTATTAAATGTTACCGAAACAGTTAGATATGGAAAGCTTACCTCAGAAACAAAAAGATTAGCTTTAGGTTCTTATGGAGAGTTACCAGGAAAAGTAAAGAAAGAGATCTTAGAAATGGCTTCTAGTGATAGGCCTGAAGAAGAAGAGGAAAAAGACGTAGATGAACTTAAGAATGAATTTCAGAGCATCTGTAATGACAATAATCTTCCTGACTTATCAGATAACTTGGAAAGCCTATTAACTTATATTTTATTTTCTAATATTGCTGTTACCTTTTTTAAAGGAAGAAGTTTTTAATAATTAATTTTCTTCTGTCTACTTATCTTGAACCCTGTCCGTCATCTATTTTTATAAAAGTTCCTGTTACACACTCAGATGAAGGGGAAACTAAAAATAATAAAGTCGAATCCATTTGAGCTGGATCACATATTCTTTGTCTAGGAAATCCCTTACTTATATCTCCAATTCTTTCTAGCATTCCATCAAGCATCTCAGATGAAAAGCAGCCTGGAGCAATACAATTTACATTAATGTTGTATCTAGCCCATTCAGTAGCCAAAGCTTCTGTTAATCTGACCACACTTGCCTTGGTAATAGAATAAAGAGAAGCAGCTGATTGAGGGGTAGTATTGAAAGCAGCCATTGAGGAAATATTTACCATTCTTCCAGGCAAGTTCTTTTCAATCAATCTTCTAGCTACTTCATTAGAAAGCAGATAGGGTCCTACTAAATTTGTATCCACCACACTGTCAACTAACTCATCAGATTGTTTAATAGCCCATTGGGCATCAGGTATTCCAGCATTATTAATTAGTGTGTCTACAACACCCAAAGAATCTTCGGCCATTTGAACAGCACTTCTTATGCTTTCTCTATTTGTCATATCAACAGGAATTGCTTCACAGATTCCTCCGTCATTTCTAATTTCATTAGCAAGATCTTCTAATTTTTCTTTTCTTCTAGCTGAGATGGCAACTTTAGCTCCACATTTAGCTAAAACTTTAGCAAACCTATAACCTAAACCTGAAGAGGCTCCTGTTACCAAAGCCACTTGATCACTTAAATCTAATGAAAAATTTGGATTTGAGAATTCTGACATTTTTTTCTCCTATTTACGAAAAGTTAATGAAAAGGTAACCGGCACTGATTTACTTATACTAGGCAGGCCTGCTATTGCCCTCAAAGACTCTATTCCATTAGATAGACCTAACCTATCTGCATTAAGAAGCACTGGTTTAAAAGATGAAACTAAAAAAGATGACTTATTCAGCCTTGTTACTGAAAGATGAATAGGAATAGAAAATTTTTTCCCTTTAAAGTCCAATTCTCCCCTGAAAATAAGATCAGAAGATTCACCATCTTTAATTAATAGAGTATTTTCTATATCTATATCAAATTTAAAAATAGCTTTAGGAAAAATTTCTGTTTCGAACAAAAGGTTGTTCATCCTTTCATTGCGAATAGGTATTAAAGTTTCTAAGCTTGCAATATTAATAATAATCTCAGCTTCTCCATTTTCTTTTACACTTCCACTCAATTCTCTAAAAGTATGAATTTCTGCAATATCAGAAGCTTTTATAGAAAGAAAATGAAATTTTGAATCCTCATTAACAAGTTTCCATTCTGAAAATATAGCTGGCGAAAATATTAATAGAGTCCAAAAAAATAATTGGGTTCTTGTGGCTAATATAAACATATTCTAATTTGTAAAATTATCATATCTTAAACAGCAAAATTAATGATAGATAAATATTAAATAAAAATAAGATAAGATGTTATCCAATGTTCTTTAAAAAGATACATAGTGCTTTCCTTAATTCTTTCCAAGGAATCCTTAATGCTTTAAAAGAAGAGTTTGCTTTCAAAGTAGAATTCTCTTTTTCTATTTTTTTAATTCCAGCTGCATTCTTTATAGGGAGCAATAGTTTAGAAATAATTCTATTAATAACAAGTACATTATTAATTCTATTAATAGAACTACTTAATACTTCCTTAGAGACAACCTTAAATAGGATAGGGTTAGAAAAAAACAATCTAACAAAATATGCAAAAGATTTAGGTTCCGGTGCAGTTCTTATTTCACTATTAATTTGGTTAACTACTTGGGGTTTAATAGTTTTTTCTAGTTAACAAAGTCGGAAGAATATAAGAATTCAAGGATAATTAAAGATCTAGAGAACTACTGAAAAACTCTTCAAATCAACCTGAATCTGTATAATGCGCTCTAAATAACTAATTCATATCTAAAAATGAAAAAAGCTTCACAAAAAAAAATTAGCACTATTAGAAATAAACCCTCTAGAAAAGAGGCCGAAGAAGCAGTAAAAGTACTAATAAAGTGGGCCGGCGATAACCCCGAAAGAGAGGGTTTATTAGAAACTCCCAAGCGGGTTGTTAACTCTTATAGAGAATTTTTTAGCGGTTATGAGAGTAAACCAGAACAGATCTTGTCTAAAACATTCGATGAAGTGGAAGGTTATGATGAAATGGTTATTGTTAGAGACATAGCTATTGAGTCTCATTGCGAACACCACATGGTTCCTTTTATTGGCACTGCACACATAGGATATATTCCTGATAAACGTATAGTGGGAATAAGTAAACTAGCTAGAATTGCTGATGTTTTTGCAAAACGCCTCCAAACTCAAGAAACAATGACAGCTCAAATTGCTGATACTATAAACGAGGTTCTGAAACCAAAAGGCGTTGCTGTAGTTATTGATGCCCAACATCAATGCATGACGACTCGGGGAACGCACAAAACAGAAAGCAGTACTATTACTAGTAGAATGCTTGGTTTATTTCGAACTAATTCAAATACAAGAAATGAGTTTATGAATCTCATAAATTCTGCCAACAAATAAAAGCTTTAAAACTTGCCTTCTCAAGAAGCGATTAATTCAGAATATTTTATTCTTGCTTCGGGTTCTGAAATAAGAAAGAAGATTCTTTCTTCTCAAGGATTTAACTTTATGGTTAAAAGTCCTGAGGTTGATGAAGAAAATCTCAAGAAGAAACTCACAAACCTTCCTTTTGAAAGTAGAGCAGAAGCTCTAGCTGAAGCTAAAGCAAAAGAAGTCAGCCATAAAAACATGGGTACATACGTAGTTGGGGCTGACCAGATGTGCGTTTGCGATAATAAGATTTTTAATAAACCTGGAAATAAAGAGATAGCCTTACAGAATTTAAGTGTTTTGTCAGGAAAAGTTCACTATCAATACAGCGGTATTAGCATCTGTCTTGGAGGTAAGGTGGTTTGGTCTTTTTGTGATATTTCCAGTTTAACAATGAAAAAGCTATCTAAAGAGGAGTTAATATCTTACATTGAAAAAGATAAACCTTATTCTTGTGCGGGTTCCTATAAATATGAATCTTACGGAGCTGACCTTTTCTCAGAAGTTAAAGGATCTAAGTTTTCTATTTTAGGTCTAGCACTTAAACCTCTAATGTGTGCTTTTGATGAACTTAAAGTTTCTTTTAAAAAATAATACTTATCTATAAGTTTGAATTGACCTTTCAGAGCCTTCTATAGAAAACAATATCTGCCATAGTTGAAGACTTCTAGATCGAAAATTTGCAGCACTAGATAACAACCAATAAGTCCACATTCTATAAAATTCATTGTCATACTTAGATTTAAGATGCTCATAATTATTCACAAAGTTTTCATACCAACACATCAAGGTTTTGTCGTAGTGAGGTCCAATATTATGCCAATCATCAAATATAAAAAGACCTTCACTTGCTCTAGAAATCTGCTCCGCTGAAGGCATCATTCCATTGGGGAATATATATTTTTCTATCCAAGGGTCAGTTGTAGTAGTTGATTCATTCCCCCCGATGGTGTGTAAAAGAAAAGCACCATCATCTTTTAAGCAATTTCTAGCTACTTCAAAATACTCTCTATAATTTTTATATCCCACTGCTTCAAACATTCCAATTGAATAAATGGCATCGAATTTTTCATTTAAATCACGATAATCAACTAACCTAAAATCTACATCCATGTTGTCAGAATTTTGTTTTGCATAGTCTATCTGTTCTTTAGAAATAGTTATACCAACAACACTTACACCATAATTATTAGCAAAATGCTTAGCTGCACCACCCCAACCACAACCTATATCTAACACCTTCATTCCTTGTTTAAGGTTTAATTTCTTTGCTACAAGATCTAGCTTAGCTAATTGAGATTCCTCTAAAGTTGAAACTCCTTTACTCCAATAACCGCATGTATACATCATGGTTTTATCGAGCATAAGAGAAAAAAGATCATTCCCAATATCATAATGATGCTCGCCGACCTGAAAAGCTCTTGAGATAGATTGTAAATTTCTTATCTTACTTTTTACTCTCCCTATAAATAGAGGAATACCCCTTACTTCATTAGCAATTCCTCTTCTGAGGATTCTTTCAAAAAAAAGGTCTAATCGATCACAATCGAACCAGCCCTTCATATAGCTTTCTCCAAAGCCTAAAGTTCCATTAAATAAAACACTTTTATATAAATCAGGGTTATGCACCCTAATGTCCCAAGGTCTGTCCCCATTTACCTCAATATCCACTGAATTCAGGAACTCTGTATACTTATCTAGTAGTATTTTATTAAGCATCTAAAATCCATTCTAAATTGATTTAAGTTATAAAATAAACTAAATTTTACTTTGGATTCTTGCTTAAGTACTTTAAAGGGGAGTTAGAGGGAGATATGAGTGAACCTAATATAGATAGAAAGCATAATCAGGCCGAAGAATTAAACTTTGATCCTGAATTTTTAGCTGAGAAATATTTACTTGAAAGAGACAAGCGTCTTAGAGAAGACGGTAATGACCAATATCTTGAAGTAAAGGGAGAGTTCTCCTACTTTGTTGAAGATCCATACATAGCTCAAGAAATATCTAGAGAGCCTCTTGAAGATGAAGTGGAAGTTATAATTATTGGCGGTGGATTTGGCGGCATGTTAGCAGCTGCTAGATTAAGAGAAGCTGGAATAGAAGACTTTAGGATTATTGAAAAAGGGGGAGACTTTGGGGGAACTTGGTATTGGAATAGATACCCTGGAGCGTCTTGTGATATTGAATCATATGTTTATTTTCCTTTACTTGAAGAAACAGGCTTTATCCCCAAAAAGAAATATACCGATGCTCCAGAAACTCTTGAATATTGTCGAATACTCTCAAAAAAATATAAACTTTATGAGAATGCATGTTTTCAAACTGAAGTAACTTCTTCAAAGTGGGATGAAGAAACCCAAAGATGGATTATTGAAACAAATAAAAAAGACAGAATGAAAGCCAAGTATGTCGTTCACTCTAATGGCCCCTTAAACAGACCAAAACTTCCTGCGATAAAAGGTATAAACGACTATAAAGGCCACACTTTTCATACTAGTAGGTGGGATTATAAATATACCGGTGGCTCTTCCCATGGAAACTTATCAAACTTAAAGGATAAAAGAATTGCTGTTATAGGTACAGGTGCCACTGCAGTGCAATGCGTACCACACTTAGGTGAGGCAGCAGAAAAACTCTATGTCTTTCAAAGAACCCCCTCTTCTATTGATGTAAGAAATAACAAACAAACAGATGCAAATTGGTTAACTAGTCAAAAACCTGGCTGGCATAACGAAAGAAGAAACAACTTCGAGTCTCTTTTAACAGGTGCTCCTATAAAAGAAGATTTAGTTTCTGATGGTTGGACTGAAGCTTTTAGGCTTCTTTTTGGAAGCGTGAGGGCCAAAGCACCTTCTAAATTGAAGATGTTATCCTGGGCTCTAACTTCAATTGCCTCTCCGGAAATGTATAAAATTGGTCTGAAACAACACATGACAAATAGAGCCATGGCTCATATGGATATAAGGAATGCCATGCAAATGGCTGATTATCAAAAAATGGAGATGGTTAGATCTAGAGCTGATGAAGTGGTTCAAGACAAAGAAACAGCTGAATCATTAAAGCCTTACTATAATCAATTTTGTAAAAGACCTTGTTTCCATGATGAGTACCTTCAAACTTTCAACCTTCCTAATGTTGAACTTATAGATACCGATGGTAGGGGTTTGAGTAAAATTTCTGAAAAAGGAATTGTATTTGAAGGAAAAGAATACGAAGTAGACTGTATTATTTTTGCTACCGGGTTTGAAGTTGGGACTGATTACAGCAGAAGAGCTGGTTATCAAATATATGGAGTAGACGGAGTCTCTATTTCAGAAAAATGGCAAGCTGGTCTATCTACATTTCACGGAATGCATTCAAAAGGATTCCCAAACTGTTTCTTTTTTGGTCCAGCTCAATCCGGCTTTACTGCTACTTATACTTATTCATTAGACGAACAAAGTATTCATTTAGCATACATCCTTAAATCAGCAAAAGAAAAGGGATTTTCCAGAATAGAAGCTTCCCAAGAAGCTGAAGATAAGTGGGTACAAACAATTATAGAAAAAGCACGACTTACTGCTGATTTTCAAGAAAAATGTACTCCTGGTTACTATAATAATGAAGGTAAGGTTAACCAAAATCCACAAAATAATACTTATGGAGCTGGTCCAATTGAGTTCTTTGCTCTAATGAAGAAATGGAGATCGAAGGGGGCCCTGGAAGGCCTAGAGTTAACTAACCCGTAAATAAAAGTTTATCTTGTGGACATTCTTAATCTCACTCAACCGGTTAGTGAGAAAGAAGTTAGAGAAATGCACATTATTAATCAGGAAAATATTCCTGAAGTTGGTGGCCTACCGGAAATAAAGGATTTTGGTGACCGTGTTTCTTGGTCTGCAAATATCTTTGTTTATAAATATGAAGATGTTATAAAGGCTTTTGTGTTATGTATGCGTGAAGGAATGCCTTATAAGTCACCAAATTACGAATATATTTCAAATGAATACAAAAAGTTCTTATATGTTGATCGAATAGCAGTTCAAGAGAAATTTCGAAGACAAGGAATAGCTGAAGAGATTTACTTAACTGTTATAAATGAAGGGAAAAGAAATAATCTAGATATTCTTTGTGAGGTTAATACTAAGCCTTCCAATGAGCCTTCCCTGACCTTCCATCAAAAAATGGGTTTTGAAGAAATAGGAACTAATGACTTTGAAAAAAATAGTGTCGTTTATCTAAGAAGGCCTTTCTCTAAGAAATGAGTACCGAATTCCACAAAATATTCACAGTGGATCCCTTTAAGGGAATGAAAAAAAATGATCTTGGAGAAGTTTGTAACCTGAATAATGGAAGATGGATAAGAGGCAAATCATTTAGAACAGATATACCTGATCCGCTGAATGGAGAAGATTTCTTAAGTATCCCCGATACGTTTGAATATTTAGATTATATAAATAACTTAGATATTTGCCCCAAGAGCGGTCTACATAATCCTTTAAAGAATGTAGAAAGGTATTTAATGTTGGGAAAGGTTTGTACCAAAGCTGCTGAGATATTAAGAAATGTTGAAGTAGAAAATTACTTTACTAAACTAATTCAAAGGGTAATGCCAAAAAGCAACACTCAATGTCTAGGTGAGGTTACTGTAACAAGAATTTTTTTAGAGAATTTCTCAGGTGATAATGTAAGGTTTCTGGCAAGAAGTTTTTCTAATCCTGGTGACCATTTTGGGCAAGAATCTTCTGGTTATAGATGGCCATTTGGTTCAGTTTGCATAATTGCACCATTTAATTTCCCTCTTGAAATTCCTGCACTTCAAGTTATGGGCGCTTTATTTATGGGTAATAGACCTTTAGTAAAGGTTGATTCAAAAGTTAGTGTTGTTTTTGAACAATTCTTAAGGTTGTTAATTTACTGTGGATTGCCTCCTGAAGACGTTGATTTAATTCATTGTAAAGGTGAGGTTATGGGCGAGCTTATAGAAAAAGGTAAGCACAAAATCAGACTATTACAATTCACTGGTTCAAAAGAAGTGGCAGATAAATTAGCAATTACTTGTAGAGGTAAAATTAAAATAGAAGATGCTGGTTTTGATTGGAAAATTATTGGGCCTGATTACAACCCAGAATGGTCAGAATATGTAGCTT
Source organism: uncultured Gammaproteobacteria bacterium (assembly GCA_964342745.1). Classification (GTDB taxonomy): domain Bacteria; phylum Pseudomonadota; class Gammaproteobacteria; order Magnimaribacterales; family Magnimaribacteraceae; genus AEGEAN-183. Next base: position 16,157 of record CAYFFW010000012.1, read on the forward strand.
GGCAAGCTGATGAAGATGCTTATAACGCTTCAGGACAAAAATGTTCAGCGCAAAGTATTTTGTTTGTTCATGAGAACTGGGAAAAAGATCTTATTCCAAAATTAGTTACCTTAGCCTCCAAGCGAAAATTAGAAAATCTAGATATTGGACCTGTGCTAACTTGGTCGAATTCACAAATAAAAGACCACCTTGATTCCTTGCTTAAAATAAAGGGGTCTAAGTTATTATTTGGTGGAAAGGAATTAAATGATCATTCAATACCTACTAACTATGGGTCTATTCAACCAACTGCAGTTCAAGTTCCCATTAAAGAGCTTTTAACAACTAACTTTGAACTAATAACAAAAGAAGTCTTTGGACCTTTTCAGGTAATAGTATCCTTTTCAGATAAAGAAATTAATCAGATGAAGAAGGTTCTTGAAAAAATAACTCAAAACTTAACTGCCGCTATAGTTAGTGATGATACTTTTTTTCAACAAGATATATTAGCTAACACTGTTAACGGAACTACCTATACTGGAATGAAGGCGAGAACAACAGGAGCACCCCAAAATCATTGGTTTGGGCCCTCAGGTGATCCAAGATCAGCTGGAATTGGAACTCCAGAGGCTATTATTAATACTTGGAGTGCACACAGAGAAATAATTAAAGATACTGGTCCTCAATAGGAGTTATCTGCTCAAGATTTCTCTTCTAAGCTTGCATCCCTTTCTCCAAAATCCCAACCTACTCCATTATTATCATAATTTTTTAGAATTCTTCTTGCTACAGATTGAACATGCACCTCATCAGGTCCATCATAGATTCTGGCCTCTCTAGCATGACGATACATTAAGCTTAAAGGAGTGTCATCAGTCAGTCCTTTAGCTCCATGAACTTGTATAGCTCTATCTATAACATTGTGAACCATTTCAGCACCAACAACTTTAATCATTCCTATCTCAATCCTTGCATCATCTCCCTGATCAATTCTTTTTGCAGCATCTAATGTAAGCTGTCTGCTTGCTTGTATCTCACACGCGCTATCAAAAACAAATTTTTGCATTAATTGTTTATCAGCTAACGAAGATCCAAAAGTTTTTCTCTCATGTAACCTACTACACATTAAATCAAAAGCTCTTTGAGCCTGCCCTAACCACCTCATACAATGAAATATTCTCCCTGGACCAAGTCTTCTTTGTGCAATAATAAATCCATGCCCTCTTGGACCCAGAAGGTTTTCTTCCGGCACTCTTACATTGTCATATTCTACTTCGTAGTGACCTCCGTTAATTCCTAAGACTGGTGTTTCTCTCACTATTTTATAACCTGGATTATCTGTAGGAACTATAATCATACTGAAGGCACCATGCCCAGGAGTATCGAGTTCTGTTCTTACCATAACAGTGGTATAAGCCGCTCTTGCTGCTCCACTAGTAAACCACTTCCTTCCATTTATTACCCATTCTCCATCTTCTAAAATTGCAGAAGTTTGAAGTTGAGTGGGGTCCGAGCTGGCAGTATCTGGTTCTGTCATACCAAAACTAGGAAATATTTCTCCTGCTACTAAAGGTTCTAAATAAGCATCTCTCCACCTATCAGATGCAAACTCTCTTAACATGATTGAATCTTGTAAGGAGTGAGTTCCTAAAGCTACCATTGCAGGAGAAGATCTTCCTACAACTTCATTCACATAGACATACTCCATAAAAGGCATGCCCTGACCTCCTATATCAACAGGATGTCCTAAAGCCCAAAGATTCCTTTCTTTAGCTTTATTCATAAGCTCTTTTAGCTTTTTATTAGATTCTTCACTTCTCTGATTGAGTATAGGTTCTGCTGGATAAACTTCATTCTCAACAAAATTCTTAACTTCAGACCTGACTTTCCTCCAATCTTTACTTTCACTCACGTTATTCTCCAATCAATTGAAGATTTAATGTATCTAATATCTTGGGGATTTACAATTTATCTTCTTTTAATTCTGGTCCAAAGAAATTAGTTAAAGCTACTCCAAGTAGAATAAGGAAACAACCAGCAAGCATAGAAATTGTTATAGATTCATCTAAAAATATATTTGCCCAAATCATTCCTGCTACCGGAACTATAAAAAGGACAGAAGAAGCACCTACAGGTCCCATCCTTCTTATTAAGATAACAAAAGCTACATAAGCCAAACCAGTACAAAGGAATCCTAACAATAGAATACTGATCAACACTTCTCTTGATAAGTTAAAACTGATTCCACCCTCGTAAACACTAAATGGAATAAACATAATGGTTCCAACTATTAAAGTCATAGTAGCTAGGTAAGCTGGATCTATATGACTAAGTTTAAAAAGATAATTAGAGCAGGCACCATACATAAAAGCACCTAATAAACAGCAAGCAATGGGAATCCAAGAAAATTGAAGAGCCTCAAAGCCTATAAAAACAATTAGTCCTGTAAATCCAATTATTAAACCCATTAGTTGTGCCCAGCTGAAAGCAAATTTCAACCAAAGTATTGAAATTACAAAAGCAAACAATGGCGAAGTAGCATTCATTACTGAAAGTGTTCCTGCATTTATAGCCAAAGCAGCGTAAGAAAATAGGAAAAACGGCAAAGTGGCGTTAAATATTCCAAAAATAATTAGCGGTTTTATGTGATCTTTAAATTGTTTGAAATGATGTTTTCTTAAAAAAATTGGAGCTAAGAAGGCTGCAGCTATTATTAACCTCGAAATAACTAGATCTACTGGCCCTATGACTGGAGACGCGATCTTAGTAAACATAAAAGAGGCACCCCATGTTAAACCAATGGCTAGAATCAAGAGAATATTTATAAGAAAGCTACTCACTTTGGTAAAAATATTTTAAACAACTTTGTAGATAAACTTAGGTTTAGTTATATTGGTCGATCACCTTTGATTGTTACTCTTTCAACCCTCCTAACTTGAGGCCAGTAATCTGATGCTGCGTAATGTTGTACAGATCTATTATCCCAAAAAGCAATAGAGTTTTTTTTCCATATAAATCGGCATTGGTATTCTGGAACTGAAGCTCTTGAATATAAGAATTCCAACATTTTTTTTGACTCTTCTTGCTCCCAGTCTTTTATGTACTGAGTGAAAGCAGCATTTACATATATTAACTTTTTCTTAGTATCTGGATGAGTTCTTATAACAGGATGTTCAGGCATAGGGTATTTCTTATTAAAAGCCTCTATTTCTTCTTTACTCGCACCTTTCTTTTCAAGTCTAGTCCTAAAACCTGAAAAATCATGCACTGCTATTGCTCCTTCCAGTTTTTCTTTGGTATTTTCATTTAAATCTTCATACGCAGAATACATGTCAGAAAATAAGGTATCACCTCCAAATTGAGGAGATTCTTTCATTCTTAAAATAGAACCTAAAGAAGGCTCTAGCCTCCAAGTAACATCAGAATGCCAAGTATTTTCTCTACCTTTGCTCTTTTCATTATGAGTAATCTTAAGAACTTCTGGATAGGTCTCATCATTTACAGCAAAAGGATGAATCTCTAGTTCCCCAAAATTTCTAGCGAAATCTAGGTGCTCTTCAATAGTTAAGTCCTGATCCCTAAAGAAAATAACCTTGTAAACTAAAAGAGCTTTATAAATTTCATCCTTTAAATCATTAGTTAAGGTCTGTTTTAAATCAATTTCTAAAAGTTCAGCACCAATAGAGGGGCTTAACCTCTTAATTACATAAGGATGAGACTCTTTCTCAAATGAATCTGGGTCAAATTTCTGCATTATTTTAATTTCCGGAGACTTTTCTATCTTTGCCTTCCCAAAAAGGGTCTCTTATTTCCCTTCTAAGTATCTTACCTGAGGGGTTTCTTGGAAGTTCATTAACATAATTTATAGATTTTGGACATTTGTAGCCAGCAACCTGGGTTCTTACGTAAGAGATAATATCTTCCTCTTTTAATTCCACTCCTTCTTTCACTACAACAAACCCCTTTACTGCTTCCCCCCATTTATCATCAGGTATCCCAACTACTGCTGCATCAAGAATATCATCATGACTCATCAGAGCATTTTCAACTTCAGCTGGATAAATATTCTCACCACCAGAAACAATCATGTCTTTTACTCGGTCGTGTATGTATAAGAATCCTTCCTCATCAAAGTAGCCTACATCTCCGGAGTAAAACCAGCCATCTTTTATAGCTTCAGCTGTTGCTTCCGGTCTATTCCAATAACCCTTCATGTTTAGATCTGACTTGATAATTACCTCACCAACTTCTCCTGTTGGTACATCATTATCTTCTGAGTCTACAACCCTTAGTCCTACTCCTAAAGCAGCTTTTCCGCACGACCTTAGCTTACCTCTAGAAATATCATGATCTTCTGGGTAAAGAAAAGTAATGGCTCCATTGGTTTCCGTAAGTCCATAAACTTGCCAGAAATTACAGTCCATTAATTCCATTGCTTTTAACAAAGTATCGTCAGTTATAGGAGAGGCACCATAAATAACAGTTTCTAATGAAGAGAAATCAGTATTAGCTGAATCAGGATGTTGTATTAAGAAAAGGATAACTGCTGGTACAAAAATCGTGTGTTGAATTTTTTCTTGTTCAATTAACTTAAGAATAAGACTAGGGTCAACTTCAGGAATAATAATACTTTTAGCCCCAGTAACCATTCCGGCTATTCCCATATTTGTGCCAGCAACATGGAAGATTGGCATGCATACAAGATTCACCCCCCCTTCGTCCATGTCTCTATACATCGCTTCTTCATTCACTATAAAACAAGCACTAAAGTTATCATTTGTTAACTGAACTCCTTTTGGGTGACCTGTTGTTCCGGAGGTATAAAGCTGAATAACATCATCATCACCATTACTTTCAAGCATAGGATCTTCATCAGGCTGAGAATCTCTCCAATGACTATAGTCTTGCCATTCTTCATGATTACCCCCTACTGTGATTATCTTTCTTACCGAAGGAATTTGATCTTTAATTTCTTCAATGAGACCAAAAAATTCTGGGCCAACAAAAAGAACTTCACTACTAGAATCATTTAAGATGAAAGCAACCTCAGGTGGGGCTAACCTCCAGTTAACTCCAACTGTTACTGTTCTTGATTTAAATGTTCCGTACATAAATTCAAAGAAAATATCTGAATTCTTACCTAAATAAGCAACTCTAGAATCAGGTTTGCAGCCTTCTTTAATAAGGCCTTGGGCTACTTTATTAGAAAAGGAATCTAATTCTTTAAAGGTAGTCTCTTTTTCTTCAAACTTATGTGCTATCTCATCACCAGATTTATCGACCCTCCATCGAAAAATCTCTACCATAGTTTTTTCATAAGGTATTTCCATAATATTCTCCTTAGTTATTCCAACCCAGAGGTTCTAATTCTTTTTCAACAAAATCTTTTGGTACATCTTCTAAGACACTTCCTAAAGTGTCATTCCATCTATTAAGAAAGCCAAAAAGAGCAATTACACCCACAATATCAATAATAGCTTCATCAGTATAAAACTTTTGCAGTTCAATGAAATGTTCTTTTGTTGAGGCATTGGGTACCGAGCCTGAAGCAAAAGCAAGATCTAGTGCTGCTTTTTCTGATTCGCTGAATTGACTACTTTCTTTAAATCTTAAAATATCAGAAATCTTTTCTGGGCTTACTCCTGCTCTATTTGCTCCGTGCGAAGTGTGCGCTTGGCAATACTTACAACCTGAAGATAAGCTTGAAGCTAACGCAATTAAATTTATCAAGTCCATAGGAACCTTCTCACTTCCAAAAATTGATAGCACTAAAGCTGAAAAAGAATCATGTAGTTTTGGGTTTCTTGCCATTGATAAATGAGAATTAGGTAAGTATCCCATAAAGCTTTCTATCGATTTAAATTTATCCTCTAAATTTTTAAAAGACTCTCTCGGCTCTCCTCCTAAATATGAATAAGTCATTACTATATATTCCTCTCTTAATTTAAATTAAATCACATGCTTCAGCAGGCATCCAATGGGCTGGCTTTCCTTCCCACTTAATATTACATCCAATGGGATTAGTTATTGGAACAGAGATCTTTTTTCCTTCAGTTGCCTCTTCTAATGCGTTATGAAGATCGTCAGTTTTTTTTAAATTAATATCTTTGGGATTGTCAGTATTTCTACCTGTATATAGAAGAGTCCAATCTTGATTAAAGATAAAAAAATGAGGTGTCTTTAAAGCACCAAAAGATAAAGCTATTCTTTGATCTTCATCGTAAAGGTATGTCCAAGGAAAATTAAATTCCTCCATTCTTGATACCATATTTTTAAAGGAGTCTTCTTCGTAAGTATTCTTACTATTTGAGTTTATTCCAATAAAGTGAGCATCTTTAGAAAATTCTTCAGCTACCCTTCTAGTTAATTCATCTGACCCAGTGACATATGGACAATGGTTGCAGGTAAAAAAGATAACCTTAAAGGGCTTTTCTACGAAGTCTTCATGATTGTAGTAATTGCCATCAGTAGCTAATAGCTTTTCAAATCTAGGTGCCCTATCTCCTGGCAATATTGTATAACTCACAAAAAAATGTAATAAATTAAAATATTAGAAATTATATTATCAATAGGTACAATAAAAGACACTTGGAATTAAAGTTTAACTACATAAATTATGAATGAGATTTCTAGCCTATACGACAAATTAAAGAAAAGTTCTTTATTTAAGGCGATAGCTGCTTATGCAGTCTTTGCTTTTGTTGTTGTTCAGGTTGCTAGTCTGATTAGCGATACTTTTGATCTAAATCAGCAATTTATGAAAAACTTGATATGGGTTTTTATTATAGGTTTTCCCTTTTTAGGAATAATTGCTTGGGCTGCTTCTTCTAAATTCAGTACATTTAAAATTCTAGGTATCTTCTTGTTTGTTCTTACAACTGGTTATGGCTCAGGAAGTTACTTATGGGTCAATATTTTTATGATGCCACAAATCAAAAATTTAATTGCTGAAGATGACTATGTTTCTGCATGGGTAGCTACAAATACAATTGATTCCTTCGCACCCTTTTTCTCTTCAACGAAAAGGCTAAATGATGAAATAAGTACAATTGCAAATATAAAAATTGAACAGGACGGAGTTAAGATTTATTGGAAACCTTATTTAGAGAAAGAATCTTTGCAATGGGAGTATTTAGGAACTTCACCAGAGAAAGAATTTAGATTGCCTAATGGCCTAGTAGAGCTGAAACTTGAAAAGGAAGGATATGAAACCTTTTTTCTAGTTTCTGCTAATCCCAGTATTAGATTCGATAACTTTTCAGCTTCTATGGGCTGGTCTTTAGATCCATTAAAACTTCAAGATAAGGACTCTACTCCAAAAGGTATGGTTTATATTCCTGGAGGACCTTTTATTCCAGCTATAACTGGTCAAGGTGTTAACGAGATTTACCTATCTCCCTACTACATAGACAAAAACGAAATTACTAACAAGCAATTTAAAGAATTTATTGACGCTGGAGGGTATAACAACTCTCAATATTGGGTTGATATGGAAATTGTAAAGGAAGGAATAACCTTATCTTTAAGTGAAGCTAAAGAATTAATGATAGATTCTACTGGAGTAAATGGACCAGCGGGCTGGGAAGTAGGTATGTATCTTGAAGGACAAGAAGATTATCCAGTCACTGGAATAACTTGGTACGAAGCCCTTGCTTACGCTCGATTTAGAGGAAATATTCTTCCTCCAATGCATCATTGGGCTAAAGCTGCTTACCCTCCTGATGAAGGTTTAGCGCCCATTGCTCCTAAGCTACTACCTAATAGTAATTTCGATAATAAAGGATTAAACAAAGTAGGTATTCAAGGCAGAGGTCCATATGGAACATATGACATGGCTGGCAATGCCAGAGAATGGGTATGGAATATTTTTGGAGGAGTTGGATTAAGTTTGGGGGGTGCTTTTAGTGATCCCATTTATACCTCTTCAATGCAAAATCCTCTTCCTCGATTTGATAGATCTCTTATAAATGGTTTTAGGACAGTTAAGTTACTAAACCCTAGAGACATGAGTCCTTATGGGGATCCTTTAATTAGAGTACAGCCAAAACCATTAAGTTTCTACAAACCCATGAATGATGAGGTATTCAAGATTTATTCTAGAAATTTTGAAGTTGGCCCAATGGACATGAAGGCTAAAACTATTTATGAAGATACTTCAAACCCTCTATGGGATAAAGAGAGAGTAACCGTAGAACTAGGTTACAACTCCTTAAAAATGGATATTCTAATTTTTAAGCCTAAAGAAAATTATAGAAAACTAGAATCAGTAGTATTTTTCCCTGGTGCTAACTATTACATGACACCACCAGATATTGATGAAGCAAGTATCGGTGAGTTTGGTTTAGACTTTATTATAAAAAGCGGGAGAGCAGTTGTATGGCCTGCTATCAAAGGTTCTATGAACAGATTAAGTCAAACAATCCCTTCATCTCCTGAAGAAAGAGCAAGACTTTATCGTGAAGGACTTTCACACTGGAATGTAGATACCTTCAGAACTCTTGACTATATACAAAGTAGACAAGATTTTGATGATGAAAGCATTTTTTACATGGGAATGAGTCATGGTGCTCTATTTCCTACACATACACTATTATTCGAAAAAAGGTTTAAAGCTGCTATTCTTTACGTAGGAGGAGTTTTTACAACAACCCCTCCTTTATCTGACGGTCTCAATCATATCCCTAGAATAACTACTCCAGTTTTAATGTTGAATGGAGAGCAGGACTATTTAGTACCGAAAATTTCTGCTCAAACATTCTATAATTTTCTAGGCACTGCCTCTGAAGATAAGAAAATAATTTTTTATGACTCTGGCCACTGGCCTTTACCCAGAAATCAAATGATAAAAGAAACTTTGGCCTGGATAGACAAATACTAAAAATAAGTTTTACTTCTTATAAAGATACCAGTAAGAAACAACCATAGAGGCAAAAGCTAAAAGAATTAAAAGTATTCTATGATCCAATAAGTTATTGGAATCTTCATCTCCTGAAACCCCAAAGATATCCATAAAAAAGAAAATTAGGAAAAGAATAAAAGCACAAGCAATAACACTGACTAGTGCTATAAAAAAGAATTTCAAGAACCTTTTGGCTAGTTGCAACTTATCTTCTCTTAGCCTTTCGCCACTCCCATGGAGGGGCAGGATGTCGTTTAGACCAAATGCCTTTTTTTAGTTTTTGAGCATCTTCTTGGTTTAGATATAAGGTCTTATCAATTACATAATAATCATACACCCATGCCATGCCCTCGGAGACCATCTTTCTATTAACGTCTACTCCATTGCTATAAAGTTTAGCAATGTATCTGCCATATTGGTCTTCACTAGAGATATGAGCATTAAACTCACCACCTACTAAGAGTTTCCTTAAGAAAACTTTGGACTGTCTTCCAAACGGTTGGTCTCTTTCTGGAGCATCGATCTCGGCTAACCTGATTTTGTAAGTCTTCTCGCCTAATAAACCGTAAACAGTATCTCCGTCTACAACTTTCTCAACTTGCAATCCTTTAATTACTAGAGGTTGTTGAAATTGGTCAGGGCTAGAACTAGAAGTGTAAGATTCATCATTAAAGACAGGAAACATCTCACCCATCATTAAAGCCCCACCATAACCTTGACTCCAATGCTCAACTGTTGGCCTATAAGCAGAGCTTGCATCAAAACTTATTATTAGAATTAATAGTGGTAACAAACTCTTCATATCATTCTGATTTCTCTTAATGCAATAGACTAACAGATTAATTTCTTTTTTTCTTTGGCGTTTAATTTTTTAATTTCCATTTCTCTAATCGTCGCTTCACTTCTAGATTTAAACTTTTTTTTATAAACAATCTTGAATGGACCTCTTCCTTTAGTGTATTTAGCACCTTTTCCTTCTTCATGAGCAAGAAGTCTTTTATCAATATTATTAGTAATTCCCGTGTATAAAGAATCGTCAGAACACTTTAGGATATAAACAAACCAATTCAATGGAATTACCCTGAATTGGCTGCAAGATAAGCTTCTCTTGTTTTAAAATCTAGAACTGTTGCGTTAATACAGTATCTAGGTTTTCCGTTCGGACCATCAGGAAAAACATGACCTAAATGGATTCCTGAACTCTTTGATCTTATTTCTGTCCTAATCATTCCGTAGCTTCTATCTATATGTTCAGTTACGGTTCCCTTTACTGGTCTTGTAAAAGATAGCCAACCAGTACCAGAATTGAACCTATCCTTAGTGTCAAAAAGAGCCACGCCGCTTAACTTGTCTGTAAAAACACCGTCAGGGGTATTTTTAAAAATTTGATATTCTTTGCAATACCTAGCGTCTGTTCCTTGATTAAAAGCAACATTGAATGCTTCTGAGTTTCCCAATTTAAATATGCCCAACAATTTATAGAAATTCTCTGGCTCCAAATAACCTCTTTTTCCATATATTTCACTTCCATCTTCAAGGAATAAAATTGTAGGAGTAGCCCAAGTTTCTGTTTTTATATTCAGTCCATTTAGCTGAGAGGAAGAACGATAAGTTAAGGGTATAGTGCCTTGGTAATCAGAAAGTACGTCAAGTTTAAATTTTTCACAGTAAGCACATGATTCAGATTCAATGACTACAATCTGTTTTCCTTTTAGGAGAAGAGAATTATCAATTTTGTTCTTAATTTCACCACGGTTAAAAACCACTCCTGTTGAATGATCTGGACAATATCCATTTGGGTTTTTTGCTAAATAATCTTGGTGGTATTCTTCTGCATAATGAAACTCTACTAAAGGTTTTATTCTCGTTTGAATCTTACCGTAACCTTTATCGTTCATAAGGAGTTGAAATTCTTTTAACAGCCTTTTAGCTATTTCTCTTTGCTCATCATTAATAGTCAGAATTACTGAACGGTATTGGGTGCCAATATCATTACCTTGACGATTGAATTGTGTTGGGTCATGCCCTTCAAAGTAATCCATTATGATTTCTTCCACAGATACAATATTTCTATCGAAGACTACCAAGACTACTTCCGCGTGGTTATTCGGGTTAAATCTATTTTTAGGTTTTGTTATTTCTCTATAAGTCGGTTTAACACCCCTGCCATCAGCATAGCCTGATATAGCGCTAACCACTCCAGGTATAGACTCATAACGTTTTTCTTCTCCCCAAAAGCAACCTGATCCAAGGACGATACTTTCTAGTTGGCTGGTAGCCTGAATCTTCTCTTCATCTTCTGTAGATAATCCATAACTTAGAAATAAAGAAAAAATTAAGATTAAGCCTTTCATATTTAGTTTTTGGAAACTAGGTTTCTGTAATAAGGAACTTCCTCTGCCTTTAGAACCCTCATCATGTAAGCTCCAAATAACATCTCTTCAAAAGATTGATCACCCCAAGTTACTTCTATAGTAGGATCAGGATTGGCTTTATTTTGAGGTGAATTATCCCACCACTGATGTTGAATTAATGTTGTTCCTGCTGGTATAAATTTTGGTTCTTGAAAATCGTAAGAAGTTTGCCAATTAAAATCATAATTGGGGACTGAAAGCAGAATTTCTGTTCTTCCATCAGGATAATAAGCGGTCACTACCATTTTTTTTCCCCGATAGTGAGCGTGGGGTAAAACACTGTAGAGAAGAGAATCATTTGAAACCACCCTGGAAACAGATTCTTTATGTTCTTTTGCACCTGCTGGAATACGAATCTGAGGGTTTAACATAATCATTGAAAAAATTTCATGTTTTGGCTTTTCATCTGCTACCCATATGCCCATCTTTGTAGCATCCACTGTAGCTCTACCAACGGGTGTGTAGTGCATCTGAAATTCAAAAGTAGTATTTGCAGGAAGAAATGTACCTGAGTTATCTGGGAAAGGATTACTATTTATTCCAGGTGCATATCCTCTCAAACCCCTACGTTCCCTAAATTTAAGCTTCCCTTTTCTTGGTCCACGTGTCTCTGTGGGACCAAAGCTGGTAATTACATGATGTAGAACCTGCCTGTCACCAGGAACAATCTCAGTTGCCTTAACCCATATATCCTTAGCTATGCTATTTTTAACATATTGATATTTATAATCTACAACACCAGTTGCTGGAACATCAGTAGACGGAATTTCAATAACATAATCAGGCGGTCCTAATTTTTCTTCATTGGCCCAAACAGACTTTGATAGCTTGACTTGTTTTAAAGGGTCTGGTCCATCTCCCCTGTTGGCACCCGCCTCAATCCAATGAACTACTGTTTTTACTTCCTCGGCATTGAGTGATCTATCATTACTATATTCTCCTATGAGTGGATCAGCATGCCAGGGTGGCATCCTTTTGGTTCTAATAACCTCTCTCATCATCAAAGAAAAACCTTTAACCATTTTGTGATCTGACATTACCCAAGGTCCTACACCGCCTTCTCTATGACAAACCGTACAATTCTCTACTAGTATGGGCGCAACATCATCGGCATAAGAAATTAATTGTTTATTTGCTTTATTCGGAAAATTAATTAGACATCCCAGTGATTCCGTTCTAGGTACAGATACAGATTTATTTTCCAGTAGATCGTTAATTGCATCTTTAAGAAAATGCTTTGAAGCTTTCTCTTTCTGATTTTCATAAGTCAATCTGTCATCAATGGCACCTATATAAGCCACTGACCAATTCTTTGGATTTACTACGAAGACTTCACCTGTACGACTTAACCCTAAGGACTCCCCTATTATTTGAGAGTCATCGACAAGTATTCTCAAGTCATAATTATATTCCTTGGCTTCTTCCCTTATTGTTAAGCGATCATCTTGAAGGTTTGAATTGATCATGAAAAATTCAACTTCCTGGTCTTTGTAAATATCCCTAAGTTCTTGAAAACGAGTAGCAGCATGCCTGACTATGGGACAGCCATTTCCTTGAACTAAAAAAATTAAAGCTTTTTGATCGTTGTAGTAAAAAAGTTCGTGAGAACCTCCTCTTTGATCTAGTAATCTAAAATTCTCTACCTTGTCACCAGGCTCCATGGAAAAAACAACAATAGAAAGACTTAACAGAATTGTAGTTATAGTTATTTTTTTCATCTCTATCTTCCTCGCCTTATGAACATTAATCTCTATTCGGAACTATATCATCTATGAAAGGGTATTTTTTTCTTAAGTCCGAGACCTGTTTCTTCTCTAAATCTATCTGTTTATTCTGTTTCTCAATTGCTTTTTTAAGGTTGTCTTGATTCTTTTGTGATCTCTCTATCCTCTCTCTTATCCTTTCTACTTGATTTTCATTATCTATTATTATTTGTTCTGAAATTTCTATGTGGTTATTTAGTCCTTCTATTGCTTTGGTCCACTTGTTATGGACTTCTCTTTCTCTCTTTTCTTTTTGCTTTTCTACATCTTCTTTTTGCTTCTCTAAAGCTGTTTCTTTTTCTAAAACATCTACCCTTTTTTTGTGTTCATTATCTCTATAAGAAAAATAAGCATAAAGACCTAATAAAACTAAAAATAAAGCAATTACCCATCTTATTATCTTTTTTTCAAATGCGGCTTGTGCTGCAGATTCTGCACGAGCTACTAATCGTTCTTCTTCAAGCTTAGCTTTATAGTCATCTCTTACTTTCTTTGGTGGATCTATCCACTCTGATTTGATTGCTTCTCTCTTAGCTTGAACTCTTTCTTTATCTTTATTGGCACTTTCTTCTGGGGCATCAGAAGACTCTTCAAAACTTATCTCATTTTTGCTCTCATTTAAAGAAACTGAATCTTCTTCTGAAGAACTATCAGAGCACGAAATGACAGTAAAATTTAAGCCTATAAATAATAACGCTAAACAAAAATAATTTAAAAGACCCCTTATCATCTCTATGAAGTTCCTCTTTTGTCTTCAGAAAGCGGTCCTTGCAATTGTAAATCAGAGATCTGTTTTTTAGCCCTCTCAATATCTCTTTCGGTCTTGGGAATATTTCTCTCTAAATCAGATAATTGTTGTTTTAATTTTTTTTCTGACTTCTCTTCTTTTAAAAGATCTCTTGTTTTTTGCTCAATTATGTATTCTTCTGTAACTTCTAGTATTTGATAAATCTGTTGAATATCTTGAACTTCTTGATTAGATAATTCAGAAGCCACTTCTTCTACTGAATCCTCTATTTTTTTGAAAGCAGAATCGATGTACTCTTTGTCTTCAAAAGAATCTGAAATACCAGTGGAAACAAGATTATCTTTTAATAAAATATTAAGGGAGGAAATTAGAAAAAATTTTTCGACAGGGTGTTTATTGGATTCTAAAAAATCTTTACTTTTCTTTTTTGATTGAAAAAGAATATCTCTCATGTGACTGGTTCTTTCTTTTACTAACCTTTTTATTTCTCTCTTTTCCCTGGCCAAACTGTCATTTGCCATATTCCTTCGGTACTCAGCTTCCTTCCATAAATTTGCCTGTCTCTCTTCTTTGAGTTGATCGTACTGAACTCCTAAAGATTCTCTCGATAGATCTACAAGCTCCATTTGTGCTTGTGCAGAAGCCCTAGAAGAATCAGCTATATCTACGCTTATGCGATTAGCTTCCTCATGATGTCTTTCAATTTTTTCTTGAATCTTATTTTGCTTTCCAATGCCTTCAGCTATTTTTTTTGATTGTTTAGCCGCATAAGCACCAGCTGCTGCTTGTGCCATTTGACCTCCCCTTGTAGGAGGGTTACTACTTGCCATCTTGATTATTACTGCTTGTACCTTTTTAAAGTCTATTAGAAGCTTTTCTTCAGGTCTACTCCCAACTTAAAGAAATTACTTCTCCTGGTTTAGGGGTTTTAAAAAATTCATTTGCTAAACCTAGTTTCTTCAATTCATTAGTGATAAGTCTAGGCGGCTCGAGAATATCCTCATCCGTAAGAATAAAGGTTCCCCAATGCATTCCAACTGATCTTTTAGCTTCTAGATCAAGTGAGATTTGTATAGATTCAGAAGGCTTTACATGGTGATAGCTCATAAACCATCTAGGCTCATAGCCTCCAATGGGTATCATGGCAAAATCTGGAGATCCAAGTCTATTCTTGGTTTCTTTAAAGTCAGATGAATAACCTGTATCCCCAGCATGATAAATTGAGAGATCTGATTTAATAAACCATCCTCCCCACAAGCTTTTATTCCTATCTCTCAAACCTCTAGCGGACCAATGTTGAACTGGTGTAAAGGTAAAGGAAGTTTTCTTGATTTTAATATTTTCCCACCAAAGAAATTCTTCAACATTTTGTATGCCAGATCTTGATAAAAGCTTTTTATCTCCCTTAGGTATTAGAAAAATTGCTTTAGGGTTTTGTTTAGATAAGGCCTTTAAACTCTTTATGTCTAAATGATCATAATGGTTATGACTTACAGTAACCACATCTATTGGTGGTAACTCTTTTAAAGAGATGGCTGGGGAGATTAAACGCTTCGGTCCAGCAATTCGAACTGGTGAAGCTCTCTTAGAAAAAACTGGATCAGTTAGTATCGTTAAATCACCATTATTTATTAGATAAGTTGAATGACCAACCCAAACCGCATAGTCTTTAGAATCCTCAGATAGTTTATTCCACTGATCCGAGGTTTTAATCTGAGTTCTTTCTGGATTTTTTCTGCTGAATCTCCAGTTTAAAAACTCTCCGAATGACCTTTCACTAGTTGTGGCTTTATTTGTGTTCTCAAAAGTTTCTTCAGGCATAACAAAATTAGAAGCTAGCAAAAAAAATAAAATTAATTTCACTTAAATAATTTAAATTATCATTAATTTTTAATACTACCTATTAAAGACTGATAGGTTAAAACTTGAAAGTCTCTTCTGATATTAATATGAGTGTAGGGCCTAACTTGGGTCATCATTAAACCAACTAAATCATGCTTAGGATCAATCCAAGAAATGGTGCAGTAAGCTCCACCCCAATAAGCGGAACCTTCAGATAGAGGACTTGCAGATTTACCTCGATCTACAATCACTCCATATCCTAGACCAAATCCTGTACCTGGACCAGATAACCATATAGGTAAATCTCCAGTATGGTTTTCTAAGATTAAAGAAACAGTATTGGGTGCCAAAATTCTTACGCCGTGCAGTTCACCCCCATTCAGTATCATTTGTTGGAATCTTAAATAATCTCTTGCTGTGGAAACTAAACCACCAGATCCACTAAATAAATCCCTTGAAGAAGTTATCCATCTACTCTTCTCTGTTCCCGGATCCTGTAAAACAATTTTTTTATCTTTTCCTGGTGTGTATTGAGCTGTCAGCCTGCCTTCCTTAGTATCATCTAAGTAGAAGTGCGTGTCTTTCATATCTAACGGATCAAACAACCTCTCTTTCAGAAATACATCTAGTGACTTACCTGAAATGATTTCAACAAGATGTCCTACAACATTAGTTGCATTAGAATATTGCCATTCTTCTCCAGGATGATAATTAAGAGGTAATTGTGCCAATCTATCAATTTGTTCAGAGTTGCTCTTAGGCCTTGGTTCATACATGGCCTTTCTGTAGGCCTCCCTATTACCTATATAACTATTTGCTAACCCAGCAGTGTGAGTAAGCATATCTCTTATTGTGATTGCTCTTTTAGGCTCAACTAATTCACCAGTCTTACCACTGACATCTGATGTCGTACTAACTTTCACTTTTGAAAAAGATGGGATAAATCTTGATACAGGATCATTTAGTTGAAAGCGACCTTCCTCCCAAAGGATCATTAGTGCTATTGAAGCTATAGGTTTTGTCATGGAAGCAATTCTAAAGATAGCATCCTTTTCTAAAACCTTTTCTTTTTCAACATCCATAAATCCTTGAGTATTAAAATAAACTATTTTTCCTTCGTGCATAATTGCAGTTAAAACCCCCGGTGTAAGTTTTGCATCAATGTATTTCTGCATAACTGGTGAAATTCTTTCCAAGCGCTCTTTTGAAAAGCCAGCTCTTTCAGGGTCTATATACTTAAATTCTTCTGCTATTACTCCACCAGTAAGTAGAAGGAAGAATAACGTTGTGTAGAAGTTCATTATCTTATATACATTTCATAAGCTGTTATCGCCCTTTGGGATGAAAGATAAACACTCTAAGGCCTGATGAAAAACTTAGACTTGAAGTTGATCTGAATTTACACCAACTTCAAGTCTTTTTCTAATCCGCGTAATCTAGTCCCTTTGCCTTTTGAACTTCTCGTTTGTTAGGATTAACAGACTCTCTAAAGGGCACGTCAACAATTTCACCTTCTACTGGGACTCCAGGTGACTCCGAGTATTCATCAGGAAGCCTAACCTGTAATTTGGTTCCAATCTCTGAAGAAGTCCAGGGCACCCAACCAAGTGCTATATTTGTATCTAGTTCTGGAGACCACCATGGTGAAGTTATATAACCCACATCATTCCCATCAGTATCTGCAATTAGCCAGAAATCAGGAGCATAGTCCGTTATTTCTTTCCCTCCAAAAATCAGACCAACCATTTTCATTTTGAAAGGAAAATCTCCTCCATCAATGACTGCACGTTGTCTTTCTAGCTCTTCTTTACCTATGTAATCAGCCTCTTTGTTTCGTGGCACCTGATAACTCAGGTTGACCTGAAAGGGAGAGGTTTCAAAGTCCATATCTTGACCCCAAGATAAAATACCTGCTGCTATTCGTCGGTGATGAGCAGGTGCAATGACCATTAATCCAAATTCTTCACCAGCTTCGAGAACCGCATTCCAAACAATCTCAGCATTTTCATGAGCATCACGCACGTAAATTTCGTAACCCTTTTCACCAGTAAATCCAGTCTGGCTGATCACAGTGTCTACGCCTTCGATTTTAGTTTCCATGAGACCGTAGAAAGGGATTTCTCTTACAGCTTCACCAGCAAGCTTGGCCATAAGGTCTTCAGAGAGAGGGCCTTGTATTTGCACAGGACAAACGTCTATTTCATCTATTGTCACATCAAATTTTTTAGAAATATTTACACCTTGTAACCAAAGCATCAAATCACTATCTGAAAGTGAAAACCAAAATTCATCTTCAGCTATTCTCAATAAGACAGGATCATTAAGGATTCCTCCTTTATCGTTACACAAAATTGCGTATTTCCCATTTCCTGGTTCAATTTTAGTAGCGTCACGAGTTATTACATAATTAGTTAAGGCTTCGGCATCTGGGCCTTTAACTCTTATCTGTCTTTCGACAGCTACGTTCCACATGGTGACACGGTTAACCAAGGCGTCATATTCAACCATGGCTCCACCATCTTCAGGCTTAACATACCCCCTTGGATGATAGATACGATTGTAAATTGTTGCCCTCCAGCAACCAGCCTCATGAGAAAGATGCCAAAAAGGTGACTTCCTAACTCGAGTTGAAATCAAAAGCTCAGTGGGCGTGCGACCGCTCTGCCTGAGGTTATATGGTACTATTCGATCACTTTGATCGACACTTGGATGATTTGGATGTTTTTTCATTTTTCCCCCTTTTTATATTGTAATTATATTGTAAATTAATTAAGAACGAACCCTTTCGTTTTTAGGATCATACAGAGATCCTTTACCAACAATCTTAACGGTCATAGGATAAACGCCATCACCGTTTTCATTAAAATATTCCAACGAAAGTGACTTCCCAGGTACAGCTAAGTCTTTAGGTAGATAACCCATAACGACATGCTTTTTAATTGATGGGCAGTAAGACATGCTAGTGCTGTAAGACCTACGACCCTTACTATCTACTGGAACTTCGCCTGTTTCAGGATCAATAATTGGTGAGATGCCTACTGGATACCTAGAGCCATTACCTGATACATTTAAATCATCTAACGTCATGGTACATAAAATTGCGCTAGGTTCTTCTTCTCGATGAGTAAGATGAGCTGCTTTACCATGGAATTCTGCTTCTTTGACCAAGCGTCTTTCAACAGCTGATTCACAAGCATTATATTCAGTCTCTAGATCTGCACCTTGTAGTCGAAAACTCTTTTCTAGGCGTCGACTAGTAGCATAAGTTTCGATACCAACTGGCACAACTCCAACTTCAAGTAGAGAGTCATAAAGTGCTAGACCCTCTTCACTGTTATTATTTAAATAAATTTCCCAACCACTCTCTCCGACGTAGGAAATACGAGCTGCCCAGACATTTATCTTTTTTCCGCCCGATAAATTAAGTGTCAGGTTTTTTGTTGTAACAAAAGGAAAATTCTCAATACTTATTTCGTTGGGATCAATAAAATGGCCTAAAGCATCTTTAGCTTTAGGTCCCCACAACCCTAAAGTTGCAATATCGTGTGTCTTAATCTTGATATCTGCTTCAAGCCCCATATCGTCTCGATAATTGCGCAAAGTCACCCAGTCTCTGTTGCCGTCAGCTCCACCTGTAATTACTCTATAATTATCTGCACCTAAACGTGCGATTGTTAGATCAGCATGAACACCACCATCTTCGTCCAGAAAATTAGTATAAATGATTCGCCCTTCAGGAGTGTTACCGCCAACCTTAGCTACGGAAAGATGTTCTAACATACGTTCTGCATCTGAACCTTTTATGTCCATAATTGCGAAGTGTGATAGGTTGATCATTCCAGCTGATTCACTCATTGCTAGGTGTTCTGCGTTAGCAATCTCATAAGGTACATGGCGTCGATCCCATTCATTTTCCCTAACAGGTACCTCTTGCAAATATTTATCGAGTTTTTGTTGGTTGCTTTTGTAAGCAAAGGCTCGCTCCCAACCAGCGATTTCGTTATCAAAGAAGCCCCCAAGCTCTTTTTCTCTTGAATAAAAAGGACTAACGAACAGCTCTCTTTGACTAATGTAGGGTTCTCTTGGGTGAACAGCAGGAGTATAGATGGTCTGGGCGTTTTCGAAAGATCGTGTTTTAACAAAATCTTTTTCTTTTTGTGCAGGATAAAATCTTGAAATATCAAAAGAGTGCATATCCATAGGTGTTTTACCATTGATAATCCATTCAGCGCACAGCCTTGCACATCCAGGACCGTCTTTAACCCACACTGCTTCGCATAACCAAAAACCCCTGACTTCTGGGCTTTCACCAATTAATGAGCCAGCATCAGAAGTTACGGACAGCAGGCCATTAAATGAGCTTCTTTCATCCCAACCCAATTCATTAAGTATAGGTGTAGTTTCGAATGCCTTTTCTAGAGGTTCTGCAATTTCTTCAAGGTCTAAGTGTCTCATCGAGTCAGAAGTCATGGTCTTTTCAGGATTACCAATGTCCTCTGGATCAACTAGTCTAGGCTCTTTGTCCTCATAAAATCCCCATTCAAGCATCCCTCCATGAAGCCTACCTGTATCCCTCACATAAGCTGAATTGCCTTGGTCTCTAAGTAATGGGTAGACAAGAAATTCATCAGTTTCCTGTATTTGGGGGAGCGGACCAAAAAATAAGAGAGGATGTTCAACTGGTGCAAGTGGAATTGGAACACCAGCCATCTCACCAATTAAAGGCCCCCATATTCCAGAAGAAACTATAACTTTATCGGTTTTTATAGTTCCTTTGTCTGTTTTTACTCCAGTAACATATCCATTTTCAATCTCAAAGCCTACTGCTGGTGTGTCAGCATATGTAGTCAAAGCTCCCTTTTCTTTGGCGCTTTCTACAGCAAAACTCACTACATCCTGTGAGCGTGGTACCACTAGACCCGCATCTGGATCCCACATTGCACCACGTATTGATTCTTCATCTAATAATGGAAATTTTTCTTTGGCTTCAGAAGCAGAAATTAATCTCACGTTAGTACCAAAGGATTTACCTGATTCTACTTTTCGTTTTAGTTCCTCCCAACGTTCATCGTCACCTTTACGACAGATTTCTAAACCTCCTTTTTTGAGGAAGAAACCATTTTTTTCATAAAAATCTCGGCTAAAAGCTGTGGTCCAGTTACTGAGTTTGTCATGAGTTGTGTTGTAGACAAAGTCCGAAGCGTGTGCAGTTGATGCAATATCTGAAGGAATTACTGTAGATTTTTCCAACCCTATGATGTTCTTTTGACCAAGCTCAGTGAGCCAGTATGCAAGCATGGATCCGACAATACCACCTACGCCAACTATGACTATTTCTGCATCCCTAGGGAATTTAGAGGATTTCATCGACGCATTATAATGATTATTTTCTGTTTTGATTAATCATTTTTTTTGAATCATATAATTCAATATAAACGCCACGCAATAAGCTTATGGTGGCCGCTATTAAAATAAATACAAAAGGTAATGCCATAGATATTGACCCTGATTGTATGGCTTGCAAAGCAACTGAACCTCCGCCTACTAATAGAGCTATAGCAACTAATCCTTGAATAATTGCCCAAATCACTCTTTGTATCGTAGGAGTGTTTTCTTTACCACCAGAGGTAATCCTGTTAATAACTAATGAACCTGAATCAGCTGATGTAACAAAAAATAGTACCAACATGAATAAAGAAAATATACTTGCGACTATTGGAAATAAAAGATTATCTAGCATGTAAAATAGAACAAGAGAAATTTCTCCGACTGGTTCACTCAAATTACCTAATCCTTCTTGAAATTGAAAAATTGCAGTTTCTCCAAATGAAGTAAACCAGACTGTGCAAAATAAAAGAGGTGCAAACATTACGACAGAAAGAAACTCTCTAATAGTTCTTCCTTTTGATATTCTTGCGATGAACATCCCTACAAATGGGGACCAAGAAATAAACCAAGCCCAATAAAAAATTGTCCAGTCATGATACCAGTTCAAGTCATCAGGTCTGTTCCAATCACTTAAACGAACAATATCCTGAAAATAAAAAATTAA
>CAYFFW010000013.1:0-36362 GCA_964342745.1 uncultured Gammaproteobacteria bacterium
ATCCTTATAATCAAAATTTGCAAATAAACTTTAAAGGAAAATTATGAGTGATCTTAAAACTTTTAGAGAAGAAACTAGAGATTGGATAGAAACAAACTGCCCTCCCGAGATGAGGAAACCTGGTGATGTATGTTGGGGTGGAAGAAACCCAAGTTTCTCACATCCAGATCAGGAGATTTGGTTAGAAAAGATGGGTGATAAAGGTTGGACCTGCCCTATGTGGCCAAGCGACTATGGAGGAGGAGGTTTAACTCATGAGGAAAATAAAGTACTTCAAGAAGAAATGTTTGCCGTTGGAGCTAGACCTGCTCTAGCAAGTTTTGGGATATGGATGTTAGGACCTGCCCTACTTGAGTTTGCTTCACATGAACAAAAACTAGAACACATCCCCAATATAATAAAAGGAAAGATTTGGTGGTGCCAAGGTTATAGTGAACCTGGATCAGGTTCTGATCTAGCAAGCCTTAGCACTAAAGCTGTTGAGGATGGGGAAAACTATATTGTAAATGGTCAAAAAATATGGACCTCCAATGCTAATTATGCAGACATGATTTTCTGCCTGGTTAGAACAGGACCTCAAGAACCTAAACACGACGGTATTAGCTTCCTTTTAATAGATATGGACCAACCAGGAGTTGAGGTTAAACCAATTAAACTTATAAGTGGAAAGTCTCCTTTTTGTGAAACCTTCTTTACAGATGCTTCTGCTCCTAAAACCAATCTAATTGGGGAGGTCAATAAAGGCTGGACTATTGCAAAAAGACTTCTACAACATGAGAGGTCAATGATATCTGGAATGGGCTTAGCAACAGGTTCGGGTTCAGGACTTAAAAAGACTTCAGGAATGGCAGAGCTAGCTAAAAAATACGTAGGAATAGATGAAAATAATTGCCTAGATGATCCTATACTTAGAGCTAAGATTGCTAAGCATGATTTAAACTCTAGAGCTTTTGGTTTAACTCTTCAAAGAATGGCAGAAGACGCTAAAAAAGGAGGTCCAAGTGCTACAGCCTCCATGGGGAAATATTATGGCTCAGAGCAAAATAAACTAAGATATGAAATTATGCTTCAAGCAATGGGTAGCAAAGGTCTAGGATGGGAAGGTGAACCCTTTGCACCCGAAGAATTAGCTATTACGAGAGAATGGCTAAGATCAAAGGCTAATTCCATTGAGGGTGGAACTACAGAAATCAATTTAAATGTTATTTCTAAGAGAGTTCTAAACCTTCCTGACTAGAATCCAAATATAAAAGGAGAAAAAAATGGCTTTATTGTTTAATGAAGAACAACAATATCTAAAAGATACGGCTAAGGAGTTCGTTCAAAAAAATGCACCAATAAGTCACTTTAGAGAATTAAGAGACTCTGAAGATAAATTAGGTTATAGCAAGAATCTTTGGAAGCAGATGGCGGAATTAGGGTGGGCAGGAATTTTAATACCTGAAGAATATGGAGGTTCTGATTTTGGAATGATGGGGCTTGGAGGAATTCTAGAAGAAACAGGAAGATGTCTAGTGCCCTCACCTTTATTTGCTACAGCACTTCTCGGAGCAAGTTTAATCAAGTTAGGAGGAAATAAAGAACAAAAAGAAGATCTGCTAACCAAAATAAGTAAAGGAGAGTTAACCACTGCCTTTGCTCTTGAAGAAGGCCCTAGACATGAACCAAATAAAATATCTACTTCAGCTAAAAAGAAAGGGGGAAACTTCATATTAAATGGAGAAAAAACTTTTGTTTTAGATGGGCATAGTGCCGATTTGATTATATTGGCTGCAAGAACTTCTGGAGAAAATAAAGATAAGTCTGGAATAAGTTTATTTTTAATTCAACCTGATCTTAAGGGTTTAGAGGTAAAAAGAACACTTATGGTTGATAGTCGGAACGCTTCTCAGGTTAATTTAAATAAGGTAGAAGTTTCAGAAACTAATCTTCTAGGAGATCTAGATGCAGGATTTCCTCTAATAGAAGAGGTCCTAGAAAGAGCACAAATAGGTATAGCTGCAGAAATGCTCGGTAATACTATAGAAGCATTTGATAGAACGCTTGAATACATAAAAGAGAGAAAGCAATTTGGTTCGGTTATCGGTTCTTTTCAAGCATTACAACATAGAGCTGCAACCATGTTTGCAGAAATAGAGCTATCTAAATCTTCAGTAATGGGAGCTTTAAATGCCATTGATGAGAATTCTAATGATAAAGCGCGTTTTGCTAGTCTAGCAAAGTTTAAGGCAGGAGAGACTTTGCACCTTGTAAGCAGTGAAGCTGTTCAAATGCATGGAGGTGTCGGAGTAACAGATGAATTTGATATAGGATTTTTCTTAAAAAGATCTAGGGTTGCTGAGCAAATTTTTGGCTCCTCGGATTACCATCTAGATAGGTACGCTTCTTTGAGTGAGTACTGAACCTTAAAAAAATTAGTATGCAAAGTTTGGTTGGAATAGCATCCCTTTTCTGCCTAACAGCTAATATGATTTTCTGGAGTAGCTTACTTCTATTATCAGGGTTACTTAGATTGATTATTCCTTTGCAAGTCTGGAAAAAATTGTGGACTTCTATAACTATATTTATTGGCGAAACTTGTATTTCATTTAATAATGCTTGGATAACAATTCTTCACCGCCCTACTATCCAAATTGAAGGCATCGAATGTATGAAAAAAGATCATTGGTACATTGCTACCTCCAATCATCAATCTTGGGGTGATATTTTTGTATTACAAAAAATAACAAATAGAAAAGTCCCTCTACTAAGGTTCTTTATGAAAGATGTACTTAAATGGATACCCATAGTCAGTATTGTTGGTTGGGCCTTAGATATGCCTTTTTTAAAGAGATACAGCAGAGAAGAGATAGAAAGAAACCCAGAACTAAGAGGGAAGGATTTTGAAAAAATGAAAAAATCTTTTGGAAGATTAGAAAGCAATCCAGGAACTGTTTTTAGTTTTGCAGAAGGGACAAGATTTACAGTTAAGAAACATATAGATCAAAATTCTTGTTTTAAAAATGTTTTAGAACCAAAAGCTGGAGGAATAGGTGTAGCTCTTTCTACAATGCCATTTATATCTTCTCTTCTTGATTTCAGTATTAGTTATAACTCTGAGTCAAAAAGCTTTTGGGATTTTCTTTGCGGAAGGATGTCAAACATGAGCGTAAAAGTTAAGTCAGTTGAAATCCCAGAAAATTTAAAAAATAGAGACTACTCAATTGATAAGAAATTTAGAAAAGAATTAAAGGAATGGCTTTACCTTATCTGGGAAAATAAAGATCAATTTCTCGAAAGTAAATCTTAGTCTCTTAAAGCTTGTATAACTTGAGGAGCAAGGCCTTCTTCTGCAGAATAAAAGGCAGGAGTTATTCTATCTCCTTGATCGCCATAACGATTCTTTATTTCTTTAGCAGCAGATTTAGGATCTTCTGAAACAACTGCAACCGTATTCAGAAGTTCATCATCAATTAATTCAGCCATCTCTTTCCATTTTCCTTCTTTTGATAACAAATTTAATCTTCCTTGTAAGTCTCCATATCCATGTGAATCTAAAACTCCTTTATATGCTGGGGTTGAACCGTAAAAAGCTATTTGACTTTTACAAGCCTTAACAGCTTTACTGAAGGATTCTTCTGTTAAACCAGTGGCAGTCATAACACTGATAGAAAAATCAAAATCACCTCGGGTCTTCCCAACAGAAGATAAACCTTCTTCCACTATGGGAAGAGTTGTCTCCTTCATGTATTTAGGAGTATGAAAGGGGTGAACCAATAACCCATCAGCTGACTCTGCTACAGATTTTGTCATTAAGGGTCCAACTGCAGCAACATAAATCTTAGGCATACCATGAGGATTTGGCCCTGGATTAAAGAAAGGTGTCATTAAAGAGTGTGTATAGAACTCTCCTTTAAAATTTAAAGGCGATTGATTTTGCCAACTATCCCAGATTGCTCTTATTGCCTCTATAAGTTCCTTCATTCTGGCAGCTGGATTAGACCAAGGCATAGAAAATCTCTTAGTAATATGAGGTTTAATTTGAGAACCTAGTCCCAAAATAAATCTTCCTTCTGATAATTTATGTAAGTCGTAACCTAAATTTGCTAGGGTCATAGGATTTCTAGCAAAAGCAACTGCTATAGCAGTTACCAATTCTATCTTTTCAGTCTCTATAGCAGCAGTAACAAGAGGTAAAAATGGATCATGAGAAGTTTCAGCTGTAAAAGCCCCATCATAGCCCGCCTCTTCTAATGCTTTAGTTGCTTTACCTGATTCTCGTGGATCATAAGTTGGTATCCCAGCATCTATTTTCATAAAATTCTCCTAAGAGTTTAATATATTCATTAAAGGTTTAAGTTCTTCCTTATATCTTTCGCCCAGTTTAATTGAAGATGTATATATAGGTCTTCTAACTTGTACTGAACTAGCAGTTTTATTATTTCTATTGGTCTTGTGAAAGTCTAAACACTCATCTTCCCAATCTAAACTACAATAATCTAACATATTAGATGTTACTTCTTTCTGATTTCTAGTCAGTTCTTCATAGTTTAAACAGAACATATGATCTCCAAGCAAAGATTTCCACTGGTTTGTGATTTCCCTATAAGACATGTAATAGTTTCCAAGTTCTTCTAGATTATAAGCATAACTATTACCTACACCGAACTTTTGCTTATAAATTGATAGACAGTTATCTAACGGGTCTCTTTCGCAAAGAATTATTTTAGATTTAGGTAAGCTTAATTTGATTAATGGTATATACATAAAATTATATGGCATCTTGTCCACGAAAAAAGAAGATCCTCTCCTAATTTCTGAAATCATTTCTTCATAAACCTTTCCTACTTCAGGTATTAGATCTAAAGAGTGTAGGCTAAAATTCTTAGGAAATTTTTTTCCTTCGGTTTCATAATAGAGCTTATCAATTGATTTTCTAAAATGCCTCAACTCTCCAGCTCCAAACACTTTAGAATGGCTTGCTAAAATCTGTTCTACTAAAGAAGTTCCAGATCTTGGCATACCTAAAACAAAGATAATCCCTTCTCCTAATAAGCTACTCTTTTGATTATTTTGGTAGAATTCTCTAGAAAAAGACTCCTTTACCAACCTAAAGTAGTTATTAGAGCTTTCAGTAGAGAAATCTACACCTTCTCTTGCAAGATCATTGCCTTCAGAAAGAAATTTAAAAGACTCTTGATAATTACCTAATTCCTCTAAAGCTTTAGATAAAGCAAAAGAAAGGTTCATTCTGTCTTCACTAGATAAATCCTTCTGCTTGAGTAATCCTTTCATCTGACTTAAGTGATCTTTATCTTCAGAATAGTCAATCATAGAGCTGAGATGTCTATGAGCCATTCCCCATTGGGGGTTTAACTCCAAAGCCTTAAAACATGTGCTTTTAGAATCCTCAAATCTTCCAAGGACTTTTAAAGCCAGACTATAGTACATTACAGAATTTGCATGATTGGGGTTTAACGAAATTGCTCTTTGGTAAACCTCTAAAGACTGCTCAACATTTCCTAGGTTTCTCATAGCATTAGCTTGATTGAACAAGGCGTTAACATTCTCTCCATCCTCCTCAACTGCTTTAGTTAAATAGTTCAGAGCATTCTTTTGATCATCAAGCTTTAGATAACTAACCCCAATATTATTTAGATATCTAGACTTTCTAAAACTAGATTCTGCATCTACTACAGCCTTAAAAAAATATACAAAGGCATCGTGATAAAGTCCTTGGCCAGATAGGGCTGCTCCTAGAAAATTCTGTACCTCTGGGTTGTTCCTATATAAGTCTAGAAGAATTCTGCTCTCCTCCTCCAATCTAGAAAAATCCTTTTGACCGTGAAGCTTATTTAGCCTAGCTATTTCTGTTTTATCAGGTTTTTTTTGTTTATGTTGTTCCATTATCTTCTACTAAAACTTATCATTACTCGAATAAAAGGAGGATTACATTGATTGATTTGTACTACGCCCCAACACCAAATGGTTGGAAAATTACGATAATGCTAGAGGAATGCAAGCTTCCTTACAAGGTTATACCGATGAATTTAGGTAAAGGGGACCAATTTGAAGAAGATTTTTTGGAGATTTCACCGAATAACAGAATGCCCGCAATAATTGATCATAAGGGTCCGAATAACAAAAAAATAAGTGTTTTTGAGTCTGGAGCCATACTTATTTATCTTGCTGAGAAATCGGGAATGTTCTTACCTCATGACTCTTTAGAAAGAACAAGGGTATTGGAGTGGTTGTTTTGGCAGGTAGGCGGTCTTGGACCTATGGCAGGTCAAGTTAGTCACTTTATAAACTATGCACCTAATTTTCCTGGAGATCATACTTATTCAGAGAAGCGTTACAAAAATGAATATGACAGGTTGTTGGGAGTAATGAATAATATTTTAGAGAAGAAGGAATATCTAGCTGGAGACTATTCAATTGCAGATATGGCTTCATTCCCCTGGATAACTGCATACAAAAGATATGGTGTTAATTTAGACAAATTTAAAAATCTTAGAAGATGGTTTGACGATCTAAAAAATAGACCCGCTGTAAGAAAAGGCATGGATGTAGGTAAGGAAGCAAGAAATTTTGGGGAAAAAACAAGTAAAGAAAGCTTAAAAATGATGTTTCAACAAGATTCAGAAACAATTAACAAGGTTACTAAGGAAAAAAAGAAAAAATGAAATTAGAAGTGGCAAACTTTAATATCGAGATGCTTCATCATGATCCAATAGTTTACGTAGTAGAAGGGTTTTTGACGGACAATGAATGTGACCATCTAAAAGATGTAGCTTCTAAAAATATGAAAAGATCTTTAGTAAGTGGCTTTGATAAAGAGAAAAACAAACGAGGTATATTAGACAATAGAAGAACAAGTAGCCATTCTTGGATACAGCACAACCATGATCATATAACTATGGATCTAGCCACTAGAATTTCTGAGCTTGTTCAACTACCTGTGAGCCATGCTGAAGCTTATCAGGTTCTGCATTATGTTGATTCTCAAGAGTATCAAG
The DNA here is from genome assembly GCA_964342745.1 of uncultured Gammaproteobacteria bacterium. Taxonomy (GTDB): domain Bacteria; phylum Pseudomonadota; class Gammaproteobacteria; order Magnimaribacterales; family Magnimaribacteraceae; genus AEGEAN-183. The sequence goes on from CAYFFW010000013.1 coordinate 6,999, forward strand.
CGCATTACGATACTTTCGATCCATCTAATAAAGAATTTGCTCACTATTTAAAAAATGGTGGGCAAAGAATAATTACTGCTATTGCCTATTTAAATAATGTTGAAAAAGGTGGAGAAACAAGCTTTCCAAATATAGAAAAAATAATAACGCCAAAGAAAGGAAAAATAGTTGTTTTTCATAATTGCTATAAAGGAACTGATAAGCCCCACCCCGATTCTTTTCATGGAGCCTTGCCAGTTCTAGAGGGCGAAAAATGGGCTTTTAATCTCTGGTTTAGAAAAGAACCTAGATCTCAAGATAAATGAAGACATCCAAAGCTCTAATATGCGAATTTTTATCTGATGATCTTTCAGGAGTTGTATTAAAGAAAATTAATTTACCCAAAATATCTACTAATGAAATTTTAGTAGAAGTTAAAGCTGCTTCGGTTAACTTTCCTGATTTATTAATGACTAAAGGTAAATATCAACATAAACCTGACCTTCCTTTTGTTTTAGGAATGGAAGGTTCTGGGGTAGTTAGAGAAATTGGATCTAAAGTTTCAAAATTTGTAGAAGGAGATGAGATTACATTTGGTTCTTGGGGAAATGGTGCTTTTTCTAATTTTGTTGTGGTTCCTGAGAATGGGCCTCAGATTAAATCTAAAGCACTAAGTTTTGAAGAGGCTGCTTCATTCCAAACCGCATATCTAACTGCTTATGTTTCTTTGGAGAGAAGGGGTGAGCTTAAACCTGGAGAAAATCTACTAGTTCATGGAGCTACAGGCGGGGTTGGAATGGCTGCTGTTCAATTAGGGAAAAGAATGGGAGCTAATGTAATAGCTACAGGGACTTCAATTGAAAAATTGGAAAAGACTTTAGATTGGGGAGCCTCCAAATATCTATTGACTCACAAACAAGAAAAAGTAGCTTTTAGAGAAGAAGTAAAGAGTTTAACGAACGGGAAAGGTGCAGACGTGATATATGACCCTGTTGGTGGGGATGTTTTTGATGAATCGATAAGGTGTATAAATTGGGGTGGAAGAATTTTAATAGTAGGCTTTACAAGCGGAAGAATACCTTCTGCTCCTGTAAATATGCCTTTAATCAAAGGCTTCTCAATCGTAGGAGTTCGTGCAGGGGAATTTGGAAGAAGAGACCCTGTTAAAGGCAAGGAGAATATTGAAGCGATAAAAAAACTTGCAGATGAAGGAATTCTAAAACCTCACATATGTAAGACTTTTAAACTTGAGGAAGCTAAAAAGGCAATAGAATATTTATCTGAAAGAAAGCTAGTAGGCAAAGTGGCTATTACTATGGAATAATTTAGTTAATAAGAAGCTCTTCCATTAAAGATAATCTATCATTTCCAAAAAACATATTATCTTGATTTACAAACATAGTGGGGGATCCAAACCCTCCTCTTTTTATCAACTCTTCAGTATTTTGTTTTAGACCTTCCTTTGTTGAATCTAACTGAATGAAAGAAATAAATTCTTCAGATTTCCAATCCAAACTTTCTACAATTTTTATTAGAACTTCATCTTGCGAGATATCTAGGTTTTTTGTCCAGTATGAAAGAAAAATTTCCTCTACATAATCATGGACCTGACCTTGATTGATGGCAAAGAAAACTCCCCTCATTGCTTTGACACTATTTACTGGAAAAATGGTTGGCCAATTTATCTCTATACCACGAACTAAACTCCAGTCTTTAAGATCTTTTTTAGAATATGAAGCTTTTTCTTTCACAGGATTTGATCTTGATTCATAAACGCTTGGATTTATAGTATTGAATATACCGCCTACTAAAATTGGTCTCCAAATAATCTCTAGATCTAGTCTCAAGCACAAGTTCTCTACCTCCTTAAAAGCAAGATAGGTCCAAGGGCTACTACAATCAAAAAAGAATTCTAACTTGTTCATTTCTTTTATTTATTAAGACCTTTTAGTTCAGCCATCTGACTAAATAAGAGTGTGATGTCTTCCCTTTCTTCCTCTCCCCTGTATTCTCGATAAAGAGAATTTACATTAACAGCTATACGCTCGCTATCTCCCCAAGATGAAAATAAGTCTAAATCTATATCTTTTGAAGCATCAATTGCACTCATACCTGAGTCAAATCGCTTTCTGGATTCTATATCAATATAAATTAAATAATCTCTTACTGCCTTAACTCCCTTTTTATTTGTAACTGGACCATGCCCAGGAATTACAAAATCTACTTCCATAGATATTATTTTGTTGCAAGCTCCTATCCAGTTTTTAACTGGACCTGCCCAAAGAATTGGATGGCCTTCTATAAACAAAATATCTCCTGTAAATACCACCTTATCAGATGGTACATAAACTAAAATATCACCATCAGTATGTGCTGGACCAACTTCTATTAATTCAATAGTTTTATCTCCTACTTTTCTTTCTAATTGACCGGAGAAAGTTAAGTTAGGCAGTTTTCGTGTAATCTCTTCAAAATTGAAATCACCAAAGCACTCTAAAAAATATTCTCCCAAAATTCCCATACCTGGTGCTTGTTTTAACAAAGCAGCCATCATTTCAGGTGATTCATGTGACATTTCATCTAATGTTGATTTACTTGAAATTATTTCTTTAGTATTAACACAGCCATTACCATTACAGTGATCACCATTTGAATGACTATTTATCAATGACAAAATATTCTTCATTGCTTTGGGCTCTGCTTTCTTCATGGATTTGAGCATTTCCTGCGTAAGATCTTGATCAAATAAAGTGTCAACTATTATTGATTCACCTCTATCTGCTATAAGACCTGCGTTGCTCCAACCCCAACCTCCATCAGGCTGCAAATAGCAATAAATATTGTTGCCTAAATCGCATAAACCTTTATTGAACGGTTTAATCCCCAAGTTCTGGAAATCTGAAGCTCGCAATTTTTCTTCCATAAAAACATCTTAATGTTAGTTAACTACAATTGTAAGTACCTACATTAGAACTATATAATTCTGAAACTCCATTCAAGGATTTCTTTGATGAAAGACGCTTTAAAATATTTATTAATTACTAGTCAACTTTTGCTTTCGAGTCTTTTGGTTGGAGAAGAGGAATTTAACTTTAATGAAGACCATGTAGATCTTGTAAATGAGATAATTGAAATTTTAGAAAATCACCATTTTAGTAAAAAGAAATACCTTTCAATAAAGAAAGAATCGTTAGATTTATTTTTTAATCAGCTTGATCCTTCAAAAAGTATCTTCACAGATAAAGACATAAGCTCTTTTTCAATAGATTCTTCTTCAGAAATAAATGATCAGATTACTTCTCTTAAAAAAGCATTTGAGATTTTCAGACTTTTTAGATCAAGGTATATCGAAAGATATCAACTCCAAAAAGACCTCCTTTTGGACATAAAAAATATAGACCTAAGACAAGATAGAAAGATCCTAAGAGATAGATCAGAGTCTGAAAGAAAGCAAACATTTAAAGACTTAAGAAGACTCTGGGAAGACCTCATCATGAATGAAGTTATACAGCTAAATTTAAGCGGTAATGACCTTGAAGAAACTAAAACAAAGCTAATAAAGAGATTGGACAATCAATTTAATTATTTCAATCAAACTAAATCTGAAGATATCGTAGACCTATATATCAACTCCATAACAAAAAGTTACGGGCCTCATACCACTTATATGTCGCCAAAAAGAACTGAAGATTTTGATATAGATATGAGTTTAACTCTTGAAGGAATAGGTGCAGTTCTTTCATCAGATGGAATGTATACAACCATTTCTTCCTTGGTACCTGGAGGTCCAGCAGAAAAATCAAATAAATTGAAGCCTAATGACAGAATAGTTGGAGTAGGTCAAGAAACAGATAGTTTAGTAACAGATATTATTGGTTGGAGAATAGAAGATGTAGTTCAGCTGATAAGAGGGCCTAAAGATTCAAAAGTAAAACTACAAATAATTCCTGCCACTTCATTGGATGAATCTGAAACAAAAATAATATCTCTAACTAGAAACATAGTAAAACTTGAAGATCAGGCTGCTGAAAAAAGAATAATTAATCTTTCTAAAGCAGGAGTGGATTATAAGCTTGGAGTCATAGACCTACCTGCTTTTTATATGGACTTCGAAGCTTATCAAAGAAGAGAATATGACTTTAGAAGCAGCAGCAAAGATGTAAAAAATCTAATTCGATCAATGAAAGAGAATGAAATAGATGGGTTAATATTAGACTTAAGAAATAATGGTGGAGGCTCTTTATTAGAAGCAAACGCCTTAGCCCACTTATTTCTTGGTGGGGGTACAAAAGTCTTAGTTAAATCTTCTAATGGAAGTATTTATGGTCTAGGTGAAAATAGAGGTTTCCAATTCTATGATGGACCTTTAGCCATTTTAGTTAACCGTTTTAGTGCTTCTGCTTCTGAGATATTAGCTGGAGCAATTCAGGATTATGAAAGAGGCTTAATCTTAGGTACAGAAACTTTTGGAAAAGGGACCGTACAAAGAATTCAAAGCTTGTCTTCTGGGCAAATTAAGTTTACAGAATCAAAGTTCTATAGAGTCTCAGGACAAAGCACTCAAAGTAAAGGTGTTATTCCTGATATCTTTTTACCAAGCCCCATAAATTCTGAAGATTTTGGTGAAAATAAACTTCCAGGAGCCCTGGGTTATGATGTTATATCTAAAACAAAAGTAAGAGATTTTAATAGGATACATTTATCTTCAGACTTGTTTACTTCTCATAAAGAAAGAGTAAGCAATTCACTTCTATTTAGTCATCAAGAAAAGGTTAATGAGTGGAGAAAGTCCCAAAAAGCTGATAAGTTTCTTGAATTAAATATAGACAAGAGGAAGGAGAGGAAGAAAAGAATTGAAGAAGAGCTTTTATCTTATGAAAATGATTTAAGAAGTAAAATAGGACTCAATACATATAAAGACTATCAATCATTTCTTGATAGAGAAGAAAGTGAAGAAGAGCCTGATATTAATGAAGAAATACTTCTCGAAGCAGCTCATATTCTTTCCGATTTTATACAGCTATCTTTTAATCCTGTAATCTCCATGAAAGGGAAAGGTTAAAGAATGAAAATTATCTCTTTTAATATTAATAGTGTGAGGGCCAGAATCCACCAGGTTAAAGCAATTATTAAAACCCATGATCCAGATGTTATTGGATTGCAAGAAACAAAAGTACATGATGATGAATATCCTCATGAAGCTATAGAGGAACTAGGGTATGAATCTATAATCCATGGGCAAAAAGGACATTATGGAGTGGCTTTACTTTCAAAAGAAAAGCCCATTGAAAATGGTAAGGGTTTTAAAAAGGATACCGAAGACTCACAAAAGAGGTTTATTTGGGGACAGTACAAAACATCGAGTAATTCTATCCATGTTTTAAATGGGTATTTCCCCCAAGGTGAAGAGAGAGATCACCCTGTTAAATTTCCTGCTAAAAGAAAATTCTATAAAGACCTTATGATTCACCTCAAAGATAACTATAAGCCAGAAGATAAGTTGGTCGTAATGGGTGACCTGAATATTTCTCCTCAAGATATAGATATAGGGATAGGAGAAGAAAATAGAAAAAGATGGCTTAGAACAGGTAAATGCAGCTTTTTACCTGAAGAAAGAGAGTGGTTAGAAACTTTAATCTCCTGGGGGTTTTATGACACCTTTAGAACTATCAACCCAAAAACTAATGACAGATATAGTTGGTTTGATTACAGAAGTAGAGCTTTCGAAGATAAACCCAAAAGAGGTCTAAGAATAGATCAAATTTGGGTCACCAAACCTGTAAACGAGAAATTATTAAATGTAGGTATAGACTACAGAATCAGAGGAATGCAAAAACCATCAGATCATGCCCCTATTTGGTCTGAATTTGATCTTTAAATGTTGAACTTAAGCTCTTTTCTTTAGAAAAAATTCTTTTAATAGTTTAGAAGAATCCTCTTCAAGCAACCCTCCTTCAAACTCAATCCTATGATTTAAAAAATTTGATTGAATTAAACTTCCGTTATTTATCAACACTCCGGATTTAGGATCAGACGTTGAAAAAATTACTTTACTTACACGAGAGTGAACTAAAGCACCAGCACACATTAAACATGGTTCTAAGGTAGTGAACACAATTGTATCTGTCAGCCTATAGTTATTTAGAACTAAAGCCGCCTCTCTAAGTGCAATAATTTCGGCATGTGCCGTTGGGTCTTTAGATTGAATAGATTTGTTATAACCTCTACCTATAATTTGGTTATCTTTGACTACCACTGTCCCTACTGGTACTTCTCCCTCCTTCAAAGCTAATTGAGCCTGATTTAAAGCTTCTCTCATATAATCACTTTTCTTCATAAGTTTAACTCAGCTCTTTTCTCATCTTTTTTAAGGGAACAATTACTCCGGTAGAGCTTTTCCAATCGAGAGACTCAACCACTTGGTAACCACAGTTTTTATAAAGTTGCTCGCCAGATAAAGTTGCCATTAATTCAAATTTCCTGAATCCTTCTCCAAATGCTTCTTCTTCACTAATCTTAAGAATTAACTTCCCTATACCCTTCCTTACCCAATTAGGGTGAGTGTACATAGCTCTAATTCTGGCTGCATCATTATTAATATCTAAAATTGATGCATCTCTATCTCTAGTATGATTTCCTCCAAATAAAGTCTTTCTTCTACTCCAGCCACCACAACCAACTATTTGTTCTTCTTTTTGGATCTTGTAGTAAGTTTGATCTTTAATTAATTGCCTATCTAGACCCATTGCTTCAAAAGATGCTTTTATCTGTAATTCATTAAGATATTCTCCTTGTAGGCAACTTATAGAGAGGTTCATGATTTCTTCTAAAGAAGGGATGTCAGAAATTTTGGCAACTTTAGCTTTAAAGATCATAAGATAAGTATTTTAAAGTTAATTGTAACAAGACTGTCATTAAACATAGCATTAAGATAAAATGTTTAAACATAAGTAAATACTGGAAATATTTTAGATTTTCCTGTGTTTCTGTTTTTTAAAATTTTGGGGAACAATATGAAAAAACTTAGGTTATTTAACTGTCTGGTAGTTGCTCTGACTATTTCTGCCCTCCCTACCATTTCAACTTCTGCTTTTGGAGCAGATGATGTTGAAGAAGTTGTAGCGGTAGGTACTAGGAGAGAAGCTAGATCAGTAGGAGACTCTCCTGCACCAGTTGATATTATTAGTGGATCTGATTTTGTAAATCAGGGGTCTATGGACTTACCTGACATGATTAGAACTCTAGTGCCTTCCTTTAATGTTAATACTCAGCCTATTAGTGATGCAGCTACTTTAATTAGACCTGCTAACTTAAGGGGTCTCCCGCCAGACAATATGTTAGTTTTACTTAATGGTAAAAGAAGACATAGAGGGGCGGTCATATCCTTTCTGGGTGGAGGTGTTGCAGATGGAGCTCAGGGACCAGACATCTCTGCCATTCCATCCATAGCACTTAAACAAGTTGAGGTACTTAGAGATGGAGCTGCAGCTCAGTATGGTTCTGACGCAATTGCAGGAATTATGAACTTTGTACTAAGAGATGATACAGACGGAACTGAAGTTCAATTTAGAACTGGGCGCTACAAAGAAGGTGATGGAGATATGTGGAGGCTTGCTGCTAATGTAGGAATGCCATTTACATCAGAAGGTTTTGCTAACCTTTCTATAGAAATGCAAGATGTTGAACCTACAAGCAGAAGTGTTCAAAGAGCTGATGCTCAGGCGCTTTACGATGGTGGAAATAGTGCTATCTGGAACTATCCAAACCCGGCTCAAGTTTGGGGGTCTCCTGAAGTCAGTGATGACATCAAACTGTTTGCTAATATAGGTTTATCTCTTAATGAATCTACAGACTTCTATCTTTTTGGTAACTATGCTGAAAGAAAAGTACTAGGAGGCTTCTTCTACAGAAATCCAACTAATAGAGGAGGAGTTTTCTCTCTAGATGGAGGATCTACAAGAGCTGTAGCTGATGTTGCTGAAGCAACAACTGGAGCAGCAAGAACTTGTCCTGTAGTAGCCGTGCCTGCCTCGGGAGCTGGTTCTCCTGGAGATAGTGCTTTAGCATCTATAAAAGCAGACCCTAACTGTTTTGTTTTTAATGAAATGTTTCCAGGTGGATTTACTCCAAGTTTCGGAGGAGATGTAGGTGATTGGAGTATAGCCTCAGGAGTGAAAGGAACTACGGACTCAGGAACTATGTGGGATGTTAGTATGTCAGTAGGTGAAAACAGAGCTGATTACTACATCAAGAACACTGTGAATGCATCCCTTGGACCTGACTCTCCTACAGAATTCCATCCAGGTAGTTATGTTCAGTTAGAGAAAAACTTTAATGTTGACTTTGTAACACCTGTTGCAGTTGAAGGCTTTGCTTCTGACCTAAACGTTGCTTACGGTTTAGAGTACAGAGAAGAACAATTCACTGTTGTTTCGGGTAATAAAGAAAGTTGGGAAATCGGTCCTTATTTCAAGCAAGGCTTTGGAATTGGATCAAATGGATTTGGAGGATTCTCACCAAGTATGGCTGGAGTTTGGGATAGAGGTAATGTAGCTCTTTACTTGGACCTTGAAGCAGATGTAAGTGATCAATTATTGCTTGGGTTCGCAACCCGTTACGAAGATTTCGAAACCTTTGGATCTACAAGCAATAGTAAATTGTCTTTTCTTTACAGAGCTTCAGATGATGTCTCTATAAGAGGTACTTTCAGTACTGGCTTTAGAGCGCCAACTCCAGGTCAAGCAAATATCTCAAATATCTCTACAGTTTCAGATGCGGATGGCGTTCTTTATCAAAAAGGAACTTTAGCTCCTACCAATCCTGTTTCAGTTTACTACGGTGGTAAAGAGTTAGGACCTGAAGAATCGACCAACATAAGTTATGGTTTTGTTTGGGATGCAACTGATGCCTTGAATATAACTATGGACTTCTATGAAATAGAATTAGAAGACCGTATTACTCAAGGTGATAACATTGCATTAACTGCTAGTGATATTGCTACTCTGCAAGGTTTAGGGATTCCAGGAGCAGGAGATTTAACTAACTTCCGCTTCTATGTTAATGACTTTGATACAACTACGAAAGGTTTTGATCTAGTCGCTACATATGAAGCAGAGATAGGTGATGGTAATACTTTCTTTACCTTTGTATACAGTGATGTTGACACTAGTTTTGATAAAACTACCGGTCTAGTAGGTCAAGGCAGAATAGATCAAATTGAAAGGCTATTGCCTGCAACTAGATGGAATCTTTCTGCAACACACCTTATGGATGACTGGAGATTCGTAGGAAGAATAAACTGGGTTGATAGTTGGTCTTTCCCAGATTGGGGAGATTCTTACATCTACTTAAGTGAAGAAACTCATGTTGATCTTGAAGTTTCTAGAGACCTTCCGACTGACCTGGGAGGCCTTACATTAACTTTTGGTGCCCAAAATGCTTTTGATTCTTACCCTGATGAAGAGCCTAGAGCTACAATTCTTGGTTGGAAATACCCAGAAGCAGCACCAATGGGATTCAATGGAGCTTTTTACTACTTCAAAGTAGGTATGAATTTCTAATACCCATTACTAAAAAAAGGGTGCCTTTAGGTACCCTTTTTTTTGTGTTGAAATACTATCTTGCCATTTACAATTGTTATAAGTGCTTTAGCTTCTAGAATCTCTTTTTCAGGAACCTCCATAATATCTTTTGAAAAGATAGTTAAATCAGCCAGCTTACCTACTTCAATAGTGCCCTTAATGTCTTCTTGGAAAGAAGCAAAAGCTGGCCAGATAGTAAACATCTTAAGTGCCTCTTGCCTAGTTACTGACTGCTCTAAATGCCACCCGTCAGTGTGGAAGCCATCTAGATCTTTTCTAGCTACTGCAGCATAAAATTCTATTAAAGGGTCACCAATTTCTACTGGGGCATCAGATCCACCAGCTACTATTACACCTAAATCAATTAGATTCCTCCACACATACCCATCGCCTACCCTTTCAAAACCTAATCTAGAAGGAGCGAAGTGAAGGTCACCTATTGCATGAGAGGGCTGCATAGAAGCGATAATTTCCATGTCTCCAAAACGTTTTTGATCTTCTTTTGAAATAATTTGAGAATGCTCTATCCTCCATCTGGGGTTTCTTACTAAACGATCTTCTTCTTTTACTGAACTGAATGCCTCTTGATACCAGTCTAGAGTCATCCTATTGGCTTTATCCCCTATTGCATGTGTTTGAATCTGAATCCCTTTTTTTAAAGCCTCTAATAACACTGGTAGAATTTCTTCCTTCTTAAAAATTACTAGTCCTTCAGTATCCTGATCATGATATTTTTCTAAAAGAGCCGCTCCTCTTGAGCCTAGAGCACCATCTGCGTAAAGCTTAATACCTCTTATAATTAATAAATTTTCCGGATCCAGTACAGGTCCTGACTCTAATAAAGTTTGAGCTGGCTTTCCTTCACTAACAGCAAAATATACTCTTTGATGTAAGTTACCTTCCCTTTTTATCTCTTGTAAAAGTTCAAGATCTGAATAGTTGCTTCCGGCTATTTGAACTTGAGTCCAGCCCAAGGACACATTCCTATCAATTCCTGCCTGTAAATCTCTCTTATCGTCCTCTTTCGTGGCCTGAGGAATTAATTTTTCGACCAAAGCTGTTGCCTTATCAATTAGTATGCCTGTTGGTTCCCCTTGTATGTCCTTTTCAATTCTTCCACCATGTGGATCTTCAGTAATAGAGTTTATTCCAGCAAGCCTTAGTGCAAGACTATTTACTACCACGGCATGTCCATCAGCCCTTTCCAAAATAACAGGTTTATCCAAAGAAAATTTATCTAAATCGTGTCTTGTAGGAAATCTTTTCTCAGGCCAAACTTTCTCAATCCAACCTCTTCCAACTACCCATTTTCCTGGTTCTACTTTATTAGAATAAATTTCAACTGTCGTTAACATTTCTTTTAGACTGTTAATACCTTGGAGGTTTAAAGAATTTTCTCTTCTACCTATTCCCTTCAAATGGGCATGGGAATCAACAAACCCTGGATAAACATAATTTCCTTCAAGGTCAATTACTTTTGCAGAACCGCATTGATAAGCTTTTGAGGAATCATTATCCCCAACAAAGACAATTGTGTTTCCTAAGAAAGCTAAAGATTCTGCTTTGGGAGATAATTCATTAAGGGTGTATACAGTCCCATTTTTCAAAACTACATCAGCCTCTAAGCAAGCCTCTTCATCAGAACAACTTGCTAGAAAAATAATTAATAACGAGTATAAAAGCCTTTTTTTGTTGATTTTCATTGATTTTTCCCTAAGATTACGCAAAATTTATAAAAAAGGGGAGTTTTTTGGTATTAACGTTTAGTTAAATTTATCCCTCTAAAACTATTCTAATTGACCAATCTAAGGAAATAATATGAAAAATTTAAAATGTAGTATTCTAGGATTTACTCTAATTTTAGGATCGGGGTTAACCTTTAACCTACTTGCTGATGAAGAGGCAGATTCAGGTATTGAAGAAGTTATTGTTACTGCTCGAAGAACAGAAGAGAGCCTTCAAGAGGTACCCATAGCTGTAACAGCTTTTTCTGCTGAAGGAATAGAAGCAAGACAGATTATTAACACAAGCGACATTCAATTGAATGTACCAAATGTAAGTTTTACAAATACTAATTTTAGTGGAAATTCTTTCTCTATAAGAGGTATAGGAAGGCTTGTTACTGCCGGTACTGGTGAAGCGGGTGTCTCAGCTCACATGAATGATATACCTATCGTTAGCAACCTCGTAACTACTGAATACTATGACATGGAAAGAATAGAGGTTTTAAGAGGACCTCAAGGAACTTTGTATGGAAGAAATGCAACAGGTGGAGTTGTTAACTTTATTACAAAAAAACCTGAAATGGGTGAAGTTGGTGGTTATTTAGAAGCTGAAGCAGGTGATTACAGTCACCAACGAGTTAGATATGCAATTAATTTACCAATCGGAGAAAGACTTGCCTTAAGAGCTGCCGGAAGCACTCTTGAAAGGGATGGTTACACTGAAAACCTTTTTGAATTATCTGATGGTGATATCGATGGAAGAGACCAAGAAGACTATAGATTAAGCCTTCGATGGGAAGGAGATAGCACTTCAATAGACATAATGCATCAGTCATACGAAGAAGATAGTGATAGAGCGAGAATAACTAACCAAATTTGTAAAGAAAACCCTTTACCAACTTATGGATGTCTTTCAGATCAGTTTGGTAGAGATGGTATAAACCCAGGTTCTTCTACAGGTACGATGTATATTTCTTTTGGTGGAATTTTCCCTCTTGGTCAAAATAGCACAGCACTTAATGCCTTGGGTCTTTACCAGTACCCTAGACCACAAAATATGAGTCTTCGTCAGATGCATTCAGATTTTGAACCAATATTTAAGAGCGAGAGTGAACAAACTTATATAACTATTTCTCAAGACATTGGTAACTATACTTTTACTTTAAATTATGCAGAAGCTGAAGGAACTTTAGATTCACAACAAGACTATAATATGGATGTTGGTCCTTCATTTACACCTCTAAATTTCAACACTGTCCCTCCTACACCAAATGCTTTAACTGGAACAAATCTTATGATTCCAGTATCAGGTACAACTTGTGGTATAGAGTGTGAGCAACTTGGTACAGCTGGTGTTCTTGGAGGAGACTCTATAGGAAGTTTTAATAGAGTTTACTCTTATGATAAATCTTATACAGATATGTCTGAAACGGAGTATGGAGAAATAAAAATACAATCCAACTTAGAAGGAAGAATTAATTTTGTTTTGGGAATGAATCAAACAGATAGTGAAAGTCATGGCGGTTATTACGTAAACTCAAATTCACTTGATTTTATATCCATCTATGGATTAGCTCCTATTGGAGTTCCTCAACTTTACCCAGGCTTCTTTCACAACGATGCCTTCTCTTATGCAGATAGAGAATCTTACTTTGGTGAAGTTTATATGGATTTATCTGATTCACTTAGATTAACAGTAGGCTATAGAAAGAATGAAGATGAAAAATGGACTAGAGACAGGTCTTCTTTAGCAAATGCAGCAAACTTAGGTCCTGCTCTTGGACTACCTGGGGCAGCTTGGGTTAGATCCTCACTAACAGGCTGTTTAACTGATATTGTTGCAAATGCTGGAGCAATTTTAACAGGTGCACAAACCAATGCTTGTCCTGCAGCAAATCCATTATTAAATTACTATAATGTTAAATCAGCTGTAGATGCAGCAACACTAGCTACTCTAGGAGGAGATCCTACTGGAGCAGCACAAGTTGCAGCTGCTTTATTACAAGTACCTCCAACGCCTGGTTATAACGAATCACGTATTTTAAGTGGAAGTCCTACTCAGGCAGTTTGGGAAGAGTCAACAAGTAAAGTTGGCTTAGACTGGAAAATTGATGAAGACACGATGGCTTACTTAAATTTCTCAAAAGGATTTAAACCAGGAGGTTTTAACCCTGCAATTAATGATTCTTTTCCTTTAGATACTCCAAGAGTATTTGATAGTGAGAAAGTAGATGCTATCGAGGTAGGTTTTAAAACTAGTTTAATGGACAGAAGGATGCAACTTAATGGTTCTTACTTCTCTTACGACTACAAAGGGCTTCAAATTTATAAAATAATTAATAACTCTTCAGTTAACGTTAATGTTGATGCAGATATTCAGGGTGCTGAATTAGAAATGTTATTTATTCCTGAATTTGATCCTGATATCTTAATTGATGCCATGTTCTCTTGGCTTGAAACCAAAGCTGCGGATAACATGCTTCTTGACCCTAAAGATAGAGCCCAAGGTGACTCAAACTGGATAGTCTTAAAAAATATTGATTCTGGAAGTGCTACTGGAGTGCAGTATGTAGCTAATGCAGCTGGTGCAGTAGGCGCTGCAGCTATTTGTGGTGGACTTGGAGCATGTATTCCAGCACCTAATACTATTTCTCCAAGTGGTGTTCCTGTGTACATGTCTAGAACTTTCCTAAATGCTATAGGAGTTCCAACTAGCGATGGAGTATTAACAAATATAAAAGGTAATGCCCTTCCAAATGCTCCTGAATACACTTTCAAATTAGGAATCCAAAAAACTTGGTACCCTTCTGATGGAATTGATCTTACTGCAAGATTAGATTACTACATGCAAGATGAAAGTTTTGCTAGAGAGTTCAATAGAAGTTGGGACAAAATTGATTCCTGGGATCAATTAAATTTCTCACTGATGCTACAAGACTCTGATGGTGATTGGAGCGTAAGGGCATGGGTAAGAAATATATCTGATGAGGATAATGTTACAGGTCACTACGTAACCTCTGATACTTCAGGTATGTATACAAATTACTTCTTAACTGAGCCTAGAGTTTATGGAGCAACTTTTAGAGTTAACTTCTAATTAAAAAATTAAGAGTACAAAAAAACCCAGGTATATCCTGGGTTTTTTTTATCAGAATGCATTAATGCCAGTCTGTAGATTTCCTAAAATCAAAGCATGAACGTCATGAGTTCCTTCATAAGTGTTAACTGCCTCTAGATTCATTACATGTCTAATTACATGAAATTCATCTGATATGCCATTACCCCCATGAATATCTCTTGAAGTCCTAGCCATATCTAAAGCTTTGCCACAATTATTTCTTTTGATTAGGGATATCATTTCTGGAATCATTTTATCTTCATCTATTAATCTGCCTACTCTAAGGCAGGACTGTAATCCCAAGGTGATCTCTGTTTGCATATCTGCTAACTTCTTTTGAATAATTTGTTTTGCTGCCAAAGGCTCACCAAACTGCTTTCTGTCTAAAGAATAACTTCTAGCTGCATGCCAACAAAACTCCGCAGCACCAATTGCTCCCCAAGCAATGCCATATCTAGCCATGTTCAAACAGGAGAAAGGACCTTTAAAGCTATTAACATCGGGCAAAACTCTTTCATCAGGTACAAAAAGTTCATCCATAAAAATTTGCCCTGTAGCTGAAGCCCTTAAAGAAAACTTACCTTTTAGATAAGGAGTTTCCAATCCTTTATCTTCTCTTTCAACAATAAACCCTCTTAACTTACCATCTTCATCTTTCGCCCAAATTATTAATAAATCAGCTATTGGTGCATTTGTTATCCAAGTTTTTGAACCGGTGATTTTATATCCCCCGCTAGTTTTTCTGGCTACTGACTTCAAGCTTCCTGGATCTGAACCTGCATCAGGTTCTGTTAAACCAAAACAACCTATAATTTCTCCTTTAGCCATTTTGGGTAAGTAATGGTCCTTCTGTTCTTCTGAACCGAATTTATGGATAGGATGCATTGCCAAGGAGGTTTGAACACTATAAGCAGATCTATAGCTTGAATCCACTCTTTCAATCTCCCTGGTGATTAGCCCGTATGAAACGTAATTCGTTCCAGCGCATCCATAACCTTCGATAGGCGCTCCCAGCAGACCTAAATTTCCAAGTTCCTTATATATATCCTTATCAAATGTCTCATTTCTATTGGCCTCTAAAATTCTGGGCATAAGAGACTTTTGACAATACTCTCTCGTGCTTGATTGAATTAGCCTCTCTTCATCTGAGAGTTGGTCTGTAAAATGAAATAAATCTTCCCAATTACTCATAATTAATACTCTATCACTCCTCTTTCCTTTAAATTAGTAATTTTATCTTTACTGAACCCTATTTCATTAAGTATTTGTTGTGTGTGCTCACCTAATATTGGAGCTCTATAAGGCTGCTTTTTTGGTTCGTCCTTAATTTTTATCGGGCTATTTACAGTAAGTAAACCAGGCATCTTTTCATGATTCATAGGAACTAATGTTTCTGTTTCTAGAAATTGCTCATCATTTTTACAGTCTGTTATTTTTCCAATAAACCCATAAGTTACTCCAGAATCCTTTAAGTCAAGATTGATTTGTTCAGCGTCTCTTGCACTAAACTCTTTTGATAACTCTACTCTTAATTCCTCTTGATTCTCAACAAGCCCTATAGGATCAAACCTTTGATCATCTATTAAATCTCTTCTCCCTAGAGCTTCAGCTAATTTAGGCCATTCTTTAAGAGCATTCACCAAGGCTAGGGCTACTTGACGATTATCTTTAGTATCATATGTATCTCCAAAGGGATGTCTAGGTAAGGGCTCCGATCTGTCAGCAAATTCAACATCCATTAACGCACCTTGAATGAAACAACCATTCGACCAAGCTCCATTTGCCATTAATGAAGTTGAAACTTCTGTGCCCTTTCCTGTCTTTTCTCTTCTATAAAGTCCGGTCATAATTGCACTGAAAAGAGCTGTTGCCGTTGGGTGATCACCCATTCCAGGAGTAGACCAAGCTGGTGGTGAAATTGAAGAAGGTCTTACATAGTCCATTAAACCAGATCTTGCCCACCAAGCTAAAGAGTCATAAGCAGTTCTGTTGGCATCAGGGCCAACTTCTCCATAACCGGACATGGATGCATAAATAAGTTTTTCATTATGAGGTCTAATGTCTTCAGGCCTTAGCTTTAATGTCTCTCTGATAGGAAACGGCATATTTGTTATGAAAACATCAGCAGTTTTTACAAGATCAATAAGAATTTCTTGTGCTTCCTTTTCTTTAAGATTAAGAGCAATGCTCTTTTTGTTCCTAGAAGTTAGTTGCCAGCAGTAATTTTCTGGCCCTTCAGGCATTTTAGATCTTGAAATTAACCATCTAAGGCTATCGCCAACTTCAGGAGGTTCAATTTTTATAACCTCTGCTCCATAGTCAGACATTATGGTAGCTGCTGCAGGGCCGGCTATAAAACTTGCAGCATCTATAACTCTTACCCCTTCTAATAATAATTTATCTTCAGACATATACTCTTTCCTTTCCAAAACTAAGAAGTTTAAGTTATCACAATCTAAAGGAATTTTAATTTAATTTTTTGATTACTTTTCTCCTACTAGTTTCTCGTATTCAATGGTTAAATGAGGCATGCCGACTAGACTTAAGGTAATAGGATTAACTGTTCTAGCTGTATTTATCTGTTATATAGATAGAGTAAATATATCTATAACCATAATACCCATGGCTAAAGAATTAGGATGGGATTATGAGAGAACAGGTCTAATTCTTACTTCCTTTTATATAGGGTATATTTTTACTCAGGTATTGGGTGGTTCTTTATCTGATAAATTAGGAGCAAAGATTGTATTGGGTTATGGGTTAATAATTTGGTCAGTCTTTACTATCTTAACCCCTCTTGCAGCTTCAACTAGCTTCACTGTTTTAATTCTAGCGAGAATAGGTATGGGCTTAGGAGAAGGAATAACTTTTCCAGCTTGGCACAGTCTTTATGCAAGATGGATTCCCTTGAAAGAAAGAGCAAGAGCTGTTGCTTTCACCAACAGCGGTATTCCTATTGGAACAGCATTTGCGCTAATAGTAACGCCTATAATAGTAGTCAGACTTGGTTGGGAATGGGCGTTTTATCTTTTTGGTGGGGTGGGTTTTATTTGGTTCTTTTTTTGGCAAAGAATGGTCACCTCAGTTCCAAAAGATCACCCCTCCATTTCAAAAGAAGAGTTAGATCTAATAGAAACTAATGCACCTACCTCTGAAAAGGCCGAGAGTCCTCCTTGGAAGGAACTAATTACCAATAAACCTCTCTGGGCTATTGGAGTTGCACACTTTTGTAGTAATTATTCTTTATTTGTTTTTCTTTCTTGGCTGCCATTATTTATCAACGAAGGGTTGGGTGTTGAATTTGAATCTGTTGGTTACTTTGCAATGCTTCCGCACCTTAGTTCATTAATATTCATGAATGTTGGAGGTTACTTTGGAGATTACTTGCTAAGAAGTGGAATTAAAATTCTAAATGTTAGAAAAATTTGTAACACAATAGGTTTTGGAGGAGCTGGAATTTGCCTTATGTTTATTCCTTCGTTTGAAGCAGTTTCTTCTGTTATAGCCTTAATGTGCTTAGGAAATGCATTTTCTGGAATGGCTGCAGGTGGTTTTATAGTAAATCATGCTGATATTGGTCCAAAATATACTGGTACTCTCATGGGTTTAACTAATATGCTGGGTGCTATTCCTGGGATAGTAGGGGTTTATTTAACAGGCCTAATACTAAATGCTACAAATTCATGGGATTCCGTTTTTTATGTCACGGCAGGAGTTACTTTCTTCGGAATGATTTTTTATCTACTATTTGCAAGTGCTTCAAAACAGTTTGATTAAAGTTTTAAAAAACTTTAACTAATAGATATAATTTTTATATGACACAAGCAATTGAAACCGAGTTATTGAAAGATGGCATTTTTCTTATAAAACTTGATAGACCAGAAGTACTAAATGCCATGAACAAAGACTTAATTATGGGTTTGTTAGAAACCATGAATGAAGTCAATAAAAATCCTAAAGTTAGAGTGGTTGTCTTAACTGGTAATGGAAGAGGGTTTTGTGCTGGGGCTGACCTAGCTAATGGAGGTTGGCCAAACGACCAAAATAATTCACCTGGCCAAGCTGCCGCAGTAAATATGGAAATTGGTTTTAACCCATTAGTTAGAGCAATAACAAGCGGCAATAAGCCTGTTATTACAGCAATAAATGGAATAGCTGCAGGAGGTGGGGTTGGCTTAGCTTTGTCAGGGGATCTAGTAGTTGCTTCCGAATCAGCTAAATTTAAACTCGTATTTGGACCACAATTGGGAATTATTCCTGACGTTGGCTCTTCTTGGTTTGTTCCACGATTAATTGGTAGGGCCAGAGCTAATGGAATGGGACTTTTAGGAGAAGATATTAACGCTAAATTAGCTAAGGAATGGGGTTTAATTTGGGACTACTTTCCAGACAATGAATTTATGGAGGCTACTCTTAGTATTGCAAAAGAAATTGCTAATGGACCGATAATTGGTCTTAAAGCTGTTGTAAAAGCTCATGATCATGCTCTATCTACAAATTTAGACAAGCAATTAGATTATGAAAGAGATACACAAGAAATATTCCTTGATAGAGAAGAATTTAAAGAAGGGGTAAAGGCATTTATAGATAAGAGGAAACCCAACTTCAAGTCTATTAAAACCTGATTCTAAAGTTTTGAAATCCATAGATATAAATTCAGATTTAGGTGAATTTCAGAATACTCAAGAATTAAATAAAGAGCTTAAAATCTTAAAGTACATTAGTTCTTGCAGCATTGCTTGTGGTGGCCATACTGGGGATACAACTACTATCAGGGAAATCTTAAAGGCATGTAAAAGAAATGGCGTTGCAGTAGGCCCGCACCCTTCATATCCAGATAAAAAAGGCTTTGGTAGAAAAAAATTTGGAATTAGCAAAAAAAAGTTAAGTGAATCTATCAAAGAGCAAATCTCTCTATTTATTGATGTAGCGGATTCACTTTCAATGTCAGTAAGCCATGTGAAACTACATGGTAGACTTTATAGTGATGCCTCAAGAGATAAAGAACTTAGTCTCCTTTTAATTGATGTAATTAAGTCTTTCAAACTTAATTTGGCAATAATAGGGCCAACAAAATCTTCTTTAGAAAAAGAATGTAAATCTAATAGGCTTTTATTCTTACCTGAAGCCTTTATTGACAGAGTTTATAAATCAAATCTAACTCTTGTTGACCGAGATAAAGAAGTCTCTGTTCTCAATTCTATTGAAGAGCAAGTAAATCAAGCTGAAATGATAGTTTGTAAACGACAGGTTTTAACTGAAAACAAGAAAGTAGTTAACTTATCAGCTAAAACACTGTGTATACATGGAGATAGTCCAAATTCACTGGAAGCCGTAAAAGCAGTAAGAACTATGTTAAATTTAAAAAAAGTTATTGTTAAGCCAAATTGAAAATTACTGACTCTATTATAATTTCTAATTATTCAGAAAATTTATTGCTTTTAAAGCTAAAAGAGAACAATAAACATTCTCAAAACTCATCTTTCTTTTTATCTTTATCAGAGTTTTTAAGGAAAGAAGGCAGCTTTATAGAAGTGATTCCGGCTGAAGATTCTCTAGCAATAAAATATAACTGCCTTGAATTAAAAGCCATTGAAGCTAAGACTTCGGTAGAAAATATTGTTAATCGATTTAAATTCACAAAGAAAACATCCAAGAAAAATATCTTACAAATTCCTATTTGCTACTCAAAAAAATTTGGTCCTGATATACAAGAATTAATCTCTAGTAAGAATCTAAATGAAGATAAGTTAGTAGAGCTTCATTGCAATAAAGATTATGAAGTAAAGATGATGGGATTTAGTCCTGGTTTTGCATATTTAGGAGACTTACCAAAAGAACTTCAAGTATCCAGATTAACTAAACCAAGAACAAATTTGTTACCAGGATCTGTTGGAATAGCGGGAAACAGAACAGGAATTTATCCTCTTGGAGGTCCTGGAGGTTGGAAAATTATAGGCAGGACCCCTTTAAAGTTATTTCAAAGTAATAAAAAAGATCCTTTTCTAATAAAACCAGGAATGAAGATCAGATTTCTACCCATTAACGAACAGCAATTTAAAACATTTCAGGCTGAAAATTAATGAGCATTGAAATCATCTCTTCAGGATTACAAACGACTATTCAAGATTTAGGCCGCGAAGGTTTAGCTCATATGGGAGTTCCATTATCTGGAGGTGCGGATAAGCTCTCAATAAAAGTTGCAAACTACTTATTGGGTAATGATATTAACTCTCCTGTAATTGAGTGTACTTTGACAGGACCTACTCTTAGATTTTTAAAGCCTTATTCTATAGCTATTACAGGCGCAAATATGAATGCCAGAATCAATGACAAAGAAATAAAGATGTACGAAGTTGTTAAAGTGAAAACTAATGATATCTTAACAATGAATAACTGTCTTATAGGCTGCAGAAGCTACATATCTCTTTCGGAGAAAATAATAGCTAAAAAATTTTTAGGAAGTTTATCTACTTACTTACCTGCAAATGTTGGGGGATTAGATGGTAAAGCTCTAAGCAAAGGGTCGTTAATAGAATCAGAATCCTACAAAACTAAATTAAATGACCCTTCTTCTTTGAACCTTGATAAATTAAAGCCTTTAACAAATAAATCAATTTTAAAAGTATTTGAAGGCCCAGAGTTTAATTTACTAACGGAACCTTCAAAAAAAGAAATTTTTTCTGGTACTTATGTTGTCTCTAATGATTCCAGTCGAATAGGAAATAGACTTGACGGTAAAGAACTAAAATTAGTAGAAAGCGGGAAAATGATTAGTTGCCCTGTAAGCATAGGAACTATTCAATGTCCTAGCAATGGCCTACCAATAATTTTAGGATGCGATTCTCAAACTCTTGGTGGCTATCCTAGAATATTACAAACAGCTTTAGTCGACCTAGATTTAATTGGCCAACTGAGACCTAAAGACAAAATTCAGTTTAAAAAAATCTCTTTAGAGCAAGGCATTGAACATTTAAAAAAACAACAAGAAAAATAAATTTTTTAAAGATTAATTATTACTAGACCTTAACTTTATGCCTTAGATTATTAAACGGAATCTCAATATATTTATAACTCAACCATGACAAAAGTATGACGATGATTACTCCACTTAACACCATAAAAGTACTTTGTAGTGGGTCAATCTTAATAATTAATCCATCATTAAAGATTTGTGTCTCAAAATTAAAAAGAAATCTTAAACTTTGGTGATATACCCACCAAACCCCATAATGAATCATGTAAATTCCATAGCTCACAGTACCCAAGAAAACTAAATGCTTATAATTGAGAAAACGAATAAGGGTATTCGTTTTAGAGGTTACTAAAGAGAAAACAACTAAAGCGAATAAAATAGGTAATATTATTTTAGGTACTATTTCAGGATAGCAAACTGCCCAAATTGTGAACAGGATAAGACCTAAACTTATTAATAAAGGGGTTGTAACCTTTATCTTTTCGAAAAGATAAAAAATTAATGTTCCTAGAAAGAAAGAGTACATACACCTAAACATTGCTACACCAACAAATTCTTCCATAGCATCAAAGATAAAAACTAAATAAGCAGATACAGCCATTACGATAAAAAGTAGAAAAGGTCTAAATTTGTTATTTAAGATTGTTGAAAATAAAACAACTAATCCAAAGACTAGATATGTATAGAACTCTGTTGAAATAGACCAGCTAGGGGCATTAAAGGTAACAGTGGGCTCGGTAAAAGAATGAAAAAGAAAAAGGTTGCTTATGAAAGAGGAAAGGTTATTTGTTGAAAAAGGTGCGACATTAGATGAAATTCCAGCAAATGCTTCTAAAGCATACTTAGCAATTTCTATAATTAAAAAGCCCAATAAGGTAATTAAGTGTAATGGATAGAGCCTTAAGAATCTTTTAATTTTAAAGTTAACTAAAGACCTAAAGTCATTTATTCTATCTAGATAGGTATAAGCAATAACAAATCCACTTAAAACAAAGAAGAAATCGACCATCGTATCGCTGTTCTCAATAAATAGATTATCAGTAATAGGTGAAGTTGATATATCTTTAACGTGATAAATGGCAACAGCTAAAGCAGCTACACCTCTTAGAGATTCTAAGAATAATAATTTTGGTTTCAATTTATTTATTTGAGTCATACCATTGATTAAATTGGAGTAATGACCAAAGTTTGTGTTCATTATTAGATAAACCTTTAAAGTGGTCTTCCTTTACCTTTGATACAACAGATTTATTAAATAAATTGTGTTGGTTTAGTGCTTCATCACTTAAAGTTTCATTTACCCAATCTTTTAACTCTCCTCTCATCCACTTACTTACTGGAATCCCAAATCCTTGCTTGGGTCTATCGAATAATTCACGGGGTAAATACTTAGAAAGTAATTGCTTTAAGATCCATTTAGATTCCCCATTTCTTATCTTCATGTTGAGCGGAAGGTTAAAAGCAAAATCAATTACCTCTCTATTCAAAAAGGGTGCTCTAGTTTCTAGACTGTAAAACATGGAAGACCTATCTACTTTACAAAGAATGTCATCCGGAAGATAACTATTAAAGTCAGCTTTCATCATTGTTTCTTCTAGTTTCGTTTCTTTTTTACTGTCAAAACATTCTAGGAAATGATAATTATTAACCTCCTCTTTAAAATCCATTATCTTATCTTCTTTAGTCCACTCATTTATCATAGAAGTGTAAAAGCTTTTTTTATCTTTTATATAAAGAGCTTTATTCAAAATCTTGCTTAGATTGTTCTCTTTATTACCCGAGAAATCAGTAGAAATTATAGTATTGATTAAACCCATAGCAAGACTTGAAGGTAGAAGTTTAAATAACCTTGAAAGATTACTTCTAAGAATAAATGGAGTGAATCTAAAGTATTTATAATACTTATTAGCGAGTAAATATCTATTGTAACCACCAAATAATTCATCTCCGGCATCTCCACTTAATACAACTTTGACCTGCTGTTTTGCCATTCTTGAAACTAGCATAGTCGGCAGTTGCGAAGAATCTGCAAAGGGTTCTGAGAATGCTAAATTTAGGTTAGGTATAAGATCAAAGAAATCATTTTCTGAACATCGATATGTCGTGTGATCTGTTCCCAGATGATTGGCAACCTTTTGTGCATGTTCCGATTCATCATATTCAAGAAAATTGAAACCTACAGTAAAAGTTTTTGTTTCTTCCTGTCTAACTTTTTTCATTAAAGAAACAATCAAACTTGAATCTATACCACCTGAAAGGAAGGCTCCTAAAGGAACATCTGAAATCTGCTGACTTCTTACAGATTCAGAAAGGACTTCTTCTAGTTTTAAGACTAGAGACTGCTCGTCGAGCCCCCTAATCTCTTCTCCCATTTCAAGGCCTTCCTTTTCATCTATCCAGTTATAGCAACTAACCCCTTTTGAATCTACAAACTCATCAAAACTATCACAAGATTTAAATTGGTAAAAATTAAGATTTAAAATTAAACAATTTGCTGGAGGTAATTTAAAACTATTCTTGTATATTGTCTTAGGTGTTGGTATGTAGTTTAATTTAAGAAAATCCTCTACTGCTTCAAAATCTAATGATTTATTAAAACCAACTACTTTCTTCAAAGGATCTAAGTCAGAAGCAAATCCAATAAAGCCTTTAGATGTCGATAGATATAAAGGTTTCTCACCTGCTTGATCTCGAGCTATATATAGTTTTCTTTCTTTTTTATCATAAAGAATAAAGGAAAACATACCACGCACTTCATTAAGAACTTTAGAAATTGGAAAGTTCTCAAACATTTCTAATAAAGTCTCTGTGTCACTGGTTCCTCTCCAAATTACCCTTACTTTTTTCTCAACCTTTTTCCTTAATTTTAAGTGGTTGTATATTTCACCATTGTAAATAATAGAAAACCTGTCAGAGTGAGAGCTCATTGGCTGATTCCCACTTTTTTCTAAATCCAGAATTGATAGCCTTGTATGGCCGAACTTTAGCTTCTTTGAGTCTATTAAAAACTCTTCTACCCCTTGATTATCTGGACCTCTTCTAGCTAAAGATCCCTCTAATCCAGAAAGGAAGCTTTGATCGATTTGTTTATTTTCGTGATGTAAAATACCAAAAATACCGCACATTTTTATGTCCTTTAATTATCCTTAGATTAAATATTGCTTATTTTTTTAATAATAATCCTTAAAGATCTATGTTACTTGTGTTTGTAATCAATTATTATCCTTTAAATCTTTTGTTAAGCGAAAGTAAATTCTTAATTTATGAATAAAAAGATAGTTTTTTTTCTTTATGACCTTTCAATGGGGGGTACTGAGAAAGTAGCAGTAAGATTATCTAATTATTTAGTAAAGAAAGGGTATGAAGTAGAAATACTTTTAGTGAGTAACAATAATGTTTTCTTAAGTGAGATTGATCATAAAGTAAAAGTCACTAGCTTTAACTTAATTAAAATCTCCCAATCAATAATTCCATTAATACAGTTTCTAAAGAAGAAGAATTATGACTTTTTTCTGTCAAATGTCTGGCCTTTAACAATTGTCTCTGTTATAGCATTCCTTTTTCTTCCCAGCCAACTAAACAAATTAATTCTTATAGAACATTGCCATTTAAGAGAAGAATGGAAAGAAAAAAGCTTTTTCTTTAAATTCTTTCAAAGAATGAGTATTAAATTTTTATACAATCTTTCTAAACAAATTATCTCTGTTTCGGAGGGTGTTTCCGAAGATCTTATCAGCAAAGGAGTAAAGCAAGAAAAGACCAAAGTTATCTATAATCCTGCTTTTTCTGAACCTGATTTGTTTATTCAAAAATTACCTGAAAAAGTAATCTCTTGGTCACAAAGTAAAGAAATCAAAATAATTTCTGTTGGCAACTTTAAAACTCAAAAAAACTACCCAAATTTGATTAAATCTATTGATATCCTTAAGAATGACAGAAATATTGCTTGTAAACTGTTAATAGTAGGCGATGGCCCCAGAAGGGCAGAGATAGAAGAAATGGTAATTGAAAAAAACCTTAATAAGGATGTTTGTTTATTAGGTCAATTCAATGCACCTTTAAATCTAATTAACTTGGCAGATTTATTTGTTTTGCCTTCAGACTATGAAGGTTTCGGCCTTGTTATAGTGGAAGCACTTTCCTTGGGCAAAACAGTTGTTTCTACTAACTGTAAGTCAGGGCCTGCAGAAATAATAGGAAACAATAAATACGGTTACTTATGTAAAGTTAATGATCCAAAGGACTTAGCAGAAAAAATTGAATACGCTATAAATCATAAAATGGACGAAGAAATTTTAATCAAAAGAGCAAAGGATTTTTCTGTAGAGAATATAGGAATTGAATATGAAAATATATTTAACTAACAGAAGGTTAAGTTACATATTTCTTAATTACGCCTACATACTTTCCTTCAAACTTTAAGATCATAAAATCTAATTTTTTTTCCTCTACGAATTCTTTAAAAGCAGAATTATCTTCAACATCATCAGAAACAAAAACACCACCCTCTTTTACATTGTTCCAGATAATTCTTTGAGACCATTTTCGTCCGTAGTAAGACTTATCTGAGTCATAATGAACTAAATCTAGATTGGAATTAAATCTTCTTATGGCTTTATAAAGTCCGTATTTATCAGGTTCACGAATCAAATCCCAATAAGGTAGATTCTTTTCTTCTACAGCTACTCCTATTAAATGATAGTCTGTCTGCTTTACCATAGGCATGTCAACGGAAACTAATTTTCCCTCTCTTTTAGAAATAGAATTAAGAATAGCCTGAGATGACCATCCGTAAGCAACACCTGTTTCAAGAACTTTCTTAGCCTTTAATGACTCGCAAAGCCCGTATAATAAATTGACATGTCCTTGTCCTCCAAAATTTGAATTTGAACCCTTTATCTTTTTTTCAACTTCTTCAATATATTCTTTTGAAAAAGGAGGTTCTTCAAAAGGATCTAAATCTAATTTTTTAAAACACTCTTCAACGCTTATTGTTCTTTCCTGACACCACTCCTCTTCTCTATCTGCCAAAGAATCCTTGTTAGGTAAAAATTTTCTTAAAACTAAAGAAATCATAGTTGCATAGAAATTTGGTCTTTTTAAAAACCAAAATAGGGTTTTAATATCTTCAAACATTTTAAGAATACTTGATTAATTATTTAATTCTTCTAGACATTCCCAGTGTAGTTCAGCACTAATTCCCTCAGGATTAACAGGTTGTATACAAACATGATCTGCTCCCGCATCAAAATGTTCTTGTATTCTTTCTTTTATTTTGTCAGAAGTTCCCCAAGCAAAAGTACTGTCTATGAACTTATCATTTAGAGTATCTATATCTTTTTCTGATAAACCCATCCTGATCCAATTATTTCTATAATTTGGTAATCCTTGATAAATTTTAGCTGTTTGTTTTGCTGCCTCTCTAGCTTTCGTTGCATTATTCTCCAGAATTACTTTTTGTTCAACACAAAGCCAAGAGTCTTTGCCTAACTTTTCTCTTGCCATAGCTGTGTGGTCAGGAGAAGTAAAATAAGGGTGTGCCCCTTGGGCAAGTTCGGAAGCTAATTCAAGCATTTTAGGGCCTAGAGCTGCTATTACTGTAGGAGGCTCCTCATCAAGAGATACAGCGGTATAGGGTGCAGCTTTCATTCCCTCTAAATAATTTCTCATAGTCTTCACAGGAGGTCCATAATTTAGTCCCCTTACTCCTTCAACTAAAGGTTTATGAGAGACACCTAGTCCTAGCAAAAACCTATTGTTAGATTGCTCAGAGAGAGATTTTTGGGCTGCTAAAGACACACCAGGTTCACGGTGATATATATTGGCAATGCCAGTAGCAACATTAAGCTCTTTTGTATTTGATAAAAGCCAAGAACTTAAAACCATAGGATTTTTTCCTGTAGTCTCAGGAATCCACAATGTAGAGTAACCTAAAGTTTCTATTCTTTTTGCTGTCTCAGCAGCTACTACAGAAGACATTGCATCAAAAAAATACCAGACCCCTAATTTTCCTATTTTCATAATAATCCTAAAAAAAATTTAAATTATATGTGTGCTGCTTGTCCACCATCAACTTCTATTGAGGTACCATTTATGTAAGAAGCTGAATTAGTACAAAGGAATACAATCAGTGAGGCAACTTCATCAGAAGTACCATATCTTCCAACTGGAACCCCTTTACCATTATTTTCAATTACTGACTCTGGTGTACTGTCTACTGCTTCTGCAATCTCATTAGCAGCCCTTTCCCACATTGCAGTATGTATAAGACCAGGCAAAACGGAATTTACTAGCACGCCGTCTGCTCCATATTTCTTAGCCAATGATTTACTTATAGAAATCATAGCAGCCTTTGTTGCTCCATAATCTATTAGGGCAGCATTAGGATATTTACCAGCAGAGCTTGAAACCATAATCACCCTTCCCCATTTCTGCTCCCTCATATGAGGAAGGAAAGCTCGAGTGCATCTTACAGCTGATAATAAATTCAATTCGTGCAAAGATCTCCAGTCATCATCAGTCATATATAAGAAGTTTCTTGAGGGAGAAGCGCCTACATTGTTAACCAATATGTCAGTGGGTCCTTCTTCTTGAACACTCTCAATAAATTTATTGGTTGAAGTTTCCTCGCCCATATCAGCTATTAGTCCTTTAATAGAACCACCATTATTCGTCTCATAATTAGATAGCTCCTCAATAGAATCTTTTGTCCTGGCACAAAAGGTTACAGATGCACCATGGTCAGCTAACAATTTAACTACTGCAGCACCTATTCCTAAACTGGCCCCAGTAACTACAGCCCTCTTACCTTTTAAACTTAAATCAATCATTCTTATGTTGTTCCATTAATTTACTGCATTTCTATTGCAGTTTTAAAAGCAGGTCTTTCTGTAATTTTTTGAACATAACTCTTCAAATGAGTCATCTCTTCATCTACACAACCTAATCGATTACCCATAAAACATGAGTGCCCTAACATTACATCTGCAGCAGAGAAGTCCCCTATTAAATAATCATTTCCCTCTAATGCTTCATTAACAGGCCCTAGAGCTTTGGCTAAGAGTCTTTGAGCTTGCCCAAGAACTGTTTCATCTTGTCTTTCAGGAGGAAGTAATAGAGTTTGAACAACAATGGTATTTATGGGAGGCATAACCATTCCTTCACAATAGTGAAACCACTGAAGGTAATTAGGGTAATCAGGTGAATCCACCCCAGGTTTAAGTCCTCCATTTTTATGTCTCTCTAAAATATATTCAACAATTGCTCCAGATTCATAGATCCTAATATCTCCATCATCAAGAACAGGTACTCTTCCTAATGGATGTCTTTCTCTATGCTCATCAGATTTTAAGTCCTTAGGATGAAAGGCCATTTTGTTTATCTCGTAGGGCAATTCTAGTTCTTCTAATAGCCATACAATTCTTCCAGCTCTTGAATTAGGTGCAAAATGAAGTTTCAACATATTTTCTCCTCTTAATTATTTATATCTTTTTTATAATTGGCTTCAAAAAAAGCCTCTCTTTCATCTTTCATCATACCAACAGTTTCATCCATAAATCTAATTCTGTCTTTTCTCGTATTAAACACCCAGATACAGAAGCAATCATTGCTATGGTAAATAGCTTTAAGCTCATCATTTATCCCATTAATATAGTTAGGTATTTCTGTTTTTATACAAATCATATTAAGGCTCTCTATTTTAAAATTAAGATTAAGACATCCTTTTAGCAATAGGAAGTAACCATAACCCTAAACAAGTGCTAAAAAATGCTTTTAAGAACATATGAATAATAAAAGGTAAAGCAAAAATCCAGCTCGCCAAAGCATCTGGAAAAATAAAATACCAAATTGATTTTGCTAAAGAATAAAGCCAAGGTAAATGTGTGCTCAGGAAAATCTCATTAGTTAAAGAGAGGATTGTAAGCTCTGAGTTAAAAACAATCACTAAACCCCAAATAATCAGAAATAATTGTAAAGGGGTCGTCC
>CAYFFW010000014.1:0-35889 GCA_964342745.1 uncultured Gammaproteobacteria bacterium
CAAATTTAAATGGGGTCTCAATTGCAGACCCCAAAATAAAGACATTATGGCTGCAAGACTTTTTAATCCAAACTCACAAGAACCCTTTACTCTAAGCAGATCTAGAGTGGATAATTTTCTTGAATGTCAAAGGTGTTTTTATTTAACTAATAGACTAGGGATAGCTAGACCTTCAACCTTTCCTTTTAATCTTAATAACGCAGTTGATGAACTCTTAAAAAATGAATTTGATGGTTACAGAGAGAAACAAGAACCCCACCCTATCCAAGAAGAAAATAATTTAAATGCCATCCCTTATCAACATCCAGACTTAGAAGATTGGAGGGAATCTTTAAGAAAAGGCATTAAAAGATTTCATGAACCTACTAATCTGTTGTTGAGAGGTGGAGTGGATGATGTCTGGATAAATAAAAAAACAAAGCAACTTATAGTTGTTGACTACAAAGCCACTTCAAAAAAAGGTGAAGTAAGCTTAGATGCTGATTGGCAAATAGGATACAAAAGGCAAGTAGAATTTTATCAATGGCTATTCCGAGAAAATTTTGATGTATCTGATACAGCTTACTTTGTTTACTGCAATGGAATAAAAGACAAACCTGAATTTAATAATCAATTGGAGTTTAAAGTAAAGCTTATTCCTTATATAGGAGATGACTCATGGGTTGAGCCCACTTTAGTAGACATAAAATACTGCCTATTAGCCGAAAATCCACCTGAAGCTTCTGATGATTGTTCCTATTGTAAATATGTAACAAAGACTCTTACTGTTTAGCTACTTTTTTCTCCAAAAAGTTTCTTCTTTTGAGTCTTCTAAAATTACATTCTTTTCATATAAAGAGTCTCTTATTTTGTCGGCCTTAGCATAATCATTCCTCTCTCTAGCTTCCTCTCTTTCTTTTATTAACTTATTTATTTCAGACTCATCCATGTTAACTCCAGATCTCAAAAAAGACTGAGGGTCTTGTTGAAGTAAGCCTAAAGGCTCTGATAGTGATACTAGTTGTGCCGCTAACAAAGAAGCCTTGTCATCATTTCCATCCTCTTTATTTTTATTTATAGCCTTAGATAAGTCGAATAATACAGCCAATGCCTCAGGCACATTGAAGTCATCATCCATAGCTCTAAGGAATTTCTTAGAGTATGAACTGTGTAAGCTTCTATCTTCAGCATTAAAATCAAGACCATTTATGGAGTTATATAGTCTATCCAAAGCAGCTTTTGATTCTTTTAGACCAGATTCGGAATAATTAATAGGACTTCTGTAGTGGCTTGATAATAGAAAATATCTCAGTATTTCAGGTGAGTGTGCCTTAAGAGCATCTCTTATAGTTATAAAGTTATCTAAAGATTTAGACATCTTTTCTTTATCTATCCTTAGGGGGCCGGTATGCATCCAATAATTTGCAAATTTTTTACCCGTAGCTGCTTCAGATTGAGCAATCTCGTTTTCATGGTGAGGAAACTTCAAATCGGACCCACCAGCATGAATATCAAAATGTTCTCCTAAAGAGTCCATACTCATAGCTGAGCACTCAATATGCCATCCTGGCCTTCCGGGACCCCAAGGAGAATCCCAATTTAGACTCTCATTTGATTTCTTCCATAAGACAAAATCAGCTGAGTTCTTTTTGTCTTCGTCTACCTTAATTCTAACTCCTGTAAGAATCTCATCCATCTTTTGATTGGACAGTCTTCCATAGTTAGAAAAGGAGTCCACAGAGAAATAAACATCACCTCCTTCATGATAAGCATTGCCTGAATCAAGTAATATTTGAATAAGGTCTATAATTATTTGAATATTACCTGTTGCTTTAGGTTCTTTATCGGGCGTGATCATGCCTAAGGCATTAAAGTCAGATGTCATTCTTTCAATATATCTTGAAGATAAGATAATTGGCTCTTCTTTATGTTCCTCAGCTCTCTTTAATATTTTGTCGTCAACATCAGTAATATTTCTTATGTAGTTGACCTTTATGTTCTTATACCTAAGATACCTAACAATCATGTCAAAAGACAAAAAAGTCCTAGCATGACCAATGTGGCAGTCATCATATACAGTCATTCCACAAACGTAGATGCCCAGCTTTCCATTTTGAAGAGTTTTTAATTCTTCTTTTTTTCCTGAAAGGGAATTAAATATTTTCATCTTTTTTTACGTTAATTCAATTAATAAAATGGATGCTAGCCTTTAAAGTTCGTATTATATCGCTCCATATTAATCAATTTAGAAGAAAATGAAGAAACTGCAACCAGCTTTAATTTTTGGACTAATAGCCATTTCTTTAGGTTTGTTTTGGTTCTTTAATTTAACAGATAAAGAGAAGGAGATAAAAGTGATAACTTTTGAAACAACAATGGGTCCTATAGTAATAGAATTATTTGAAGAGGATGCCCCTATTACAACTAAGAATTTTTTAGAATATGCAAACAGTGGTTTTTATGATGGAACTCTTTTCCATAGAGTCATTCCAGGCTTTGTAATTCAAGGAGGGGGGTTAGAAACTGGAATGAAAGATAAGGCTACAAATGACCCTATTGAGAATGAAGCTAATAATGGTCAAAAGAATCTTAAATGGAGTCTTTCAATGGCACGTACTAGTGATCCGCATTCTGCCAGCTCACAATTTTTTATTAACCTAGAAAATAACCCAAGTCTTGACCATACTTCAGAGACTCCTCAAGGTTGGGGTTATGCTGTCTTTGGCACAGTGATTGATGGATTTGATACAGTTGAAGCAATAGCTTCTTCAAATACAGGTAGCGCAGGTCACCACCAAGATGTTCCTCTTGAAGAAATATCCATAAAAAGGACTAAAGTAACCAAAGAGTAAAATTATATGGCTTACTGCTTCATATCTGACCTTCACCTTCAAGAGGAAAAACCTCAAGTCACAGAGGCTTTTATGTCTTTTCTAGATACAACTGCAAATGAAGCTGAACGTCTATACATTCTTGGTGACCTCTTTGAAGTTTGGATTGGAGATGATCTAAAGAGTGAACTTTCTCTCATAATAAAAGAAAAGTTGTCTTTACTTAAAAATACTTCTACTTCAGTTTTTGCTATGCATGGAAATAGAGATTTCCTAATTGGAGAGAAATTCTGTGAAGAAACAGGAGTCACATTACTTGATGATCCTTATAAATTAGACCTTTTTGGGAGATCTTCCTTGTTAATGCATGGAGATTTACTCTGCACCGAAGATGTTGATTACCAAGAGTTTAGAAATACCAGTCGTAATCCACAATGGAGAAAAGAATTCCTTGATAAGCCCATTGAGGAAAGAGAAAAAATCGCTGAGGAGCTAAGATCTTCAAGCAAAGAAGCCACCAGACAAAAAAAAGAAGGTATTATGGATGTCTCTCCTAAAACCGTTAAAGAGATCATGACCTCCAATAATGTAGAACTTCTAATTCACGGTCATACTCATCGACCTAAAATCCACTCACTTGAAATTAATAGGAGCCCAGCACAAAGAATTGTTTTGGGAGATTGGGATAAATTAGCTTGGTATATCTGGATGGATAATGAATCTTGTGAACTTAGAGAGTTTCCTATTGTTTAATTCTATTCTGTAGAAATAATCCTAAGATAATCAGAATCAAAGCTAATAAAAATCTTGGGTCACTA
The DNA here is from genome assembly GCA_964342745.1 of uncultured Gammaproteobacteria bacterium. Lineage (GTDB taxonomy): Bacteria > Pseudomonadota > Gammaproteobacteria > Magnimaribacterales > Magnimaribacteraceae > AEGEAN-183. The sequence goes on from CAYFFW010000014.1 coordinate 3,629, forward strand.
AGGTAAATAACTGTTTCAACAGGATAAGCTATGGTTTTCTCCAGCGCGGCCACTTTAAAGTCGTGTTTACTTAGCATATTAGGATGCGTTACAACTTCCATAAAAGCCCTTCTGCTCTTATATCTCATTAAGGCAGCTTGATCCCATATTTCCGCTCCCTCTATCCCCACTAAATCCATTGAAGGGTGAATCGCATAACCTGCAAAAACTGGATGACAAGCTCTTTTAAGAAGTTGCGAATACATATGTTCCATATATCGATCAAGTAAACTTTCTGCTGATTCTCCTGGTTCTGCACCCTCAACATCCTCTGGGTTTTCATCCATATCAACATTATTAACCATAAGAAATTGCCTACCAGTGTCTTCTTCCATAAATCTCTTAATTAAACTAATCTGTGAACTTGAATCAACAGAGTTAGCAGAAGCATTTTCTTCTAACCTTTCTAGGAAAAACTCAATTTCTTCCTTATCTAGTCTTCCTCCAATATCTGTATACCAAAGAAAAAACCCTGCATAAATAACTAAAAGGCTTACCCAAATCTTCATACTCTATATCCCTACATATATGTTACTGGAATCTACTTAAGTTAAAAGCTTTACAAAATGAATCATTAAATATACTGTATATATATACAGTATTATTTTAACTAATCCTTATGTCTATAAAATATCTGGGTAATGCCTCAGAGGGAAACTTTCCTCTCATAAAAATCCCATACTTCTTAGAAAGAGTACCTGCTGGATGGCCAAGTCCAGCTGACGATTATGTTGAACGCCCTATTGACTTGAATGAACATTTAATTAAAAACCCAGCAGCAACGCATTTTGTACGTGTCAGTGGGGATTCCATGGTAAATGCATACATTGGTGATGGTGCAATACTGATAGTTGATAAAAGTATCGAAGCTAGGCACAAAAGTATTGTGATCGCTGATATCGACGGATCCTATACATGCAAAAGACTCTTAACTAAGCCAAGAATCTGTCTCGCTTCAGAAAATAATAAGTACGGTAAAATATTTATAAAAGAAGATGAGAAGCTTGAAATCTATGGCGTAGTAATTGCTGCAATAAATATTTACTAAGCAATGACTTACGCCCTGGTTGACTGCAATAGCTTTTATGCATCTTGCGAAAGGGTATTTAGACCTGATTTAAAGAACAAACCAATTGTTGTTCTATCAAATAATGATGGCTGTGTAGTAGCACTTTCTAAAGAAGCAAAGAACATTGGAGTAAAGATGTGTGAACCCTGGTTTAAGATAAAAAACTCCTTTACCAATAAAGGGGGAGTGGCATTTTCTTCAAATTATGAACTCTATGCAGATATCTCAAGTAGAGTCATGCAAACTTTAGAGTACTCTGCTCCTAAAATAGAAATATATAGCATAGATGAAGCTTTTCTAGATCTTAGCGGTATTGATCAATGCACTAATCTAGAAAGGTTTGGTTATGAGTGCCAAGAAAAGGTTAAACAATGGACGGGTATGCCAGTTCGGGTAGGCATAGGTCCAACAAAGACTTTAGCTAAAGCAGCAAGTTATGGTGCAAAGAAATATATAGGCACAGGCGGTGTTGTTGATCTATCAGAGAGAAAAAGACAAAGAAAATTGATGTCTATAATGCCTATAGAAGAAATATGGGGTGTAGGAAGTAAGTTAAAAAAACATCTCAACAAAATGGGTATTACAACGGCTTTAGAGCTAGCAGATACTGACACGAAGTTAATAAGGAGAAGGTTCAGTATCATTCTGGAAAGAACGGTAATGGAGTTAAGAGGATATCCCTGTATTGGCTTGAAGGAACGTCCAGCAACAAAAAAGGAAATTGTAGTTAGTAGAACTTTTGGCCGGAAGGTAACAACCCTAGAATCAATTAACGAAGCAGTGAGCGACTATGCAGCTAGAGCGGCAGAAAAACTAAGGCGTGAAAATCAATATTGTAGAGTTGTCTCTGTTTTTGCTAGAACCAACCCTTTTAGATTACAAGATCAGCAGTACAGCAATATCTTAAGCTGCACGCTTAATTTACCTACAAATGATACACGGGATATTCTGCATGCCACCAAGATACTTTCAAAAAGAGTCTACAAAAAGGGGTACAACTTTATAAAAGCTGGGGTAATGCTAAGTGATTTCTACGACAAAGGTGTATACCAATCTGATTTCTTTGTACCTGACTCTAAGAGACCAAGAAGTGAAAAATTGATGAGGACAATAGATAAAGTTAATGCTAGTGGTGAAAATAAAATAACCTTTGCATCTCAGGGAATAAGAAAACCTTGGTCAATGCAAAGACATTTTCAATCACCAAAGTACACTACAAACTGGGACGAGTTATTAGTTGTGAAATGAATTAAGATCCACTGTGGAATCTAAAAACAGGGTCTGGGGTGTTAATGAGATCCGATTCTAGTTCTGCGAGTGGTTTTAATCTTTTAATAAAGCTTTGTTCAAATAAATCTTGGTATAAATTTAAGTAAAGGGAACAGTGCCTTGATTCAGCTACACATAACTTAGAATAAAAAGAGGAAAGTGATTTCTCTAAATGAACGGCTAAACAACTAAACCTCTCACATGACCTTGCTTCTATCAGAGCACAAACAAGCAAGGTATCTTTTAACTTACTTGGTTCAGTGCTGGATATCTTTCCATGTAAGCTGGTGGCATAACGACCTGATTTAATGTTTCTATAAGGAATATTTCGTTTTTCTAGCAATCGTGAAACTTTTTCAAAATGCATAAGCTCCTCTCTAGCTAGGGGCGAAAGGTAAAAGGATAATTTTTTTTCTGGATATCTGTGTATTAAAGACAAAGCTGTACTAGCAGCTTTCTTCTCACAATGTGCGTGGTCTAATAATAAGATATCTAAAGATTCTAAAGCACGATCTATCCAAGACTTGGGGGTTTTGGTAAGAAGAATATCTTCCCAGGACTTAGTCACGATAATTCTCTTCTAAAGCGAAATATCTTTGAAAATGAGCTTCAGAGAGAGTGAATAGTTCATCTTCAATTAATTTCTTTATTTCAGTTAATTTTAAATTTTGACCAAAAAGTGGTTTCAAACCAAACTCACTTAAATCTGTAATTGATTGACTGGCTTGTTTAATCAAGTCAAAAACCCAACAATAAGGATCAACCTTGTCATAATAAGATATCTTTAGAGAATCTAGTTTTGACTTAAGCAAGATTTCATCCTCAATTAAAATCTTTGATTTCATAATTAAAACTTTTAGGGATTCTAAGCGATTCCAGACGGTTTCTTTCTGATTATCTGTATAACCGTTCCATTCAATAACTTCATGATGAAACCTTTTACACCCTCTACATACACTATCACCAAAAACCGTAGAGCAGACGCCAACACAAGGAGTTTTGACCTTTCTATCCATATACTCACATAATATCTAGAACTCTTTTGAACGCAACTTCTTATCTGCTTTCTATGATAAAATGCGGTCCCACCAAACACCCGGTATAGGCTTTCTATGCTTGAAGAATATAGAAAACATGAAGAAGAAAGACGCGCTCAAGGTATACCTGCGCTTGCTTTAAGTACCGAGCAGGTTGTAGATCTAATTGAATTAATAAAAAACCCTCCAGAAGGTGAGGAAGAAACTTTATTAAATCTCCTAACTAATCAAATTCCTGCAGGTGTAGATCAGGCTGCATATGTTAAGGCGGCATTCTTAGCAGATGTTGCTCAAAGCAATATTTCAACATCATTAATTTCTAGTGAATCTGCTACAGAGCTCTTAGGAACCATGCTAGGAGGTTACAACATTCAACCTTTGATTAAGCTTTTAGATAATGACCAAGTGGGTGATTTTGCAGTAGAGGCACTATCAAACACTCTTTTAATTTTTGATGCTTTCTATGACATATTTGAGCTATCAAAAAAAAATGCACGAGCAAAAAAAGTTATTAACTCCTGGGCAGAAGCAGAATGGTTCCTCAATAAGCCTGCTGTACCTGATTGTATTAGTGCGAAGGTTTTAAAGGTTGAAGGAGAGATAAATACTGATGACTTATCTCCAGGCCCTGAAGCTTGGTCAAGACCAGATATACCACTTCATGCTCTATCAATGTTAAAAAACACTGATTTTGTTGAACCAATAACCACTATTAATACACTGGAAGAATCAGGACTTCCTGTTGCTTTTGTAGGAGATATTGTTGGAACAGGGTCATCTAGAAAATCTGCTACTAATTCTCTTCTTTGGCACATTGGGGATGACATACCCTATATTCCGAATAAAAGAACAGGGGGTATCTGTCTTGGTGGAAAAATAGCACCAATTTTCTTCAACACTCTAGAAGACTCAGGGACATTAGCTATTGAATGTGATGTTACAAAAATGGAATTAGGAGACACAATAGATATCTATCCACACGAGGGTAAAGTTTGTTCTAATAATTCAGGAAAGGAATTAGCTAACTTCTCTTTAAAGAACCCCACCCTACTTGATGAAGTGAGGGCTGGAGGAAGAATACCTTTAATTATCGGCAGATCCTTAACAGATAGAACAAGAGAAAACCTTTCTCAGCAAGGTCCAACGGTTTTTATCAGGCCAGAGAGTCAAAAGAAGAGCGATAAAGGGTTTACTTTGGCACAAAAAATGGTTGGAAGGGCTTGTGGAGTAGAAGGTATTAGACCTGGTACTTACTGTGAACCTAGACTCTCTACTGTGGGCAGTCAAGACACAACAGGGCCTATGACAAGAGATGAACTTAAAGAGCTTGCTTGCTTAGGCTTTTCAGCTGATTTAGTAATGCAATCATTTTGTCACACTGTTGCTTATCCAAAACCTTCGGACATTGAAACTCACCATACCCTACCTGACTTTATACAAACAAGAGGTGGAGTTTCTCTCAAACCTGGAGACGGAATAATTCATTCTTGGATGAATAGGATGTTGCTTCCTGACAAAGTAGGAACCGGTGGAGACTCTCACACCAGATTTCCATTGGGAATAAGTTTCCCTGCAGGTTCAGGCTTAGTTGCGTTTGGAGCAACTCTTGGTTCAATGCCTTTAGATATGCCAGAATCAGTACTAGTTAAATTTACTGGGACAATGCAACCTGGAATTACATTAAGAGATTTAGTAAATGCGATACCTTATGCTGCATTAAAATCTGGTAACTTAACTCTTGAAAAGGAAGGTAAAATTAATGTTTTTTCTGGAAGATGCCTAGAAATTGAAGGCTTGCCAGACTTAAAAGTTGAACAAGCGTTTGAGCTATCAGATGCATCTGCTGAAAGATCCTCATCTGGATGTACTATCAAACTAAACAAAGAACCGATTATTGAATATCTGAACTCAAATATAGTTTTAATGAGGTGGCTTATTTCTGAAGGTTACGGAGATGAACGAACTATTGAAAGAAGAGCCCAAGCTATGGAAGCATGGTTAGAGAACCCAGAGCTACTTGAGGCAGATGAAGATGCTGAATATGCAGCCGTAATTGAAATAAATCTAGATGACATAAAAGAACCACTCTTAGCATGTCCGAATGATCCAGATGACATTAAGCCTTTATCAGAAGTTTCAAATACCAAAATTGATGAAGTTTTTATAGGGTCTTGCATGACGAATATTGGCCATTTTAGAGCAGCGGGTAATCTCTTAAAAAAGACTAAAGAAGTTCCTACAACTTTATGGATAGTTCCACCTACTAAGATGGATGAACACCAATTAATTGAAGAAAATTATTATGAAATTTTTAAGAACTCTGGAGCCAGAACTGAAGTGCCCGGATGCTCATTGTGCATGGGCAATCAAGCTCGTGTAGAAGACAATGCAACCGTTGTCTCTACTTCAACAAGAAATTTCCCTAATAGACTTGGGAAAGGAGCAGATGTATTTCTTGCTTCTGCTGAATTAGCTGCCATATCTTCAATACTTGGCTACTTGCCTTCAACAGAAGAATATCAAAAGTACATGGAAGAAATAAACACAATGGGGCCTGAAGTTTATAGGTATCTCAATTTCCACGAAATTGCCTCTTATAAGGAGGCTGCTGAGAATGCTGTATTACCGTCAATTACTATAGAAACTGCCAAATAACTAACTATTTTTTAATTTAACTTCCTTGCTTTTTTATCATCACTTCTCGTTTCTTCTAATTTCTCTAGATAACTTTTATCTATATCAGCAGTAATATATTTCCCATCGAATACGGAGCATTCAAATTGCTGTATATTTTTATTTCCTTTTCTTGCAGACTCTATGAGATCTTCTAGATCTTGATAAATCAGCCAATCTGCCCCTATAAGCTCACTTATCTCTTCTTCCGTCCTGTTATGGGCAATTAACTCAGTAGTTGCAGCCATATCTATTCCGTAAACATTCTGGTATCTAATTGGAGGGGATGCTGAAGCAAAATAAACTTTTTTTGCACCTGCGGATCTTGCCATTTCAATTATTTGCCTGCTAGTGGTTCCTCTAACTATAGAATCGTCAACCAATAAAACAACTTTATTTTTAAATTCAAATTCAATTGGGTTTAGTTTTTGTCTTACTGATTTCTCTCTCTTTTCTTGAAAAGGCATAATAAAAGTTCTACCTATATAACGGTTTTTTACAAAACCTTCTGTATATTTCAGTCCTAAAGTATTTGCTAACTGAAGGGCTGATGTAGTGCTACTTTCGGGAATGGGAATGACTACATCAATATCATGGTCAGGTTTTAATTTAACAACTTTCTTAGCTAAAGCTTCTCCCATTCTCATTCTAGACTTGTGAACAGAAATATTATCAATCACAGCATCGGGCCTAGCTAGATATACGTATTCAAAAATGCAAGGTGTGTGAATGGGGTTATCTATACAAGCCTCTCTAAACATTTCTCCTTCTTTACTTATGAATACAGCCTCTCCAGGATCTATATCTCCAATTAAGTTAAACCCTAGAGTATCTAAAACAGTGCTTTCAGAAGCCATCATGTAGTCAGGTCTTAACAAATCATTTTCTCTTGATCCAAGAATCAATGGCCTAATGCCAAAGGGATCTCTGAAGCCCACAATTCCCACTCCATTAATCATAAAAATAACTGAATAGGCTCCTCTAACTCTCTTATGAGTTGCTTTGACAGCCCTGAAGACCTCTTCTTGAGTTAGAGTTGATGTCCCTTGTTTCTGAAGTTCATGAGCAAAAACATTTAATAGAACTTCACTATCTGAATCGGTACTAAGGAATCTAAGATTTTTATTGGTCAAAACCTCACTAATCTCATCTTTATTAGTAAGATTGCCATTATGAGAAACACTAATACCATATGGTGAGTTTACATACATAGGTTGAGCTAATTCACGGTCTTGACTTCCAGCAGTTGGATATCTCAAGTGCCCTATTCCCATTGATCCTCTCAATCTGATCATATGTGTGTCTCTAAAAACATCCCTGACCAAACCCAATTGTTTTCTAATATGAAATTTATCTTGATCACAAGTTGCTATTCCAGCAGCATCTTGGCCTCTGTGCTGTAAAACAGTTAGAGCATCATAAATCACCGGAGATACTTCCGATTTACTTACAACTCCTACTACCCCACACATAGAGTTTATAAGTTTATAACGATGAAGGAAAAGTTACATTCTCTTTATTTAATAAAATTATAGATTCAATCTCCCATTCATTAAATAAAGGTTGTCCAAATTCAATGGCTTTACCAGTGACCTCTTTAGAAAAAGAGTCTTTCCACCAACTTTGAGCTTCAAGATATCCAGAGGCCAATATAAACACGCTTAATAAGATAGCAGTGGCTTTAACTGAACCAAAAATAAAACCTAAACACCTATCTAAAATACCTAAACCAATTAGACCTATTACTCTGGAAATGAAAGAACCTAAAAGCTTTAAGATAACAAAAGAGATTAAAAAAATAAGCACAAAAGACAATGCAGTTTTTAATTGTGTATTTGTTGAAATGTTCTCTAAATATGGGAATAGTATAGGACCGAAATACCATGCTCCAAATAAGGAAACCACCCAGGCTGCTAAAGAAAATAATTCTTTGGTCAAACCATTAATTAAACCTGCTACTCCTAAGCCAATAATTAGACCCAAAGAAATCCAATCAACTATAAGCATCTAAGCAACTGACCTTAAGGACTCTAAGGCTGGAAAGGCTTCAGCCACCGTATAAAAAGAACCAAAAATTAAGACCAATCCGTTATTATCAAAATCTTCATTGGCTTCAAAACAAGCTTTAGCTACGCTCTCTGTAATAATAACTTCCTTTGAACTTCTAGAAATCACAGCTTCGGAGAGTTTTTCAGCATCCATTGCTCTTTTAATTCTTGGTGAGGTTACATACCATTTATTAATCCTATGAACTAAAGGTTCTAGAATCGAATAAATATCCTTATCTGACATAACTCCTAAGACTGCAGTTATTGGTAAGTTTCTATCAAAATTTCTATCAATAAATGAAGCTAAATATTTAGCAGAAGATTCATTATGACTAACGTCTAAAAGATATCTTTTATCTATAAGTTCACATCTACCTTTTAAATTTAAGCCATTAAAGACTTCATCTATATCAATATTCTGATCTTTTTCTAATAATAAATAAGCTGTAATAGCACAAGATATACTGCTTACTGAGAAATTATTTAGTGTTATATCTTGGTAAGAAAATCCATTACAACTTTCAAAATAGAAAGACCATTTCTTATTCTTATCGTCTACTTGATAAACAAATTCTTTGCCAATCTGGAAAATTTCGGTCTGCATTTCCTTTGCCTTCTGTATAACACTGCTTGGAATATTGTGTTGTCCAAGAATAATTGTCTTTCTAAACTTAAATATATCTGCTTTTTCTTTTCCTATTAACTCTCGGTCTTCACCAAGCCATTCTTGGTGATCTAATTCCACATTAGTCAAAATAGCAATATCTGAATCGACGATATTGACTGGATCCAGTCTACCCCCCAGTCCAATTTCTAAAACCATGTAATCTACATTGTATTTATTAAAGATTATTAATGCAGCTAAGGTAGAAAAGTCAAAATAAGTCAGATTTTGTGAGCCTCTAGCCTCATTAATTAACTTAAAACTTTCTACTATTAACTCATCAGAGACTGATTCTCCATTTATTTTAATCCTCTCGTTGTAATGAAATAAATGAGGTGAAGTAAAGGTACCTACAGTTTTATTATTATCAATTAAAAGTCGACTTAGAATTTCAACAGTTGTTCCTTTTCCGTTTGTTCCTCCAACTACTACAACTTTTGCATTAAGATCTGGTTTGACAATCTCCTTATATATAGTCTTTATTCTTTCTAGCCCCACATTAATTTCTTTAAGGCCTAAACTTTGTATGTAATCCAACCAAAACTCTAATGAATCTTCTTTCATTATTAAACTGAAGTTTTATTTAGAAGGTTTTGAAGTAATCTATTTACTGTGGTTCTTAGATCTTTTCTATGAACTATCATATCAATAGCTCCATGTTCGAGTAAAAACTCGCTTCTTTGAAAGCCTTCTGGTAATTGCACTTTTAAGGTCTGTTCTATCACCCTAGGACCAGTAAAGCCTACCAATGCTTTGGGTTCAGCAATATTTATATCTCCTAACATAGCTAGGCTAGCAGCAACTCCACCATAAATTGGATCAATCATTATTGATATATAAGGCAAACCTTGATCTTTTAGTTTTTTTATAACGGCACTAGTCTTTGCCATCTGGTAAAGAGAAACTAAAGATTCTTGCATCCTAGCTCCTCCGCTAGTAGAAAAACAAACAAAAGGGAGTTTATTCTTTATTGCATGGTCAACTCCTTCCACGAACTTTTGACCAACTACTGATCCCATTGACCCGCCCATAAACCTAAATTCAAAAGCAGCTGCTACCAAAGGAAGTTTCAGTAAGGAGCCATGCTTAACAACTATGGCTTCTTTTTCTTCGCTATTTCCTTCTGCATCATTAATTCTTTCTTTATAACGTTTTGTGTCCTTAAATTTAAGCCAGTCAGTAGGGCTCATATCAGAAGAAATCTCTACTTGATTTTCAGGGTCCAAGAATTGATTAAGTCTTTTTCTTGCTCCTATTCTAATATGATGGTCACATTTAGAGCAGACATAAAGACTAGCTTCGAGTTCTGGAACATAAAGTATAACGCTGCAACCTGTACAAGTTTGCCAAAGACCTTCGGGTACAGAAGATTTCTTTGACGTTCCTTTTTTTATAAAAGAAGGAAGAATTTTGTCAAACCAGTTAGCCATAGTTAATTTAACTTAATCCTTCCAAGAGATTTTTAATTTTAATTGATAAATGATTTCCTATCTCGTCTTTATTGCCTCCCATAATATCAACTAAAGCACTTCCAACTACCACTCCATCTGCTAAATTCCTCATTGTTGAAGCTGATTTACCGTCTTTAATTCCAAAGCCAATTACAATCGGTAAATCTGTTAATTCTTTTAACTTACTAACTCTGTTTTTTACTTCCACAGGATTTATAGAATTTGCTCCAGTTATACCTTTGAGTGATATGTAATAAATATAACCTGATGCTTTACTACATATCTTTCTAATTCTTGATTCCTCTGTGGTTGGGGCTATAAGCCTAATAAGATCAATACCGTTCTGGCTTGTGTGTTCAGAAAATTGTTCACTTTCTTCTAGAGGCATATCGACAATCAAGATTCCATCCACCCCGCTTTCTTTTGCTTTAATTGAAAAGGACTTACTTCCAATAGCCTCAAAAGTATTCATATAACCCATGAGAACTACAGGTGTTTTTTCATCTTTTTCTCGAAAAGTATTAACCAATTCAAGAGTTTGAATTAAAGAAATATTATTTGATAAAGCTCTTTCGTGTCCTTTTTGTATAGAAGGCCCTTCGGCCATTGGATCAGAGAAAGCAACTCCTAACTCAAGAACATGAACTCCTTCCTTCACCATTAGATGCATTGCTTCAAGGGTAGTTGATATATCAGGATCTCCTGAAACAATATAACCAACCAAAGCTTTTTTCCTTAGCTTGGCTAAATCTGAAAAAATACCCTCAATCCGTCCCATCAAAGTTCAATGCCTTCTAACTCAGCAACAGTGTTTATATCCTTATCTCCCCTTCCTGAGACGTTTACTACAATTACCTTTTCAGAGTCCATTTTTGGAGCTATTTTCTTTACATAAGCTAATGCATGGGCAGTCTCTAAAGCTGGCATTATTCCCTCAATTAAAGTTAATTCTTTAAAAGCATCAAGAGCTTCTTGATCATTTGCCGTAGTGTATTGTGCTCTTCCAATATCTTTTAACCAAGAATGTTCTGGGCCCACTCCAGGATAATCTAACCCTGCAGATATAGAATGAGTATTCTGAATTTGACCATCTTTATCCTGCATGAGATAAGTTCTCATTCCATGTAAAACACCTTCACTACCTGCATTTAAAGGGGCTGCATGTTTACCAGTGTCTAAGCCTAATCCTCCAGCCTCAACACCAACTAAGCTAGTAGACGTAATATCTAAGAAAGGGTAAAAAAGACCCATTGCATTTGAACCTCCTCCTACACAAGCTATTAATAAGTCAGGCATCTTACCTGTTTGTTTTTTGCTCTGTTCTAAAACCTCTTTGCCAACTATGGAATTAAAATCTCTGACAATCTCTGGATAAGGATGAGGCCCTGCAACACTTCCTATAATGTAGTAAGTATCATCAATATTTGTTACCCAGTCTCTCATTGCTTCATTCATCGCATCTTTAAGAGTTTTAGTACCTGAATTAACAGAAATTACTTCTGCACCCAAAATTTTTATTCTATAAACATTTAAAGATTGTCTTTTTATATCTTCCTCACCCATATAGATTACACATTTCATGCCATGTCTAGCTGCTACAGTTGCAGTTGCTACTCCATGTTGCCCTGCACCTGTTTCTGCAATTATTCTTGTTTTTCCCATATGCTTTGCTAAAAGTATTTGACCTACAGTATTGTTTATCTTATGGGCACCTGTGTGATTAAGGTCTTCTCTTTTAAGGTATATCTTGGCACCTCCTAGTTGAAGCGACCAACGCTCAGCAAAATATAAAGGCGAGGGCCTGCCTACAAATTTATCCAAGTCATCCTTTACTTCAGCAGTAAAGTCTTTGTTATTTTTAATGGTATTGTATTTTTGAGCTAATTCTTCTAAAGCGGGCACTAAAGTTTCAGCTACATAGACTCCTCCATAAGCCCCAAAACGTCCATTTGAGTCTGGTAATTTTGTGCCTTTCTTAGACATTAAATCTCCTCGCAGAATCTATAAAATGTTTCATTTTCATTGGGTCTTTCTTCCCTGGAGAAGATTCTACACCTGAACTTACATCTAATCCTGCACAAGAAGTTAAAGATAATACTTTTTCTACATTATTAAAACTAAGTCCACCTGCAACTATATAAGGCTTATCATAGTCTTTATCACTTAGGTAACTCCAGTTAAATTCTTCTCCAGTGCCACCGTACTTTTCTGTGCTGTAACTGTCTAACAAAATCATCCAGGAATTTGAATATTTTTTAAAGCCATCAGTTATATCTTCCTCCTTTGAAACCCTTATAGCTTTAATATATTTCCTGTCAAAAGATGAACAAAATTTAGGTGACTCATTACCATGAAATTGAGGAACAATTTTATTAGAAATATTCAAACATGAGCCAACATATTCTTCGCTAGCATCTACAAAAACCATCACTGGGATAGTTTCTTCAGGTAAGTCTCTTATAATCTTTTCTACTTTTTTATATTTAATATATCTTGGACTACCTTGAAACATAATAAAACCTAATGCATCAGCTCCTGATGTCACTGCTAACTCAGCATCATCTGCATTAGTTATCCCACAAATTTTTATAAGAAGGCTCATGATTATCTCTAAGGTCGCGCAGTCTATCAGATTTGATCTTACAGGTTCAGATTAGCTAAGAGTATTTGAAGTTGATGGGATGGAGTATTTTTTTAAATACTTAGTACCTATAAAATGTAATCCTTTAGGTGATGAAGTCTTTCCTGCAAGTTTTCTATCTTTGGCTTCTAAAATCTCTTTAACTTTTTTTGGAGGTATTTTCTTTAAGCCTACCTGTAAAAGAGTTCCTACTATTATCCTTACCATATTCAATAAAAAGGCATTCGCTGTAATCTCTATCAAGATTAGATCTCTTGCTTTTCTTATTCTTATAGATTCAATGTCTCTAAAAGCTGTTTTAGATTGACAAGAAGTAGATCTGAAAGAAGTAAAGTTGTGTTCTCCTGTTAAGTGGGAGGCAGCAATCCTCATGCACCTCAAGTCGATCTTTTCTTTAACCCACAAATTCTGATTCCTATTTAAAGCTGCTGGAGTTACTTTATTTCTAATAATGTATTGATAAGTTCTTGAAATAGCAGAGAATCTAGCATGAAAATCTTTAGGAACCTTTTTTGCCCATAAAACTCTTATGTCTGGTGGTAATAAAGCATTGCACCCATTTATCCAATTATAATTTTTTCTAATCGAACTAGTGTCAAAATGGACAATCTGGCAATAGGCGTGGACTCCAGCATCCGTTCTTCCACTACATGTGGTTGAAATATTTTGGTCTGCTACCTTGCTTAAAGCTGAATCTAATAAACCTTGTATAGTCCTTTTAGTAGTCTTCTGTTTCTGGAAACCTCGATAAGCTGTCCCTTCATATTCTATTCCCAAAGCTATGCGGAAGTTTTTCTTTGACATCCTAGTTTTAAATGAATTTTTGTTTTAGGACCCTAATTTTGTCTTTTTGCTCTTGAGTTAGATTGATTTCCAATTCTACTTTCCTAATACAATCTTTAGCTTTATTAATTTCTTTCATCTCAATTAAGCTTCTAGCTAAATTTATATTAGCTTCAATTGGATTGCCAACTTCACTTAAGTTGTCTGTTTCAAAATTAAAATTATTATGATTTTTTTTCTGACGTTTTAGTAAAAAAAGTAAGAAAGAAAAAATGAAGAGACCTAGAATTAAACCTAATAAACCTTGAAACGAGACTCCACTCAAATTTTCAAAAGTTATTTCTAGCTGTTGGATGAATTGACCTGTATCCATGAAGACTAAACGAAAAGTAATTCTGCTATTTGGATACTATTTAATGCAGCTCCCTTTCTTAAGTTGTCAGAAACAACCCAAAGATTAAGCCTATTTTCATTTGATAAATCCTTTCTTACTCTACCAACATGAACAGCGTCTGTCCCATCAGCATCAACAGCTGTCATATAAGATTTTGATCCTTCTCCATCTAATAGATTTACTCCTATAGCCTTACTTAAGCAATCTTTTACTGTTTTTATATTTATTGGTTTAACTGTTTCTATATGGATAGATTCTGAGTGCCCATTAATAACTGGAACTCTAACGCAGGTAGAACCTACCTCAATATTTGAATCTAAAATTTTATGTGTCTCCCAAACCATTTTCATTTCTTCAAAGCTATAAGAGTTAGCTTGAAAATTGTCACAATGCGGTAGAACATTAAAGGCTATCTGCTTCTCATAAATATTTGAACTGGGTTTTATACCTTCAGATTCTTGCGCAATTTGCTTGATCAGTTCTTCTTGGGCAAATTTACCCGTACCGGAAACAGCCTGAAAAGTCGTAACATCTATTCTTTTAATAATGAAATTATCGTGCAAGGGCTTTAGAGCTACCAACATTTGTATAGTTGAACAATTGGGGTTAGCCACGATTCCTGGCATTGGATAGTCAGCTAGAAGCTCTGAATTAACTTCAGGTACTACTAAAGCTATATCTTCATGCCTTCTAAAGCAAGAGGAGTTATCAACAACAAAACACCCTTTCTCTACTGCCTTGGGTGCATATTCTTTTGCGACGTCAGATCCAGCTGAAAAAAAGGCTAAATCTATTTTAGAAAAATCAAAAAATTCTAAATTATTTATCAATAGGTCCTGACTCCTAAAAGAAATTTTTTTCCCTTCTGATTTGCTACTAGCAACTAAATGTATATTGGAGTCAATGAAATGCTCTTTCTCCAATAATTGAAGAAAGGTATTACCAACTAATCCTGTAGCTCCGACTAATGCTATATTTTTGGCTTTTTTCACTTTGTTGCCTCTAATGCTTTTAAAACCTCTCTTCCCATTTGTTGAGTCCCCAATAAGATTTCAGAATCTTGGGCAATATCTTTTGTTCTTTTACCACTGGCCAATACAGACTCAACGGCTTGCTCAATATTTGTAGCTATCTCCTCCTGCTCAAATGTATATCGCATCATCATGGCAACAGACAAGATAGAGGCAAGAGGGTTTGCTAAATCCTTACCAGCTATATCGGGCGCTGAGCCATGGACTGGTTCATAAAGGCCTTTTTTAGTTTGGTTTAAAGAAGCAGAAGGAAGCATGCCTATAGAACCAGTTAGCATTGCAGCTATATCGGAAAGAATATCTCCAAAAAGATTTCCGGTTACTATGACATCAAATTGCTTTGGTTCACGCACTAATTGCATAGCAGCGTTATCAACTAACATATGACTTAAGCTTACATCAGGGTAATCTTTAGAAAGATCAGAAATTACTTCCCTCCAAAAAGAACTTACTTCTAACACGTTAGCTTTATCAACTGAACATAATATCCCATCTCGTTTTCTTGCAGCTTCAAAAGCAACTCTACCTATTCTTGTTATTTCTTCTCTGTTATAAACCATAGTGTTTAAAGCTCTATCTGAACCTTGCGCTTGACCTCTAGGCTCCCCGAAATATATGCCTCCAGTTAATTCACGAACTATTAATATATCAAGATCAGCAACTATCTCTTTTTTTAAAGTAGAAGCTGAGACAAGCTCTCTTGATAAAATTGCAGGTCTTAGATTAGCAAAAAAATCAAATTCAGATCTTATACCTAAAAGCCCCATCTCAGGTCTCTTTTCTGAAGGAAGATTATCCCACTTAGGCCCTCCTACAGCTCCTAGCAAAATGGCATCACTTTCTTTAGCAAGCTTTAAGGTGTCTTTAGGTAAAGGATCGCCAGTTTCATCATAAGCCTTGCCCCCAAGCAACCCTTCAGAAATCTCTAAGTTTAAAAAATATTTCTGATCTAAAAGCTTTAAAAGTTCCTTAGCTATAAGACTGACTTCTGGTCCAATTCCATCACCTGGAAGAATTAATATTTTCTTTTGATCAATATTCATTTAAAAATCCAAGGGTTTTTTATTCTTATTTTGTCTTCAAATTCTTTAATTTGCTTACTATGTTTTAAGCTTAGTCCTATTTCATCAAGCCCCTCTAAAATACAATTCTTTCTAAATTCATCTATTTCAAACTCTACAATTTTAGACTCACTGGAATCCAAAATGACTTGATTATGAAGGTCTATATGTATGAATTCTGAGGACTGACTTAGCGTAAATAATTGATCGATAAAAGGCTTAGGTAAGGCTATAGCTAAGAGGCCGTTCTTAAAACAATTATTGTAAAAAATGTCTGCAAAACTTTCAGCAATAACACATTTAATTCCATAATCCTGAAGAGCCCAAACTGCATGTTCTCTGCTTGACCCACAACCAAAATTTTCTTTGGAAATTAAAATTTCCGAACCTTTAAATTTTTTATCATTTAATACGAATTCCGAGTTAACTTCTCTTTTAGAATTATCTTCTCCGGGAGACCCTGAATCTAAATATCTCCATGAATCAAAAAGATTTGGACCAAAACCAGTCTTTTTTATTGATTTTAAAAATTGTTTAGGAATTATCTGATCAGTATCAACATTTGATCTATCTAGCGGAACCATTTTAGCGAGGTGAATAGTGTACTCATTCATCACAAAACCTCCCTTACATCTATAAAATTACCTGCCAAGGCAGAAGCTGCTGCAGTAGCTGGGCTAACTAAATGTGTTCTGCCTTTATAGCCCTGTCTGCCTTCAAAGTTCCTGTTAGAAGTAGAAGCACAATGTTCATTTTCTTCTAACTGGTCTGGGTTCATTCCTAAACACATCGAGCAACCCGGAGCTCTCCATTCAAATCCAGCTTCAATGAAAATCTGGTCAAGACCCTCTGCGATAGCTGCTTTTGATACTAATCCTGATCCTGGAACTATAATTGCTCTCTTTATACTCTTACTTACTTTATTGCCTTTGACGATCTCTGAAACTACCCTTAAATCTTCTAGTCTTGAATTAGTGCAAGAACCAATGAACACTTGGTCTAGTTTAATATCTTGAAGCTTCATTCCTGATTTGAGACCCATATAATTAAGAGCATCAGATTCAGAATTAGTTTTTGCTTTAGGAATAACTGAATCGATATCCACAACCATTTCAGGAGAAGTGCCCCAAGATACCTGTGGCTTCAACTCACTTGCTTCTATGATAATGGTTTTATCAAAATGTGCTCCTTCATCACTTTTGAGATCTCTCCATACCTCTAATGCTTTGTCCCATTCCTCTCCAGATGGCGAGTAAGGCTTACCTTTAACATAATCTAGAGTTACATTATCAAAGGCCATCATTCCAGCTCTCGCTCCAGCCTCTATTGCCATATTACAAACCGTCATTCTTGCTTCCATAGACATAGACTCTATAGCTTTCCCGGAATACTCTATAGCGTAACCTGTTGCACCAGCTGTACCGATAAGACCTATCACCTTTAAAGTTAAATCCTTAGAGAATACTCCTTTAGGAAGAATACCGTTGGCTTGAATATTCATATTTCTTTGTTTTGTAGCAACTAAGCATTGAGTGGCTAAAACGTGTTCCACTTCAGAAGTTCCTATTCCCATAGCTAGAGCACCCAAAGCACCGTGTGTGGAAGTATGAGAATCTCCACATACAACAGTCATGCCAGGTAAAGTTATTCCCTGTTCAGGACCTATAACATGAACAATACCCTGCCTTTCATCATTTATATCGAATTGCTCTATACCATATTCCTTACAATTATCATCTAAGGTTGTTACTTGTAATTTTGAAACCTCGTCTTTGATGCCTTCAATACCAAGCCCCCTTCTAGTGGTAGGTATATTATGGTCTGGTGTAGCTTTATTCGAAGAAACCCTCCAGGGTTTTCTTCCAGATATCCTTAATCCTTCAAAAGCTTGAGGAGAAGTAACTTCATGGATTAGATGTCTGTCTATGTAAAGAAGATAAGTACCATCATCTCTTTGAGTAACTTGATGGGAGTCCCATAACTTATCGTAAAGAGTTCTGGGCATAACCTTTATTCGCTAGAAGGTATTTCTGGTACCCCTGACTGGACTTCTGCATTCTGACCTCTATTCCGAAGCAAGTGATCCATTAAAACCAAAGCTACCATTGATTCTGCAATAGGAGTTGCCCTTATCCCAACACAAGGATCATGTCTACCTGTTACTTTAACTTTAGTAGCTTTGCCCTCTTTATCAACAGTATCTCCTTCTTTAGCTATACTAGAAGTAGGCTTTAAAGCCATACTTACGATTAGGTCTTGCCCTGTTGATATCCCGCCTGAGGTTCCTCCAGATGAATTTGATTTAAAGCCTTCAGGAGACATTTCATCCCTGCTTTCAGAACCTTTAGATTCGATAACTGAAAAACCAGCTCCAATTTCCACTCCTTTAACCGCGTTAATACCCATTAAGGCTTTTGCTATTTCTCCATCTAACTTATCAAATACTGGCTCGCCTAAGCCTGGAGGTAAATTGCTAACTGTAACAGTAATTTTTGCTCCTATTGAATCTCCTTCTTCTCTCAACTTATCAATTAGCCCTTCTATCTCAGTTGCGGCTTCTTTATCAGGACAAAAGAAAGGGTTATTGTCAATTTCATTAAAATCTATTTCTTTTACTTTGATATTTCCAATTTGACTAAGATAACCTCTTATTTTGATGTTTGAAAATTCTTTTAGATATTTTCTTGCAACAGAACCAGCTGCAACCCTCATAGTTGTTTCTCTAGCTGAAGCCCTTCCGCCACCCCTGTAGTCTCTTATTCCGTATTTTTGTATATAAGAATAGTCTGCATGTGAAGGTCTAAAAACGTCTTTTAACTTGTCATAGTCTTTCGACCTTTGATCTTTATTTTTAATTAGCAACCCGATAGGGGTTCCAGTTGTCTTGCCTTCAAAAACACCAGATAAAATCTCTACTTTATCTTCTTCTTTTCTCTGCGTAGTGTATTTAGATGATCCAGGTTTTCTTTTATCTAAATAAACTTGAATATCTTTCTCAGTTAGCTCCATTCCTGGTGGACAACCATCAATTATGCACCCCATAGCTACTCCATGACTCTCACCAAAGGTGGTCACACTAAAAAGCTTTCCAGTAGTATTTCCTGACATTTTCTTATATTAAGCTAATTTTGGGGGAGCGATTATAGGTTTTTTAGACTTTTTGGACAGTTTAAATAGCATTATTTTGGTTTTTTTTAATATACTGCAAGCCTCAATAAAGGATTAAAACCATGATTAAAGCTGTATTCTGGGACTTTGGAGGGGTTATAACAACCAGTCCATTTGATTCATTTAATATCTATGAAAAGTCAAAAGATTTACCCAAAGACTTGATTAGAACAATTAATTCTACCAACCCAGATAATAATGCATGGGCTCAATTAGAAAGAAGTGAAATTGATCAAGAAGAATTCAATTCTCTGTTTGATGCAGAAAGTAAAGAATTTGGTCACTCCATACCCGGGAAGGAAGTTCTAGCTCTCTTAAAAGGCCAAATTAGACCTGAAATGGTTAATGTTCTCCATAAAATAAAAGGTAAACTTATGCAGGGATGTCTAACCAATAACATCCGGTTTAATGAAGACCAGAAGCTGGAAGAAGATAGTACTTCTATTTCTGGAACACACCAAGACATCATGGAGGTATTTGATTTTGTGTTTGAATCTAGTAAGGAAAATGTTAGAAAACCAGATCCTAACTTTTATCTGTTAGCTTGTAAGCGAGGTAATGTTAGTCCTGATGAAGTAATTTTTTTAGATGATTTGGGTATAAACCTAAAACCAGCAAAAAAATTAGGGATGAAAACCATAAAAGTAGTAAATGCCGATGAAGCCATTAACCAATTACAAGCTTATTTAGATTTCCCAGTAACATGAATAAAACCTTTATAGTTCTTTCACTTTTTTTTAGTTTTCAAATGCTGATTGCAGACTTCAAGGTTGATGCAATAGAAAAGGCTAAAAATTATCAGTCTGTTATAACAAGAGACATATGGGGTGTACCGCACATTGAAGGAACAAGAGATGCTGATGTAGCTTTTGGATTAGCCTATGCTCATGCAGAAGACGATATAAAGAACTTAATATCCAACATGTCTTTGTACAGAGCAGAAATGGGTCTGAAAGAAGGTTTTGAAGGAGCTGTAACTGACTATTTGATAAAGGTACTAGAAATTAGAGAAAGAGTGAATTCGAGATATGAATCAGATCTTTCCTCTGAGGTAAAAAAAATAATAGAAGCTTATTCAGATGGACTAAATTACTGGGCAGCGATAAATCCTCAAAATGAATACATTAAAGGATTCCCTATTACCAAAGAAGATATTGTTGTTGGCTTTTCTTTGCAAAATCTCTTCTTTTCAGGTGTTATCAGTTCGATAGAGAAGTTACAGAAAGGTGAAGGAATTGATAAAAAGGAAATCACTAAAGTCCGGACTAACTTACTCGAGTGGCAAGATTTAGTTTTGGGTTCTAATGCATTTTCTGCTAACCCCAATAAAACTGGCGATGGAAGCACCCGCCTTATGATCAACTCACATCAACCTCTAGAAGGCCCAGTAGCCTGGTATGAAGCCCATGTAAAAAGTGAAGAAGGTTGGAATATGATGGGTGGTGTCTTCCCAGGCTCTCCGTTTATCTTTGTTGGTTTCAATGAAAATTTAGGATGGGGATTTACCGTAAATAAACCTGACCTTTCTGATGCTTTTTTACTAGAAGTAAACCCCAAAAATACTAATGAATATAGGTTAGATGGTAAATGGGTTCGCTTTAAAATTAAGACTATCAAATTGCCTATAAAGTTATGGGGTCCCTTTTGGTGGACTTTTAATAGAGAAGCTAAGTATTCGGTGCATGGTCCAGTATTAGAAACTGATCATGGCGTATATGCCATTCGTTTTAGTGGGATGGAGGATATAAAACAAGTTGAACAATGGTATAAATTAAATAAATCAAAGAATAAAAATGAGTGGTTAGAGGCTATGAAGCTAAGATCGATAGTTTCCTTTAATGCCATTTATGCCGACAAAGACTCCAACATCATCTTCTTACACAACTCTTCTTCCCCAAAGAGAAAAGAAGGTGTTAATTGGACACAACCAGTAAACGGCTCTAAGTCATCTCTTATTTGGAATGAAATTGTTCCTCTCGACCAAATTCCCCTGATTATAAACCCTAAATCGGGTTGGTTAATTAGTACCAACCAGGATCCTTTTAAGGTTACGTCTGAAGAAAGTAATTTATCCCCTTCTAACTACTCGATAACTTTAGGTCTACAAAAAAGGATGACAAATAGGGCAAATAGAGGACTCGAATTATTTTCTGAAACTAAATATATTAACGAAAAAAAGTTCAAAGAAATTAAATTTGATAACTCATATTCAAAGAACTCAAGAGCCTATAAATATCTAAAGCCGATTCTCGAGATAAGTTTTAAGGAAGAACAATTAATAAAGGCCCAAAAAATTCTTAAAGATTGGGATTTAAGTACTAACTTTGACAATAGATCAGCGGCTCTAGGTGTATGCTTAATAAGCCCAGAGTGGTTAGCAGAACAAGCCCAAAGACTACCTCCTCCTGTAGAGACCGTATTTAGAGATTGCGTAGATCAAATATACAAAATATATGGACGATTAGACCCTCTATGGTCAGAAAGAAACTTTCTTGTAAGGGGTGATAAGAAAGTTCCTGTTCAAGGGGGCCCTGACACACTTAGAGCTATCTACGGAAGGCAGCAACAGGAAGGTTTCTTAAAAGCTCAAGGTGGAGATGGTTTATATATCTATGTGGAATGGGATAAGGATGGAAGATTAAAATCTGAAAGCATTCATCAATATGGAAGTGCTACACAAGATAGCAATTCACCTCATTATGATGATCAAATGAACTTGTACTCCTCTGAGAAATTTAAAGAAACTTTTTTTAAGACTTTTAATCAAAGTAACAATATGGAATCTACAATAACTATTCCGCAGTAAGAAGAGCCATGAAATCAGATACTACAGTTTCCTCCAGAATAGTTTGATCTGAGCATATTTCCTCAATTTCTTTGGATCTAGATACAGAAAATTGAGTCATAAGATTATTCTTAAACTTTTCAATTAAAATAGGAATACCTTCTTTTCTTCTTCTCTTATGCCCAATTGGGTATTCAACTTCAACCTTCTCAGAAGCACTTCCATCGGAGAAATGAACTTGAATAGCATTGGAAATAGATCTCTTGTCAGCCTCAAGATATTCCTTGCTATATCTAAGGTCTTCTTCTATTACCATTTTACTTCTCATATCATCTATCAAAGGATCTGATGCAGCATCATCTTCATAATCCTCAGCTACTAAGTCCCCTCTCAATAAACCGATAGCTGTCATATACTGAATGCAGTGATCTCTATCAGCCGGGTTGTTAAGTTTACCTTCTTTGCTGATGATTCTTATTGCTGATTCGTGGGTGGTTATGGTGATTTTATCTATATTATTAAAGCCCTTGCTTTTAACTTCTTCATGCAAAGTCACTGCAGCCTCAACGGCAGTTTGAGCATGAAATTCAGCAGGATAAGAAATCTTAAAAAGAATATTTTCCATAACGTAAGAATTAAATTCTTGGGGGAGACTTAAATCTTTGCCTTTAAAAAGAACATCTTGAAAACCCCAAGTTGGAGTAGTGATGGCACTTGGATAGCCTATTTGCCCCTTTTTTGTTAAAAGAACAAGTTGAAGAGCTCTACTAGTAGCATCTCCTGCAGCCCAAGATTTTCTAGGTCCTGCATTTGGGGCATGCCTATAAGTCCTTAAGCTTTGTCCATCAACGAATGCCTGAGATAGTGCATTAATTGTTTCTTCTCTATTAAGTCCGAATAAAGATGAGATTACAGCTGTAGAAGCTATCTTAACTAGTACCACATGATCTAATCCTACTCTATTGAAGCTATTTTCAAGTGCAAGAATACCTTGTATCTCATGGGCTTTTATCATACTTATTAAAACCTCACGCATTTTTAAACCAGGCCTTCCAGAATTTATTTTTTGTTGAGAAATAAAATCTGCAGCAGATAAAATTCCTCCTAAATTATCTGATGGATGTCCCCATTCAGCTGCTAGCCATGTGTCATTGAAATCTAACCATCTAATTATTGCTCCTATATCCCAAGCACCTTTTACAGGATCAAGAATATATTTTGTTCCTGGTACTCTCACACCATTAGGTACATTTGTATTTTCTACATAAGGTCCTAATAAATTTTTACAATCATCGAAAGTTAATGCCAATAGACCACAACCCAATGTATCCATTAGACAATACCTGGCAGTAGTGAGGGCTTCTTCACTCTCAATAGATTTATCGAGAACATAGTCTGCGATTTCTATTAATACTTGATCTGGATCAGGTCGAACGTTTATGTCAACGTTTCCGGTCATATTATTTTCCTTAGTTTTTTTTATTAACGGTCAGACATATCAACCCATTCTGATTTGTCAGGGCCTGTATACTCTTCACTGGGTCGAATTATCCTGTTATCTGCTCTCTGTTCCATCACATTAGCTGTCCAACCTGAGGTCCTACCTATTACAAAAAGTGGAGTAAAGAGTGGTGTAGGAATACCTAAGTAATGATAAGCAGAAGCCATATAGAAATCAGTGTTAGCAAATAAATCTTTCTCTTCTGCCATTACAGTTTCAACCTCTTCAGAAACTTCATAAAGGAGGTTATCTCCACTAGATTCACCTAATTTCTTTGCCCAAACTTTAACAATCTTATTTCGAGGATCTTCATTGGTATAGACGGCATGACCAAATCCCATTATTTTTTCTTTTTTTTCTAACATTCTTTTTACGCCTTCATTGGCTTCTTCTCTAGAAGCAAACTTCTCTATGGTTTCCATTGCAGCTTCATTTGCACCTCCGTGTAAAGGCCCTCTTAATGTTCCTATGGCTCCAGCAACACAGGAGTGCATGTCTGAAAGAGTTGAAGCACAAATTCTGGCTGTAAAAGTTGAAGCATTAAAGCCGTGTTCAGCATATAAGATTAATGAAACATCTAAGAATCTAGCATGATCCTCACTGGGTTCTTTTCCTGTAAGCAAGGATAAGAATTGCCCTCCCATTGTAGGATGGTCTGTCTTAGTTTCTATACTTTCACCTGTATGAGAAAAACGATACCAATAAGTAATAATAGAAGGCATAGCAGCTAAAATTCTGTCAGCTGTTTCGTTTTGATTTGAAAAATCTCCTTCAGGCTCTAAGTTACCCAACATAGAACTGCCTGTTCTCATTACATCCATTGGGTGAGTTGTTTTAGGGATCCTTTGCAGTACCTCTTTAAGCTCGTCAGGAAGCCTTCTATAAGACTTTAATTTAGCTGAATATTCTTCATACTCTGACTGATTAGGAAGATGACCATACAGAAGCATATAGGCCACCTCTTCGAATGTAGCCTTTTCAGCTAATTCTTCTATAGCATAGCCTCTATAAGTTAACCCTTTACCTGCCTTCCCTACTGTCGAAAGGGCTGTATGTCCAGCAACTTGTCCTCTTAATCCTGCCCCCTCTAATTTCTTCTCTGCCATAATTTTTCTCTTTTTTATTCCTTAAATAAATCGTCTAATTTCTTTTCAAAAGTATGATAATCGAGTACCTCATAAAGTTCATCTCTGGTTTGCATTTTATCAATTAAGTTTTGCTGAGTCCCCTTATCTAGTATCTCTGAATAAACTCCTTCGGCTACTTTACTCATAACCCTGAAGGCAGACAAAGGATAAAGGATCATGCTAATTCCATTTTTTTGTAGCTCCTCTTTGGTGAATAAAGGTGTTTTTCCAAATTCAGTTATATTAGCTAAAATTGGAACCTCTAAACTCGAAGAAAACTTTTTGTACTCTTCTAATTCTGTAACAGCCTCTGCAAAAATTGAATCGGCTCCAGCTTCAACGTAAGAGGCAGCTCGATCCAAAGCAGAATTTAGTCCTTCGTTTGCAATGGCATCTGTTCTAGCCATTATCATGAAGTCTTTGTCGGTTTTAGCATCAGCAGCAGCTTTAATTCTATCTTGCATCTCATGCTGAGAGACAAGTTCTTTATTAGGTCTGTGACCACACCTTTTTTGTTCGACCTGATCCTCGATGTGTATACAAGCTACCCCAGCATTGATCATGCTCTTAACCATCCTAGAAATATTAAATGCTCCTCCCCAACCAGTATCTGCATCAACAATTAAAGGCAAGTCACATACACTAGTTATCCTTTGTGCGTCTATCAAGACATCCTGCAAAGTAGTTATTCCTAGATCGGGTATACCCATACTTGAAGCAGCTACTCCACCTCCAGAAAGGTAGATTGCTTTATGTCCCGTCTTCTTAGCTAAGAGGGAAGTATAAGCATTTACAGTCCCAACAACTTGTAAAGGCTTATTTTCCTTAATAGCTTTTCTTAAAATTTTTCCCTTTGAAAGATTTATATTCATGTTAATCCTAAATAAATTGAGATGCCTTTGAGAAAGCCCTCTTCAATTCCGAGTGACTCTCTACGCCTTCTATATTGCTGTATTCTTTTCTTATGTGGCCTGGAGCTTTAAAAAATAAACCTAAATCTGCTTCTTGTAGCATCTGTATATCATTGTAGGAATCACCTGCTGCAAAAACCTTATACTTAAGCTCTTTGAGTACTTCTACTACCCGCTTCTTGTTTTCTTCTTGACGTAAAGAATAATCCTTCAGCTTTTCTCCTTCAATAATTAGATGATGACAAATAATGGAAGGTGTTCCTAGCTTCCTTATTAAAGGCCAAGCTAATTGGTAAAAAGAATCAGAAACAATCGTTACCTGAAAATTATCTCTTGCCCAATCAATAAACTCTCTTGCTCCTGGAAAAGGATCCATTGATTTAACTACTTGTTGAATATCATTTATTGATAAATCCATCTTATTAACAAGATCCATTCTCATATCCATTAGTTCAGAGTAATCTTTTACGTCTTGAGTAGTTAAATTAAACTTTTCTTCGCCAGTAATCTTTGCGACTTCAGACCATATTTCGGGGACTAACACCCCTTCAAGATCAAGACAAATATATTCCATAAATTAAATTATTAGTGGTAAAAAAGTTGAGAAACTGAATTTTATACTTTTTAAGTAATTTTTTCAGTCTTAGTCTTAAGATTTACTACTTGGCCTGTTGGTATTTCTTCACTTGCAGAATCGCAGTTTTCCTCTTGATCATCAAAAAATATATCTGCTTGATAGACTTTCAAAAAATCTACTTTCTTCAATCCTCCTAAAAACAAACTTTCATCTATTCTTATCTTCCAATCCCTTAGAGTTCTTATAACCCTTTCATGTGAAGGAGCAGATCTTGCTGTAACTAAAGCTATTCTTATCGGGCACTCTGGTTGAGAAAATAAATTTTGAATTCTATGTAATTCTGAAAGGAAAGGTTTGAAAGGTCCTCCAGAGAGAGGTTCTTTTGCTAATTCTTTTTCATTTTTATCAAAAGCATCTAATCCTTTTGAATCAAAAATTTCTTGGGACTCTTCTGAAAAGATTACTGCATCACCATCAAATGCAACTTTTAATTGACTGTTTTTAGTTTTAGCTATTCCAGTTGGAATTATTCTAGCTGCTGCAACTCCACTCTTAAGAGCTAATTTACAGTCAGAAAATTCTGTTGAAAGAAATAGTTGCGCACCAAATGCTCTTGCATAGGTATGAGGACTATTCCCACCACAAAATGCAGCTCTCTTAATATCAAGGTTATGATGCTCTATTGAATTAAAAATTCTTAATCCTGTATCCGAAGAATTTCTACTTAACAAGACAACTTCAACAGATTTCTCTTCTTTTAATTCTTTGTTTAAATTAAGTAACTTTGTTACTAAAGGGAATGCCTGTCCTGGATTAAGAGCTACATTTTCATTTGAAATTTGGTATTCCCTGTAAGCCTCTAGCCCATCTTTTTCAAAAATCTTGTGACTATCATCAAGATCAAAAAGTGCTCTAGAAGTAATGCCTATAACTAACATAAATTTGAATAATTATCATTTTACTGTATATAATTACAGTAATAAAGTTATTTGGAGCATATATGAAAGACCTGACTGCAAGGCAAAAAGAGATTTTAGAGCTAATAAAAGATCATCTAAAAGAAAAAGGCTTTCCTCCTACAAGGGCTGATATTTCCAGAACTCTTGGGTTTAAATCTCCTAATGCTGCAGAACAGCATTTAAGGGCTATAGAAAAAAAAGGATTTATCTCGATTCTTTCTGGAGCTTCAAGAGGAATAGTATTAAATGAGGATCAACAAGGTACTCCAGTTGTAGGCCTTGTGGCCGCAGGAGACCCAATATTAGCAGAAGAAAATATAGAGAAGAACTTAGAAATTCCTTCAAATATGTTTAGCCAAAAGGCTGACTTTTTACTCAGAGTAAAAGGCGAAAGTATGAAAGACATTGGAATAAATGAGGAAGATCTGATAGCCGTTAAGAAATCTAAAGAATGTAAAAATGGTGATATCGTAGTTGCAAGAATTAATGATGAAGTAACTGTTAAGACCTTTCGTTCTTCTGGTGAAGGAAACATTACCCTTGAACCTCAAAATAAACTCTTCAAGCCTATAAATATTAACCTTGAAAATGAAGAATTCTTCTTAGAAGGTATTTGTGTTGGTGTTATTAAAAGATTTTAAAGATCTATTCTAATAGAGATAAGGCTATAGATTCGTCCACATCTTTTACTTTCATATCCTTAGGCAATTCTTTCTTTTCTCCAGCATGAACAACAAAAGCTTTCCAGCCTTTGCTTCTGGTTCTTTGCCTCCTTATCCCAATCGCCCTAGAGTCTTCAGGATGATAGCTAATTATTGGCAAATTATTTACAGCCCATTCAAGAGTTACCTCATCAAATTGCATATCTTTAGGAACAGTCTTTCTAATGAGTTCATCAGTTTCTATATAGGCTCCATATCTACCTTTCTTAAGAAGAACAGGTACTTTACTGGTAGGGTCTAAGCCTAGCTCTTTTGCCTCTTCTTTCGAAATCCCTTTTCCTGAAAGCAATTCTACTGCCCTGTTCATTCCTATAGAGAAGATGTCTTCATCATTAGCTAAGTTTGCATACTGATAAGTATCTTTTCCCTCTTTATTAACTCCTTTCTTAACTCTAACAAAAGGTCCTCTAGCAAAGCCTGCTTGAATCATTTCGTTTGTTTCTGGGTGGAGACCAATATCTCTAGGCAAGCTGACCCACAATAAAGCTTGATCTAAAGTTATATTTTCCGCTACTTCATTAGAAATAGTCTGTCTGATGTTTTCAGATTTAGAATTTTGAGTTTCTAAATAGAGACCTCCGCCACGAGAAGGTTTTAAGAAAATATCCTTACCAGATTCTGGATAAACACCCAGAGACTCTTTCGCCCTAGCATGAGCATCAACCTCTTCGAGAGTTAAAAAAGGAGGGCTCTTATAATCACAACCAGAATCATCATATTTAGTACAACCAATAAAGGGTCCAAAACGAGGGCTATTTTTTAAGGTTAGATCGGCCTGACAATTGGGGCATGTGTTTCCTTTAGGAAACAATCGATCCTTTAGTACTTCATTTAATCTTTCTAGGACTTCTCTATTTGATAATTCAAGAACTGAATCAATACTAGGTTTAAAGCCTTCCCAAAAATTATCTAAAAGATTGGTCCAAAGCAATTCTCCATTAGCTATTTCATCTAAAGACTCTTCCATGTTAGCTGTGAACTCGTATTTAAAATAATTAAGAAAGTAAGAATCTAAAAAACTTACAACAACTCTGCCTTTATTGGCTGGTTTAAATTGTTTATTCTCAAGAGAAGCGTACTCTCTTTTCTTGATACTGTTCATAATAGAAGCATAAGTTGAAGGCCTTCCTATTCCTTTTTCTTCAAGTTCTTTGATTAGACTTGCTTCTGTATATCTTGGTGGCGGCTTAGTAAAATGCTGTTCAGGCAAGATAGATTGGATAGTTAATTTTTCTTTTACCTCTAGTTGAGAAGGTAATCTTGCTTCTGTAGATTCTTGTTCTTCATCTTTCCCTTCTTCATAAACCTCTAAGAAACCTTTAAACACTATTTGAGATCCGGTTGCTTTAAAAATCAAATCACCTTTATCTGAAGCAATCATGACCTCAGTTTGAGTAACTTCTGCACTTTCCATTTGACTTGCTACGGATCTATTCCAAATTAATTCATAGAGTTTTTTTTCATCTCCCGAAAGTCCCCCTTCAGATGGCAATTTATTTATATCAGTTGGCCTAATAGCTTCATGAGCTTCTTGCGCTTGTTTAGATTTACTCTTGTACAAACGAGGATTGTCAGGTAAAAAATTTGAACCATATTTTTCTAAGATAACCTCCCTGCATTGATGGACTCCTTCATCAGACATAATAGGACTGTCAGTCCTCATGTAAGTTATAAAGGCTTGTTCGTAGAGGGTCTGAGCAGTTCTCATGGTTTGATCAGCAGAGAATCTGAGTTTCCTAGCTGATTCCTGTTGAAGAGTAGAAGTAATAAAAGGTGGCTTTGGGTTTCTTTTTACAGGTTTCTTATTAATCTCAGTTATAGAAAAAGATGACTCTTCTGCTCTCTTAGATAATTCTTCAGCTTTAGCTTGATTAGATATGGCAAATTTCTTTAATCTTTCACCATCAATTGAATAAGCTTGCGAAGAAATCTTATCTTGATGTCTAAGAAAGTTGGTTTGGATAGTCCAATACTCTTGCGGTTCAAAAGCCTCCCTTTCGTTTTCTCTTTCACATATAAGTTTTAAAGCTACAGACTGAACTCTTCCAGCTGACTTAGCTCCAGGAAGCCTCCTCCAAAGCAGAGGAGAGATATTGAAGCCCACTACGTAATCTAAAACCCTTCTTGCTAAGTAAGCCTCAACTTTATCTTTGTTTATTGAACGTAGATTTTCTATAGCATCACTAACTGATCTTTTAGTAATAGAGTTAAAGACAGCTCTACTAACTTTTGTATCATTTAGTACTCCCTTTTCATTTAACAGTTCATAGATATGCCAAGCTATTGCTTCGCCCTCTCTATCTGGATCTGTAGCTAAAATTAAATGATCAGCTTTTTTTAGGAGAGCAAGAATCTCTTTTATTTGCTTTTCCCCTTTGTTGTTTAATGACCACTTTATATCTGACCATGAACCAGGTATGACAGCACCATCTTTATCCTCCATATCTCTAACATGGCCAAAAGAGGCAATGACACTAAAAGAATCTCCCAAGTAACCTTCAATAGTTTTAGCTTTAGCTGGGGATTCAACAACAACTACAGAATTCATAAATATAAAAAAGTAATTAACTCCTTTTTAGTATAAAGATCAAAAAAGGGTTTTCTGTCAAGTATTAAAAATTTTAATTATTAAGAATGTAGTATTTCAGATACCAGAGAAGGTCCTTTGAAGATCATCCCTGTATAAACTTGAACAAGCTGAGCTCCTAGTTTAATTTTTTTGTTGTAATCGCTAGAACTCATGACTCCTCCTGAGGCAATAATAGGAAATGATGGACCGAGAAAACTCCTCAAAGCAATTAGATTTTTATTAGATATATCAAAGAGCTCTTGCCCACTTAGACCTCCCTTTTGTTCATAGTTATGAGAGATAGTTGTATTTGAAGAAATAACCCCATCAATATCCTTATCCATTATTTCTTTACAAATACCTTCTAACTGGTTTGGTTCCAGATCAGGAGAGAGTTTAAGCAAAATAGGTTTATAGCCATTTGACTTGGCAAGAGTTTCTTGTTTGTTTTTTAAAGACGAGATTAAACTTGAAAAATATTTTTCGCTTTCTAACCTTCTTAGATCTTTAGTATTAGGTGAAGAAATATTTACTGCTATGTAATCTGAAACACCATAAGCCTTTTCCAAGCAATATATATAGTCTTCAGTTGCTTTCTCTAAAGGAGTATCAAAGTTCTTCCCAATACTCACACCTATTATCGAGCTAGATTCACTCATTTCTATATTAGAAATTGCATACTCAATACCTTTATTGTTAAAGCCCATTGAATTGATTAGTGACTTTTTTTCCTGGATCCTAAATAATCTGGGCTTGGGGTTACCTTGCTGAGGCATTGGTGTCAGAGTTCCTAATTCTATGAAGGAAAAACCTAGAGAAGATAAAGGGTCTACAAAATCTGCATTTTTATCCATACCAGCAGCTAGACCTAATCTATTTAAAAACTTTAAACCCAATAATTCTACTTCAGTTGTAGTAACGGGTTTAGGTTTTGACTTAATAATGTAAGTCCAGGCCTTTAAGCCTGATAAAGAAACTGAATGTGATACTTCAGGTGGAAGTAACCTTAAAAAAGGCATAAACAGAGAAATAAACTTTAAAAAAATAGTATTAATCCTTAAAAAAATTAGTAACTAATTTGTTTTCGCAAAAAAAAACTAATGTTTTCATTTTATTATCTAATTATAGCCAAAATTTAAATTCACAAAGTTAAAAGCTATTCTTCTCATCAAGAAACCACTTAGTAATTTAGTTTTATATTTAAAAAACTCTAAACATAGCAGTTAAAAGCTTATATACAAGTTTAAAATTAATACTTTCATTTTTATTTGATTATGTTTTAATGGCAGGCCCTTTTGCATAGGCTAAAGGGAGTATTAGAAGTTTAGTGGTATTCTCTTATACTGTTGACATATCAGAAAAGTTGATTAATACTTAATTTCTAACAAATAAGAGCTGAAAATATTTTATAGAGACTAGCGGAAAAATTACTATGAAAAACAAATTTATTTCTTTAATTGCAGCAGGGTTTTTGGTGTTTACACCACAGCTCTCTTTAGCTGCTGAGAAAGGAGAAAAGCAAAACCCTGACGATAAAGCACCAAGAGATGAAAAATCTCCTGCCGAGGGTTCTGCTGCCGGAAATGCAGCTGCTGGATCAGCAGCTGGTGGTGTATCAATGGGAACAGTAGCAGCTATCATAGCGATAGCAGCAGCTGCAGCGGCTTTAGCTGACAGTGGTTCTGGAGGAAGCGATGAACCTCCTGCACCGCCACCGCCGCCGCCACCTCCACCTCCGCCGCCGCCGCCGCCGCCTCCGCCGCCTCCACCTCCGCCGCCGCC
>CAYFFW010000015.1:0-34662 GCA_964342745.1 uncultured Gammaproteobacteria bacterium
TTCCTTCATTTAAATCAATTTTCATTCACGTGTTCAACCCAACGGCAGCTGTCGGTGGATTTTTGGGCGCAAGCGTAGCTGCCGCTTTAACTAGGGGAGTTAATAGAGGTCTTTATTCAAATGAAGCAGGACAAGGTTCAGCTCCAATTGCTCATGCTTCTTCTAAAACAGAGAATCCTGTAGAGGAAGGCATGGTATCTATTTTAGAGCCTTTTATAGATACAATAATCATATGCACTTTAACTGGCCTAGTTATTCTTTCTTCTGGGGTGTGGACTGAAAAATTTGAGAATAAGTTTGAAGCTAGTTCTATGCTTTTTGTTGAAGGACAATACTTAGAAAGCAGTAAAGAAGATACTGAGATCTTAAGGGATTATTATTATGGTTCAGGATCTGATATTGAGCTAAACCGAACAATACAAGTAGTCGATGGCCAGATTACCTCTAAAGATCTAACTTTATTGCACAACCGTTCAATTGCTGAAAATGTAGTTATAACCTCAGATAATTCAAACTTCACTGGATCTATAGAGGTTGTTAATGGAAGAATAAGCAATATCAGTAGCTTCACTGTAAGAGGAAATTCTTTATTGCTTGGAGCAGACCTTACAGGTAAGGCCTTCACTAAAAGTATTTTTGGTAATTTTGGACAATATATTGTTGCTATTGGACTTCTATTATTTGCTTTTTCTACTGTTATAGCCTGGTCTTATTACGGAGATAGAGCTACAGCTCATCTATTTGGAGAAGGGTGGATACTTTATTATAGAATTATCTATGTTGCAGCATTCTTTACCGCTTCTATTATTGATACCAAAATAGTTTGGGACATAGCTACGGTTATAGGTCCTATAGCTACAATCCCTAATCTACTGGCTCTTATTTTCTTAAGAAAAGAAATGAAACAAATTGCTGATGGTTATGTAATAAGAAAAGATCCCTATTAGTAGCTATTCTTATACTTTTTTCTTTAAAAAAACTAAATAATGTTGTATTTTGATGTAATGATTTACAGGAAAAATTATGAGTAAAAAAATATCACTTTTTTTATTATATCTATCTTCTTTTGGATTCTTGGCTGCAGAGTTACCTATCATTGGAATAACTGAAATAACCTCAGGTATAGACAATAAAGATTGGAGAGCTTATAAGGAAACTAAAGCTATAAATTTTCAAACTATGCTAGAAACCCAAATGGTAAAAATCGGAAGATTTACAATTATGGAAAGAAATAGGGTAGATGAAGTACTTGCAGAACAAGGTCTTCAAGGTGAATTCTCTGATTCTGGTACCCCGATGAACCTATCAGCTATTGATTATCTAGTTTATGGTTCTATAACTAAATTCGGTTCAAAAAAGAAAACTATTTCAACTGGTAAGTTCGCTACAGTTAAAATAATAAGTGAATTTGGAGTAGACCTAAAAGTTGTAGATGCAACAACTGGAGAAATTAGAAGAGCTGAAAGTGTAGAAGTAAGCATGACAACTGGTTCAGGAATGGCAACTAAAGGTATTACAACAGGTGAGTCAGAAGCAGACCCTTTGTCAGACATTCAAAGAAGGGCAGCAAAAATGGTAGCTGCAGCTATAGCAGAAAGTATCTTTCCTATAGAAGTTGTTATGTTTAGAGAAGACGCTGATTCTAATTGCTGTGCCTACATTAATTATGGAAACTCTGTATTAAGTGTTGGAGATAAACTTAAGATTATTGAAAAAGGTGAAGACATAATTGATGAAGCAACTGGATTAAATCTAGGATCAACTGAAAAAACTATAGGAACCATCCAAGTTACAGAAGCTCTTCCTAAATTTTCAAAAGCTAAAATTTTATCTGGGGGAACTCCAGAAAGAGGCCAGTTAGCAAGAATTATTAAAGATAAAGTAGGATCTGGAAGCAATAATTTAAACAACGAAAAAAGAGAAAAAATTGGGAGAAAAATATGATTAAGGTTTTTTTAAAATTTAAAGTAATAGCTTTAACTTTACTTTTATCCTTAGGGGTTTATGCAAATAAACCAGTAGTAGGTATAGGAGATATTCAGTCTACAGTGGGAGGTAATCCAGCTTCATTTCTAACTATGTTAGAAACAGCAATTTCTCAAACAAACAAGTTTGAACTTATGGAAAGGTCTAGGATGGATGATATTCTAGGGGAACAAGCATTGAGTGCGGGCGGACTAACAAGAGGTTCAGGTCAGGTAGGTGGCTTAAGTGGTATAGACTATATGATATATGGCTCTATAACTAAACTAGGATCTACAGAAAATGCTATCGCTATAGGTGGTATTGGTAGTGGAAGTCAAAAAGCTGAAATGCAAGTAGACATAAGGGTTGTAGATGTTTCAACTGGCTCAATTAGAATTTCTAAAACTGTTGAGCATTCAGCAACCACTGGAAGTGCCTTTGCTATGGAAG
This sequence comes from uncultured Gammaproteobacteria bacterium, assembly GCA_964342745.1. Lineage (GTDB taxonomy): Bacteria > Pseudomonadota > Gammaproteobacteria > Magnimaribacterales > Magnimaribacteraceae > AEGEAN-183. The sequence goes on from CAYFFW010000015.1 coordinate 2,416, forward strand.
GATTTGCTACAGGTTCTGCTGAAGCTGATCCTCTGGGTGATGTTCAAAGAAAAACAGCTAATTCAATAGCAGCTATGGTTGCAATGGATATATTTCCTATAAAAGTAATTAATGTCTCAAAAGGCCAGGTTTATTTGAACTATGGGACGCCTTCAGTAAAGAATGGTAGATTTTATAAAATAGTAGAATTAGGAGAAGGTTTTATGGATCCTGATACCGGAGAAATGCTTGGTCAAGATGAAACTTATATAGGTACGGTAGAAGTAACAGAAGCCAAATCTAAGTTTTCTATTGGAAAAGTACTAGAAGGAGATATAACAAGGGGTCAGATTGCTGTTAGGATTGATGAAAAGAAAGGTAAAAAAGTAAGGTCTGCAGCAAAAAAACGAGATGCTGCTGCTAAAAAGAAAAGAAGAGCTTTAGAGAAAAAGTGCAAGAAAAAACCTAGTCATCCTGACTGTGAAGCGCTATAAGTTAATTGAAAGAGTTTATATCTAAAGTATTTAATTTTAGGTCATTTCTATTTATTACAATCTTATTGTCCTTAATAGGATTTGTTCAATCTATGGGGAGTTATCTAATTTTTATGGGTTTTCCACTTGAATATATAGAAATTGAATTACCAGAAAATATAAGTTTCTTCTTTTTATTTATTCCTTTCTTATATTGGAGTATTCCGTTGATAGGGCTGTTAATGTGGAAATACCTATTCAAATCTAGTTAATTACAGAGCTTTTGTAATTTAAATACTTTCTATCAATACTACATATAGTAAATCTACAAACCTAAACCACTATATTAAGTTATTCTTTATTCGTATAATATATATTATGTTAAATAATAAATGTTATCTTATATATCTCGTTAGAGTCACTTAGTATCCCCTATTAAATAAAGATATACACGTAGTACAATGCGCCTGACATGAAGCCTTTAGAAGGAATTAAGGTATTAGATTTAACTCATATGCTAGCCGGTCCATATGCTGGAATGGTTTTAGCAGATTTAGGAGCTGAAGTTGTAAAGGTTGAACCCTTAGGAACAGGTGAAATGACAAGAAGTCTTTTAGCTAATGATGCAAATTATTCATTTAAGGGTTTTGGAGCTTATTTTTTAACATTAAATAGAAATAAAAAAAGCCTAGCACTGAACCTAAAAGATGATAATGGCCTGCAAGTCTTCCACGATTTAGTTAAGTCTGCTGATGTTGTTCTAAATAACTTCAGTGCAGGAGTAGTACAAAAACTACAAATAGACTACTCAAAATTAAAAAAAGTTAACTCTAAGATAATTACTTGTTCTATTACTGGGTTTGGTGAAACTGGTAAACATGCATCTAGACCAGCATATGATCAAATTGTTCAAGCATACAGTGGAGGAATGTCTATAACTGGCTCAGATGCTTCAAAACCTACTAGAGCAGGCATTCCTATTGGTGACTTAGGTTCTGGTTTATTTAGCGTAATAGGAATACTGTCTGCACTTCTTTCTAGAGAGAGAACTGGTAAAGGACAACATTTAGATTTGTCTTTACTCGACGTGCAAATCTCTTTACTAACATATATGGCTACAATGCAAACTTTATCTGGTATTGACCCAGAACCTATAGGTAATGCTCATTTCGTTCATGTTCCCTATAACAGTTTTACTACAAAAGACGGCTTTGTTGTCATTGCAGTAATAACAGATGCATTTTGGGAAGAATTACTCAGAATAGTTGATATAGATAGTTTACGAAACGAAATATTTAAAAAATCTGAAGGAAGACTAAAGAACCAGAAATTCATAGAACTAGAACTAAATAAGAAGCTATCTACTAAAACTTCTGAGTTTTGGATAAATGCTCTCAATGCTGCAAAAGTTCCTTGCGCTCCTATTAATAGTTTCAGTCAAGCCTTTTCTGATGAACAAGTAATGCATAGAAAAATGCTTATTGATGTTGATCACCCTGACGGAGGAAAAGTAACTATGCCTGGAAATCCTATTAAACTTTCATATACCAATGAAGATTCTTACTCCCCTCCCCCTCACTTAGGTCAACACACTAAAGAGACTCTCATTAGCTGGTGCAAGTACTCTGAGATTAAGATAGAAGAATTGATCAAGAAAAAAGTAATTTCTGTTTAATGCAAAACGATTCTATCCACTAAAAAACTTGAAAAGGCTATAAAAACAATAATTAAAAAAAGTATGAAAAGAAGTTTCCAGAATTTAAATTTTTTATCTTTCATACTGATATTTTGATTAATTAATGCTACTAAGGCAAAATCTATTATATATGGCAAAACAAGACTTAATAGAAATGGATGGAGAGGTTATAGAAACCTTACCTAATACGACCTTTAGGGTTAAATTAGAAAATGATCACGTAGTTACAGCACATATATCAGGTCGAATGCGTAAGAATTACATAAGAATTTTAACGGGAGATAAGGTAAAGGTTGAAATCACGCCTTATGATCTTTCAAAAGGAAGAATAATATTTAGAGAAAGATAAATTAAGATACTTTATCTTTATTTCTTGATGATTCTTTAAACTTTAAAGATAAACTGTCTTCATGTTGGTCTACCAAAACAACACCACCTTTTGAAGAAAATTTACCAAACAGAATTTCTTCAGCTAAAGGTTTCTTTATCTTTTCTTGAATTAACCTTTGCATAGGTCTTGCTCCCATGGTTTTGTCATATCCTTTATCAGCAATCCAGTCTCTAGCTTTATCTGAAACCTCTAATTGAACTCTCTTTTCATCCAGTTGAGCTTGGAGCTCAACAAGAAATTTATCAACTACTGTTTTTATAACTTCAATATCTAAAGGATTAAATGGGATGATCGCATCTAGTCTATTCCTAAATTCAGGAGAAAAGGTCTTTTTAATAATCTCTATACCATCACTAGTATGATCTTGTGTATTAAATCCCATAGAAGCTCTACTCATGTCTTGGGCACCTGCATTTGTAGTCATGATAAAAACTGCATTTCTAAAATCTGCTTTTCTTCCATTATTGTCTGTTAAAGTGCCATGATCCATAACCTGTAAAAGAATATTAAAAACTTCAGGATGTGCTTTCTCTATTTCATCAAGTAGAATTACTGAATGAGGATGTTTAGTAACTGATTCAGTTAACAGCCCTCCTTGATCATAACCTACATAACCTGGTGGTGCCCCTATTAATCTAGAAACTGTATGCCTTTCCATATATTCAGACATATCAAATCGAATAAACTCAATACCCATTATTAGTGCTAATTGTTTTGATACTTCAGTTTTACCTACCCCTGTTGGTCCTGAAAAAAGGAAAGAGCCCACTGGTTTTTCAACTAAACCTAGTCCGGCTCTAGATAATTTAATAGAAGCAGCTAAGCTACTAATGGCTTGATTTTGACCAAAAATAACTCTTTTTAAGTTTTCCTCTAATTTTTCTAATGAAATTTTATCTGAAGACGAAACGGTTTTTTCAGGAATTCTAGCTATAGAGGCTACTATCTTTTCTACATCTATCTGAGATATAGTTTTTTTCCTTTTAGATTTTGGTAATAACTGTTGTTTAGCTCCTGCTTCATCAACAACGTCTATTGCTTTATCAGGAAGGTAACGATCATTAATATAACGTGAAGAAAGCTCAGCAGCTGCTTTAAGGGAATTTTCTGTATACTTAATATTGTGGTGTTTTTCGAATCTTGTTTTTAGTCCTTTAAGTATTTTTATTGTTTCTTCTATAGAAGGCTCCTGAACTTCAATTTTTTGAAATCGTCTAGATAACGCCCTATCTTTTTCAAATATACCTCTATATTCTTTGTATGTTGTTGATCCAACAAATCTTAATCCACTTTTTGCAAGTGCTGGCTTTAAAAGGTTTGAGGCATCCATAACCCCGCCCGAAGTTGCTCCTGCACCTATAATTGTATGAATTTCATCAATAAATAGGACTGATTTTCCACTTTCTTCTAACTCCTTTAGTACAAGCTTTAATCTCTTTTCAAAATCACCTCTATACTTTGTTCCTGCAAGAAGAGCTCCCATATCTAAGGAATATATAGTGCTTTCTTTAACTAACTCTGGAACTTTGTTTTCTGTAATTAGTTTAGCAATTCCTTCTGCAATTGCAGTTTTACCAACACCCGACTCTCCTACTAATAATGGGTTATTTTTACTTCTTCTAGCTAAAATTTGTATGACTCTTTCTACTTCGTCTTTTCTTCCAATAAGAGGATCAATCTTTCCCTCTAAAGCTTCTTGATTTAGGTTTATGGTAAAGGCCTCTAAGGCAGAACTATCTTTTATCTTATCTTGTTTATTTTCTTCAGAAATTTCTTCCTCAAAACTTTCATCGCTCTTACCGTGGCTTATAAAAGAAACTATATCTAATCTAGATATGCCTTCTTGATTTAAAAGAAAAACGCTATGTGATTCTTTTTCACTAAATATAGCTACTAGTAGATTAGCTCCATTAACTTCCTTCTTACCAGAAGATTGGACATGAAAAACCGCTCTTTGAAGGACTCTTTGGAAGCCCAATGTAGGTTGAATCTCTTTATCTTCTTCTTCAGATAAGATTGGTGTATTTTCTTTGATGTGATTTTCTAGGTCACCTTGAAGAGAATCAATGTTTGCTCCACAATAAGTTAAGACCTCAAGAGCATCATTGTTCTTTAAAAGAGTTAAAAACAAATGTTCTACAGTTACAAATTCGTGGTTTTTTTTATGAGCATACTTAAATGCTTCATTTAGATTTTTTTCTAGTTCACTTTCTATCATTATTCATCATCAACTGGTTCGATTTCACTTACTAAAGGATGTTCGTTCTCTCTTGCTAAATTATTAACTTGTGCAGATTTAGTTTCCGCTACTTCTTTTGTAAATATACCGCAAACTCCCTTACCTTGTGTATGCACAGCTAACATAATTTGTGTTGCTTTGTCTCTATCAATACCGAAAATATTTTGTAATACAAAAACAACAAATTCCATAGGTGTGTAATCATCATTATAAATAATAACTCTATATAGAGGAGGTTTCTTAATTTTAGGTTTTGCTGTAGCTACAGCAATTGATGTTCCATCATCATCAAGATCTTTATCCGGACCGAGAAAAATTCTTAATTGTGTAAGCTTTATGAACATTAGTTCATATTATCAACTATTGCCTCTCCAAATTCAGAGCATTTAACTAGACTGGCTCCGCTCATTAAGCGCTCAAAATCATACGTAACTGTTTTAGATTCTATTGTTTTTGCTAATCCTTTAATAATTAGATCCGCAGCTTCTGTCCAACCCATATATCTAAGCATCATTTCAGCTGATAATATAAGTGAACCAGGATTTACTTTATCCAAACCTGTATATTTTGGTGCCGTACCATGAGTTGCTTCAAAAAGAGCAACTTTATCTCCAAGATTAGCTCCTGGAGCTATACCAATGCCCCCTACTTCTGCAGCTAAGGCGTCTGAAATATAATCACCATTTAAATTTAGAGTTGCGATAACACTATATTCATCAGGTCTAGTTAATATTTGTTGAAGAAAAGCATCAGCTATTACATCTTTAATAACAATCTCATTATCTGTTTTAGGATTGATTAATTTATGCCAGGGACCTCCATCTAATTCTTCAGCATTATATTTTTCAGCTGCAAGTTGGTATCCCCAATCTTTAAATGAGCCTTCAGTAAATTTCATAATATTACCTTTATGGACTAGAGTTACAGAACTTCTATCATTATCAATTGCATACTGAATAGCTTTATCAACTAATCTCTGTGTACCTTGTTTAGAAACTGGTTTAACACCTATACCGCAATTTTCTGGGAACCTTATTTTGGTAACGCCCATTTCATCTCTTAAAAAATTAACTATCTTTTTTGCTTCTGGAGAATCTGCTTCCCATTCAATTCCTGCATAAATGTCTTCTGAATTTTCTCTAAAAATTACCATGTCTGTTTTCTCAGGGCTTACTACAGGGCTTGGAACACCTTCAAAGTACCTAATTGGACGTTGACATACATATAGATCTAACTCTTGCCTTAGAGCTACATTTAAAGATCTTATTCCTCCTCCTACTGGAGTAGTTAAAGGACCTTTTATGCCAACAGAATATTCTTCCAAGGCTTGTAAGGTTTCTGGTGGAAGCCAATGTCCATCTCCGTAAACTTCAACAGATTTTTCACCACAATAAATTTCCATCCAAGATATTTCTTTCTTTCCATCGTATGATTTAGTTACAGCACTGTTTACTACAGAAATCATAGCCGGAGTTATATCGCTCCCTATACCATCTCCTTCAATAAAAGGGATGATAGGATTGTCTGGAACTATAATTTTTCCAGATGTATCAAAAGTTATTTTGTTTCCTTTTTCAGGTACCTTTATATGCTTAAATCCCATTTTTAATGCAAAATTTTGTGAGAGGGAGCAGAATTATATAGCATATCTAGTACAAATCTAATCTAATCAATAAAAATGAGTAAAGGAAAGGTGTTGCTAGGATTATCTGGTGGGGTAGATTCATCAGTATCTGGACTATTATTAAAAAATGAAGGCTATGAGGTTACAGCTCTTTTTATGAGAAATTGGGAAGACGATGATGGCTCTCCATATTGCAGCGTTAAAGAAGATTTTATGGATGCTATATTTGTATCTGAGCAATTAAAGATTAATCTAATAGAAGAGAATTTTTCTAAAGAGTATAAAAGAAAAGTATTTGAGTATTTTATTAGTGAACTAGAGGCAGGAAGAACTCCTAATCCAGATATTTTATGTAATAAAGAAATAAAGTTTAAAAAGTTTTTTAATTACGCCATGGATAATGGCTACGACTATATAGCTACAGGTCATTATGTAAGAAACTTTATAAACAAAAAGGAAACTTATCTTTTAAAAGGAAAAGATGAATTAAAAGACCAAAGTTATTTTTTACACTCAATAAGTAATAAGTCTTTATCAAAAACAATATTTCCAGTTGGAGGAGTAAATAAGACTAAAGTAAGAGAAGTTGCTAAAAAAGAGGGCCTAATCACTAGTGAAAAAAAAGACAGTACAGGTATTTGTTTTATTGGCGAAAGACCTTTTCCTGAGTTCCTAATGACTTATTTACCCATCAGTCCAGGTTATATAGAAGATGAAAATGGTAAAAGGATTGGTGAACATAAAGGTCTTCATTTTTACACCTTAGGTCAAAGGCAGGGCTTGGGAATAGGAGGATTAAAAAACTCTGGTAATTTACCATGGTATGTAGCAATCAAAAACTCCAAAGATAATACTCTGGTTGTTGTTCAAGGTCATAACCACCCTCTTCTTATGTCAAATGAGATAAAAACAAAAGATTTAAATTTGATCAATGATATTCAGGAGAAAGAATTTGAAGGAGCAGTTAAGGTTCGATACAGGCAAAAAGATCAAAAATGCATTATTAAAATCTCAGAGGATACACTAAGCATTAAATTTAATGAGCCTCAAAGAGCTGTTACACCTGGACAATCAGCAGTTATTTATAAGGATGATATATGTTTAGGAGGTGGCGAGATAATGGATATAAGTTAAGGAGTTTTATATACCAATCCATTTTTCATTACAAAATCTACCTCTTCTAAAACTCTAATATTCAATAAAGGGTTTCCACTAACAGCAATGATGTCAGCATATTTTCCTGTTGATAGACTTCCTAATTGATCTGACTTTCCTAATAATTTGGCAGCTTCAATTGTAGCTGATTGAATAGCATCCATTTCTGGCATACCTGCTTCTATCATGTGTATAAACTCAGAAGCATTTTTTCCATGTTCTGATACACCTGTATCAGTACCATAGGCAATTTTAACGCCAGCTTGATAGGCTTTGCCAAAAGTAGTTTTTATTTTAGGTCCAATTTCTGTTGCTTTTGGCCTTACTAATTCAGGAAAAAAACCAGGCTCTTTAGCTTTTTCTGCAACCCATAAACCCGCAATGATTGTCGGAACATAATATGTACCCTTCTCTCTCATCAGCTTCATTCCTTCTGAATCCATTAATGTTCCATGTTCTATTGAATGAACACCTGCTTTTACTGCTCGTTTTATACCCTCAGATCCATGGGCATGAGCTGCTACTTTAAAACCATAGTCACCTGCTATTTGTACAATTCGTGATATCTCTTCAATAGTTAACTGTGGATTTTGTCCATTTTTAGCATTACTAAGGACTCCTCCTGTCGCAGTAATTTTAATTAAATCAGCACCCTCCTTATATCTAAACCTAACTGCTTTAGAAGCATCATCAATACTATTTACTATTCCCTTATCAGGTCCGGGGTCACTAGTTAAATTATGGTTTAATGAATTCGTAGAATCTCCATGGCCTCCAGATGATGCTATGGTAGTACCAGAGGAAAAAATTCTTGGGCCTTTAACTGTTCCTTCTAAAATAGCATTTCTTAAACTTATACTCACTCCATCACTGTCACCTAAATTTCTTACTGTTGTAAATCCAGCAAGCAATGTTTTTTCAGCGTTTGCCACTGCTCTAATCGCATAGTCAGCAGAATTAAGACTAATCCTTTCTAAATAAGAATTTTTTGAATATTCTGAGCTTAAATGAACATGCATATCCATTAAACCAGGTAACACTGTATAGGCACTTAGATCTATATATGTATCTTCAGAATTAGGAGTAATATAGCCAGTTTCTATTGCCTTAATCTTGTTGTCTTCAATAAGGATGCTCATTTCTTGAGATGCACTAGAATTTTCTACATCAATTAATAGACCAGCGTGAATCACAGTATTAGCTGATAAGAATTGCCAACTATTAGAAAAAAATATGACTAATATAAATAAGGACTTTTTCATATTAATAGTTTGCTTCTAAGTTAGATATAAGGCAAGTAACATCGTGGATAAGTTATAATCCAGATTTATGAAATAGATAATGAAAATTACTGAACTCTCAGCAATAACCCCTACAGATGGCAGGTATGCTAATCAAGTATCTGATTTACAAGAAATATTCAGTGAGTATGCATTAATTAAATACAGAGTATCTGTAGAAATAAAATGGTTCATCCACTTATCAAATCAGGCTGGAATTAAAGAACTCCCTACATTAAAACCTTCATCAATCAAGTTTTTAAACAATATCATAGAAAAATTTAATTTAACCGAAGCTAATAAAGTAAAGAAAATAGAGAAAAAAATAAATCATGATGTTAAAGCTGTTGAATATTATTTAAAAAAACAATTTCATAATTCAAGAGAGCTAAATTCATTAAGCGAATTTATTCATTTTGGGTGTACATCTGAAGATATTAATAATATTTCTTATGCACTTATGGTTAAAGATGCTTCCAATATAATTACATCAAAAAAATTAAAGGAACTAAATAACTTAATTAAATCTAAAGCTAAGAGATATTCAAATATTTCAATGATTTCCAGAACACACGGTCAGTTAGCAACCCCTACTACTGTTGGTAAAGAGTTTGCTAACTTCTCTTACCGTATAGATGGTGTTGTGGATCAAATTAGCTCTCAAAAACTAAAGGGAAAAATGAACGGAGCAGTAGGTAATTACAATGCCCATATAATTGCTTATCCTAAATTAAATTGGGAAAGAGTTTCAAAAAACTTTGTTAATAAATTAGGTTTAGAGTGGTCTGCTTATACAACCCAAGTTGAGCCCAAAGACCATATGGTAGGCCTATTTCTTAACTTTTTTATCTTAAATAACATACTTATAGATTTATCAAGAGATTTATGGGGATATATTTCTTTGGACTATTTCTCTCAGGAAACATTAAAAGGTGAAGTGGGATCTTCAACTATGCCTCACAAAGTTAACCCAATAGACTTTGAGAATGCTGAAGGGAATTTAGGGATAGCTAATAGTTTATTTCTACATATGTCTTCTAAAATTACAATTTCTAGGTGGCAAAGAGACCTTTCTGATTCAACTACAATGAGAAACATAGGAGCTTGCTTTGCCCACACTCAGATAGCTTTAATTTCATTAACAAAAGGCTTAAATAAAATCGAGGTTAATAAAAAAAAGATAAACTATGATTTAAAAGAATCTTGGGAGGTTTTAACTGAAGCGATACAAACTGTTATGAGAAAACATAGAATTACTGAAGGCTATGAAGAAATGAAAAAAGCATCAAGAGGAAAGAGGATAACTAAAGATGATTTACACTCAATGATTAACGGTTTAGATATACCTAAAACTGAAAAAGAACTCCTTCTAAAAATAACTCCATCTAATTACATAGGATTAGCTAAGAAACTTGCAAAAGAAATTTAACTTCGTAGATAAGTTTTATTGATTTATTATCTGCGTTGTTTAAAATCCTTTCTTTCTTAGAAACTTGTTAAAAATCATAAAAATAATTTTCGGTAATTAACTAATTATGAACAAATATACTGATTTGATTAAAGAATTTGAAGATCTAAAAAAATCTAAAGGACCTATATTGGGTGGAGTAGACCCTGAACATGCAGCAAGAATGAAATTGCAAAATAGGTTTTCTACAGGTCTTGATATTGCTAAATATACTGCAGATATAATGCATAAAGACATGAGGGAGTATGATAAAGATTCCTCAAATTTTACACAATCTTTAGGTTGCTGGCATGGCTTTACGGCACAGCAAATGGTAATGGCAGTAAAAAAATATCAGAAAACAACTTCAAAAAGCTATGTCTATCTAAGTGGATGGATGGTGGCTGGTTTAAGGTCAGCTTTTGGTCCTCTACCAGATCAAAGCATGCATGAAAAGACTACTGTACCCTTATTAATTAATGAAATTTATACTTTCTTAAAACAAGCTGATGCAAGAGAGCTTCAACATTTATTCCTTGAACTAGATGAGATAAGAGAGAAAGGTGGTGATGAGACCAAAATAATAAGTCAAATAGATGCTTACGAAACACATGTAGTTCCAATAATCGCTGACATTGATGCTGGTTTTGGAAATGAAGAGGCTACTTACCTCTTAGCTAAAAAGATGATAGAAGCCGGAGCTTGTTGCATCCAAATTGAAAACCAAGTTTCTGATGCAAAACAATGTGGTCATCAAGCAGGTAAAGTAACGGTACCTCATGAAGATTTTTTATCAAAGATTAATGCAATTAGATATGCTTATCTTGAACTGGGTGTTGAAAATGGACTTATTGTAGCTAGAACAGATTCACTAGGAGCCGGGTTAACTCAAAAAGTTCCTGTTTCAAAAGAACCTGGAGATATTGCAAGTAGATATAACGATTTTCTTGAAACAGAAGCAATTGAAAATATAAATGAACTAACTCAATATGATATTGCTATCCAGCAAGACGGAAAATTAGTTAAGCCAGTAAGGTTAGAGAATGGATTGTATTCATTTAGGGAAGGAACAGGAGTTGATCGGGTAATTCTAGACTGCATTACTAGCCTTGAATCAGGAGCCGATTTGCTATGGATTGAAACAGAGAAACCTAACGTTAAGCAAATAGCAGATATGGTTACTGAAATAAGAAAAGTACATCCAGAAGCTAAGCTCGTCTACAATAATTCTCCCTCTTTTAATTGGACTTTAGCTTTTAGAGAACAGGTTTATGCTGAATGGTCTAAGGAAGGTAAGGATGTTTCTGATTACCCTAATCCTGTCGAAGTACCCAAAGGTTTAATGGATCAAAAATTAGATAAGTCTGAACTAGGTAAAAAAGCTGATGAGCTCATTCAACAATTTCAGAAAGATGCAGCAGCTAAAGCAGGTATCTTCCATCATTTAATAACTTTACCCACTTATCACGAGACAGCTCTAGGCACACATATATTAGCAGAAGGTTATTTTGGAGATAAAGGGATGTTGGCTTACGTTAAAAAAATTCAAAGAAAAGAGATTAGGCGAGATTTAGCTTCAGTTAAACATCAAGATTTAGCAGGCTCTACTATAGGTGATGAACACAAAGAATATTTTTCTGGTGATAACGCATTATTGGCAGGCGGAAAAGATAATACAATGAATCAGTTCTAGATTATTGGCACTTTGCAGGATCTCCACCACAAATCTCACAATCACCTATTTCTCCTAGTGCTTTTAGGCCACCACATGAACCAGCTATAGGCTTCCTTCCAAAAAAGACCCCTATAGACATGACCAAGAAAATTATCAGTAGAATACTGAAAGTTATCAATATTGTTGTCATAATTAAATTTTATAATTAATTAAAACCATTTTGAAGGTTTCAACGATATTTCTCCTTTTTCATCCACAAGGAAGAAAGAGATTAATTGATTAGCATTAGAATATTCCAGCCCCTCCTTTTCGCCCATTACATTTAAAGCTGTAGCTAGAGCATCAGCTTTCATAGCGCTTTTTGATATAACAGATACTGATAGGTGATTATTTTTAATTGGTTTAAATGACTTAGGATCTATGGTGTGTGAAACAATATTACCATTTACATTTAAAAAATTTCTATACTCCCCAGAAGTTGCTATTGAAGAATCTAAATAATCTTTTGAAGACAGTACTACAATGGGAGAGCTTAATAATTTAGGATTTTCTATGGCTATCAGCCAAGGCTCATTATTTTCTTTTTTTCCTTTAAATTTAATTTCTCCTCCTAATTCAATAAAATAAGATTTAACGTATTTGGAATCTAAATAAGATGAAAGCAAATCTATTGCAAACCCTTTTGCTATACCTGACATATCTAAATATACATCTGATGTTCGCTTAATTCTTTTCTTTTCTTTATCAATTTCATATATTGAACAACTAATATCATTACTTAATTTTCTCAAAGACTGGTCATTATTAGTTTCCATTTCTCTTGGTGGACCAAATCCATAATAATTAACAAAATGTCCTAGCCCGATATTGAAAGCTCCATTTGTCTCATCACAAATTTTTTTAGAAAAGCTTGCTACTTTAATGAAATTATTAGAAACATTAACCCATTTACCTATTTCTGATTTATTTAAAATTGATATTGTGGAAGATTCTATATAAGTAGACATCTCATTATTTACAGAGTTTAAAACCTTAAAAATATCAGCTTCCTTTTGATTTCCATCTATCATAATAACCTTATAGGTAGTGCCCATTATCTCGCCTTGATAAGTTGTTGTTCTTTGGCCTTCCCAGGTTAAGAAAATTACTACAGATAATAGAAAAATAAAAAGAGGTAAGAGAAACTTTTGTATCAAAGGAAAAGATAAAATTTATTAACTTCCAAAATCATCAAATTTTATTGCTTCCGGTTCGACCCCTAAATCATCAAGCATTCCAAATACTGCATTCATCATGGGCGGAGGTCCACACATATAGTATTCACAGTCTTCAGGGGCTTCATGATCATTAAGGTAATCATCTAATATAACTTGGTGAATAAATCCAGTGTGCCCTTTCCAGTTATCTTCAGGTTGTGGACTATCAAGCGCAAGAGTCCAATTAAAGTTATCGTACTTATTTGCTAATTCATCATATTCTTCTTTATAAAAAACTTCTTTTAAACTTCGAGCGCCATAATAAAAAGTTATCTTTCTTTTAGTATTAATTCTTAGTAGTTGATCAAAAATATGAGATCTCATCGGAGCCATACCTGCACCACCTCCTATAAAGATCATTTCAGCATTACTTTCATTAGCAAAGAATTCTCCAAATGGACCAAATATAGTTAATTTATCTCCGGGTTTTAAATTAAAAATATAGGAAGTCATCTCACCAGGAGGAAAGTTAGTGCCCGGCGGAGGTAACTCAATTCTTACATTAAACTTCATTATTCCTTTCTCTTCTGGATAATTTGCCATGGAATAGGCTCGAATTACAGGTTCTTTTATTGAAATTGAATTATCCCAAAAATTAAATCTCTCAAGATCTTCGTTATAAATGTGATCTATATTGAAATTCTTAAAATCTATATCACAGGGGGGTATTTCCATTTGCACATAACCTCCTGCTCTGAAGTTTACTTCTTCTCCTTCAGGCAGCCTCAATACTAGCTCTTTTATAAATGTTGCTACATTGTCATTAGAAATAACTTCACATTCCCACTTCCTAGCACCAAAAACTTCATCAGGGACTTGGACTTTTAGATTATCTTTTACTGCAACTTGACACGAAAGTCTCCAGCCCTCTCTTTTTTCTTTGTTAGTGAAATGACTTTCTTCAGTAGGAAGAATAGCTCCGCCGCCTTCTGAGATTAAACATTTACATTGAGCACATGTACCTTTTCCACCACAAGCAGAGGAAAGAAACATATCTTGGCTGGCAAGAGTCTGCAAAAGCTTATCTCCAGCGGAAACAGTTAATGTTCTTTCTGGATCATTATTTAGTTCAATTTGTACATTACCAGTAGCAATTAAAAATTTTCTAGCAAAAAGAATAATTAAGACCATTAAATTAACAGCAACAGTGAAAGCTAGTACTCCTAAAAAAATATCATTCTGCAGTAAATCAGTCATGTTTATAAAATGATTCCTCCAAATGACATAAAGCCAAAACACATTAAACCAACTGTAATAAAAGTTATTCCTAATCCCTGTAGGCCTTCAGGTATATCAGCGTACTTAAGTCTTTCTCTCACACCAGCTAATGCTAATATAGCCAATGCCCATCCAGCACCAGCACCAAATCCATACACTAAACTTTCACTGAAATTATATGTTCTTTCAACCATAAATAATGAAGCCCCTAGAATGGCACAATTAACAGTTATGAGAGGCAAGAAAGAACCTAAAGCATTGTAAAGAAAAGGAACATATTTATCTAAAAACATCTCTAAAATCTGAACAACTGCTGCAATTATTCCAATGTATGTAATCAATCCAACAAACTCTAGGTCAGAGTTAGGAATTCCAATCCAATCAAGAGCTCCTGGTTGAAGAAAATTCATATAGATAAAGTTATTGATAGGAACTGTAATAGTTAAAACAACAATAACAGCCAGTCCTAAACCAGCTGAAGCTTTTATGGTTTTTGATATTGCAAGAAAAGTACACATACCCAAGAAATATGCAAGAGCAATATTTTCTATAAACACAGCTGTAATAAAAAGATTTAGATAATATTCAAACATTTTTAGATTTTTGTACCTGCTTCTTTAGATTCAAGATTGTTTCGAGCAACTTTAAATTCTGGCGATTCAATTTGTTCAATCTTCCAGCTTCGTAATAGCCAAATAAACAATCCAATTATTAAAAAAGAGCTTGATGACAGGACCATATAATTATTCCCCAGATACCATCCTCCATTTTGGGTTAGAATAAGTATTTCATAGCCAAACAGACTACCTGCTCCTAAAAGTTCTCTAAAAGTAGCTACTACTAAAAGAATAAGACTGTAGCCTAGACCATTACCTAGACCGTCTAGAAAACTTAACCAAGGACCATTTTGCATAGCAAAAGCTTCTGCCCTCCCCATAACTATACAATTAGTTACGATTAATCCAACAAATACACCAATAGCCTTGCTAGTTTCATAATCATAAGCCTTAAGAACTTCATCTACTAAAACTACCAGCGAAGCTATTATTGTTATTTGCACAATCATTCTTACATTTGTAGGTATATGATTTCTTATAAGTGAAACTAATAAGTTGGATAGACTAACAACAACCGTAAGAGCTATGCACATTAATAAAGTAGGATATAAACTTGAGGTTACAGCTAGAGCTGAACAAATGCCTAAGATTTGCAAGGCAATAGGATTGTCATTAAAAACAGGATTAAAAAGAACTTCTTTAGCTTTAGACATTTAGTTCATCCTCTTCGTTTATTTCTTGCTTTAATTTATCTAGGAATTTTGAATAACCCATCTCACCAAGCCAAAAAGTAAGCATGTTAGTAACACCCCTACTAGTTATGGTGGCACCAGAAATACCATCTACTTGAAAACCCTTATCCTCAGACCTTAAATTTACTAATCCTTTAACAACCTCTATCTTTACTTCTCCTGTTGAAGAAAAAATCTTCTTGCCCTTCCATTTAGCTTTCCACCTAGGGTTATCAACCTCAGCTCCAAGACCTGGAGTTTCTTTATGAGAAAAATATTCCAATCCTATTATAGTATTTAGGTCTGGTTCTATAGCTAAATATCCATATAGAGTGCCCCAAAGTCCAAGTCCGCGTATAGGTAAAATAATAGCTTCTATTTGATTATCAATTTTATAAAGATAAATTTTAATAAAGTTCTCTCTTCTTTTTAAGGAACTTATGTCTTCTTTTGAAGTTAATAAAATAGAAGTTAATGGATCTTTAGAATAATCTTCAGATTCAAATTTCTTACCATCAAAACTAATTGGGTCTAAAGAATCTTCATAATCTCCAGTTTCGAGATTAACAACACGCTCCTCTATCAATAAAAAGATCTCTTCTATACTCTTGTTATCTGATAAAAGGCCTGCTGAAGATAGAATTTTAGATTGCTGATCTTCCTGTTTTAAAGCTTTTTGCTGATCTCTAAGACCGACAGCAGCAGAAGAAATGACTATCGAACAAACTAGACACAAGACTAATCCTACGATTAAAGTTTTAAATAAAGTATCGTTTTTATTCATATCTAGTTGAAACTCTTAATCTCTTTTTAATATTTGACTCTTTTACATAATGATCAATAAGAGGTGAAAATAGATTAGCAAATAAAATAGCTAACATCATTCCTTCTGGAAAAGCCGGGTTTATTACTCTAATAAGAATAACCATTACTCCAATTAAAAAACCATAGATCCACCTACCTGGGTTTGTATGAGATCCAGTTACAGGTTCTACAGCCATAAAAACTAGGCCAAAAGCATATCCACCAATAACTATATGCCAAAGAAAAGAAACATTGAACATGGGATTGGTATCTGAACCAATTGAATTAAATAAAAGAGAAGTTACCAAGGTCCCTATAAGGACACCAGCAACTATTCTCCACGAAGCAACTCTAGTCCATAAAAGTAAAAGGAGACCTAAAAGAATAAAAAGAGTAGAAGTTTCTCCAGCAGAACCAGGTATAGACCCAATAAAGGCATCAATCCAAGTAAAGCTTTCATTAATACCTGGCATACCTTCTTGAGCTCCAACGCCCAGAATAGTTGGTGAGCTATAACCATCTAATGCAGTCCAAACTGAATCACCTGACCAATAAGTGGGGTAAGCAAAATAAAGGAATACTCTTCCTGTTAAAGCTGGGTTAAGGAAGTTTTTTCCTGTTCCTCCAAATATTTCTTTTCCTATAACAATACCAAAACTTATTCCAACAGCAACTTGCCATAAGGGAACATCTGGTGGACAGCAAAGAGCAAAAAGTATGGTTGTAACAAAAGCACCTTCACTTATCTCATGATTTCGAACAGTAGCAAAAATCATTTCCCATGCTATACCAACTATAAAAGTTACAGCATAGATCGGTAGAAAATAACAGGCTCCAAACCAGAAACAATCAAAAAAACTATCAGGATCGTAATTACAAAAAAGATTAATAAATATGAAATGCCAATCATTAGTGAAGTTTCCGCCGTTATTTGCTGCTCCAGATAAAGCTTGGAACCCAATATTGTACATTCCATATATAGCTGCCGGTATGGTGGCCACCATGACAGTTACCATTACTCTTTGTACATCAGAAGCATCTCTTATATGTAAACTACCAAAGGTTCTTCTGCTTGATGAGTAGAAGAAGTTTTCTATAACATCAAATAAAACCCACCACTTTGCAAATCTTCCGCCAGTTGAAAAATGAGGTTTTAAGTCATCAAAGGTTTTTCTAAGTCTGTCCATCTCTTAACCTTCTATCTCTATAGTATTTAATCTTTCTCTTAATAAGTAACCAAAATCATACTTAGAAGGACACACAAAACTACAAAGAGCTAAATCTTCTTCATCTAGTTCTAAAATCCCAAGTGATTGAAGTTCTTCAGTATCGCCGATGGCTAATTCTCTTAATAATAAGGTTATAAGTAAATTAAAGGGGAATACCTCTTCATAAACTCCAACAGGCAAAATGGCTCTATCAGGTCCATACATCCTGCTTTTAATATCAAACTTCTTGTTTCTTAATAATGAAGTTATAAATAGACCTAGTTTTGAGAATCTTTTAGTTCCCAATAAAGCCCAATCAAACAACTCTCTATCTGTTGAATTTGGCTCTTCAATAGAACAGATTTGATTATGATATCTACCTAAATAGGCGTGCGCACCCAACGCCTCCCTTCCGTTTAATAAAGAACCACTTACTATGCGATTTTCAGATTGAGCAAGTTCTCCTGCACAAATTTCATCAGTGCAAGCACCTATTCTTGTAGTTATTGCTCTAGGGTTTTCTACTTTAGGTCCAGAAAGACCGATAGTCTTATTTGTAGGTATTTTTCCTTCTTTAAAAAGGAATCCAATAGAGATGATGTCAGAATAATCAATATGCCAATTAATATTTTTTAAAGTAGCTGGAGATATAAGATGCATGTGTGTACCAACCAAACCTGAAGGATGAGGGCCACCAAAAATATGAACAAAAAGGTTATTACCTTCCTTAAACTCAAGATTACTGCTGGACTTAATACAAAGGTGAATTGGAGAATTTGATAGAAGTTGAATAGCTTTAAGTCCGAGTTCAAAATTTTCTAAACTATTTAAAATAATAAGTTCAGGATCAATTGATAGAGGATTTGTATCCATGCAATTGATAAAGATAGAACTAGGTTCTGAATCAATTGTGGGTATTTTACTGAAAGGTCTCGTTCTGAAAGAAGTCCATAAACCTGACTTAACTAAGTTTTCTCTAATAGAGTCTTGATTATGATTAGATAAATTATCTGTTTTGATTGAAGAGAATGAGATTTCTTCTTCTTTATCACTAAGTGCTATAACAACTGATTCAAGAGCCCTTTTTGCCCCTCTATTGATAGATTCTACAATTCCTCCACCAGGAGATGAAAAAACAACTCCAGGATTTTTTTTATCTATAAAAAGTGGTTCACCTATTTTTACTTCGTCACCTTCTTTTACAAGCATAGTAGGTTTTAAACCATGATAGTCTTTTCCAATAATGCCCACGGAACGAGGATTTTTAAAGTCAGCAATATTGTGTTCAGGAGAACCAGAAATAGGAATATCTAAACCTTTTTTTATTTTTCTCATTTCCTCTCTAATTTATGAGATGAAATTAATACTCAAGGAGAAGTAAAATCCGCGCGTATTATAGTGTTGAAGAGAGGTATTTACTAGTTAGATTGTTGATAATCAGGATATCTTTTGTAGTTTAAACCTACCATTTCCTTTGCTAATCCTAAAAGCTGAACTGTATAACCAAATTCATTGTCATACCAAACATACAGGATTGCATGGTCTTTATTACATATTGTAGCTGCAGAATCTATAATTCCTGCATATCTATTTCCAACTAAGTCTGAAGAAACAATTTCACTTGAGTTGGTAAAGTCTATTTGATCTTTATATTGGGAATGGAAAGCTATTTGTCTTAAGAAGTTATTAAGATCTTCTCTATTTAAGCTTTTCCCTAGTTTTAATTTTATTATAGCTAGAGAGACATTTGGGGTAGGCACTCTAATTGCATTAGCTGTTAGTTTACCCTCTAATTCAGGCAGAACTTGTCCTACTGCTTTTCCAGCTCCGGTTTCAGTAATAACTAAATTAAGAGCTGCACTTCTTCCTCTTCTTGACTTCCGGTGGAAGTTATCAATTAAGTTTTGGTCGTTTGTATAAGCATGAACAGTCTCTATATGACCTGATTGAATCTTATATTTATCATTTAATACTTTTAAAACTGGAACTATCGCATTAGTAGTACAGGAAGCTGCTCCCAAAATTGTATCTTTTGAATCGAACACATCATTATTTATTCCGTGAACAATATTTTTAATTTTATCTTTTGCGGGAGCGGTTAAGAGCACTTTACTAATGCCTTTACAAGTTAAGTGCTTACTTAATTCCTTTTTATCTCTCCAGACACCTGTGTTGTCTATCAAAAGAGCGTTTTTAATACCATATGAAGAATAATCTATAGAATCTGGTTCATTAGCATAAATTATATTGACTTCACTACCGTTGATAATTAATTTTTGCTCAGCTTCTTCAACTCTAACTGTTCCTTTAAAAGGTCCATGAACTGAATCAGTTCTTAGTAAGTTTGCTCTTTTAATTAGGTCATCTTCTCCTGATTGTCTTACGACTATAGCTCTCAACCTCAAGTTATCCCCTCCTCCTGAATCCTCTACTAGAAGTCTTGTAAGTAGTCTACCTATGCGTCCGAAACCAAATAAAACAACATCTTGAGCAGTTTCAAGTAAAGATCCTTTTTTGCCTATCAAATCTTTAACTGAATTATTTACGAACTCTTCAATTTCCATATCTTTACTATCATAAAGGTAGGCAGCAGCAATAATTCCAATATCAATTTCAGAGGGACCTAATTCCAAAGAACTAAGAGAGGTAATAACTTGATAAGTTTCAAATTCACTAAGTTCATTTTTCTCTGTTTCACGGACAAATCTATGAGATTGCATAATTTCTGATACAGATAAATTAACGAGTAATTTACCATAGAGCATAAGGTGGACATTGTCTCTGTATAGTCTACCTATCATGGGTAGCATTTCTTCAGCAAGAGCTTGCCTGTACTGAAAATCTCCAAATGTATCTAAAGGTAGATTTGATCTTTTTCTTTTATCTGGTTGTTCGGATGGCATATATTTTTATAACTTAGAATATCTCTTTAGATGGTAATCAGTATTTCCAAATATTGTAATAATTGTTGTCAGTCTTTTAAAGAAATGTCCTACATTAAGTTCTTCAGTTACACCCATACCACCATGAAGCTGTACGGCTTGCTGACCTATAAATCTTGCAGCTTTTCCAATTTGATATTTCAGACCAGAGATAGCTTTCTTAGAATCTTCAGAACCTTCCACGCTCTTAATGGTTGCCATATAAAGTAAAGATTTACTTTGCTCATATTCCATAAACATGTCGACCATCCTATGCTGTAAAACTTGGAATTTACCTATAGGTTGACCGAATTGCTCTCTTGTTTTGCAATATTCAACAGTTGTTTTATATAAGACTTCCATTGCACCTACGGCCTCTGCACAAATTGCTAAAGTTGCTTTATCAACTGCATTTTCTAAATAATTAAAGCCATTTCCTTCCTTGCCTAATAAATTATCAGAGGAGACCTTAACATTTTCTAAGGTAATCTCTGATGCCCTTCTTCCATCAACTGTAGGGTAGTCCCTGGAGGATACACCCTCGGTATTGCTATCTATTATCAGCAAAGAAATACCTTCTTCGCTAATTTGGCTGCCTGAAGTCCTTGTAGAAATAATTAATTTATTTGCATTTGGTCCATTCATTACAACTGATTTATATCCGTTTACTACATAATTGCCATCTTTAAGTTTTGCTTCAGTAGTTACATCAGCAAGATTAAATCTACTTTGTGGCTCTGTAAAACCTAAAGCTAAATGTAAATCTCCTGAAATAACTTGTTTTAATAAGTTGCTCTTTTGTTCCTCATTTGCACAATTATCTATAAGGTTTGAACAAAGAATTACAGTTTCTAAAAAGGGTTCAACAACTAGACCTTTACCAAATTCTTCCATAACAATCATGGATTCTAGGGCTGTGCCTCCAAAACCGCCTGATTCTTCTGATAAACAAATACCTAGCCAGCCTAATTCAGCAAAAGTTTTCCAGTTTTCTTCACTAAATCCAACCTCAGACGCTGAAAGAGCTTGTCTTTTTTCCCATTCATACTCTCTTTGAATAAACTGAGCTACCTGACTCTGAATTAGAGTTTGTTCTTCATTAAAATTAAAGTCCATAATTACAGTCCTAATATTGCTTTTGAAATTACATTCCTTTGTATCTCATTACTTCCTCCGTAAATTGATACTTTCCTAAAATTTAAATAATGAGGCATAGCAGCTCCCGCATAATCAGGACCAATAGACTCATTTGAACCCAACTCTGTTTCTGACAAAAAGGGATGAGAATAATAACCTAACATTTCAATAAAAAGTTCGGAAATATTTTGTTGTAGTTCAGTTCCTTTAATCTTTAGAATTGAAGACTCTGCTCCAGGAGATCCCCCTGATGATATTTGAGATAAAGTTCTTAGTTCAGTGAATTCAGTTGCTGTCAGCTCAATTTCAGTTGCTTCTAATTTACTTCTAAAAGTAGGGTCTTCAAGAAGAGTAGTCTCTCCTACTAATAAATTAGAAGAAATTTCTTTTAATCTTTTTAGTTCCCGTTTCAATGCTGCAATACCTGCTATACCTGTTCTCTCATGCATTAATAAAAACTTTGCAATATTCCATCCTTGACCCTCCTCACCTATAAGGTTAGAAGTAGGTACCTCAACATTATCGAAATAAACCATATTAACTTCATGTGAACCATCTATAGTAATTATTGGCTTTACTTCTACTCCCTCTGACCTCATGTCTATTAATAAAAAGCTAATACCTTCTTGTTTTATATTAGTAGTTTCTGTTCTTACTAGGCAAAAAATCCAATCTGCGTGTTGAGCCATGGTTGTCCAAGTTTTTGTTCCATTCACGACATATTTATCACCACTCAGTACTGCTTTAGTTTGTAGAGAAGCTAAATCTGAACCAGAACCTGGTTCTGAGTATCCCTGACACCACCAAACATCACTATTCAAAATTCCTGGAAGGTGATTACTTTTTTGCTCATCCGTACCAAAGGTATAGATCACTGGACCACACATGTTAACGCCAAAAGGAATTAATACAGGTGTATTTGAAGCTGCTAATTCATTTTGAAGGATATATTTTTGTGTAGCCGAAAGATCAGAACCTCCAAACTCTAAGGGCCAGTTAATAGCAAACCAGTTTTTAGAGGCTAATATTTTTTGCCACGAAATGATTTCCTCTTTTTCTAAAGGAAGTCTTCTGTCTTGTTTTTCCTTTATATGTGCAGGGTAATTTGAAGAAAGAAACTCCCTTACTTCGCTTTGAAAACCTAAATCCTCTTCAGAAAATGTTAAATCCATAATAAAACTCAGTCTAGAATAACGGCGTATTATACACTTAGGATTGAACGTTCAATATTAACCTTATATAGAAATGGAAAATAAATTTACTAATTTAAAAGAAGTTGATGATGTCTTAAGTAGTTGGATAAATAATAAAAGACCTAGGTTGATAATAACATCTACCCCTTCTCTGGCAGAGATAGCTTCAATAGAACTGAAAAAGACTGAAAAAAAAATTATTTTATTTCCCCATACTGAAACACTGCCATATGATTTTTTTTCTCCTTCAAAATACATAAAAAGTTCCAGATCAATAGCATTAACGAAGCTTATTTCAAGGGACTGTAATATATTAATTACATCTATTCAGTCCTTGATAAGTCCCTGTCCAAATAAGCTTCATTTATTACCCTTTGATTCACTTAAAATTAATGAAATCTTTGATAGAACTAAATTTATAGATGATTTAATTAATGCAGGTTATGAAAGAAAAGAACTAGTTACTGACGTTGGTGAATATGCACTTAGAGGTTCAATAATTGATGTATATCCTATAAGTCATCCAAACCCAATTAGAATTGAAATTATTGATAATAAGATTGAGTCATTAAGAACATTCAACTCTACTTCTCAAATAACAATAGAAAAGATTAAATCCTTTAATGCTGTAGCAGCACACGAATATCCTTTAGATCAAATAGGTATTACCAATTTTAAAAAAAATTGGAGAGAAGAATTTGATACCTTTGAAGAAGATAGTCCATTCTTTAATTCCATAACAAATAAAAAAGCCATAGAAGGTGCTGAAATTTATTTACCTTTATTTTTTAATTGTAAGAATACTTTAATAGATTATTTGAATGACTTTCAAGACATCTTATTAGATATAAACGTTAAGCAAAAACTAAAAGATTACGATTTTTTAATAAATGAGAGATATGAAAATTATAAATATGATATTCAAAGACCTTTACTTAAACCTGATGAGCTATTTCTAACTAAAAATGAATTCAGCAAATTTTTACAAAGTAGATATGTAACTGAAGTCAAATTTGATAATCATGTTGATAAAAAAATTTCTAAAGAAAAAATAAAACCTCCATCAAGGAAAAATTACACCCTTAACTTACAACTTCCTAAAATAAATGATCATGTAGTTCACCTTCATCATGGAGTGGGTATTTTTAAAGGACTAAAAAGCATCTCATCAAATTCAATAATTAGTGAATGCTTAGAAATTGAATTCCAAAAAGAAAGTAAAGTTTATGTACCGATTCATAATATGGATCTAGTTAGTAAGTATTTTGGGCCTGAAGAAGTGCTTATTGATAAGTTGGGTTCAAAAAAATGGGAAAAGAAAAAAACATTAGCAATTAAAAAAACATTTGATACTGCAGCAGAGCTATTAAATGTTCATGCAAAAAGAAAGGCTAAACAAGGAATAAAATATGATATTCCAAAAAAAGAATACAACTCTTTCTGCAAAGAGTTCCCTTTCATAGAAACAGCGGATCAAAAAACTACAATTAAAGAAATAGAGATTGATTTAAAGTCTAAAAAGCCTATGGATAGACTAGTTTGTGGTGAAGTTGGTTTTGGTAAGACTGAAGTTGCTATTAGGGCTGCATTTCTATCAGCTTATAATAATTTTCAAACCTGTGTACTTGTACCTACTACAATTTTAGCCCAACAACATTACGAAAGTTTTTCTAAAAGATTCCAGAATACGGCTATTACTATTGAAAAATTAAGTAGCGACCTTAAGCCAAATAAAAGAGAAAAAGTTCTAGAATCCTTATCATCTGGAAATGTAGATATCATTATTGGTACTCATTCCTTATTACAAGATTCTATAAAATTTTCTAAACTTGGATTATTAATAATTGATGAAGAACATAAATTTGGAGTAAAGCAAAAAGAAAAGATAAAAACACTAAAAGAAAATATTAATATTCTTTATTTATCAGCTACCCCAATCCCAAGATCATTAAATTTCGCTCTCTCAGAATTAAAAGATTTATCCATCATAGCAACTGCACCCGAAGACAGATTATCTGTAAGAACTTTTGTTCACGAGTTTAATGAAAACCTTATAAAAGAAAGCATTCAAAGAGAAGTTATAAGGAATGGTCAAATATATTATTTATGTAATGATTTGAGGCTGATAGAAGATAGAAAAATAAGATTAGAAAAGATTTTTCCTAGTAAAAATATTGAAATAGTTCATGGGAAGCTTAAGAGTTCAGAAATTGAAGAAAAGATGTTACTTTTCCAGAATAAGAAAATAGATATTCTAGTTTGTTCTACAATCATTGAAAGTGGTCTTGATATTCCTAATGCTAATACTTTAATAGTAGAAGAGTCAGATATGTTAGGCCTCTCCCAACTTCACCAACTTAGAGGAAGAGTAGGAAGAGGAAAAAAACAAGCTTATGCTTATTTTTTAAAGTCTTCAAAGATACTTAGAAGAAAAAGAGCTGATAGAAGATTAAAAACTCTACAGGATACAGACTCTCTCTCTGCTGGATTTTTATTATCCATGAAAGACCTTGAAGCTAGGGGAGCTGGAGAAATACTAGGAGAAAATCAAAGTGGCATAATGGAATCTATAGGTGTAGATCTTTATATAAGATTAGTAAATAGAGCTGCTAAACAAATTAAAGAAGGTAAAATTCAACCTCTAGAAATGGAGAAACAAACTGAAATTAATTTAAATACCTCTTCGTATATACCTGATAATTACTTACCAGATATAAATCAAAGGTTAGTAATGTACAGTAGGATATCTTCAGTAATTTCTATAAACGAGCTTAAAGACATAAAGATAGAAATGATTAATAGATTTGGTTTATTCCCAAAAGAACTTAAATCTTTATTTTTTGAAAAGGAAATTAGTTTAATTGCTTTTCAAAAGAATATTGTTGAAGTTTCTATTAACAAAAAAGAGATAACTATAAAACACTCTGATCCTTCAAAAAATAAAAGCTTGAAGAAAGGCTTAGACTTAGAAGCAAATATAAAAAAAATAGATAACTACTTTAATCAGAATTAACCATAGTGTATGAAAAAAATTCTTAGTTTATTAATTCTATTGAGCATAGGAAATATTTCATATGCTCAGGTAGATATTCCCCAAAAACTCCTGCTCAGCTCTGAAGCTTTTGTAAAAAACCTAGAACAATTTCCGATATACAGAATAGATTTAATAATTTTTTCTCATGAAGAAATTAATAAAACAGATGAGGAAGAAAGATTTCCTCCATTAAAGCAATTAATCTATTCTGAAGATCTTTTAGAGTTATTAGAAACTCCAAACTTTCTAGTAAAAAAAGATGCCATTGAACAAGGTCTAGTGCCAAGTACACAAGTAATAAAGTCAATAAGCCTTAATCCTACAAATAAATATTTAGAGGATACCTTAGAGCCTGAAATAGAATTAAATAAAAAAATCAATAAATCCTTATTGCCTTATGAATTTTTTGAATTAATTATTGATAAAAATGATTTATCTAAAAAATTTGTTGGAAGATTAAATAGCAGAAATTCTTACGAAGTACTTTTTGAAGGTAGCTGGTTTCAACCTTTATTCAATAAAGATCTGTCTAGCCCTGTGTATATCCAAGGTGAAGGAGTTACTAATGGTGTTCATGGAGAGCTTTTGCTTTATAAGGAAAGGTTTCTTCACTCTCAAATTAAGATTAGATTATCTGAAAGGACTAAATTAAATAAGAAGGCTACCTCTGTGAGACTCTTTAATTTTAATAATTTAGTTAAATTATCTAAAGCTGATAATAGATTTATAACCTTTTTTAAATCTATTGGTGAAGATGTAGTATCTTTTTCAAATTGGATCCTTAGAACAAAAGAATTTACTCCAATTTCTGAATCTGATGAAAACTACCTAATTATTAATAATAATTACAAGGATTTATATGAGATTAATCAACAAACAAAAATGAAAGAAAATTCTTTTCATTACATAGATCATCCTTATTTTGGAGCGATCATCCGAATTAGTTTGTGGGACAAAAGCTAAAGATTCATATTTTTGAGTTTCTGTAACAACTTTTTAAGGATAGTTTTATCATTATCATTTTCAGTTTCTTTAAGTAGTATTTCTACTTTTGACATAGCTTTATCAAGGCTTAACCAGGGCCCTTTATCTTTAACTCTTTGATTAACAAAATCATTATATTTTCTTGCTGAACTCTCTGGCACTTCATTTGGACAATTCATGTTCACCAATCTCTCTGCTAACTCTCTATATCTTGAATCTTCAAATCCATCTATTAACTTATGTCTGTCTTCCCAAGGAGCTGAATGGAACCTCTCCATCCAAAGCTCATCTTCCTGAGAAGGAAAGCCTGAATAAACAGATTGTTCAACATATTTAGGGGGCGGATACTGAATTTGATTGTTTGTTAGTAGTTCACTAATTCTAGATTGCAACTTAGTATTATTCTTGATCTTATAAGCTCTTTCCTCTAACTGTTCAAAAGGTATATCTAATTTATCTTCAATTGAAGGTACATCTAAGGCATTCATTATTGGTAAACTCTTGTTAATTCTTAATTTTCTAATTGCAGTACCTGCATTAGATATTTGTTCTAATAATTCTGAATCTGATAAATCATCTAAATCATTTGGATCAGCATATAAATCTACTACTGCAACTTCATTTTGCATCTTATTATTTTGACCACAAAAGGTTACAGGGTACGTAAATTTACTTTTTCTAATTACCTCACCAATCATTGCAAATGGTTCAGACTGAATAATACTTAGATTACCGCCTTTAGAAGACCCAATTAAAGATGATTTCCATGCCATCGATGCATTTTCTGCTACTAGCCTTGAAAGATTAACCATTAAATAGCAATCAGCTACAGCATCATGAGCATTTAATGAAGATATGTTGTTTGCTTCAGCCCAATCAGTTAGTTTTAAACTTACTTCTTTATCATCATTAGTAGGAACATTAAGTGAATCAGGAAAAAAATTAGCAACCAATTGGAAAGTAAACATTAAGTCTAATCTCGTAGCACCATCAGTGTTTGTTATGTAGGGAGGTAACAGACACCAATAGAATTGTCTTCTAAATAACTCTTCATCAAATCTATGTCCATTGTAAGTAACAAATGTAGGGTTTTTATTAACTGACCATTTGAGCCAGTCTTCCCTAAGGTTGCACATCATATCGTAATGAGTAGGACTGTTTTCAGATAGACATTCAACTTTTTTATGTACTAAAAAAGCTTCTGGACTAGGTACAACCCAAGGTAAAAGTTTTGAAGTTAAATTATGTTCTTTTTCTACTACTAAATTTTCGTCAGTTAACAGAGATCCAATTTGAAGTATTTGCGAAAAGTTAATATCTAATCCGCTAGTCTCGGTATCAGTAAAAATAAAACATGAATCTGCGTTAAGTTTTCCCACAGATTAATTATAACTTGAATTTATTAAGTATTTATTTGTAGTAAGCATTATCTTTATAACTATGATCTGTTACATCAGAAATACTATTTAGTTCTGGAATTTCTTCAATAAGGGTCTTTTCAACTCCATCTTTTAAAGTTACATCCACCATTCCGCATCCTTGGCACCCACCTCCGAATTGTAAGACAGCCTCATTATTATCTACTATCTCAACTAAAGAGACTTCTCCTCCGTGAGCTGCCAAACTGGGGTTAATTTGAGAATAAAGGATATAATTGATTCTTTCCTCCAAACTAGCGTCTTCGCTAACACTTGGTACCTTTGCATTTGGAGCTTTTATGGTAAGAGTACCTCCAAACTTGTCAGGAGAATAATCAACTAAAGCATCCACTAAAAAAGCTTTAGATTTATTTTCTAAATAAAGAGAAAAAGAATAATCACTCACTCTCTCGTAATCATTAATATCATCATTTTCTTTACAATAAGCAATGCAAGTTTCAGCTCTAGGAGATCCAGGTTCACTGACAAAAATTTTAATGCCAATAGTATCTGAGTCTTGTTTTTCTAAGAGTTCTCCTAGGTATTTCTCAGCAGAATTGGTAATTTCTATAGAGTCCATTCGTACATTTTATAGTCAAAACACTTACAATTCACTCTAAGGATAAGAAATGTCCTTAAAAAAATAGTGAAAATAACTGATTTCAATAACAAATTAAAAGAAAGAATTTTAGTTATGGATGGTGCCATGGGTACAGAAATTCAATCTAAAAAGCTTAAGGAGATGGATTTTAGAGGTGAACTTTACAAGAAGCATAATAAAGACTTAAAAGGTAATAATGATCTTCTGAACCTCACTCAACCGGGAATAATCAAGGAAATTCATAAGTCTTTCTTGGTTAAAGGGTGTGATTTTATACAAACTAATACCTTTAACTCGAGTTCTATTTCTCAGAAAGACTATGATTTACAGGAAAAAGCCTATGACTTAAATTTTACAGGAGCCAAAATAGCTCAAGAAGCAATATCTGAAACAAATTCAAACGCATGTGTAATAGGATCAATTGGTCCAACAAACACAACAGCATCAATTTCTCCCGATGTAACTGACCCGGCAAAAAGGAATATTCTTTTTGATGACTTAGTTATTTCATACCGCGAATGCATAGACGGATTAATTGAAGGTGGAGCAGATATTCTAATGTTTGAAACAATCTTTGATACCTTGAATGTTAAAGCCGGAATCTTCGCTTACCTAGATAAGTGTGAAGAGGTTGGAAAAAAAATACCTCTAATGATTTCTGGCACAATAACTGATAATTCTGGTAGAACTTTATCAGGGCAAACAGCCGAGGCATTTTGGACGTCAGTAAAACACGCCAATCCTTGTTCGATTGGTTTTAATTGTGCTTTGGGAGCTGAGCAACTTAGACCTCACTTAATATCTCTAAATAAAATATCGGATATACCAATAAGCCTTCACCCTAATGCAGGCCTTCCTAATGAAATGGGTGAATATGATGAAAGTCCTTCTCACATGGCAAAAATCATAAAAGAAATGGCTGAAAGCAATTTATTAAATATAGTTGGAGGTTGCTGCGGCACAACTCCTGATCATATAGAAGCAATTAGTAATTCAATAAAAGGAATAAAACCAAAGAAATTAAGTGAAAATAAACCTCAAAGTTCATTTAGTGGGCTAGAGCCATTAGTTTTAACTGATGATTCTCTTTTTATCAACATAGGAGAAAGATCCAATGTTACGGGTTCTGCTAAATTTGCGAGGCTAATAAAAGAAAAGAACTACGATGAAGCTTTAGAAGTTGCAAAAGAGCAAGTCGAATTAGGCGCTCAAATGATAGACGTTAATATGGATGAAGGAATGCTTGATTCTTTGGAAGAAATGGATCATTTCTTAAAGCTTGTTGCGACAGAACCTAATATTTCAAAAGTCCCTATTGTTATTGATTCATCCAAATGGGAAGTTATTGAAACTGGACTAAAAGTTATACAAGGTAAGACCATTGTCAACTCCATAAGCCTCAAAGAAGGTGAAGATCATTTTATTAAAGTTGCTAAATTGTGCCTTAAGTATGGAGCAGCAATAATTGTTATGGCTTTCGATGAAAAGGGACAAGCTGATTCTCTAGAAAGAAGAAAAGAAATTTGCCAAAGATCTTATGATATTTTAACTAAAAAGGTTAATTATCCTCCTCAAGACATAATATTTGATCCCAATGTATTTGCAGTAGCTACTGGTCTCGAGGAACATAATAATTATGCAAATGACTTTATCAATGCTTGCAAATATATAAAGGAAGAGTTTCCGCTAACAAGTATTTCTGGCGGTATAAGTAATGTTTCCTTTTCTTTTAGAGGTAATGATGTAGTTAGAGAAGCTATGCATTCTGTTTTTCTTTATCACGCCATAAATAAAGGCCTCACAATGGGAATTGTAAATGCAGGTCAACTGGCAGTTTATGAAGATATAAACCCTGAATTAAAAATTTTAGTTGAAGATGTAATTTTAAATAGGAGAGAAGATGCCACTGAAAGATTAGTCGATGAAGCAACAAAATTTCTGAAAAACCAAACAAGAAAAACTCAAGATGAAGAATGGAGGAATCTACAAATTGATGACCGTATTAATCATGCTTTAGTTCAAGGAATTAATAAGTACATCATCGAAGATGTAGAAGAAGCAAGATCTAAAAGTAATTCTCCAGTAGAAGTTATTGAAGGACCTTTAATGGATGGAATGAATATTGTCGGGGACCTTTTTGGAGACGGCAAGATGTTCCTCCCGCAAGTAGTTAAAAGTGCCAGAGTGATGAAAGAAGCTGTAGCTTATCTTGTTCCTTATTTAGAAGAAGAAAAAGACGGCAGCATTCAAGCTAATGGAAAAATAGTAATGGCTACTGTTAAAGGTGATGTTCATGATATTGGAAAAAATATAGTTACTGTTGTTCTTCAATGCAATAACTATGAAGTAATAAATTTAGGAGTAATGGTACCTGCTGAACAAATTATTGATACTGCAGTTAAAGAAAAAGCTGACTTAATTGGTTTAAGCGGATTAATAACTCCTTCACTTGATGAGATGATTGGAGTAGTTCAAGAACTAACAAGAAGAAAGATGAATATTCCGGTTTTGATTGGTGGGGCTACAACATCAAAAGCTCATACCGCATTAAAAATTGAACCTAACTATAAAACTGGTTTCGCTATGCATGTTCTAGATGCTTCTAGGAGCGTGGGAGTAGTACAAAATTTATTAAATAAAAAGAAAAATAAATCTTATAAAGAAAAAGTTAGGAAAGACTATCTTGCCACAAGGCGTAGACTTGAAGAAAAGAATTCACCTCAACTTTTAAATCTTAAAGATGCAAACAATAATAAACTCAATATAAATTGGAAGAAATCTAAACTCGTAACACCATCTTTCTTGGGTGTACATAATTTAGAATCAATTACTATAAGTTCCTTGAGACCCTATATAGACTGGACTCCTTTCTTTAAATCTTGGAGCCTGGCTGGAAGATATCCTAAAATTCTAAATGATGAAGTAGTAGGTGAAGCTGCTACTCAGCTATTTAAAGATGCTAATAAAATGTTAGATGAACTTGAAAAGTCTAATATTATTACCAATCGATCCGTTATAGGCTTTTGGCCAGCTTCACAGGATCAAAATAATCAAGTTAAAGTTTTTAAAGATGAAAAAAGAAAGGATCTTCTAACAAAATTAAATTTCCCTAGGCAACAAAGATTTCAAGGAAAAGGAAATCCAAACTTATCTCTTTCAGATTTTATAGCACCTGAAGAGAATAATATAAAAGATTATATTGGTGCTTTTGCTGTAACTTCAGGTC
>CAYFFW010000016.1:0-30777 GCA_964342745.1 uncultured Gammaproteobacteria bacterium
GTTTCTATAAAACTTGGGTTAAGACCCATAGATACACATTCTTTCCATGTGTTAGCGGCTCTTGTTCTTAGCTCTCCATTATCTGTAATAACCAGTTGGTAATAAAAAAGATAATCTGAAGTTTGATTTGGCAGGTCTGGATCTATATTCAATAGCATCTTGTGGTCTTCAGCTGTAAATATACTTCCTGGATAACCAATTTCTACAAAAACCTTTTTTTGACTTTTATGTGTTAAGCAGTGAGGCAGTAAAAGATCTTCTGGGTAACACCAAAGTAATTCATCTAGCTCTTCTGCTTCATCTGCTGATTCACACCTAATATCTACTTTATCTATTGATGGGTAATTTAGATTACCTAAAAAAATTTCAGCTACAAAAAGGCAACTATGCTTTAAAGCTTCTTTTTTAGTAGAACCCCCAGAAAGGAATTTTGTTTGAAGCATTCTAGTTATTAAGACTGATCAATCAGATAATGACTTAGAAGGGGAACAGGTCTACCTGAAGCACCTTTTGCCGCACCATTGTAGTGGGCAGTTCCAGCTACGTCTAAATGAGCCCAACTAAAGTCTTCGGTAAACCTAGAAAGAAAACATGCAGCAGTTATAGTTCCTGCTCTACCACCTATATTGGCAATATCAGCAAAATTACTATCTAGATCTTTTTGGTAGACATCCCATATCGGTAGTTGCCAAGCTCTGTCATTTGCACTTGTTCCAGCATTAAGAAGTTTTTGAGCTAATCTATCATCGTTACTCATAAGCCCAGAAGTTGAATGCCCCAAGGCAATAATACAAGCACCCGTTAAGGTAGCAATGTCTACTACTGACTTGGGTTTGAATCTTTTTGCGTAGGTTAATGCATCTGCTAAAACAAGTCTCCCTTCAGCATCTGTGTTCAGAATCTCAACAGTTAACCCTGACATGGTTCTTACAACATCTCCAGGTTTAGTGGCCTTACTTCCTGGCATATTCTCAGCACTAGCTACCATTCCAACAATATTGATTGGAATTTTTAGTTCAGCCATAACTTGCATAGTACCAATTACGCTAGCTGCACCGCACATGTCAAATTTCATCTCATCCATAGCAGCTCCTGGTTTAAGACTTATGCCACCAGTATCAAAAGTAATTCCTTTTCCTACTATCATATGAGGCTGCTCACCTTTTTTTCCTCCTTGATAATTCAATGTGATTAATTTAGATTCTTGAGCACTTCCATTTCCTACAGATAAAAGACAATCCATTCCTAGCTTCTTCATCTCTTTTTCACCTAATACTGAGCATTTTAAAGAAGAGTATTTTCTTGCAGCTGATCTTGCTTCTTTCGCTAGGTAGGAAGGAGTGCAAACATTTCCAGGAAGATTACCAAGATCTTTAGCTGTATTTGATCCTCTTGCTATAGCTTGTCCAACTTTAATGCTGCGATTTAGATCTTTCTGTGAAATATTAGAATTTATTGATAAAGATACTCTTTTTAACAACACCTTTTTTTGATTCTTTTTATTTAATTTTGCATCGTATGTGTAGGAATTATTCTCAAATAAGAAAGCTAATTGCTGAATAACCCACTTGTCACTTTCTCCACTTACATTTAATTTTGGAATAGAGACAAGAGAACTAGTTGCATTGCTTGAAATAGCAGCACTAACTATCTTTGTTAGTATCTTAGTTGCTTCTTGTCTTGATATCTTTCTTCCTTTTTTACCGCATCCAACTATGTAGGTTCTATGGGCTTTAATACCTGAAAGGGCAGGCAGATAAGCACCTTGACCTAGTTTATTTTTTATTTCACCTATCCTCCTTAATTTTTTTAAATTCCCCTTACTGGCATTATCTATTTTCTTAAGTTCTTCAGTAAATGGACCCTCATAACCGCCCACTATCAAACTTTCAGAGTTAGCGCTGATTAATTCTTTAATATTTTTTAAGTTTAAGTTTATGGATAATCGCTTTTTCATCATTCACTCCTTAATTTCATCTATACTTTTACCTTATGCTAATAATTAAGTTCTTAAATTATTTTAATTGAAACAATATTACCCTTTTCTTGTCGAATTGATATTTCAATAGCAAAATAAATTAATTATTTAATTAAAAAACAATGATCTTACAACGTTACCTACTCAAGGATATTTTCTCACATACAGGGGCAGTAGGTTTAGTTTTTCTGCTTGTTATTATGGCTTCAAGATCTATTCAGTATTTAGAGCAAGTTTCTAGAGGAGAACTAAGCCCAGAAATAGTTTTCTGGGTTATCTTGCTAAGATTGCCTGAATTCTTAGAATTAATTATTCCTTTTAGTCTTTTTATTAGTTTGGTCCTTGTTATAGGCAAGCTTAGTTCAAATAATGAGCTCATTATTCTCGAACAGAACGGATATTCAGATTCAAAAATAATTAAGTTATTTTTATCAATTGGTTTATTTTTTGGACTATTAACTTGCTTATTTTCTTTTTGGGTTACACCTTTGTTCAAAAAGAGCTTAGACGATATTCTTGATCAAACTTCTTTTCAGGATGACTTTTATTCAATTCAACCAGGAAAATTTACTACTTTAGATGGTAACTCAGTATTTTATGCTGAGGATAAAATAGACGGAGTCTTTTTAAATATTTTTCTCAAAATTCCTTCAGCAGGATTGCTGGATACTAAAAGATTTTTAATTGCTAAAAGGTCTTTAGTTACAGAGGATAATCCTAATTTAATAACTTTTGAAGAAGGCAGTACTTTCAGTAAAGAAGGTAATAACCAAATTGAGATGAGATTTGAGTCTTTGACGATGGACGTAAGTAGTACTTTATCTTCAAATGAAGTAAATCCAATACAGAGTTATACATCTCAACATTTATCTTCTACAACCTTGTGGAAGATTTCTATGCCTTTACTTTGTGTTGTTATAGTTTTTATAGCCTTACCTCTTGGCAGAGTTGCACCAAGACAGGGAAGATACTCAAAAGTTTTACCCAGCGTATTAGTTTTTTTAATCTATTTGGGGTTACTTATTTTAATTAAGGGATGGCTTGATGAAGGCAAAATGGACTTTGCTCCTAGCCTTCTTTTAGTTCATTTTAGTTTTTTATTATTAGGTTTCTTTTTACTTTATCGTTTCTCAATGTTTAGGGGTAAATAATGAAATTTCTTTTTGGAGATATGGTTGAGAGAAACATAAGCTTACAAGTCCTTCTTTCTTTAATAATTGTTGCTGTTGTTATTGGAGCTATTGATTTAATCTTTTTATTTTTAAATGAATTATCTGATGTATCTGAGAGCTATAGCTTTCAGCAGATTCTTATTTATTGCTTAAAAAGCTTTCCCTATAGACTTTTCGATTTAACTTCTTATATCTGTTTAATTGGATTAATAATTGGTATAGGTGCTTTAACCGATAGAGGAGAAATGATCGGAACTCAAATTTTAGGAAAATCCTTAGCATCAATCTCTTTAGCTGCTTTCAGACCAGTCCTTTTAATAATGATATTAGGAATTTTTGCTTCTGAGTTCGTTATTCCTGGTTTATCTCAATCTGCTGAAGAAAATAGATTCCAACTTCAAGATAAAGCATCAGTTAAAAAAGGTTATTGGAATGGCAATAAAGAAAATATTAGCTTCTTTCTTTCCGCTCCAGAAAGAGATCAAATTTTAGGACTTACAGTTTACGAATTTGATGAGAACAGAAATTTTTTAAGATCCACTTTTGCTCCTAAAGCAAATTTAGAGGAAGGAATTTGGAAAACTCAACAACAAGAAGTAATTTTTAGCACTAAATCTAACAGCGTTCTTGTTCCTCCATCTCTCAGTCTAGATTTAGACCAGATGCTTTCACCAAAATACCTCCCTCTGAGTAATTTATACCTTCAATCCAAGCGAAATTATTCTAAATATAGAAAAAAGGAAATGTCACTAGAATTTTGGAGAAAGGTTCTTCAACCCTTCATTACTTTTTCTCTAGTGTTATTAGCCATGTCTTTTCTAATTGGTCCCATGAAGGAACAAAAAACTGGCCAAAGGATCCTGATAGCTATAGGAATGGCCTTTGCATTCGATTTAAGTCAAAAATTATTAGGAAGTATTTCTGTGGTTTCTCAGATACCAACAATCACTTCTGTACTCCTTCCACCAATAATAATAATTTGTTTATCCTTGATTTTACTTAAGAGAACATAGGATCTTTTTAATCTATATTTATTATTTCTGTATTGGTAAGTTTATCTGACCAAGAATGATTATCCTTATCAAAAAAAATCCACAGATATCCTAACCCTAAGAAAAGGAACGAAAGTGTAGATGCTAGGCATCTAGTGAATGCTGTATTCAGACTAATTTTATTATTATTAATGCAAATTAATTTAATTTTCCAAGCTTGCATGCCTGTAGTTTGACCATCATTAAGGATCCAAAAATAGCTGTAATAAATTGGGCCTGTAAATAGAATGATTAAGAACTGAACAAATGATACTAAAGAACCGGATTCAGGATAGCCTCCATTAACAAAAACTAATAAAAGACTAAGAACAAGAACTATTGCACCAATCAGCAATGAGTCATAGACTAAAGCTAATATTCTTTTAAAAAATCCAGCTGTCTTCATAAATAGTTTGGTCCAAAAAGAATAATTGATTATTCTAAAGCAAAACAAAGGAAATTTATGTCTACAGATCTACAAGATTCCAACAATACCGCCTTTTTTGGTCATCCTATAGGCCTTAGAACGCTTTTCTTTACTGAGATGTGGGAAAGGATGTCTTATTATGGAATGAGAGGCTTATTGGTTCTCTACATGACAATGGGGGTAGCTGGAAACCCAGGGATGGATTGGTCTAACGTACAGGCGAATGCTATCTATGGAATTTATGCAGGAATGGTATATTTCTTGGCTGTACCTGGTGGTTGGTTAGCAGATAATATACTAGGGTACCAAAGAGCTGTTTTGATTGGGGCTATCATAATAACTTTAGGACATTTCACATTAGCCATTCCGCTAGAACAGACATTTATTTTAGGTTTAATATTTGTAGCCCTTGGAACAGGTCTTTTAAAACCTAATATTTCTTCAATAGTTGGTCAGCTTTATAGTCAAAATGATTCAAGAAGAGACTCAGGATTTACTATTTTCTATATGTCTATAAATATTGGTTCTATGCTTGGTTTTGCAGTTTGTGGTTGGTTAGGAGAAAAAGTTGGTTGGCACATTGGTTTTGGAGCTGCTGGAGTAGGGATGCTTTTTGGGTTAACTCAATTCATACTTTTCAGGCACCATTTAGGTGAAGCAGGAAAACATCCTAATCAAATTAATGAAACTACCAGAACAAATTACATTAGAGGGGCAGGTTTTGCTATTTTTGTTATTACTACCATTGTAATTTCAGGTATGGCAGGTTTTTGGTATGTAGACCCAGTTTATTTTGCCGAAAGATTCAGAGATTTCTTAGTAATAATTTCGGTAATTTATTTTATATATCTTTTCTTCTTTGCAGGACTAACTACTAATGAAAAGAAAAATGTATTGATGTTATTGCTGTTATTCATTGGTGCTGCTGCTTTTTGGTCAGGATTTGATCAGTCAGCAGGCTCTCTGACAATTTTTACCAGAGATCATGTTAGTTTAACTTTTGGTGGTTTCACTGCTCCTGTTAGCTGGACACAATTTTTAAATCCTCTGTTTGTAGTTATGTTTGCACCATTTTTTGCTTATCTTTGGGTTTTTCTCGGAAAAAGGAGCCTTGACCCAAATATGCCAATAAAGTTTGCATTTGGACTAGTTTTAATGGCTTTGGGTTTCATAGTTATGATTTTTGCAGTTAAGTATGCCTTAGTATCTTCGCCCGTAGGTGTGCAATGGCTCTTATTAACTTACCTACTTCATACATTCGGGGAATTAACACTATCCCCTGTAGGTCTGTCAGCATTTTCAAAATATTCACCAAAAAGATATTTAGGTCAAATGATGGGTATATGGTTCTTAGCTTCTTCTCTAGGAGGAGTATTGGCAGGTTTATTAGGAGGAGAAGCTACCCAATCAGGACTCCAATCAATGACACCTGTATTTACTAATCTGGTTTATTACTGTTTAGCTATTGCTGGTATTTTAATAGGTTTATCTTTCTTTATTAAAGGAGTTTCAGAAGAAAAAAAGGACTAGTAATTAATGGTCCAAAATAATAAAAAATTGATAAATTTATTAAGCCATATTTAGGTTAAAAGCTTAGTCATCACGCTTAAGTATATTTCTACTAACTTATCTAGTTCTGCGATGCTTACTGCCTCATCTACTTTATGAATAGAAGCATTTAACGGGCCTATTTCGACAACTTCACTTCCTGTAGGAGATATAAATCTTCCATCTGAAGTTCCTCCAGCAGTTGATTTGTCTACATCATTAATACCTGTGACAGTTGCTATGGATTCTATAACTGAATCAATCAGAGTGTTAGAGGTTGTAAGGAATGGAGAGCCACTAGCTTCCCAATCAGCAGTAAAGTTTAAGTTATGGTTCTTCAGTATTCCTTCAACTGCCTCTATAACTTTTTGAGAAGATATAGATGGGGAATATCTTACATTCAGCTTTAACTGCAATTCACCCGGAATAACATTGTGAGCTCCAGTTCCTGAATTAATATTAGACACTTGAAGTATGCTGTCTGGAAATTTACCTGTTTCGTCTGGCCACTTTAAATTCACTATTTCTTGTAGAGCCTTGGAACTCAGATGAATGGGATTCTTAGCATTATGTGGATAAGCAGCATGTCCCTGAACACCTTTTATATCTATAACTCCATTAATCGATCCTCTTCTTCCTACTTTTATTACGTCACCTAGCTTTTTTTCAGCAGTTGGTTCACCAATCAAGCACCAATCTATTTTTTCACCATTATCTGATAAGTGTTTAATTACTTTTTTTACTCCATCTTTAGCTGGACCTTCTTCATCACTTGTTAACATAATGCTAAGCCTTCCATTAATGTTTTGATTTTCTTTACAGAACCTTTCTGCTGCTACAACAAAAGCTGCGACACTTCCTTTCATATCTGCTGTTCCTCTTCCGTACAAAAAACCATCTTTTTCTGTAGGCTCAAAAGGGTCATTAGTCCACTCTTCAATAGGGCCTGTAGGAACGACATCAGTGTGACCAAGTAATGTGAGAGTTTCCTTACCTTCTCCATAAGTGGCCCAAAGATTTGATACCTCTCCAAAAGGCATGTGGTTTATTTCAAACCCTAATTTCTCAAGACGAGCAGCTACCAATTCTTGGCAACCCTCATCTAGAGGAGTTATAGATGGTTTTCTAATAAGCTCCTTGGTTAGTTCTAATACCTTCGACATAATTAATTATTAGAGTGCAGGTCTTTATTCAAAGTGATTTTGTTGGGGTTAGGTTTGCACTGAACTTTTCCGGTTAAAGAGTTCCTAATAAAAAGAAGGTCGTCCTTAAAAGCTAGTTCAGAAGCTTTTACCTCTTTAACATTATCTTTCGATAGGGTTACTTCTATTTTAGTTCCAGAAGTAATATATAAACCTGCCTCAACTACACATCTGTTTCCTAGAGGAATACCAAGACCAGAGTTTGCTCCTAATAAACAATCTTCTCCTACAGATATCTTTATGTCATTGCCACCGGAAAGAGTTCCCATGGTGCTACAACCTCCACCAAGATCGGAATTAGCTCCAATTAGTACTCCAGCTGATATCCTGCCTTCTACCATTGCGGGACCTAAAGTACCGGCATTGAAATTAATAAACCCTTCATGCATAACAGTAGTGCCTTCACTTAAATAAGCTCCTAAGCGGACTCTGGATGCATCAGCTATTCTTACTTCAGGAGGAACTATGTAGTCAGTTAAGCAAGGGAACTTATCTAGTGATCTGATAAACAAGTAATCAAGCTCATTTCTATGTTCTTCTATTTCATCTGGATCCATGGGACCGTGATTAGTCCAAGCTACATTAGGTAATCCAGAGAATATACCATCTAGGTTTATAGAATTTGGTTTTACCCATTTAAGAGATAGTAAATATAGTTTCAAATAAGCATCTTTAACATTTTTAATAGATTCATCTTTTTCTAACTTATGTATAAGTATTAATTTTCTAGGATTTTTCTCTTTCCACTTATCGTAATTTAAATCTCCAAGACTAGTATCTGCAGGTAATTCAAAATTATCATCTTCTGAATCATTAAGTATTTTATCTAGAACTTCATAAGTGTATTTATACGAAGGTTTAGTTAAGATAATCTCTTTTCCTTCCTTAGAGAATATTTGATCATAACGCACATCTAGAATTTCTCCCTTGAGACTTGTATTACAAGTTCCTACGGCAATAAGAGGAAAAATATTCATGTCAGCAATATGTTTATTAGGCGCAGCATAATAGACCCGATCATCCTTTAGTCAACTTTTCTTTGGAGGTTTATCCATCGAGAGATTTCTTTAATTCAGAAACTAGCCTATCTAACTCAGTTTTTTTAAGAAAAGGAGTCTCTTCCAGAGATGATATGCAGAACCTATCTTCAGCTCTTTCACCGTAAGTTGCTATTCTAGCTTTTTTAATTGAAGCATTATTTTTTACAAAAACACTGCAAA
Organism: uncultured Gammaproteobacteria bacterium; assembly: GCA_964342745.1. GTDB lineage: Bacteria > Pseudomonadota > Gammaproteobacteria > Magnimaribacterales > Magnimaribacteraceae > AEGEAN-183. The sequence goes on from CAYFFW010000016.1 coordinate 8,579, forward strand.
TAGAGGATAAAAGTCCAGGTCGATCAGCAGTTTTTATATTTACTTGAGTCCACCTGTTAACCATATCGTGACTAACCTCTATTTCAGTTTCCTTTTTTAATGTGAGGAAATGTCTAGGTAATTTTCTTTTAACTGTTTTAGGTTTAAGTGTTTCTTTTTCTAACGAATCAACGATTCTATTTTCTATTTCCAGAATCTTTTCTTCTTCTAGAGAAAGAGGCTCACCTTTTTCATCGGAGATCTTAATATTGTCTAAGCAATAGCCATTCTTTGTTCCAAATAGTTTTGCATCCAAGACATTAATATTCTGTGAGTCTAATTCTCCTACAATTGTTCCAAAAACATTTATTCGATCCTTGGTGTAAATCATTAGTGAATTGGTCTGATTTAATTTTGTTTTAGGAAAGAACTTTACAATTGAATCGTTATTTCTTTGCGTAATTAATAAGCTTTGTTCAATGGTTTCTTTTGGAGAATTATTTTCGAAGTAAGAAGGATAAAAAGATTTCCATAGTTCTCTTATTTTTAGTTGATGTTTTTTTGGTATAGATTTTAGAGTTCTTTCAGATTTAGTTTTTGTAAAATTTGTAGATTCTTTCTTAAAACTTATTGTGTTAAGTGTTTTAAAGTAAAGGTCGTTCAGAAGGGATTCATTCCAAGAGTTCCAAAGGTTAGGGTTAGTGGCTGATATGTCAGCAACAGTAAGACAATATAAATAATTTAATCTTTCCTCAGTTTCAATGAAGTCAGAAAAATCATCGATAACTTTACTATTGTTAAGATCTTCTTTTTGTGAAGTTATTGACATTTTTAGATGGTTCTCAACTAACCATTCTATTAGAGATGAGTCTTTTTTATTAAGCCTATGTCGTTCTGAAAATCTTCTAACAATCTTTCTACCTAGGCCTGAGTGATCTTTCCCTCTACCCTTACCAATATCATGGTAGAGTCCTGCGATATAAAGAATTTCCATTTTCGGCAACTTTTGTGTTAATTCAGAAGCAAAGGGGTAAATTTCTTTAGAGGTCTTAAGAAACAGTCGTCTCATATTTCTTAAGACTTGTAAGGTATGAGCATCTACAGTGTAAATATGGAATAGATCGTACTGCATTTGTCCTGTAACTCTGCCAAATTCAGGTAAATATCTTCCTAATATACCTAATTGTTTCATCTGTTCTAACTGGGTAACCATAAGTCTTTCTGATCTGATAATTCGCATGAAAAGATCGATGTTTTTTTTCTTCTTTCTATAAGAGGAATTAATTAAATTTCTGTTTTCCTTTAATTTTTTTAAAGTAGAAGCTTTTATCCCTTCGATATCTGGGTTTTCGCAAAGTTTTACAAATATTTCTATTATTAGAGAAGAGTTCTTTCTAATCGCATTTAAATCTTTTAATTCAATTAAATTATTTCTTACTTTGAAGTTTTTATCCCTAATATTTACTACTTTATTTTTAGTCTTCACAAGAACTTCTTTAAAACCTTGCAGTGTTGTTGCATTGATCTCAGAAATATTTAGTGCAGTCCTAAAATATCTGTGCATAAGTTTTTCCGCTGCTGCATTACTATCTTTTACATTTGGGAATAATTTTTCTGCTATAGACAATTGAAAATTCAATAAAAGCCTGTCCTCTTCTCTACCAGCTTCTTTATGTAGCAAGTATCTTAAAGTCCAGAGCCAAAATTTATTCTTTGTAAGTTCTTTTCTTTCAGATTCACTCAATATTTTATCGAGATTATCAAGCCTATGATTATGCCTAGAATAATTTAACAATAACCAATCTAAAAGATGTATGTCCCTTAAACCGCCTGGGGAGGACTTTAGGTTTGGCTCTAAGTTATATTCTGTATTATCAAATTTACTATGCCTGACTTCTTGTTCTTCTATTTTGTGCACTAAGAACTTTTCTTTTTTCCATAAGCTTTTCTTTTGCAGTATTTGCTTAGGTATTGATCTTAAATTTTTATCGCCTAGCAAGAAACGACTTTCAAGCAAGCTTGTAAAAGCTTCAAGGTCAGAAGAAACTATACTTTCTTCTTGGGTTATGCTTCTGACGCCATGCCCTACGTCTAAATTAAGATCCCACAGCTTACTAATGAAAGTTTCAACTTCAGTTGCTCTCTGTTTTTTTAGGTTATCTTTATAAAGAATTAAAAGATCTATATCTGAGTGTGGGTGTAGTTCTTGTCGCCCGTAACCCCCTACAGCAAAAAGACCGATGTCTTTTTTTTCAGATAAATTTGAAGATTCCCATATTACGCTTATTAGCTGATCTATATCTTTCGATCTTTCATTTAATAATTTTCTAATACTAGATATTTTTCCTCTTCTTTTTTTTAGCCAGTCCCTATAATCCTTTTCAGAATTTCTTTCTAAGATTTTAGATCTACCCTTGATTGATTGAGAAGGAGAAATCATTTGCATGATTTAGAAATTTTCTTCTAACCTCTTTGTAAGTACTTCACACCCTGTAGAAGTAACTACTAAGGTATGTTCCCATTGGGCTGAATTTCTTCCATCTTTAGTCTCTACTGTCCAGCCATCAGAAAGTGCTTTAGTGAATTTAGTTCCTAAATTAATCATTGGTTCTATGGTGAAACACATTCCTTCTTTTAATTGTAATCCCTTACCTGGAAGGCCGTAGTGGAGTACTTGAGGATCTTCATGGTATATTTTTCCTATTCCATGACCACAGTAATCTTCTACCACTGAATAATGGTTCTTTTCAGCATAAGTTTGAATAGCATGACCTATATCTCCCAAGTATGCGCCATCTTTTACCTGTTCAATTCCTTTGTAAAGGCATTCCTGTGTAACTTTTACTAACCTTTCATTATGAGGTTGTGTTTTTCCAACTAGAAACATTTTAGAGGTATCTCCATGCCAACCATCTTTTTTTACAGTTACATCAATATTCAGAATATCTCCATCCTTTAAAATTCTACTGAAGTCAGGAATACCATGACAAACCACTTGGTTTAAACTGCTACAAATTGTTTTTTCATAGCCCTTATAGCCAACATTTGCAGGAATAGCTTCTTGTTCATTGACGATAAATTCATAGCAGATTTGATCCAGTTCACCTGTAGATATACCCGGCACAACCTTAGGGGTAATCATCTCCAAAACTTCAGAAGCAAGTTTTCCTGCTATTCTCATTTTATTAATTTCTTCAGTTGTCTTTATCATTGTTAGATTTTATAAATTTTTTGAATAGACAGTTTAATACTTATTTATTATAGTGCGGTTTTAATGCCAAAAAGCATTAAAATCATATCAGCGAACTTCAGTTATATTTCTGGTTCGCTTTTTTTTTGCCACTCATTTTCCAAATTTTTAGGCTCTAAATAAGATGAGTTTAGATCAAGCCGTATTAGCACTAGAAGACGGCAGTACCTTCATTGGGAAAAGCATTGGCCACATTGGTGAGACCAATGGAGAGGTTGTTTTCAATACTTCTATGACGGGATATCAAGAAATATTAACTGATCCTTCTTATGCGAATCAGATAGTTACACTTACTTATCCTCATATTGGAAATACTGGTGTTAATTCAGAAGATACTGAATCAAATAAGATTTGGACTTCAGGTTTAGTGATTAAAGATTTACCAGTTCTAGTGAGTAATTGGAGAAAGGAAACTGATCTAAGTCAATACTTGAAAGCTAATAAGATAATTGCAATTTCGAATATAGACACTAGAAGACTTACTTCTTTAATTAGAAATAAGGGAGCACAGTCTGCATCTATTATTGCCGGAAAAAAAATTAACGAACATAAAGCTATTTCTTTGGCTAAAGATTTTTCTGGTCTGGCAGGATTAGATTTAGCCAAAGAGGTTACTACAGAAAATTCTTACGATTGGAAGGAGGGCGAATGGGGGAAAAAAGAGTCAGATAGAAAGTTCAAGATTGTTGCAATTGATTTTGGTATTAAAAGAAATATTCTTCGAATTCTTTATCAAAAGGGTTGTCAAATTACTGTCGTACCTGCAAAAACATCTTTTGATGAAATACTTAAGCTTAATCCGCAAGGGGTTTTTCTATCAAATGGTCCTGGAGATCCAGAGCCTTGCGATTATGCAATAAAGACTATTCAGGAGTTAATAAAAGAGAGGGTTCCTTTATTTGGAATTTGTTTGGGTCATCAACTCCTTTCATTAGCACTAGGGGGAGAGACTGAAAAAATGAAATTTGGACATCATGGAGCTAACCATCCAGTCAAAGATTTAAAAACAGAAACAGTTTTTATTACCAGTCAAAATCATGGTTTTACTGTTAAAGAAAATTCACTGCCTAAAGATGTATTAGTTACTCATAGATCCTTATTTGATGACAGTATCCAAGGCATTAAGCACAAAAGTTTACCTTTCTTTAGTTTTCAAGGTCACCCAGAAGCTAGTCCTGGTCCTCATGATATAAAGTCTCTTTTTAACCAGTTTTTAAAAAATATGGAAAAAAATAATGCCTAGAAGGACTGATATAAATTCAGTTTTAATCTTAGGTGCAGGACCAATAGTCATAGGTCAGGCTTGTGAATTTGATTATTCTGGAGCCCAAGCTTGTAAGGCTTTAAAAGAAGATGGTTTTAGAGTTATTTTGGTTAATTCTAATCCAGCTACCATTATGACTGATCCTTCAATTGCAGATGCAACGTATATTGAACCGATAGAATGGGAAACAGTTGAAAAGATCATTAAAAAAGAAAAGCCTGATGTGATCTTGCCTACTATGGGTGGGCAAACTGGATTAAATACTGCTCTTGATCTGGATAGAAAAGGTGTTTTAGAGAAATATAAAGTTGAAATGATAGGAGCAACTAAAGAAGCAATTGATAAAGCAGAAGATAGGGATCTTTTTTCAGAGGCAATGAGAAAGATTGGCTTGAGCACACCTAAAGCAGCTTTAGCCCATAACCCAAAGGAAGCAAAAAAAATAGTAAAAGAGATTGGGTTTCCTTGTGTCCTTAGACCTAATTTTACAATGGGAGGAGCAGGGGGAGGTGTTGCCTATAACTTAGAAGAATTTGAAGAAATAAGTTTAAGGGGATTTGATTTATCTCCAACTTCTGAAATTTATATTGATAAATACTTGGAAGGTTGGAAGGAATATGAGATGGAGGTTGTTAGAGATAAAAATGATAATTGCATAATTGTTTGCAGTATAGAGAACCTAGATCCAATGGGGGTCCACACTGGAGATTCAATTACTGTAGCTCCTTCTCAAACCCTCACTGATAAGGAGTATCAATTAATGAGAAATGCTTCGATGGAGATTTTGAGGGAAATTGGAGTAGAGACAGGCGGTTCTAATGTTCAATTTACAGTTAATCCTGAAGATGGAGAAATGTTAGTAATTGAGATGAACCCCAGGGTTTCTAGATCTTCAGCATTGGCTTCTAAAGCTACTGGGTTTCCTATAGCAAAGGTCGCAGCAAAACTGGCTGTTGGGTACACTCTTGATGAATTAAGAAATGACATCACAGGAGGTGTTATTCCTTCTTCTTTTGAACCTTCTATAGATTATGTAGTTACTAAAATCCCTAGATTCAATTTTGAAAAATTTCCTCAAGCTGAACCCATTCTAACTACCCAAATGAAATCTGTTGGAGAGGTTATGGCGATAGGAAGAACCTTTCAAGAATCATTTCAGAAGGCTATTAGGGGTCTTGAAATAGGAAAAGATGGTTTAAACGAAATTTTTGATTCTACTAGCCAAGACTTATCTAGTCTTAAAAAAGAGCTTTCTACTCCGAGCCCAGATAGAATTTGGTTTTTAGCTGATGCCCTTCGAATCGGAATGACCATAAAGGAAGTGTTTAATTTAACTAAGATAGACCCGTGGTTTATTTCACAGATTGCAGATTTAGTTAAAGAAGAAGGCCTTTTAAAAGAGCTATCTTTGGATTCAATAGAAAAAGATTCTTTACTTTCAGCAAAGAGAAAGGGTTTTTCTGACAGCAGAATTGCCTCTTTGGTAAATTCTAAAGAAAAAGAGATTAGGAAGACAAGACATAAATTGAATATAAAGCCTGTATATAAAAGAGTAGATACTTGTGCTGCAGAATTTGAGTCTTCAACTGCTTATATGTATTCAACTTATGAAGAGGAATGTGAATCTAATCCAACAAATGAAAGAAAGGTGATAGTTCTTGGTGGGGGGCCAAATCGAATTGGACAGGGAATAGAATTTGATTATTGCTGTGTTCATGCAGCATTAGCTATGAAAGAAGAAGGCTATGAATCAATAATGGTCAATTGTAATCCAGAGACTGTTTCAACTGATTACGATGTTTCTGACAGATTATATTTTGAACCTATAACTATTGAAGATGTATTGGCTATAACAGAAATAGAAAAACCTATAGGTGTAATTGTTCAATATGGAGGACAAACCCCCTTAAAGCTAGCTAGAGAGCTAGAAGAGAATGGAGTACCAATTTGGGGAACTTCTCCAGACTCTATTGATTTAGCAGAAGATAGAGGTAGATTCCAAGAATTTGTAAATAAACTAAATCTAACTCAACCTCCAAATGGATTAGCTACTAACTTAAAAGAAGCAATAAAAGTTTCATCTGAAATTGATTTTCCTTTGGTAGTGAGACCTTCTTATGTTCTTGGAGGTAGGGCTATGGAAATTGTTTATAACCAAAAAGACCTGGAGAATTATTTAGTTGATGCAGTAGAAGCTAGTGATGAAAGCCCAGTCTTACTAGATAGTTTTTTGAATCAAGCAATTGAGTTGGATATTGAAGCAGTATGTGATGGGAAAGAAGTAATAATTGGAGGAATTCTTCAGCACATCGAACAAGCAGGTATACACTCTGGAGACTCAGCATGTTCTCTTCCACCTTATAACCTTGATGAAAGATTAATAAAAGAAATCCGCAAAATGGTTAAATCGATTGCTTTAGAAATAAAGGCTATAGGGTTAATAAATGTGCAATTAGCACTTTACCAAGATACCCTCTACCTTCTTGAAGTAAACCCCAGAGCTTCAAGAACCATCCCTTTTGTTTCTAAATGCATAGGGAGTTCTTTAGCAAAAATTGGTGCTAAATGTATGGCTGGAATCTCATTAAAAGAGCAAAAGTTTACTGAAGAAATAATTCCTGAATATTTTTCAGTAAAGGAAGCAGTCCTTCCCTTTGCTAAATTTCAGGGGGTTGATCCTATTTTAGGTCCAGAAATGAAATCAACCGGAGAAGTTATGGGTATAGGAAAAAGTTTTGCAGAGGCATATGGAAAGGCACAACTTGGAGCAGGAGAAAGAATTTATTCTAAAGGTTGTGTTTTCTTAAGTGTAAGGAATTCAGACCAAAAATTTGTTGCTGAGTTGGCCAAAGAATTTTTTGACTTGGGTTTTAAAATTGTTGCAACCAAAGGCACAGCAAGGTTTATAGAGGAAGAAAAACTTCCAGTGACCACTGTAAAAAAAGTTGCAGAAGGAAGACCTCATATTGTTGATATGATGAAAAATGGAGATATTCAATTAGTAGTGAATACGACTGAGGGAAGGCAGTCAATAATAGATTCAGCCTCTATTCGTAGGACCGCTCTGGAAGAAAAGATTTATTGTACAACTACTCTAGAAGGAGGCAGGGCTGTTTGTTCTGTTTTAAGAAATAAAGAGAATTGGCAGGTAGAAAGGCTCCAAGATCTTCATGATAAACTATAGTTTTTAAATTAAAAAAATGACTCGTTATCCAATGACAATAGAAGGTGAAGCGGCCCTAAGGAAGGAGCTTCAAAAATTAAAGTTTGAAGATAGAAATAATGTTATAAAGGCAATAGCTGAAGCTAGAGAGCATGGAGATTTAAAAGAAAATGCTGAATATCATGCTGCAAAAGAACAGCAAGGTCTAATAGAGTCTAGGATTAAGGATATAGAAAGCAAATTAGCCGATTCTCAGGTAATAGATATAGAAGCTATTGAACCAAGCGGTAAGGTTATTTTTGGAACTACAGTTGAAATTAAGGATTTAAACAAAGAAGAGTTATTTTCTTACAAGATAGTCGGAGAAGATGAGGCAGATGCAAAACTAGCTAAGATATCCATAAATTCTCCCTTATCAAGAAGTCTTATAGGAAAGGAAGAAGGGGATTTTATTAAATTAGAGACACCTAGCGGAATCAAAGAATATGAAATACTTTCGATCAATCACCTTTAGAATTGACTAAATCATCAAAATCAATATACAAACAGGCTGATTCTTTTTCCCAACTAGCCAAGTCTAAGGGTTACAGATCCAGATCAGCCTTGAAATTGCTTGAACTTCAAAAGAAGGATGGTTTTATAAAATTAGGTTCAAAGGTTTTGGACCTAGGATCTAGTCCTGGTGGATGGTCTCAGGTTGCAAAAGAAGAAGTGGGTAAAAGAGGTTTAGTTTTTGGTGTGGATCTAAAAGAAATGAAACCAATAAAGGAAATAAATTTTTTAAAAAAAGAAATAAAGAATATAAAAGAAAGTGATTTTATTATTTTAAATAAAAATATTCTTCCTTTTGATGTTGTTTTATCTGATATTGCCCCAAATATAAGTGGTATAAGAGAAAGAGATGATGCTGTTATGAACACTATTTTACTTGATGTTTGTAATTGTATTGATAATTTTTTAAGAGATAACGGAAGTGCTGTTTGTAAAGTATTTCATGGAGAAAGTTTTGATAATATGATGAATTACATGAAAACTAACTTCCAAAAGGTTAGAATTAGAAAACCAGATTCTTCTAGAAGAAATTCTAAAGAAACCTATATTCTTGGTATCGGAATGAAAAAATGAGTGAATTAGTAAAAAATATTTTAATGTGGTTATTTATTGCTGTAACTATGATTACAGTATTCAGTAACTTTTCTTCTGATCAAAGCAAAGAGACAATAAGTTACTCTGAATTCTTATCTCAAGTTGAAAGCGATCAAGTCTTGAGCGTTGAATTTCAGAATGACAATTACACCATTAAGGGTGTAACTGTAAATGGAAAGAATTTTGAAACTGTTAAACCTCCTTTCTTACAAGACGATCTTAGTGAGATATTAAAAGACCACAGGGTCTCAGTGGTCGGAGAGAAACCTGAACAGCAATCCATACTCAAGCAGTTATTAGTTGCTAGTTTTCCAATTTTAATAATCCTTGCTGTATTTATTTTCTTTATGAGACAAATGCAGGGAGGGATATCTGGTAAGTCAGGGCCAATGAGTTTTGGTAGAAGCAAAGCAAAAATGTTGGAAGGTGGAAAGGTTAAAACAAACTTTACAGATGTTGCAGGAATTGAAGAGGCAAAACAAGAAGTCCAAGAAATAGTGGATTTCCTTAAAGATCCTTCAAAATTTCAGAAGCTAGGAGGAAAAATCCCTACAGGCATATTGATGGTTGGCTCTCCAGGTACAGGTAAAACTTTATTATCAAGAGCTATAGCTGGCGAAGCCCAAGTACCCTTTTTTACTATTTCAGGTTCTGATTTTGTAGAAATGTTTGTGGGAGTAGGGGCATCTAGAGTTAGGGACATGTTTGAACAAGCAAAAAGACAAGCACCTTGCATTGTATTTATAGATGAAATAGATGCAGTTGGAAGACATAGAGGGGCAGGTTTAGGTGGTGGTCACGACGAAAGGGAACAAACTTTAAATCAACTTTTAGTTGAAATGGATGGATTTGAACAAAATGAAGGAATAATTATTATAGCTGCTACTAATAGACCCGACGTTTTAGACCCTGCCCTATTAAGACCAGGAAGGTTTGATAGGCAGGTTGTAGTTCCACTTCCAGACATTAGAGGTAGAGAGCAGATTTTAAAAGTGCATATGAAAAAAGTTCCTATAGGGGAAGACGTAGAACCATCTGTTATTGCTAGAGGGACGCCTGGGTTTTCTGGTGCAGACTTAGCTAATTTAGTTAATGAAGCTGCTTTAATTGCAGCCAGATCAGGAAAAAAACTAGTTGGTATGGAGCAAATGGATTTCGCTAAAGATAAGGTGATGATGGGCACAGAGAGAAGGTCTATGGTGATGTCTGAAGAAGATAAACTTAAAACTGCTTATCATGAGTCAGGACATGCAATTGTTGGAAGGTTATTAGAAGAGCACGATCCAGTTTACAAAGTAACAATTATCCCAAGAGGTAGAGCACTTGGAGTAACAGTTTTTCTTCCTGAAGAAGATAAGTACAGTCACAGTCGTCAGTATATTTTAGATAGGATATGCGGTTTGTATGGAGGAAGAATTGCTGAGGAAATAGTTTATGGAGAAAAAGGTATAACTACTGGTGCTTCAAATGATATCGAGAGGGCAACTGAGTTAGCTCGAAATATGGTTACAAAGTGGGGTCTTTCAAAGGAACTTGGTCCAATGCGTTTTGGCGATGAAACTGACGAGCCTTTTTTAGGGAGATCTGTTGGGAGTTCCAGGCAGGATATTTCTGATGAAACAGCTTCAAGAATAGATAAAGAAGTGAAATTGATTATCTCGGATTGTTATAAAACAGCTACTAAGTTACTAAATGATCATATCGAAAATTTACATTTAATGGCAAAGTCTCTTGTTGAATATGAAACTTTAGACTCTGAGCAAATTGATGACATTATGGCAGGAGCAGAGCCAAGGACATCGACTTCTAAAGAAGATAAAAATCAAAATAAAGGAAAAAATGATCCTTCTGTGGGTGACACTGCTGAGCAAAGTTAGACTTGTTCGATAAAAGGACTTTATATCCATGTCTTTAGAAAAAGTACCAGATTATTTCCCTTCAGATTGGCGCTTTGGGACTGATGGTATAAGGGGTCCTGTTAATTCTAAAATGAATCCATTATTTATGGTTAAGTTAGGATGTGCTGCAGGAAAAGTTCTTAAAGAGTTAGGCATTAATAATATCTTAATTGGAAAAGATACTAGGATCTCTGGATACATGATTGAATCTGCTTTGGAATCTGGTTTTATTTCGTCAGGACTGGATGTAACTCTTGTTGGGCCTATGCCTACTCCTGGTGTAGCTTTCCTTTCGAAGGAAACCAATAAAGCAGGATTGGTAATAAGTGCTTCGCATAATAGATTTAGTGACAATGGGATAAAGTTTTTTACTCCAGAAGGATATAAATTTGATTATGAATTAGAAAAAAAGATTGAAGAAGCCTTGTTAAATGAAAATTCAATAGTAGATTCTATAGATCTAGGGAAAGCTAATAGATTAGAAGATGCTCAACAAAGGTATATTGATTTTTGTATTTCTACTTCAAATAATTTAGATCTTTCTGGGCTTTCTTTGGTAGTCGATTGCGCTAATGGAGCTAATTATTCCATAGCACCAAAAGTTTTTCGTGAGTTAGGTTGTAATGTAATAGAGAGCTCTACTTCACCTAATGGTATAAATATAAATGATGGTTGTGGGTCCACTAATCCAGATAAGATCAAGAAGGAAGTTATATCAAATAAAGCAGATATGGGAGTTGCATTTGATGGGGATGGGGACAGATTGGTCATAGTTGATAATAACGGAAACATATTAGATGGAGATGATCTTTTGTACGTTTTGGTTTCGAGGAGTCCAACGGATTTTTATAAATCTAATCAACAAGGAATTATTGGAACTCTTATGACAAATAAATCTTTAGAATCTTATCTATACAAACAAGGAGTAAACTTCCATAGGACAGATGTTGGTGATAAATATGTTTTAAGAGAACTTTTAGAAAGGGGATGGAAGTTAGGAGGAGAGCCCTCAGGCCATATTATTTCTTTAAACCATGCCACAACAGGAGATGCACTTGTAGCAACACTGCAATTACTTGCTTCCTTATCAGATTTAAACTTTGATATATCTGAGGCACTAAAAGGTTTTGATAAACTGCCCCAAAAACTTATCAGTTTTGAGGTCCCTGATCCTTATAAAACAATAATGAGTTCGAGAGTTAGATTAGAAGTTTCAAAATTAGAAGAAAAGTTAAAGGATCATGGCAGGGTCCTTATAAGGCCTTCAGGAACAGAAAAAGTTTTGAGGATAATGGTTGAAGCTTCTTCTAAAGAGAAAGCAGAAAATATGGCCCTTGAATTATCTCAATTTATTAAAGCGACCACTTAGGATTTAATGTTTATAGCTAATTGGAAGATGAATGGCTCTGAAGCCATGATAAATGACTGGTTAATGGGGGTTGCTTTAAAATTAGATAAGTCTTTACAAAGTAAGTGTATTTTTTGCCCTCCCGTTTGCTATTTATCTAGTGCACATGACTTAATAAAGAAAGAAAATCTTAATATTTCTTTAGGAGCTCAAGATATAGATCCCAACGCCTTTTCATCTTTAACAGGAGGCATTAATGCCTCTATGTTGGCTGAATTAGGATCAGAATATGTGATTATTGGCCACTCTGAAAGAAGAGAAGCTTTTAGAGAAGATGAGCCATTGCTTTTACAGAAGATTAATTCAGCTTCAGAAGGGGGTTTAATAGTTATCTTCTGTATAGGAGAGTCGTTAATAGAAAAGGAACAACATAAAACACTAGAGGTCTTAACAAGACAGCTAGAAGTAATAAATAAAAGTGATATAAATCAATTCATGATAGCTTACGAGCCCATATGGGCTATTGGGTCAGGTAAAACACCTAAATTAAAAGATATAACAAATATTCATAAAATAATTATTGATCAAGTGAAAAGTTATTCAAAAGCTGGATTCCTAGGAATTTCCTATGGAGGAAGCATAGACTCTCTTAATTCAAGTAAAATCATTTCTTTAGGCGAAGTAAATGGATTACTTATCGGCGGTTCTTCTTTAAAATACAAAGAATTTAGTAAAATTGTTTTAAACCAAGCTAAAATTCAGGAATAATCTAATGCAAACCTTTTTGATATTTTTCTATGTTTTAACAGCTATTCTTTTGGTAATACTTGTTTTACTTCAGCAAGGGAAGGGATCTGATCTTGGAAGTGCTTTTGGAGGAGGCTCAAGTAATACAATGTTTGGGCCTAATAGCTCTCTAAGTCCTTTAGCAAAAATTACAGCTGTTTTATCTGTTATTTTTCTCTTACTGAGCTTTTATCTAACTTTTCAATCTAGATCTTTGAATCAAGTGATTTCTTTAGAAGAGGAAATAATTGTACCTCAAGAAGAAAAGGTTCCTGATTCTTTACCTGAATAAAGAATGCCGAAGTGGTGGAATTGGTAGACACGCTACCTTGAGGGGGTAGTGGGCTTTTGCCCGTGGAGGTTCAAATCCTCTCTTCGGCACCAATTATCTTGACCGTCTTAAGCGCTAGACCTATACTTCGCCAGCTTTGATGCGGGGTGGAGCAGTCCGGTAGCTCGTTGGGCTCATAACCCAAAGGTCGTAGGTTCAAATCCTACCCCCGCTACCAATAAAAGGCCCCTAGAGGGCTTTTTTGTTAAGAGAAGATGAATAAGGAATATATAGAAAGGCTACTAGAGAAGGATATACAATCTTTTGGTTGTTATATTTGGGGAATTGAACTGTCTGGCAGTTCATCAAATCCTGTTTTAAGGTTATTCATAGATAAGAAGAAAGGTATCAACTTAGATGATTGCGAAAAGATCAGTAAGCATGTTTCTAGAGTTTTAGAAGCAGATAAAGAATCTTTTAATAATTTTTCCTTAGAAGTATCTTCTCCAGGAATAGAAAGAAAATTTTTTTCAGAAGAACAATATTCGGATTATCTTGGATTCTTAATTAAGGTTAGGTATAGAAAAGAAGATAATCAATTTAATACTATTAAGGGATATCTCCAAGAAGTAGTGAAAGATGGTTTAGTAATCAAAGTTAAAAACAAAGAGCAATTAATAGGATTCCAAGATATAGAGAGATCAAATTTAGATTATTCGGGAGTATAAGATGCAAAACGAAATTTTACTTGTAGCAGAATCAGTTTCAGGAGAAAAAGGTCTTGCAAAAGAAATCATTTTTGAAGCGATTGAGTCAGCTTTGGCAACAGCAACTAAAAGAAGGTATTCAGAGCCCTCAAATATCCTAGTAAATATAGATAAGCAGACAGGAGAATACGAAACTTTTAGATTTTGGGAAGTAGTTGAGGAAGAGGATTATGAAGACCCAGGAATGCATTTACTTCTTGAAGAAGCAAAAGAAAAGGATCCTAAATTAGAAATTGGATCAAAAATTGAAGAAAAAATAAAAAATATTGAATTTGGAAGGATAGCAGCACAGGCAGCTAAGCAAGTGATTGTTCAGAAGGTTAGAGAGGCTGAAAGAGCAAAAATAGTAGATCAATATAGGTCAGTACTAGGCGAGCTAGTAAATGGAACTGTAAAAAAAGTAACAAGAGAATTCTTAATAGTAGATTTAGGGGATGGAGCAGAAGCAATACTACCTAGGAATGAATTGATTCCAGGGGAAGTTTATAAGATTGGCGACAGATTGAGAGGAGTTCTGCAAGAAGAGGAGAGAGAAAACCGTGGCTCTCAGCTATGTTTAAGCAGAAAATGTTCAGAAATGGTAATTGAACTTTTTAAGTTAGAAGTGCCCGAGATTGCTGAACAAGTTATAGAGATTAAAGCTGTTGCAAGAGATGCTGGCTCTCGAACTAAAATAGCCGTGAAAACAAATGATAATAGGATTGATCCAGTTGGTGCTTGTGTAGGCATGAGAGGCTCTAGAGTTCAGGCAGTGTCTTCAGAACTTGGAAATGAAAGATTAGATATAGTAATTTGGCATGATGACCCTGCAGAGCTTTTAATTAATGCAATGGGTTCGGCTGAAATAGATTCAATTGTTTTAGATGAAGATAATCAAGTGATGGAAGTTGCTGTAAGTAAAGATTCTTTAGCCCAGGCTATAGGTAGAAGTGGTCAAAACGTCAGGCTATGCAGCTTAATAACTGGATGGAAACTAAACGTTGTTGATAAAGATGCTGAAAAACCAGAAGAAGGAATGGGCTCAGCTAGCCTCGATACCCTTGTTAAATATCTAGATGTTGATAATGATTTAGCCAGCGCATTAATTCAAGAAGGGTTTTCTTCATTAGATCTAATATCTTCAGCTAATACTGTTGATTTAACACAGATAGAAGGAATAGACATGGAGATATCTGAACTTTTAATAAACAGGTCTAAGGAAGCTCTATTGACGCTTACAATGGAAATTTCTTCTGAAGAGGAAGGAGAAAAAACTGATTTGTTAGCTGTTAAATCTGTAGATATGATATTAGCACTTGAGTTAAATCAGAAAGGAATTAAAACTAGAGATGATTTAGCAGAATTATCTACAGAGGAATTAACAGATTTAATAGATATGGAAGAGCAGAAAGCTGCAGATCTGATCATGGAAGCTAGAGAACACTGGTTTGAAGAGTAAAATAAGATAATGAGTGATATTTCAGTAGAAGAATTAGCCAAAATAATAGGCACTCCCTCAGACAAAGTTCTTGAGCAAATGAAAGAGGCAGGTCTGAAGCAATCAGATACTTCAGACTTAGTTACTGATGAGCATAAAAAAATATTACTTGAGTTTCTAAAGGGCCAGCAGACTAAGAGCTCTAAAACAATAAGTTTAAAAAAGAAATCGTCTCCAGAGGTCTCAGGAAAAACTAAAACTGTTGCAATTAAGAGGAAAAAGACCAAAAAAGAGTCTGTTGAAGAGTCTGTTGAAGAAGATGCAGAAAGAATTAATTTTGAAGAAATAGAAAAGAAAAGAATTGAAGGAGAAGAGTTTAAGAAATCTGAAGAAGAGCGAAAGAAAAAAGAGTCAGAAAAAAGCCCCTCCATCAAAAGACAAGGTAAAGCTTCTCAACCTGTAGTTAAGAGAACAAAGGTGCAGTCCACCTCTTCCCCTAAGTTAGTAGAAAAAAAGAAACCTATTCAAAAAGAAAAGCCTGTCATTTCTAAAAAAGAACTAAAGGAACTTGAAGGAGAAGAATTTCTAAGCAAACAAGAAGGAAAACTTTCAGAACATCGTTTTGAAAAGCCCACAGAATTTGTATCAAAGTTAATTAAAATTGGTAATGCTATAACTGTAAATGATTTAGCTAAGGAGCTCTCTATAAAGTCTGGTGAATTGGTAAAGAAATTAATGGACATGGGGGTTATGGCAACTCTAAATCAAACATTAGATCAAGATACAGCAATCTTAGTAACAGAAGAATTAGGACACAAAGCAGAGCAAGCTCAAGAAGAACTAGCAGAGGATAAATTAGCAGAAATGATTGCCTATGAAGGAAAAGAGCAAGCTAGAGATCCAGTTATTTCTGTTTTAGGTCATGTTGACCATGGTAAAACTACTCTCCTAGATTCAATTAGAAATAGTAATGTAACTAAGGAAGAGGAAGGTGGAATTACACAAAAGATAGGCGCCTATCAAGCTCAAACAAAGCATGGAATAATGACTTTTATTGATACTCCAGGTCATGCAGCATTTAGTGAGGTAAGGGCTAGAGGAGCTAATTCTACAGACATTGTAGTTTTGGTTGTGGCTGCTGATGATGGGCTTCAACCTCAAACAGAAGAAGCTATTAGTCATGCGTCTGCAGCTGAAGTGCCTATAGTGGTAGCAGTAAATAAAATAGATTTAGAGAATTCAGATTTAGAGAAGGTAAGAAATGAACTTTCTACTAAGGACTTAGTCCCTGAAGATTGGGGGGGCAATACACAGTTTATTAATGTATCTGCTTTAAAAGGTGAGGGAATTGATAATTTATTAGAAGCAATTTACTTAGAGGCAGAAGTCCTTGAATTGAAAGCCCATCATGATGGCCCAGCTCATGGAATAGTTCTTGATTCAAGTACGGAAAAGGGGAAGGGAGCAGTTGCTACAGTTCTAGTTCAGGAAGGAAATTTGAAGATAGGTGATATGATTTTAGTAGGAGAGCAAACAAAGAAAATTAGAAGTCTTGTTGATGAAAAATCTAATTCAAAAAAGTCAGCTGGTCCCTCAGTACCTGTTTTGATTAGCGGATTAGATTCACCACCTAAAGCTGGAGAAGAATTTGTTGTAGTAACTAGTGAAAAGATGGCTAAAGAGATTTCATCCGAAAGGTCAAAAAAATCAAGAGAAAGCAGGCTTGCTAAACAACAGATAACAAACTTGGAGTCTTTATTTGATTCAGAAAGATCTTCGATTACTACTCTTAATCTATTAATAAAAGCTGATACGCATGGCTCTCTAGAGGCTATACTGGGCTCTTTAAAGAATTTTGAATCTGACGAAGTAAAATTAAACATTGTGCATGATTCAGTAGGCGGCATAAATACTAATGATGTAAATCTAGCTAGGACCACTAATTCTTCAATTGTTGGTTTCAATGTAAGGGCAGATAACACAGCTAAGAGATTAGCAGAAGAGGAGTCTATCCAAGTTTCTTACTATGGAATTATTTATGACCTTTTAGATGGAATTAAAGATGTTATTGAAGGTCAACTTGAACCTGATATTAAAGAAGAAATTTTAGGTACTGCTGAAGTAAAAGATATCTTTAAATCACCTAAATTTGGTTTGATAGCAGGTTCAATGGTTATAGATGGAACAATTAAGATAAATAAGTTTGTTAGAGTTATAAGAGATGAGATTGTTATATTTGAAGGCAAACTGGATTCTTTAAGAAGATTTAAAGATGAAGCTTCTGAAGTTGCCACTGGTACAGAATGTGGAATTGGAATTGAAAATTATTCTGATGTGCAGGTTGGCGATAATATAGAGGTTTTTGATAAGAAAGAAGTCAGAAGAACCTTAAATTGATGAAATCTCCTGACTTCTCTAGGTCAGACAGGCTTTCTGATCTAATAAGGACTGAAATCTCTATTATATTAAGGGATGAGGTCAGAGACCCAAGACTTGATGGTCTAACTATAATTAGAGTAGAACTTTCTAAAGATACAAAAAAAGCTTTTGTGTTTTTTTCCCCTTCAAATAGCTTTTCACAATCAAACCCCCAAGAAATATTTCAGGCATTAAAAAAAGCTAAAGGGTTTATAAGAAGTAATTTAGGAAAAAAAATAAAAATAAAATACTTACCTGAATTGTCTTTTCATGAAGACTTAACACCCTAAAGTTATGGATGGTTTTATTTTATTAGATAAACCAACAGGCATTACTTCTGCTAAATGTGTTTCTATTATTAAAGGAATTTTGAAAGAAAAGAAAGTAGGTCATTGTGGAACTTTAGATCCACTGGCAACTGGAATGCTACCTATTTGTTTAGGAGAGGCTACAAAATTTAGCGATTATGTTACTAGTAAGTTAAAAAAATATTCAGTCAGAGCGTTACTTGGAGTTGAAACAGATTCAGGTGATATAACTGGATCTAAAATAGCAATAAAAGAAGTAAATTTCACTAACACAGAATTAAAGAAGGTATTAAGAACTATGAAAGGTAATCTAGATCAAATGCCCCCAATGTATTCAGCAATAAAGCAGAATGGAAAGCCTATGTATTATTGGGCAAGAAGAGGTATTTACTTAAAGAGAAAAGCCAAGAAGATATACATAAAAGAAATAAAGTTAAAGTCGATAAAGAAAGGCATCCATCTTGATTTGGAGATAACTTGCTCTAAAGGAACTTATATAAGGACTTTAGTTGAATCTATTGGCAGAAAATTAAATACTTTAGCTACAGTAGAGCAATTGAGAAGAACTCATATAGGGTCTTATAACGAATCTGATATGACAAAGCTAAGTACGGAAAAGAGTTTGTTTTTGGAGAATATTATTGAATGTGATTTGTTATTAGAAGGTTTTCCGAAACATATTCTTAGTCCCGAAGAGACAAAAAAAATTATAAATGGGCAGCAACTAGACTATAATGCCGGCAAAATAAAAGAAGGAATAGTAAGGTTATACGAAAAAGAAGGTTCGTTTATTGGAATTGGAAACGTAGATTCAGCAATGAAGCTTTCACCTAAAAGGTTATTAAATACTAGTGAATGTTCTTCACCTTCATAATATAGGAAATAGTTTTGGTTTTAGACAATACACAAAAGAAACAAATAGTTTCTAAATACGGAAGATCTTCTGGGGACACAGGTTCTCCAGAGGTTCAAATTGCTTTATTGTCAGCAAATATTGAGTCTCTACAAAATCACTTTAAAGTGAACTCAAAAGACCATCATTCAAGAACAGGTTTAATTAAGATGGTAAACCAAAGAAGGAAGCTCCTAGATTATTTGAAAAAGAAGAAACCAGACACTTACTCGAAGATTCTTAGCGAACTAGGGCTAAGAAAATAATTTAAAATTATTTCTCTTAAATTTAAAATATAGGTTGTCCCAAATATTGGGACAAAAGTTGAAAATTATTAAATAAAGGATATGGAAAGTTATAAAAAAACAGTTAAATTGGGATCAAATGAAGTTACCTTCGAATCAGGTAAGGTAGCCAGACAAGCTACAGGCTCTGTAATTGTGAGCTCAGGCGAAACCCAAGTATTATCAACAGTTGTAGTAGGAAAGCCCCCTGGAGAACACCAAGATTTTTTCCCTCTTACAGTTAATTACATGGAAAAGACTTATGCTACTGGGAAAATACCCGGTGGCTTCTTTAAAAGAGAGGGTAGACCAACAGAGAAAGAGACTTTAACTTCTCGTCTGATAGATAGGCCTATCAGGCCACTCTTTGAAGATGACTTCTTATATGAAGTCCAAGTAATTTGTACAGTACTTTCTTCAAATAAAGATGAAGATCCAGATATATTATCTTTTTTAGGGGCCTCAGCTGCACTAGCTATTTCAGGCCTACCTTTTAAAGGTCCATTAGGAGCTGCAAGAGTTGGGTTTATAGACGGTCAGTATTTGATCAATCCTAAAAGGAGCGAATTAAAAGAATCTTATCTTGATATGGTAATTGCTGGAAGTGAATCTGCAGTTATTATGGTTGAATCTGAAGCTAAAGAACTAAATGAAGATCAAATGTTAGGAGGAATACTATTTGCTCATCAAGAAATGCAACCTGTTATAAAGGCAATTCAAGAAATGGCAGAAGAAATAGGTAAACCAGCTTTTGAATATGAATCAAAAGTGATGGATGCAGACTTATTTTCAGAAGTGGATGAAAAATTTTCTGAAAGAATTTCTTCAGCTTACTTAATACAAGATAAACAAGAAAGAGTTCAGGAATTATCATCAATTAAAGAAGCTTTAATTGAAGAGATGCTACCAAAAGATGAGGAACCTTCTTTAACTGAATCTAGCCTTTATGATTGCTTCAAGAAAATAGAGAAAAGAATAGTTAGAGAAAAGCTTTTAAAAGGTGAATCAAGAATAGACGGAAGGAATTTAGATACTGTCAGACCAATACATGTTGAGGCTGGTTTGCTTCATAATACCCATGGGTCCTCTCTGTTTACTAGAGGGGAAACTCAAGCCTTAGTAGCAGCAACTTTAGGTTCTCCTAGGCAAGCACAACTTATAGATGCTCTTGAGGGTGAATTCAAAGATCAATTTATGCTTCATTATAATTTTCCTCCTTATTCTGTAGGTGAAGCAGGTTTTTTAGCTGGACCTAAAAGAAGAGAAATAGGGCATGGAAAGTTAGCTAGGCGAGCTTTAGAGGCAGTTCTTCCTGATCCAGAAGATTTTCCTTATACAATTAGGGTAGTTTCGGAGATAACAGAATCTAATGGTTCAAGTTCTATGGCTTCAGTTTGTGGATCAAGTTTGGCTTTGATGGATGCTGGAATTCCAATTACTAAATCAGTTGCTGGAGTAGCTATGGGTTTAGTCAAGGAGGAAGAAAAATTTGCAGTAATGACCGATATCTTGGGAGATGAGGATCATTTAGGTGATATGGATTTTAAGGTTGCAGGAACAGCTGAAGGAATTACCGCTCTCCAGATGGATATTAAGATTGATGGGATAAACGAAGAAATCTTTGAAGTAGCTTTAGAGAAAGCCAACACAGCTAGACTTCATATTTTAGAGATCATGGATAAAGTCATTTCAGAACCTAGAAAAGAACTATCTTCAAAGGCCCCTCAGGCTGTAATAATGCAAATTAATACAAAGAAAATAAGAGATGTTATTGGTAAGGGCGGTGAAACTATAAGAGGTCTTGTAGAAGAAACAGGTAGTCAGATAGATATTGATGATTCAGGAAAGATTACAATTTATGGAGACTCGCCTGAATCAAGACAAATGGCTATTGATAGGATTAACGCTCTGACAGAGGAACCTGAAGTCAATAAGATTTACACAGGAAAAGTAGCAAATATAGTAGATTTTGGAGCATTTGTTACGATTATGCCAGGAAGGGATGGTTTAGTTCATGTTTCAGAAATATCAGAAGAAAGAGTTGAAAATGTTTCTGATTATTTTGTTGAAGGTGAAGAAGTGCAAGTCAAAGTATTAGAAGTAGATAGACAGGGGAAGATCAAATTAACCATGAAAGGATTAGACGATTAAAATTTGATACTTTGTTTATTTTATGATACGTCTAATTTGTTAAATTCTATTCTTTCTAGTTAAATGAGGCTGTCTGGGCTTGGCTCAGGCATTTGTTTAGCTAAATTAATGGGTGAAATATGAATGCACTTAATATGGTAAAAGATCTAATAGGTCAATTAACTGGCATCATAGTATCTCTTATCGCACTTGGAGTTGCTGCTGGAGTAGTATTCGGTGGTGGTCTTCCTTTTGTAGGTGGAGTTCTTGATGGCCTTCTTGGACTGGTTAACACTCTTGGTGATAACGGTCTAGTAGGTTTAATCGTACTAGCGGTTTTACTTGACCTTTATAGATAAGTTTTTACTTAGCTATTGCATAGAAAGGGGGCCTCTAGAGGTACCCCTTTCTTTTTTTAAGGTTACTTAGGGGGTGATATGGATCTTGTAGAAAGAATAAAACGTTGGTTGTGGGAAGCAACTAAGATTTTAGCTTTGATAGTAGCTGTTTCAGTACTGGTTTCTGTTTTGTTTGGACCTTCAGCACCATTTTTTGGTAATGTTATGACGAACTTGGGACCTGTTATTGATACACTGGGATCTGAAGGATTGGCTGTCATCATAGCTCTAATATTAATTTTAGGGATTTGGAACGGCAGATCTTAAAAAAAGGATTAAAATAAAAAGGCATCTTTAAAGATGCCTTTTTTTTATTTAGGAAAAAATATGAAGATACAAGAAGGAAGAGTCTCGATTGAAGAGGCAGTTGAAATAGGAACAGGGGGTCAACAACCCTTATTAGCAGATATATTCTTACCTCCTAAAGAAGAGTCTAATAGACCTGCAATTTTGTTTGTTCACGGAGGAGGGTGGATAGAA
>CAYFFW010000017.1:0-29759 GCA_964342745.1 uncultured Gammaproteobacteria bacterium
AGCGACCCAATGATTAACAGTCATTTGCTCTACCAACTGAGCTATCGGGGAATAGGTTAATTATAACCACTTCAAAGCTTATAATAAATTTCTAATAAAGCTTATGTCTAAAGAACTTAAAGTTATATCCACTTTTGAGCCTGCAGGTGATCAACCTAAGGCAATTAGAGAATTAGTTGAAGGAGTTCATAACGGTCTTCTAAATCAAACTTTGTTGGGCGTTACTGGGTCTGGAAAAACATATGCTATGGCTAAGGTAATTGAAGAGCTGCAAAGACCAGCAATAATCATGGCTCATAATAAGACTTTGGCTGCTCAACTGTATGGAGAATTTAAAGAGTTTCTTCCTCATAATGCTGTTGAGTATTTTG
This sequence comes from uncultured Gammaproteobacteria bacterium, assembly GCA_964342745.1. Classification (GTDB taxonomy): domain Bacteria; phylum Pseudomonadota; class Gammaproteobacteria; order Magnimaribacterales; family Magnimaribacteraceae; genus AEGEAN-183. Next base: position 372 of record CAYFFW010000017.1, read on the forward strand.
TTTCTTATTATGATTACTATCAACCTGAAGCTTATGTTCCTACTACAGATATTTATATTGAAAAGGATGCATCGATTAATGAACACATAAATCAAATGCGTTTATCTGCAACAAAGGCAGTAATGGAAAGAAGGGATGTGGTTATAGTTGCTTCTGTATCCGCTATTTATGGCTTGGGTGATCCTAAGAGATATTTTCAAATGGTCATCCATCTTGATCGAGGTGACAACATAAATCAACGTTCTTTATTGAGAAGACTGGCTGAACTTCAGTATGAAAGAAATGAAGCAGATTTTAAAAGATCTGTTTACAGGGTACGTGGGGATGTAATTGATGTTTTTCCAGCAGATTCAGAAAAGGAAGCTTTAAGAATAGAGCTTTTTGGTGATCAAATTGATTCACTTAAATACTTCGATCCTTTAACAGGAGAGATTATTAGAGATGTTCCCAGGGCTACTATTTATCCCAAATCACATTATGTAACTTCTAGAGATAGAGTTTTAAAAGCTATAGAGTTTATCAAGGAAGAATTAACTAGGAGATTGGTAGTATTAAATAAAGAAAATAGATTAGTGGAAGCTCAAAGACTAGAACAAAGAACTTTATACGATATAGAGATGCTACAAGAATTAGGATTTTGTACTGGAATAGAAAACTATTCTAGATTTCTTTCAGATAGACAGCCAGGAGAGCCCCCACCCACTCTGTATGATTATTTAGCAGAAGATACTTTAGTTTTTATTGATGAGTCACATGTCTCTCTTCCTCAATTGGGAGGAATGTTTAGAGGAGATCGTTCAAGAAAGCAAACTTTAGTTGATTATGGGTTTAGGTTGCCTGTTGCTTTAGACAATAGGCCTTTAAGATTTGATGAATGGGAGATGTTATCTGGTCAAAGAATATTTGTTTCTGCAACTCCAGGTAAATATGAAACAGATAATTCAGGACAGATTGTAGAGTTAGTTGTTAGGCCCACAGGCTTAGTAGACCCTTTAGTTGAAGTAAAGCCAGCATCTAATCAGGTTGATGATTTGCTTTCTGAAATTCATAAATACGCTCCAAAGAATCAAAGGGTTTTAGTAACAGTTCTTACCAAAAGAATGGCAGAAGACCTTACTGATTATTTAGATGAAAATGGAATTAGAGTTAGGTATTTACATTCAGATATAGACACTGTTGAAAGAATCGAAATTATTAGAGATCTTAGGTTGGGTGAATTTGATGTGCTTGTAGGAATAAATTTACTTAGAGAAGGATTGGATATACCAGAAGTAGCACTTGTTGCTATATTAGATGCTGATAAAGAAGGGTTTTTAAGATCAGAAGGTTCCTTAATTCAAACTATAGGTAGGGCGGCTAGGCATATCTCAGGTAAAGCTATACTTTATGCTGATAAGTTTACTGGTTCTATGCAACGAGCCATTGATGAAACAAATCGAAGAAGAAAGATTCAGGAAGATTTTAATAAAAAGCATTCAATAACTCCTAGAGGAATAAAAAAAGCTGTACCAGATATTATGGAAGGAGCAAGGTCATCAAGAAAGAGAGGAAAAGCAAATAAAAGGAAGAAACTGGATACTTTTAACTTTACCCCCATCGAAGATTTGAAAGATGCAGATCAAATGAGGAAAGAGATTAACCATTTAGAAGACATAATGTATAAGCATGCAAAAAATTTAGAGTTTGAAGAAGCAGCAGCCCATAGGGATAGGGTTACTGAATTAAAACAAAAACTATTTATGACTTAGGAGCTTAAATTGATGAATTTCTTAAGTTTATAGCTAAAGTTTTGTAGTAGAGCTGAACCCGTTGCACATAGTATAAAGCTTCTTTAATTCTGGCTCCCATCGAAGAATTAATTTCTTCCTTAGACATAAGCTCTAGTGTCTTACTAACCTCCATCCAACTATCAGCATTTCGATTTTGAATTTTTGTTCTTTTTCTTGCTTCTTTTAAATAGCTAAAACCTAAATTATAAGCAGCAATTGACATCCAAAGCTTATCTTGTCTTGGAATGGAATCTGGTAATCTTTCCAAAAGGCCTTGAAAATAAATTGATCCTCCCATAATGCTTTGCCTAGGATCTGTCCTTCTAGTTATACCCACTTCCTTTGCGGTAGTTTGAGTAAGCATCATCATTCCTCTTACACCAGTTTTAGAAATAGCTTTTGGATTCCAATGAGACTCCTGGTAGCTGATAGCCGCTAACAAGGTCCAGTGTTGGTCAGTTTGAATCGCTGCTTCTTTAAAAAGTTCTTTCCATTGAGGTAGCCTATTATCTATCTGACTAAAAAAGATATCTTTACCAGCCGGATCTAGTTCATTCCACATAACTTCGAGTTCTTCTTGTAAATAAGAAGAACTAGTTGTATTTAAAGAAACAGCAGAGTTATCAAGAGCTAGCAAAGCTACTACAAGCAAGCCACAAAAGGAAATTGTTCTAAATCTATTCAAAACGAAAAAACACCCCTCTTGGGAAGATAATTATAAGAAATAATTACAAAATAATCACTATATATTGTGCCTATTTTCTTTTATGGACACTATATAAAGTGGTTTGTGCATATAAAAGCTTAACTTATAATACTTACCTCAATATTTAATGTTTTCAACTAAAAAAGAGTCTTTCTCATTCGTTGCTATGAAAGGGCAACAAGGACTCTCTGAGTTTAGAATAAAGAGTCTCATTGAAACTTTACAAAAAGATTTTCCTCAAATTCAATCTATAGTTTGTGAAGACTTTTTCTTTTCCTCTTTTAGCTTTAATAATAGTAATTCCGTTAATCAAACAAAAAAAGAACTTTGTGAGGTTTTAAAAGCCCAAGAATTTAAAGAAGAGATAAGAGGTAATCAATTTATTTTAATACCAAGAGTCGGCACTATTTCACCTTGGTCATCAAAGGCAACGGATATTCTAAATAATGCGGGATTTGATTCTTTAAATAGGATTGAAAAGGGTTTATGTTTTTCATTAGATATAGATAAGGAAATAAAAGAAGGATGGATCAAAGAAATAGGGCAACAAATTTACGATCGGATGACTCAAGATATTGTTACGTCTGTATCCGATGCGCAAGCCTTATTCCATCGATTAAAACCAAAAGAAGTGATCAAAATAGATGTTCTAATGGAAGGAAAAGAGTCTTTAGAAAAAGCAAATATTCTTTTAGGTTTAGCTCTAAGTGAAGAAGAGATAGATTATTTGTATGATAATTATATTTCGAACAATTCAAATCCTACTGATGCTGAGTTAATGATGTTTGCTCAGGCAAATTCAGAGCACTGTAGACATAAAATTTTTAATGCTGAATGGGAAATTGATGGACTGAAAGTTCCTAATAGCTTGTTTGATATGATACGTAACACCCACAAGCATAATTCAGAAGGTGTTCTTTCGGCTTACAAAGACAATGCTGCTGTTTTAGAGGGACCTATAGCTGAAAGATTTTTTCCAAATTCATCTTCTGTTTATGAAGCAGTTAAAGAGTCTGTGCACATAGTTACAAAAGTAGAGACTCATAATCATCCAACAGCCATTTCACCTTATTCAGGAGCTTCAACTGGGTCTGGAGGAGAAATAAGAGATGAAGGAGCTACTGGAAGAGGTGCAAAGCCTAAGGTTGGCTTATGTGGATTCAGTGTATCTAATCTGAGAATTCCAAATTTTGAAGAAGAATGGGAAGGTGAAGAGAATAAGCCAGATAGAATTTCTTCGGCCTTACAGATAATGCTTGAAGCCCCCATAGGTGCTGCAGCATTTAACAATGAATTTGGAAGACCTAATACCTTAGGGTATTTTCGTACTTTTGAGATGACTGTTAATGGAAATGCTTACGGCTATCACAAGCCCATTATGCTTGCAGGAGGTTTGGGTAATATCAGAGATTTTGATGTTGAAAAAGACTTAGTCCCAATAGGGTCTAAACTTATTGTTTTAGGTGGTCCTGCAATGTTGATTGGTTTAGGAGGAGGCTCAGCTTCTTCTTTGCTATCAGGTGAGGCAGAACTTGATTTAGATTTTGCTTCTGTTCAAAGAGACAATGCTGAAATGGAAAGAAGATGCCAAGAAGTATTAGATAGTTGTTGGCAGAAAGGGGAGTCCAATCCTATTTTATTTATTCATGATGTCGGAGCTGGTGGTTTATCAAATGCAATTCCTGAATTAATAAAAGATAGTGGACATGGAGGAGAGGTAGAACTTAGGGATATACCCAATGCTGAGCCAAATATGTCTCCGATGGAGATATGGTGTAACGAGTCCCAAGAAAGATATGTTATGGCCATTAAACCAGATGACCTTAAAGAATTTATTCAAATTTGTGATAGAGAAAGATGTCCTTTTGCTGTGGTAGGAGAAATAGTTGAAGGTTCAAACTTAAAAGTGCACGACTCTCTATTTAATAATTATCCAATTAATATTTCTTTAAATACTCTTTTTGGTAATACTCCAAAGGTTATTAGAAAATTCAATAGAAGCAAAGTGATTTCAGTTGAATCTGATTCAATAAAAGGAGATGTAAACTCCTTATTAAAAAAAGTATTGAGAAATCCAACTGTAGCGGGAAAGAGCTTCTTAATTACTATCGCAGATAGATCAATAACTGGTTTGGTTTCAAGAGATCAGATGGTAGGTCCTTGGCAGGTTCCAGTAGCTGATAATTCAGTAACGCTTTCTAGCTTTTCTTCTTCACCTGGAGAAGCAATGGCTATTGGAGAAAGAACTCCGAGTTCGATTATTGACTCAGCAGCAGCTGCTAGGATGGCTGTAGCTGAATCAGTCACTAATATTATGTCATCTGGATTAGAAAAGATTTCAGATATTAAACTATCAGCAAATTGGATGGGTGCCCCTGATAAACTTAATGGTGATCAAGATTTATACGATGCTGTTGAGGCAATAGGCATGGATCTTTGTCCAAAATGGGATATATGCATACCTGTAGGAAAGGATTCTTTATCTATGGCTACAAGTTGGCAGGATGAAAAGAAAAGAAACCATTCTGTCACTGCCCCGTTGTCTTTAATCGTTTCAGCTTTTGCACCAATTAAAGACACGAGCATTGCTTTAACACCTCAGTTTAATGCCAATCCTAAAAAACCTTCTGAGCTTATTTTTGTTGATCTAGCCAAAGGAAAAATGAGAATGGGTGGAAGCATTGCATATCAAGTTTCTTCAAAATTTTTAGGGGAGGTTCCTGACGTCGAGTGCGTAAAAGAAATGCCAAGTGTTGTTAAAGTTATCCATAGACTCATTAAAGGAAAAAAGATAACTGCTTATCACGACCGTTCTGATGGAGGTTTAATTTGTTGCCTTCTTGAGATGGCATTTGCAGGAAGAGTGGGCCTTAATATTAAAACAGAAAAAATCTGTAAGACGCAAGATGAAAATATTGAAGCTTTATTTAATGAAGAGTTAGGGTTCGTAATTGAAGTTCCAATTGAATACATAGAAGAGGTTAAGGATTCGTTTTCTAAGATTGGATTTGATAAATTTGTTCACAGAATTGCTTCTCCTAATGACTCTCAAACCATTAAAATTTTTAACAAGGACATTTTATATTCTGAATGGAAGTTAGAGGATCTTCTTAAAGAATGGAATTCTGTTAGTTATAAAATGCAATCGTTAAGAGACAACCCTGAAACAGCACAAGCTGAATACCTTTCGGACTTTGATGTAAATAGAAAAGGACTTAGTCCTAAACTAAGTTTTAATATCACAAAGAATTTACCTACCTTTTCATCTAAACCTTCTATAGCAATACTCAGGGAACAGGGGGTTAACGGGCAAATAGAAATGGCAGCAGCTTTTGATAGAGTTGGTTTTTCCTCTGTTGATGTTCATATGACTGATTTGATTACCGGAAAAAGAAGATTAAAGGAGTTCAAGGGCTTGGTAGCTTGTGGAGGATTTTCTTATGGGGATGTTTTGGGGGCCGGAGTTGGTTGGGCTACTAGCATCCTTAAGAATCAAGAACTAAGCAAAGAGTTCCAAGAATTTTTTTTAAGAGATGATGTATTTACTTTAGGTGTTTGTAATGGCTGTCAGATGCTTTCTTTACTATCGGATTTGATACCAGCATCAAATTTATGGCCAAGGTTTGAAAGAAATGACTCCGAAAAATTTGAAGCAAGACTTGTCCAACTGTTAATACACAAGTCTAAATCTATTTTCTTTAAAGATATGGAAAGATCGGTACTTCCTATTTCTGTAGCTCATGGTGAAGGTAAGGCAAGTTTAAGCCAGGACCACGCAGATCAATTACTAAAGAAAGGGTTGATACCCATTGTGTATGCAAGCGATGAAGGCCAATCTACACAGATGTATCCTTATAACCCTAATGGTTCATCTTCTGGAATCGCTGGCGTAACTAACGAATCAGGGACAATAACACTAATGATGCCCCACCCAGAGAGGTCTTTTCTATCATCTCAGCTTTCTTGGTGCCCTGAAGATTGGAAAGAGCATAGCCCTTGGATTCAATTTTTCTTAAATGCCAGAGAATTTATTAATTAGCTTTTTTCACTGGTCTTTCAATAGATTCTATATTTAAATTATATTGATTTATTTTTCTATCTGATAAATACCTCTTTAGAGCGAGGGGCACGAAAGGGAAAGCAAGCTCTTCCCAGGGAATCTCTTTTTCTGAAAATAACTTAACCTCAAGACTTTCAGAAGTTGGACCAAAATCTTCTTCAATAACTTTTGAAAGAAAAAGCATATAGATTTGACTAATTTGAGGGATATTAAATATAGAGTATAGCTTCCCCATCTTTACTTCAGTATCTGTTTCTTCAAGGGTTTCTCTAAAGGCGCCCTGTTCAATTGTCTCGCTATTTTCTAGGAAGCCAGCGGGCAGAGTCCATAGACCATGTCTAGGGTCAATAGCTCTTTTGCATAAGAGAATTTTTTCTTCTTTAATGGGAATAGTCCCCACAACAATTTTAGGGTTTTGATAGTGTATTTCTTCACACACAATACAACAGTACCTTGGTAGATTGTCACCTTCCGGAATTTTGAGTTCAACCTCACTGCCACAGCTACTGCAATAATTCATTTATAAAGGATTGTTTTTGATTTGATTGCTAGAAGTATAAACTATTATGTAAATCAAAGATTAAGTAAGCATGCTTAAAATTATTAAAGACAACTTAAATGGTAAACAATCAACTTGGCTTGATCAGTTATCATTAAAAAAATCAGACCCTAAATTAGAATTACCTAAAGCTGCAGTCCTTATTGCATTAACAGATGAAGAGAATCCCAAAATTATATATACATTAAGATCAAATAAAGTGTCATCTCATCAAGGAGAGGTTTCTTTTCCTGGAGGAATGCAAGAAGAGTCTGATGGTTCTTTATCGAAAACAGCCTTAAGAGAATCAGAAGAAGAAATTGGACTGCCTCAGGAAAGCGTAAATATTCTGAGCTCTTTGGATACCATGGTAAGTAGATTTAATGTCAGTGTTACACCATTTGTAGGCATTATTCCAAAAAATGTGGAGCTGAATACAACTTCAGAAGAAATTGAGGCCTGTTTTAAAGTCCCTTTATCTTTCCTTCTTGAAGACAAAAGATACAGGAATGATGAGGTAACCAGAAACGGAGAAACCTTCTATATGCCAGCTTATAAGTATGATTCTTATATAATTTGGGGTTTAACAGCTATGATTACAGTTAATTTCTTAAATAAAGCTTTAGATGCAGGGATTGATATGTCAGTACGCACTAGAATTGTAGGAGAAGAGGGATGAAATATGACCTCGGAAATTTTTCTGTTGAGACAGATGGAGAGAACTTTTATATAGCTGAGAACGCTATAGTTTTGGGCAAAGTAAAGCTTTGCAGGGATGCTAGTGTTTGGTTTGGAGCTGTATTGAGAGGAGATACGGAGTTAATAACTATAGGTGAAGGAAGTAATGTTCAGGATGGTTCTGTAATTCATACAGATATGGGCTTCCCAGCTGAAATAGGAAAGGATGTTACTATTGGTCATTTAGCTATGTTGCATGGTTGTTCTGTAGGAGATGGAAGTCTTATAGGTATAAATGCTGTAGTCCTTAATGGTGCTAAAATCGGAGCAAATTGTTTAATTGCTTCAAATGCTCTAGTCACTGAGGGTATGGAAGTCCCTGATCACTCAATCGTTATGGGGTCTCCAGGAAAAATTAAAGGAACGGTCGATGAAGATACGAAGAAAGGGTTGTTGCTTTCCGCGCAACATTACGTACAAAATTACAAAAGATTTAAAGTAGAATTAAAGAAAGTAGAGGATTAATTTATGAAGACAGAAACTATTAAATATCGGTCTACAGGTGAAGACTTGGAAGGGTATGTTGCTTTTCCAGAAAATGACAGTGCCCCTTTAGTTTTAGTAGCACATACTTGGGCAGGAAAAGATAATTTTGTCCACAAAAAAGCTGAAGATCTTGCAGGTTTAGGTTATGTAGGATTTGCAGTTGATATGTATGGTAATGGAAAGGTTGGAGTAGATACTGCAGAAAATGAATCTTTAATGACACCACTAATAAGTGATCGAGATGAACTAAAGGACAGAATAGTTTCAGCATTAAACTTTGGAAAAAGTTTACCAGGAGTGGATCCCAAGAGAGTAGCAGCTATTGGATATTGTTTCGGTGGATTAGTTGTACTTGACCTTGCTAGGTCCGGAGAAGATTTACAAGGAGTAGTTAGCTTTCATGGTCTTTTAATGCCTTCTGATATAAGAGATAGTGGAGTAAAAGCTAAAGTTTTAGTATTACACGGTGAGAGAGACCCAATGGTTCCATTAGAAATGGTAGATTCATTCCAAAAAGAAATGACTGAGGCAAATGCTGATTGGCAATTACATAGTTATGGAGGTACTTATCATGCCTTCACTAATCCCGATGCTAATGACCCAAATTTGGGAACTCAGTTTAATAAATCCGCAAATGAAAGATCTTGGCAATCCATGAAGAGCTTTTTTGAGGAGATTTTTTAAATATTTATTTTTTTTAATCATCGTGAAAGCTAAGCAACTAAGAAAAACTTATTTTGATTATTTCATTTCCCATGGTCATGAGTTAATCGAAAGTGATTCTTTAGTTCCACGAAACGATCCTTCTTTGTTGTTTACCAATGCAGGCATGGTTCCTTTTAAAGATGTCTTGCTTGGCGTAGAAAAAAGATCTTACTCAAGAGCTGTAAGTTCTCAAAGATGCCTTAGAGTAGGAGGAAAGCACAATGATCTTGAGAATGTTGGCTATACAGCAAGACACCATACTTTTTTTGAGATGTTAGGTAATTTTAGTTTTGGTGATTATTTTAAAAGAGAAGCAATTGAATTCGCATGGGATCTTTTAACCAAAGAGTATTCTCTTGCTCCCGAGAAACTTTGGGTTACTGTTTTTAGGGAGGATGACGAATCGGAATCTATTTGGGTAGAAGATATTGGAATACCAAGTGAAAGGATTTCCAGGCTAGATGAAGAAGAAAATTTCTGGACTATGGGCGATACTGGGCCCTGTGGCCCCTGTAGTGAAATATATTATGATCATGGTCCAGGAATAAAGGGTTCACCTCCTGCAATTGGCTCAGATCCGGGCGATAGATTTATAGAGATTTGGAATTTAGTTTTTACTCAATTTGACCGTTCAAAAGATGGAACCTTAAGTCCTCTTCCTAATCAGTGTGTTGATACAGGCATGGGCCTTGAGAGAATGGCAGCTGTTTTACAAGGAAAACAAGATAATTTCGAAACCGATTTATTCGCACCTTTAATTAAAGAGGCTTCTAAAATTTGTAATTCTAAAGATATAAATAATTCTTCTTTGAAAGTTATTGCAGATCATTTAAGAGCTAGTGCTTTTTTGGTTGCAGATGGTGTAGTTCCTTCAAATGAAGGAAGGGGTTATGTATTAAGAAGAATTATCAGGAGAGCTTTGAGACATGCTGATAAATTAGGTTCTGAAAAGCTAGTATTATCTTCTTTAGTACCAACTTTAGTGAAGCAAATGGGTGATGTTTATCCTATTCTCAAAAAGAATAGTAAGTTAATAAAAGCTAATATTTTCCAGGAAGAAGAGCAATTTGCCTCAACCCTCGTCCAAGGTATGAATCTTTTAAAAGAGGAAGCAAAAGCACTTAAAGGAGGAACAATATCAGGAGAGCTTATTTTTAGATTGTATGATACCTATGGTTTTCCTCCAGACATGACAGCAGACTTCGCTCGGGAAAACAATTTAAAAGTTGATCTAGAAGTCTACTATGAGCTTATGACTAAACAAAAAGAGATGGGGAGAGAGGCAAGCTCTTTTAATTCAGTTCTTCCTGAGTCCTTAAATCTGAAGGGAAGTACTGATTTCTTAGGTTACAAAAAAGAGCAAGCTAAAGCAAAGATTCTAGAAATTATTTCACTGCCTGAAGGTAAAGTTCAAAAAAAGATAAAGAAAGACCAGGAAGCTTTGGTAATCTTAAACAAAACCCCTTTTTATGCTGAATCTGGAGGCCAAGTTGGAGATTCAGGATCGTTGATAGGTAAGAGTTTTGAGTTCCAAGTATCTGATACGCAGAAGGTTGGAGATCATGTAGGCCACATTGGGTTCTTGGCTAAAGGAAGTGCTAGCAAAGGTGAGGCCGTAGAAGCAAAGATAAATAAAAAAGCTAGAAACAGAACAGCACTCAACCATTCTGCAACTCATTTACTTCATTCTGCTTTGAAAAATATTCTTGGAGATCATGTAGAACAAAGAGGCTCTTTGGTTAATGACGAAAAGTTAAGATTTGATTTTGTTCATCAAAAACAATTAACAAAAGATGAGATCAAACAAATTGAAGATATAGTTAACACAGAAATTAGAGCAAATACTGAAGCAATAACAGAAGTTATGCCTATCAAGGAAGCAGAAAAGAAAGGGGCTATCGCCTTCTTTGGAGACAAATACGGCGACCAAGTTAGGGTCCTGTCTATGGGAGGTAAATTTTCAATTGAACTTTGTGGAGGAACTCATGTTAAGAGAACAGGAGATATAGGCTACTTCAAGATAATAACAGAAAACAGTATTTCAGCTGGTGTTAGAAGGGTAGAAGCTCTTACAGGAAAATCTGCAGTAAATCTTTCGCAAGATAGCCAAGATAGCTTAGATACATTAGCACTTAAGCTTAATACTTCTTCAGACCAGGTGAAAGATAAGGTTTCCCAACTTATTGATGCTAATAAGTCTCTTAAACAGGAGTTAGAAAATCTTAGATCTAAAAGTTTGTCAGCTACTGCTTCTGATATCTCTTTAGATTCTAATGAGGTTGATGGAATAAAAATCATAGCTACAAGAACAGAAGGTATGGATGCTTCTTCCTTAAGAGAAACCGCAGATCAGCTAAGAAAGAAAGAGAAAAATACATTAGTTGTATTAATCTCTACTTATGAAGATAAGGCACCAATTGTTGTAGCAACTCATAAAGACTTAGAGCGTATAGATGCAAGGAAGGTAATGGAATATGTAGTTAATCTTCTTGGAGGAAGTGGAGGTGGGCGCCCTGATTTTGCTCAAGGTGGGATTGAGAATTTTGAAGAGATAGATAATTGCTTAGTTTCACTTCCAGAATATATAGTTTCTTTAAATTCTTAGTGCTATAGAATACGCACCCTTTTAAATTTAGAAATATGAAACTGCTAGTACAGAAATTTGGTGGCTCCTCGCTTGCAAATCCTGATCGAATAGAAGTTGTTGCAGACATTATTGCTAAAACTATTTCAGATGGTAATAAAGTTGCTGTTGTTTTATCTGCTATGGGTGAAGAAACTGATAGGTTAATTCAGCTTGCTAAATCAATTCATTCCGAACCAAACTTGAGAGAGTACGATGTCCTAGTTTCTACTGGAGAACAGATTTCTGTTGCTCTTATGGCTATGGCTCTCAGTAAAAGAGATTTAAAGGCTAAATCTTATACCGCTTATCAACTTGGAATAAAAACTAACAAAATGCACGGTAGGGCACGGATAGTAGATGTAAAAGTGGATAAACTGTTAAAACAATTAGATAAAGGTGTAATTCCTGTAATTACAGGTTTTCAAGGTATGAATGATGAAGGTGATATTACAACTTTGGGTAGAGGGGGTTCAGATACAACAGGTGTAGCTATTGCTGTTGCGCTTAAAGCCGATGAATGTCAAATTTACACTGATGTAGATGGTGTTTTCACTACTGACCCCAGAATCTGCTCAAAAGCTCAGCTATTAGAGCAAATATCTTTTGAAGAGATGTTAGAACTATCTAGTACAGGAGCTAAAGTTCTTCAGTTACGTGCTGTAGAATATGCAAGTAAAAACGATATGCCTATTAGGGTTCTTTCTAGCTTCACAGATAGCAAGGGCACTTTAGTGGAGGAAAAGGAGGATATGGAGAGACCAGTAATATCAGGGATAAGTAGTGTAGACACGGAAGCTAAATTAACAATACGAGGAGTTCCAGATCTTCCAGGTGTGGCCGCTAAAATATTAGGACCAGTTAGTGATGCCGGTATAGATGTTGATGTAATTGTCCAAAATATTAGTGCTGATAATACAACTGATTTTACCTTTACTGTCGATCAAGATGATTCATCTTCAGCAGAAAAGATCCTAAAAGAAACTTCAGAATCTTTAGGTGGAGGTTCAGTGGAGGTAGATGGTGATATAGCTAAAGTTAGTATTGTTGGAAGAGGCATGAGAGGTCAATCCGGGATAGCCAGTAAGATGTTCCAGGCCTTAGCAGATCATGAAATTAATATCTTAATGATTACTACATCTGAAATAAAAATATCGGTAGTTATTAAAAAGGATTTGATGGAAAAAGCTGTCAATGCACTTCATGGTACTTTTGAATTAGATAAAAACTTAACCAGTTAATTAGCTATGTTTGAATTAGATCAAGGAATAATGCGGGGTTTCATCTTCGGACTAGTTCATGTAAGTATTTTAATCGTAGGCTATTACAGTGGTTGGAGTATCAATAGACTGTTAAAGCTTGCTTCTAATGGACATATAGCCGGAATTATAGGTGCGGTAATAGCACATATTTTTGCTGATTTAATTGCTGCTGCATTGGATCCTTCTATGCGCTCTGCAGCTTTAGGCATTGTTTTTGGCGGTGCTATTCCTCTATTGGCTATTCCCTTTTTAGAAAGATTTGTTACAAAGAGCGAAAGACACATCATGGTAGGTGACCATGAAGATATAGAGAAGGATCTTAAAAGTACACACGATCATTAACAACTTTCTAATTAAATAGTTAGTAAGAGTCTCAGTTTCTTGTTACTTAAAAGATATCAAAAGAACGAAAACTAAAAATTATTTATAAGAATTGACCTTTATCCATTCTTATCTGTCTATTAGTCATGATCTCTGCTTCAATGGAGTCATGCGTCACTAAAAGAATAGTAGAGCCTCTTTTTAAAAAAACTTCTGAGACCTCTTTATAAAGTATATCTTTCAAATCTTTATCTAGTGCGTTGAATGGTTCATCTAGCATTAGAAGTTGTGGATTGGGTGCAAGAGATCTAGCAAGAGCTACTCTTTGTTGTTCACCTCCTGAAATCTCATGAGGGTATTTATTTTCTAAATTTGTTATCTTAAATAGATCTAATAAACCTGAAATAATTTTATCCTTTTCCCTTCTTTTTCTAATTCCAAAACCGATATTTTCATTGACTTTTAAATGAGGAAATAAAGCTTTTTCTTGAACTACTAGACCAACATTCCTCTTTTCAGGAGGAACTAAAATTTTTTTTCTGGATACTTCTTGACCATTTATCTTTATCGAACCGTTTTTTGGCTTTTCAAGCCCGGCAATTAACCTTAATAAAGTACTTTTACCGCATCCAGAAGGACCAAGTATAGCTACCTTTTCTCCAGATAAGATATTTAGATCTATATTATCTAAGGATAAGTCATCTTTATTATATGAATGACTTAGACCTTTTATCTCCAAAATAAAATTACTCACCTTTTTCTACTGGTCCAGATGATCTTATCATTTTTGAAAGAAATATTATTGGAATTAACCCTACAAGAACAATTACTACAGCTGGTGCTGCAGCTTGCAACATTCTTTCCTCTGAAGCGTAGATATATGCAGATACAGCAAGAGTTTCGAAATTGAAGGGCCTAAGTATAAGTGTTGCTGGCAGCTCTTTAACTACATCAGACATGACTAACAATACTGAGGTTAAAATGCCCGTTTTAAGCAAGGGGATATGAACTTTACCTAACAAATTCCAGCTTGTGGAGCCAAGTAATTGAGATGAATCATCTAAGGAATAGCTGATTCTTTCGTAAGCGGACTCAATAGAAGAGTTTGCAAGAGCGTAAGTTTTTATTATGTAAGCAAGCAGAAGGCCGAACAAAGAACCAGTAAGAACTAAATTAAATGTAGACAATACTAATGTGTCTAAGTAAACCAATAGCTGAACCATGCCTACAGCTAAAATAAGCCCTGGCACAGCATAACCAATGGAAAGTAAGGCACTAAATTTTTTCACTAACAAACCCGGTTTAAACCTTATTGAAAAATTTATTAATAAAGCTAAAGCAGCACAAATAACCCCAGCTGTTATTGATAAAGTAAATGTATTCAATGAATTTATAAGGAATTTATAATTGAAGAATTCTAAATTTACCTCATAGGTCCATATACAAAGTTCTATTATCGGTAAAATAAATCCAATAAAGATTGGGACAAAGCAAACTATAAAAGCAATTAACGCCTTCCAACCTCTTAAATTCTTTTCAAGGATTGGAGAAAAGGTAGAATTATTGGATGTATAAATTTTACCCCCTCTAGATTTCCTCTCCACCATATAGAAAATCCCTATTGTCAAAAGCAATAAAGATGCAAGCTGCATAGCAGTTTGAAAATCGTATAATCCATACCAAGTTCTAAATATACCGGTAGTGAAAGTTTGTATAGCAAAATGATCAACTGCTCCAAAATCAGACAGTGTTTCCATTATGACTAGCATTAAGCCCCCAATGGCTGCTGGTCTAATCAAAGGTAGGGCTAATTTATAAAAAACTTGAAATTCATTTAATCCAAGAATCCTTCCAGCTTCTTTCATTGAAGCAGATTGGTTAATAAAAGAAGTTCGCGAAACTAAATAAACATAAGGATAAAGTGTGAAGGAAAAGACAATTATAGCTCCATAGATATTTCGCACATTAGGAAAAATCACACTATTTTCTTGGAGATTAAAGAGTGTTCTCATTAAATTATTAGCATCACCAAAAGGATCAAATAGGCCAGTAAAAGTATAAGCTAGTATGTAAGGTGGAATAGAAAGAGGAAGAATGAGAGCCCACTCAAATGTACTCTTACCTATAAAGCTGTAATTAGAAACTATCCATGCTGTAGTTGTTCCTAATATTATTACCAAAAATGAAACACCAAGGACCAGTAACATAGAGGTAGTTAAATAATCAGAAAGAACATACTCATATAGATGAAACCAGTTTTCAGAATAATCACCTAATAGGCTAGATAAGACAATTAGAATAGGGGCAGTAAATACTATCAGGACTGTAAAGGGGAGGAGTCTCCAAAAGGACAGCTTGTTCAATTTTTATTAACTAAGATTAAATTAATGAGTTTCAGCTTAAACTAGGTATTTGCTATTTCCAACCAGATTTATCCATTAATCTTATAGCAATAGGATTAAGTTCACCGAAACTTTTAACTGAAGTTTCATCTTCTTTAAAGTCTAGCCCAAAACCTATAATTTCTTTACTAGGAAGAACGCCTTTTACAATTGGATATTCAAATGATTTATTGACCATATACTTTTGGACTTTTTCTGAAAGGAGAAATTCAAGAAATAAATTTGCATTTTTGGGGTTAGGTGAATTTTTTAATATCCCCGCACCGCTTATATTAATATGGGTACCTCTATTGTTTTGGTTAGGAAAAATCATTTTTACTCTTTTAGCTGCTTCTAACTGTTCTTTACCTGCTGAGCCTGAAAGCATAATCCCAATATAGTAACTATTAGCTACTGCTAAATCTGCCTCTCCATTCGCAACAGCAATAATTTGTGATCTATCATTACCCTGGGGCTTTCTTGCAAAATTGGAAACTAAATTTTTTGCCCATATCTCAGTTTCCGTTTCGCCTAGATTCTTTATAAGTGAAGCAACAAGAGATTGATTGTACATATTGCTTGAACTTCTAATTACAACTTTATTTTTCCATTTTTGATTAGCTAAGTCTTCATAATTGAAGTCTTCAACTTCTTTTGAGTTTAAGTTCTTTGGATTGTAAAAGATAACCCTGGCTCTCTTTGCTATCGCAGTCCATTCATTATTAGGTCCTCTTAAATTAACTGGAACAACCGAAATAACTTTCTTTGATTTTATGCTTTGCAATAAACCTTCTTTCTGTACTTTCCAAAGATTTCCTGCATCTACTGTAAAAAAAATATCAGCAGGTGAATTTTTTCCTTCAGATTTTAGTCTTTCTAGTAGCGCTCCACCTTTAGCTGAAATGATATTAACTTTGATTCCAGTTTCTTTTGTAAACTCTTCATAAAGATCATCATCAGAATCATAATGTCTTGAAGTATAAATATTTACTTCTTGAGCTAAAGAAATACCAGCAAAGAGGGCTAGGATAAATAAAGAAAAGATTTGCTTATTCATTAGTTAATTCTATCTAAATGATAATGATTCTCAATAAAAAGTTTAATCCTTTCTTTTAAGGAATTATACATAAATGCTCTAAAGGCTCTATTTATCTGCATTAAGAAAGACAATAAAAAAAATTTTACTTGTAAATAATAATCATTATCATTTAAAATGAGAATGATTATCAATAACTTTTAAATATAGGATAAATTATGATCTTTTTTAAAGAGACTTTTTATAGATTTTTTATAGTACTTTGCATTGCAATTAGTTCAACTGCAATAATATCTTCAGAAACAGAAGAAGTTGAAGAAGTAGTTGTAAAAGGCAATGTGCTTTACTCTGATCAAGTTCAGGCCCTTAAAACGCCTGTACCAATTTTAGATGTTCCTCAGACCTTATCTATCGTTACTGACGAAGATATTCGTAAACAAGGTTTTAGGGAGTTAGGAGACATTGTTCGTTATATTCCAGGTGTGAATACATCTCAAGGAGAAGGCCATCGGGACGCTGTTGTCTTTAGAGGTGTAAGGTCTACAGCTGATTTTTATCAGGATGGTGTTAGGGATGATGTACAGTATTACCGTTCACTATATAACGTTGAACAGGTTGAAATCTTAAGAGGGCCAAATGCTCTTTTATTTGGTCGTGGTGGTACTGGAGGTATTATCAACAGAGTAGCAAAAAAAGCTGCTTTAGGTGAAAATTTTGGTTCTTTTGATATAGGTGCAGATGATTTTGGATCCACTGACTTAGCTTTGGATTACAATGTTCAATCTGGAGAAAATTCGGCTCTACGTATAAATTTCCATAGTGATGTTTTAGAAAACCACAGAGATCATTATGATGGTGATCGAATAGGATTCAACCCTACCTTAAGGGTGCAAATGAACGCAAATACAACCTTAGATCTATCTTATGAACATGCTGACCACGAAAGGTTTATAGATAGAGGTGTTCCTACAATGAATGGAGAGCCAGTAGAAGCATTTGAAGATATTGTTTTCGGAGATCCAGATATAAACCTCACTACACTCCAAGCAGATATATTCAGAGGTACTTTGACTACTGATTTTTCTGATACTAGAAAGGGTATCTTTTCTGTTACTTCTAGTGAATTTGAAAAGATGTATAGAAATTTATACGCTTCAGGATACGACGGAACTTTAGTAACTATGGATGGATATTTTGATCCTACTGAACGAGAGAATTTAATCATTTCTGGTAATTTAGTTAATGAACTTGAGATAGGCACCACTACTCATACTCTTTTAATAGGAGCTGAGATAATTGATACTGAAAACAAGAATTATCGTTACGATACTTTTTGGTCTACTACTAGTGATGACAATGAAGTTTTTAATGTAACAAGGCCTATGGATTTTAGTATTAATTCAGCTGGAGTATCTACTAGCGTAGATTTTACATCTAAGTTAAAAAGTAAGACTGAATCTGACATAGAAGTAACTTCTTTTTATATACAAGACCAAATTGATGTCTCAGATAACTTTAAGATCATGATAGGTGGTCGTTTTGATAACTTTGATATAACTGTCAGAGATATAAAAGCTGGGTCTTCAGAATCTAGAGATGACAGTGAATTTTCACCTCGTGCTGGTCTTATATTCAAACCACAAGAAGAAGTATCTTTATACTTTAGTTATAGTGAAAGCTTCTTACCAAGATCAGGTGAGCAATTTAAGAAGCTATCATCTAGCTCGGCAAGACTAGACCCTGATGTGTTCGAAAATACCGAGATTGGGATCAAGTGGGCTATTTCTCCTGATTTAAGTTTTACGGCAAGTTACTTTGATAGTGAACAAACTCAGGCTGTAAGAGATAGCGTCACAGGCGAAGGTTCAGAAATCGTAGGATTACAGGTTGATGGTATTGAGCTTGAGCTTAAAGGACAGGTAAGTGAGAAGCTTTATCTTGCAGTTGGCTATAGTGATTTAGATGGAGAGACTAGTTCTGGTGGTGAACCTAGAGAAATACCCGAGAATACTTTATCACTATGGGGAACTTACCAAGTTAATGATAACTTCGGATGGGGGCTAGGTTTCACTCAACAAGGTGAGTCTAGTATTAAGAATAATAATTCTGACCTTATATTACCTGACTATACAAGAGTAGACTTTGCTGCATATTACGATGTATCAGACGAACTAAGTATTCAAGTAAATATAGAGAACCTAACGGATGAACTTTATTTCCCTCATTCACATAGTACTCACCAAGCTTCAGTTGGAGAACCTTTTAATGCAAGAGTATCTATAAGGAGAAATTTCTAATAGGAATTTATAGAGCGCCCAGAATGGGGTTTATATTGGCCCCATTCTAGAAAGTCGACTGCGCTAGAGACTTTAAAAGAGTAGCGATTTAATCTTCATATTCGGTCCCCCCAAAACCAAGAAGATTAAACATTATTAAGAGAGCTAAGAATTGTACCTTCCTTAACCTTGGCTCTCTTTTAAGAGAGCTAAGAACAATACCTTCCTTAACCTTAGCTCTCTTTTTTATTTACTATTTCCTTCAAGAAATCTAAGAATAGACTATTGGAGTTTAAACAAGGTATATAGGTAAAGGTTTCTCCTCCTGCATCCAAAAATTTGTTTTCTCCCCTAATCTTAATTTCCTCTAGAGTTTCTAGATTATCAGCTATAAAAGCAGGACAAACTATAGCAATATTCTTTTTTCCTAACTTAGGAAGTTTCTCTAGTTCTTCATCCGTCCAAGGCTTGATCCATCCAGGCCATAATCGGGATTGGAATGAAACTCCCCATTCGTCATCTTGTAGATCTAGGGAGGAGGAACATAACTTTGAAGTTTCCAGTACCTGCGACTTATAGCAATATCTTGTAGCTTCAGATTTTAAATCGCAGCAATTCTTAGATTTCAGGCAATGATCTTTGGTAGGATCAGTTTCTATCAAATGTTTATTGGGGATTCCGTGATAACTAAACAGAAGATAATCCATATTCCTTGGAGTATTAGACCTTATTTTTTCTGTAAGGGCTTTTATGTACTTTTCATGATTATAAAATGATTCTATAAAATTGATATTAAGATTTATATCTAAGTTCTTATTTATTTCTATTATTTTACTAATGGTTGTCAAAGAAGAAGACATAGCATAATGAGGGTAAAGAGGAATGGCGGTAACTTCTTCGCAGCCACTCTCAGAAAGTCTCTTTAAAGCATCTTCTATTGAAGGTTTTTGATACCTCATAGCTACTTCAACTTGCATTGGGATTATTTTTTTAAGGTTAGCTCCTATTTTGTTTGTATTTCTTATAATTGGAGACTCTTTCTCTGTCCAAATAGAGTTATAAGCTTTAAGGGTTTTTCTAGATCTAAAAGGAACAATAATAAAATTAACAATAAAATTTCTTATAAAAGTAGGTAAATTTATGACGAATTTGTCATTCAAGAACTCTTTAAGAAATTTCTTAACGGACTTTAAATCATTATGCTCAGGAGAACCCAGGTTGATTAATAGAACACCTTTCATTTTTTCTTGGAGGTTATTTAACTAAGTTTTTTCTTACTGTAATGCCAAAAGACTAACGGTACTAGTACCAGTCCAAGAGTGGAGTGAAATAAACTAGTTAAATCTTTAAAGTAAATTGAACCTAGATAGTAAAGAAGCAAACCTGAAAGACTGAGAAAGGCAAGAAATATAATAAGAGAAATACCTGAAACAATTTTTTTTTCTGGCTTCCATCCGCTAGGCATATGAGCTGACCATAGAGCCCCTAATCCTATAAATAAAGGTACAATTAATAAGCCATGCAAGGTTAAGAGGTATGTTTTTATAGTTGCCTCTGTTGCTCCCATAAGCTCGAAGGATATCCACATGACTCCAGTTAGCCACAAAAATATTAGTGAAAGGGTAAAAGTATTTATTTGCCAACCATTAATATTAAGATTATTTTTTGTTTCAATCTCAAAGTTCTTATAAAGAGATTTAGCTTTTTTTGTGGCCGTTTCTATATTCCCATTTACTGAAGGTTCATATTTAAGGTCTAGTTTTCTGCATGTTCTTCTATTCCTATTAACAGTCATGTCAGCAAACCATTCAGTTCCAGAGGGCTCTCTAAGTCCTATTTTTAGGCCTTGTTGAATTTTTAATGATTTGTAAAGTTTAGGCATTTATAAAATTTTGTCTCAAAATGTCTCACATTGTCAATAAAAAAGATTGATTAAAATTAAATTCATAAATATACTCCGCCTAATTCTAAAGTGCCTAACTGAAGAACAAAAAAAAGCTATGAAACTTAAAAACAAGTTAATTTTCTTATTTTCAATTACCTTATTTTTACCCTTTTCTTTATCTTCTGAAGAGAAAACTGATCAGACTGAAGAGGTAGTAGTTGTAGCCTCTAGAATTCCTACTATAGCTAGTGATGTTATAGGTTCAGTTGATTTAATTGATAGCGAACAAATCCAGGTTCAAATGATAGATGGTTTAGAGCAATTAGTAAGGTATTTACCAGGGATCTCTGCACACAAAGAAAGCCAGTACGGAAGATCTCTCACTGAAGATGTTCATATAAGAGGTATTCATGGAGGAGCAATCTTTTTAATTGATGGAATAAGAATATCGGATTCTTATGTTGGTTATGGAAGAGATACTGTAGATACAGATCTTTTAAAGAGGGTAGAAGTTTTGAAGGGACCAAGTTCAGTTGAATATGGCTCAGATGGATTAGCAGGGACAATAGCCTATTTTACAAAGGATCCTTCTGACTTGGCTTCACTAGATAATCCTTATGCCTCAATAAGCTTGGCTTACGATAATGCCAATAACCAAGAGAAATATAATTTTCTCTCAGCATATGTTGGTGAACAGGTTGATCTGCTGTTTCAGATAGTAGATAGAGATCTAGAAGAGACTGAGTTGCATAATAATTTTCACCTTAGAGCAAATCCCTTAGAGGCTGATCAGCAAAGTTTACTAATTAAACTTTTGTATTCAGCAACAGATAATTTAAAAATGACAATGGTAGCTGATGTACAAGACTGGGAAGGAGAATGGGCAATAAACTCCGATGAAAGATTTATTTATTTCCCGTCTCCTAGATTAATATCTTTGTCTACAGGTGAAGATGAGGGTTCAAGGGAAAGGTTTACATTACGGTTGGATGATTCCAAAGGTAACTCGCTTTATGATCAAGCTAGCATAGCTATTTTTTCACAAGAAACTGAACAAAGTCAGATTACTATCCAAAACCAGATTTCCTTTTACAGTGGCATGCAAGCTGCACCTACTCCAACAATAAGAGTTAGAGATTTTGATTTTAACCAGTCTATTAAAGGTCTCTCTTTTGAGGCTTATAAAACTAAGGGAATTCATCAAATGGTTTATGGAGTTAATTTAGATTCTACAGAAACCGAAAGACCTCGAATGCTCACTGAAATTAATTTGATTACTGGGATACCAACCAATACAGTCGATGGTGAAACTTATCCGAATAAAACTTTTCCTGATTCAGAAACTGATAGAAGTGCCTTATTTTTTAACGATAGGGTAAATATTGCAGATAATCAGGTACTAAACTTAGGGTTCCGATATGAAAAATATGAATTAGATCCTAGGCCTGATCAGTTGCTTCGGAATGCTAATATACTTAATTACCAAGTAAGCAATAAAAAGGACAGTGATTTTTCTATGAAGGCAGGTTATCTTTTTGATATTAAAGATAATCTGACTGCGTATACTCAATACGCTGAAGGCTTCAAAGCGCCTAATTATGAAAACTCAAACATCGTTTTTACTAATTATTTACTCTATTACACTGTAGTTCCAAATCCTAATTTAGAGTCAGAAACTAGTAAAAGCGTTGAATTTGGTCTAAGGGGCTTCGGAGAAGCTAATAACTGGGATTTAACTTTCTACAAAAATAAAGTTAAGGGTTTTATCCATTATGAAATAATTGGATTCTCTCAAGGGTTAGGTATTTACCAGTATCAAAATGCTGAAAATGTAGAAATTGAAGGATTAGAGTTTAGTTATAAGAAGGATTTATCAAATAACTTGTCCATTAAGTCTGCCTTTGCTTTGAGCAAAGGAGATCAAATTGAAGAAGGTAAGAGGTCTCCAATGATAGAGATAGATCCAAAGGAACTCATATTAGGTTTAGATTGGACCTCTATAGATGAAAAATTTGGATTACAGGTCATTTATTCTTTATCTGGTAAGAGCAAAGATAATTTAGAACCAGTATGTCTTAATAATTCTTGTAGTCCAAGATTCTCCACAGGCGGTTTTGGAATTCTAGATATTTTTGGGTTTTATAACCCAGATGATCATATTGAAATGAGATTAGCTATTGAGAACTTAACCGATAAAAAATATCATCGATGGGCTTCCGTTGCTCAACTCCCAGAAGATGATGCTGAATTAGATCTCTATGGCCAAAGCGGAAGGGCTCTGTCTGTTTCTTTTAAATATAAGTTTTAGTTTTTCGCAACAGGTACTTTAAGTAAGACATAAAGAAGTCCTGTTAATCCTAAAATACCAACAGTTACTTTTAAGGCAATGTTTTCTATTGCAAAGAATACTGAGTAACTTACAAAAAGAATGATCATACAAACTGCTAGAATCTTTGCTTTTTTAGGAATCCCTTTCCCTTCTCTATAGTCTTTCAAATAAGGACCAAAAGTCTTATTTTGAATTAACCAATCATATAGTTTTTGAGAAGATCTAATAAAACAGGCTGCTGCTAGAATTAAGAAAGGAGTTGTTGGTAGTCCTGGCACAACTACTCCAATGGCTCCTAATCCTACAAAAAATAACCCCAATGAAATCCATAATATTTTTTTTAAAGGATTTTTAGTTTCCTTAGCTAAATGCACAGATTCGTTTTTATCCATGAACTAAAATGATTTTTTATATTATAGAAGATCAATTTGCAGGTAGAATTCGAATTGTAACAGAGCACTGATCTTTTTTTGTTCATAAAATCAAAAAAGCTCATATGTTAAGGTTTAATTTAGTAATCGGAGAGGTGGCTGAGTGGTTGAAAGCGCTCCCCTGCTAAGGGAGTATAGGGTAACCCCCTATCGAGGGTTCGAATCCCTCCCTCTCCGCCAGTTTTTATGAATGGTAAACAAGCTAGATTTTATTTTCTTTCCCTTCCAGAAGCGGTAGAAGATTTTCCTTTTCGTCCTGAAACTCCAGTCTTTAAGATTAAGAATAAGATGTTTGGTTTTTTGAGATACAAAGACCGGGTAGGGCATATTAATCTTAAATGTAAACCAGAAGAGGCTTTAGTTATTCGGGATATTTTTAAATCCGTACTCCCTGGTTATCACATGAATAAAGAGCACTGGAACACTGTAGTATTAGATGGAGGTGTGCCTGAAGAGGAAATAAAAAAAATGATAGAAAGTTCTTACACGCTAGTTGTTAAGAATCTAAAAAAGTCTGATCGTCTACAATTAGAAATTAAATACGGGAAGAGCAAGATATATCTAGATAACTAGATTTGACTCTTAATTTTATGAATGTAAGGTAACCGACGTGGGAGAAAAGTTTTTTTTACTGGTTTTACTTTTAACTGGTTCATGCCTTGTGTTTGGTTCTAACTCATTTTGTTCTATAGATAAACAATTAGATAAAGAAGTAGTTAAGAGCCTTAAAAAATTTAGAGATCAATACCATTCTACTTGCTTAAATTGTTTAAATGGTTCTTGCGACTTGAAGGATTGGCCTTCCGATAAGTCAGGAGATGCCTCCGTATGTAAGATACTTTTTTGTTCACCTTCTTACGTTTCAAGAGTATTTAAAATGCCAGATGGTGTAAAAAAGGGTAAGAGCTTAATTACTTTTAGTTATTTCATAAATGAAAAAGGAAAGATTAAAGGTGTAGATATAACCAAAGTAAAAGGAGAGATGAATTTAAGGCAGGCTTATAAATATGTAACAAGTTTTGCAAAGAAAACTTCTTTTGAACCATTGGTTATAGAAGGGAAGAAATATCAAGTTTCCAATCTAAATGGTCAAGTTATAGCTGTTGTGGGCAATGCAGAAGATTTGAATAAGTATCAAGCCAATGATCAAGGTATTTGGAGGAACTAGGATAGTAATCCATGTTAAATCCAACATTAGATGATAAGGATATTATCAATTCAGAATCTAAACTTGAACCAGTTAACGTAAAACCCCGGTTTGAGAATCCTAAAGCTGACATAGACCGAGACAAATCGAAAAATTGGTTTCGTAGAGTTCTGCCTATTTTATTGGCCAATAAGCGTTCTTTCATTGTGGGTATTACTTTAATGATTACGACCATGATGCTTGGTGTTTCTGTACCTGCTTTGATCGGTAAGTTAGTAGACTCAATTGAACCTTCATTATTAACGGGCGAAACAAACAATTTTATATTTTTAGTTATTTTAATTTCAGTGATAAGTCTTGTTAGATTTGTAGGAGGGACTATAGGAAGCTACCAACTTGGTAAAGTCTCAAACCAGCTTGAAGCTGACCTAAGGTCAGTTGTTTACAATCACCTGTTCACTTTATCTTTTTCATTTTTTGATAAGACTCAAACCGGTCAACTTATATCTAGGGCGAATAGTGATATTAAAACAATTCAAATGTTTTTAATGATTGCTCCTATGCTTTTAACAAGCCTCTTAAGCTTTGCTTTTGCAGCTGTATATATGCTTTCAGTACACTTGACCTTGGCTTTAGCTTCTATGATTGCAATACCTTTAGTATTTTTCTTAAGCGTTAAACTAAGGAGACTTACTTTCCCTTTATCTTGGTTAACTCAAGCTAGACAAGCTGATGTTGCAGTAATTGTTGATGAAAACATTAATGGCCAGAGAATAGTTAAGTCTTTCGCACAAGAATTCATGCAAGTTAATTTACTCGCAAGGGCTGCTAAAAAACTTCAATGGGTTCAGGTGAAGTCTATTGATGTTTCTGCTTTCTACAATCCATTAATTGAAAACCTTTCTATATTAGGTTCAGTATTTGTTTGGGTTTATGGGGGCTGGTTAGTAATTGAAGACGAGATAGCTTTAGGCTCTTTAGTGGCTTTTACGATGTATTTAATGATGATTCAAATGCCTTTTAGATTCCTTGGCTGGATGCTTATGCTAGAACAGCGTGCTAAAGCCTCGGCAGGAAGAATTTTTGAAATTCTTGATGAAACTTCTGAGATCAGAGATAAAGAAAACAAAATTGAGCTTGAAGACCTCAAAGGGAAGATTGCTTTTGAGGAGGTCAGCTTTGCCTATGCTGAAGAGCCCATATTAGAAAGACTTAATTTTGAAATTGAACCAAATGAAACTATAGCCATTGTTGGTCAAACCGGATCAGGTAAATCTACTATTATTAGATTGCTTTCTAGATTTTATGAAGTGGACGAAGGAAGTATTTCTATTGATGGTGTGTCAATTCAAGACATGGGAGTTAGAAACCTTCACTACCATATATCTCAAGTTCTTGATGAACCTTTTTTATTTTCGATAAGTATTAAGGACAACATAGCTTATGGCAGACCTAACGCGACAATGGAAGAAGTTGTAGAAGCTGCAAAAGTTGCAGAAGCACATGATTTTATTCTACAAACATCTGATGGGTATGACACTGTTGTTGGTGAACGTGGTTATACATTGTCAGGAGGGCAGAGACAAAGGTTAGGAATTGCTAGAGCTTTATTGGTAAATCCTTCTGTATTAATTCTAGACGATGCAACCAGTGCTATAGACGTAAAAATAGAATCAAAGATACATAAAGCTTTAAAAAGATTGTTAAGCAATAGAACAACTATATTAATTGCCCATAGACTCTCAACTATAAATCTTGCTGACAGAATATTAGTGCTTGATAAAGGAAAAATTATAGCTTCAGGAACTCATGAGGAATTATTAAAGGATGTTCCTAGGTATTCTGAAATACTCTCTCAGCAGTCTATCAAGGAAGCAATAGAAGAAGACCAGAAAAAGGAAGAATCTGATGAAGAATATAGAAAGAGAATAAGTGACATGCTTTCTAAAGAATCTGAGAGTGATGATTTCCAGGGAGGCTTTGATGAGTAAAGAAGCCAATCTTCCATTTGCAGGAATACCTCCTGAAATGTTAGATCGCACTAATGCTTTAATAGAAACAGAACCTGACTTTTCTGAAATTGAAGTTTCTTTTTCTCACAAGAGCCAGACTTCCAAAGCTTTTACTTTGTGGAGTTTCCTTGCTCCTTATAAATTCAGATTTCTTTTTGCCCTTTTGCTAGTAGCTATGACGGAAATGCTTTTATTAGTAGGACCTTATCTGGTTCAGGTCGCTATCGACAAAGCAATAATGCCTAAGAATTTTTCAGTTCTAATCACTGTAGCACTGGTTTGGGTAGGTAGTCTTTTCTTAGCAGTAATTATTAGCGGTATAAGAATTAGGTTCTTAGGTAGATTGGGTCAATTGCTCATGTACGATTTAAGAGTAAGAGTTTTTAGTCATTTACAAAGATTGTCCATTGAATTTTTTACGGAAGAAAAAGCCGGACGCTTATTAACTAGAATGACCAGCGATATTGAGGCACTGTCTAATTTATTACAAAATGGATTAGTTAATTTAGTTGCCCAATTATTAGCTTTATTATTTATCTTAATGCTACTTTTTTCGTTTAATCTGCAATTAACTCTAATACTTCTTTTATTTTCTGCTCCAGTAATGTTCGGTTTCACTGTATGGTTCAGTAAGACTTCTGAAAAAGGTTACGAGGTTGTAAGAAATAGAATTGCAGATGTTCTAGCTGACCTCCAAGAAAGTTTATCTGGAATGAGATTAGTCATCTCATTTAATCGAATGAAACACAATGTGATAAACCACAGAAATATTGTAGGAGATTATAGAGATGCAAATAATTACACTTCAAAAATTACATCTATTTATCGAACCGGTACCCAATTTATAACGACGGGAACTTCCTTATTAATTTTTACAGCCGGATTCTTTATCCTAAGAAATGTAAATCCCACCCTAGATCCAGAAGGAGTTTTTACTGTAGGTGGTTTGGTAGCATTTAATGTCCTAGTTGGAAGATTCTTTATTCCAATTAACGAGCTATCTGGACTTTATAATGAATTCCAGTCTGGAAATGCTGCAGTCGCAAAGCTAAGAGATTTGTTAGATACCAAACCAACTGTTAAGGAATCTGAAGAGCCTTTTAATCTTAAAGATTTAAGGGGCGATATAAAATTTAGGGAAGTAACCTTTTCTTACGAAGATGAAATTACGGTTTTAAAGAACATATCTCTTCACATAAAGGCGGGACAAACAGTTTCTTTTGTAGGACCTACTGGAGCTGGTAAATCAACAATTGCAAAATTAATCTGTAGATTCTACGACCCCACTAGTGGATCTATAACTTTAGATAATATGAATTTAAAGGATATTTCACTTCGTTCTCTCCATAGTCAATTAGGAATTGTTCCTCAAGAACCTTTTCTATTCCATGGAACCATTAAAGAAAATATCTTATTTGCTAGACCTGATGCTACCGAAAAAGAAGTTATGGAGGCGTGCCAAGCAGTTGGTATAGAAGATATGATTAGAAGATTACCAGAAGGTTTAGAAACGCATTGTCATGAAAGAGGCTCATCTCTTTCTTCCGGCGAGAGGCAGTTGTTAGCTCTAGCTAGAGCCTTTTTAAGTAAGCCTAGGGTTTTAATCCTTGATGAGGCCACCTCAAATATTGATCAGCAGAATGAGGCCAGGATAGAAAAGGCTTTAGATAAATTATTGGAAGGGAGAACAGCCGTAATTATTGCACATAGATTAGCTACCACTAGACGGGCGGACACCATTGTTGTAGTTGATAATCAGGCAATTTTAGAAATGGGTTCCCATGAAGAGTTACTAAAGAAAAAAGGAAGATATTTCGAAATGTACAAAACTTGGGAGAAACAAGAAGAAGAAAAGACAGAGGACAAGTTGTGAATGCATTCGCCATCGTCTCTTTAGGGATGATGATAATTGCAATAGCTATACCTGTAGGTATGTGGTTCCTGAGTGACCGAATACCTAAATCAGAACTAGATCCTAAAGACTTTAAACGGGCTGTTGCCTTACCGTTTTTAACTGACGGGGAAATACCTAAAGAGAAAAATAAGACAGTTAATGAAGATATTCATGGTCTTCGAGAGGTTGTCATCCTTCTTTTTAGGTCCTGGCCTTTTGTTAGGCCTTATTTTTTAGGTCGATGGTATACCAGAAGTCATGGAACCAGCCAAGAAGTAGCTGACCCTTTAGCCGGTGATGGTTACGGACTAATTTATGCACCGGTTTTGGTCGCTGCAATTGCTATATTAGGACCCTTATTGGGCCTTACAAACATTGAGTTCGGAACTGCTGAAAGCATTCTTTATCTATTTGTTGCTTCTATGGTCTTAAGCATATGGCTCTTAGCATTAGGAAAATTAAGTGGAGTAAGGCAATCAGCTGTGGCGATTTTCTTAGCATTGTGCACTTTCTTCACTCTGTTGTTGTGTATTTTAGTTTTGGACGGTACTGGACCAATCATTTATGGGATTCTACTTACTTTATCTTGTGGATTAGGGTGGGTAGTTCAGTTTAGGTTTGAATCTGGAAGGCTTGTAACTCGTTATAGACTACATTCTCATTTAACTTACCTTTATTTATTGGCAGCCGTCCAAGGTCTAGTCACTTTACCGTTAGGAATAATAATAGCTGATCTTCTAAGTATGTCTTTATTGCAGTCTGAACCTCTTCAGCAAGAGGTTGCTACTT
>CAYFFW010000018.1:0-28052 GCA_964342745.1 uncultured Gammaproteobacteria bacterium
AAGCTCCAGCCGAAGAAGCTGCTGAAGCTCCAGCCGAAGAAGCTGCTGAAGCACCAGCCGAAGAAGCTGCTGAAGAAGTAACTAAAGAAGATTCTGACGACAAAGGCTCTGAATCTGAAGAAAAAGCTGATAAATAAAATTCATAGATATGCAAGGTCTGTCTGAAGACCAAAGAATATCCTTAGGTGTTCTTGGAAAACCCTTTGGAATAAAAGGTTATATATCAGTCCATTATTATGGAGAACAAGAAAATATTAAAAATTTTACTAAACTATATGTAGGGAATGATAGACATCTAGAAATACAAGATATTTTGATAAGAAATAAAAAAATATCTATTAAATTTAAAGATATAGATAACAGGACTGAAGTTGAATTATTAAAAAATAAAGAAATATCTGTCTTGGAAACCGAACTACCAAATTTGGAGAAAGGAGAATTTTATTGGTTTCAACTAGAAGGCTTGAAGGTAATAAATGAACAAAGTGAAATCCTTGGAGAAATAAACCACATGATTAAGACTGGTACTAATGATGTGATGGTTGTCAGACCTTCAAAAGAAAGTATTGATGCTCAAGAAAGGTTAATTCCCTTCCTAAAAAAGGAAATTGTTATTACGGTAGATTTAATAAATAAGGAAGTTTTTGTAAAGTGGCCAAAAGATTTCTAAATTAGAACCATGCATTTTGATGTAATTACTATTTTTCCTGATCTTATAGAAAGCTCATTTGATCACGGAATTACAGCTAAAGCTTTAAAAAATAAAAAAGTATCTTTAAAAACCTTAAATCCTAGAGATTTTTCCAATGATAAAAATGGAAAAGTAGATGATCGTCCTTATGGAGGAGGGCCAGGAATGATTATGGAATCAGAACCCATGATCAAAGCTATTCAAGCTGCGAAAAGCAATTCTAAAAACCCTTATACAATTTTTATGTCTCCTCAAGGAAGTATATATGATCAAAATAAGGCCAAAGAGTTATCTAAAAAAGAACATTTAATAATTGTTTGCGGTAGATATGAGGGAGTAGACCAAAGAATCATTGATACCGAGATTGATGAAGAGTGCTCAGTTGGAAATTATGTGTTGAGTGGTGGAGAGTTACCAGCACTGCTTGTAATGGATTCAGTTTCTAGGACTATTCAAGGTGTACTAGGCGACCCAGATTCAGAAAAACTAGATACTTTTAGTAATGGTTTACTCAAACATCCTCAATATACTAGACCTGAAATAAATCCTTACGGTAAAGTACCAGATGTTCTTTTAAGCGGTGATCACGAAACCATAAGAAAATGGCAGCTTAAGCAATCCCTTCTAAAGACTAAGAAAAATAGACCAGATCTTATAGAAAATAGATCTTTTAATGATGAAGAGCAAGAGCTTTTAGAAGAAATTATGCGTGAAGAACAAGCTTAATCTGGTAGAATGGGCGCCCCAAAAATACCCTAATAACAAAAAAGTCTAATGAGTAAGAATAAATATATACAACAAGTAGAGTCAGGAAGAATTAGAGATGACATTCCCAAGTTCTCTCAAGGAGATACGGTTGTAGTTCAAGTCAGAGTAGTTGAAGGCTCTAGAGAAAGGTTACAGCCTTTTGAAGGTG
Organism: uncultured Gammaproteobacteria bacterium; assembly: GCA_964342745.1. GTDB lineage: Bacteria > Pseudomonadota > Gammaproteobacteria > Magnimaribacterales > Magnimaribacteraceae > AEGEAN-183. The sequence goes on from CAYFFW010000018.1 coordinate 1,608, forward strand.
TTGTTATAGGGATTAAAAATAGGGGGCTAGGATCTGCATTTACTGTTAGAAAAATTTCTAATGGAGTTGGAGTTGAAAGAACTTTCCAAACGCATAGCCCACTAATTGGTAGTATTAAAGTAAAGCGTAAAGGGGATGTTAGACAAGCTAAACTTTACTACTTAAGGAAATTAACAGGAAGAGCAGCAAGAATTAAAGAGAAGCTAGATAAGTAACTCTTTTCGCTGTTAATTTCATGGTCAGCGCAAACATCTCATCAGATAGACTGATAGATGGATTTATAGATTCTATTTGGTTAGAAAAAGGGTTAAGTCAAAATACTCTAAATGCTTATAGACAAGACCTAACAAGTTTTGATAATTGGCTAAAACCTACAAGTCTTGAGAAGGCAGACAAAATTTCCTTACTTGATTATTTAGCCTTTAGATTAAAAGAAGGTTACAGCAGTCGATCTACCGCCAGATCTCTTTCTAGTTTAAGGGCCTTTTACTCTTATCTAATTACCAAGTCATTAATAAAAGAGAATCCTACTGCAAAAATTCAAAGCCCTAAACTAGGTCATAGCCTTCCAAAAGTTTTGTCTGAAGAAGAAGTTGAAAAATTAATAAGTTCTCCAAACACAAAAGAACCACTGGGTTTAAGAGATAGGGCAATGCTTGAACTTCTATATGCTTGTGGTTTAAGAATTTCAGAACTAATTAATTTAGATTTATTAAATCTAAATATAAGGCAAGGAGTAGTTAAAGTTATTGGTAAGGGAGGAAAAGAAAGATTGGTACCTATGGGCGAACAAGCATTAGATTGGATTTCTGATTATTTAGCTTATGGGAGGGATCAGCTTGTTATAGAAAGCAAAAAGAGCTCTCTTCTTTTCTTAAGTAAAAGAGGCACTGGAATGACTAGACAGACTTTTTGGTACAGAATAAAACATTATGCTAATAAATCTGGTGTAGATGAAACCTTGTCTCCCCATACCCTTAGGCATGCCTTTGCTACTCATTTAATTAATCATGGTGCAGATTTAAGAACTGTGCAGTTATTATTAGGGCATACTAGTCTCTCTACCACTCAGATATATACTGAAGTAGCAAGACACAGAATGAAGGAACTTCATAAAGAGCACCACCCAAGAGGATAGTTATGAAATCTTTTAACCTTTTAATGTCAGCAATAGTAATTACTTTCCTGTCCTTTGGTTGCTCTGAAACAATAGGTGATCAAGTTCAAGATGATTTGTCTTTTCTCGAATTAGAAAGAAAATTAAATAGTCTCCTTCCAGAAGATGTCATAGTTAAATCAATTGAAGAAACTGATATAGAAGGTTACCTTGAGGTTTCATTAGAAGGGATGGAGTCATTTTTTGTTTCAGAAAATGGAAAATTTATTATTTCTGGAGATATCTTTGAAATTACTAGTGAAGGTTTAATAAACAGATCTGAAGTAAGAAGAAGTGCCTATAGAAAGAAAATAGTTAATGATTTAGATTCCTCAGAATTCATAACATTTCGACCTAATGCGGTACGACATTCTATTTTTGTTTTTACTGATGTTGACTGTGGATATTGTAGGCAGTTTCATGCCCAGATGGCCGAGTATTTAGAGTTAGGTATCAAGGTTAATTATTTAGCTTTTCCTAGAGCTGGTGCTAATTCAGATTCTTATAAAAGAATAGCTTCTGCTTGGTGCTCAAAAGATCCCAATAACGCTATAACAGAGCTCAAATTAGGTAATGAAATTAAAGAAAACGTTTGCTTAGACAATCCAGTTATTAAACATTTTGATTTAGGAAATAGTCTGGGGGTTACTGGAACTCCCTCAATTATTACTTCTGAAGGTAAACTTATACCTGGATACATCCCAGCTGAAAATCTTATTGGATTATTAGAAAGCTAAAAATTAGAATCAAGTAATTATGGATACAGACTTTCCTAGAGTAAATAAATTACCCCCATATGTTTTTGACAAGATTCAAAAACTAAAGATGGAAGCAAGGCATCGAGGTGAAGACATAATTGATTTTGGAATGGGAAATCCTGATCAGCCTACTCCATCTCCTATTGTAGAAAAATTAAGAGAATCTTCTCTTAAGTCTTCTACGCATAGGTATTCACAATCAAAAGGTATTCCTAGGTTAAGAAAATCAATATGTGATTGGTATGAAAGAAGATTTTCGGTTGAATTAGACCCTGAATTGGAAGCAGTAGTAACTATGGGCTCCAAAGAAGGGATAGGTCATCTAGCTTTAGCTACTCTTGATAAAGGAGATGCAGTTTTAGTTCCTAATCCTTCTTATCCTATACACCCATATGGGTTTGTTATAGCAGGAGCAGATATTAGACATGTGCCTATAGGTGGTAATGTAGATTTTTTCTTAGAGCTTAATGATGCGATTAAAAATACTTTCCCCAAACCAAAAATGCTGGTCCTTAACTTTCCCAGTAATCCAACAACTCAATGTGTTGATATTGATTTTTTCAAAAAAATTGTAGATATGGCTCTAGAAAATAATATTTGGGTCATTCAAGATTTAGCTTATGCTGATATCTGCTTTGATGGGTATAAAGCACCTTCAATACTCCAAGTAGAAGGAGCTAAAGAAGTCGCAGTAGAATTTTTCTCGTTGTCTAAGAGCTATAATATGCCGGGCTGGAGAGTAGGTTTTTGCTGTGGGAACCAAGAGCTTTTAGCTGCTCTATCTAGAATAAAATCTTATTTTGATTATGGCTTATTTACCCCTATACAGGTAGCTGCCATAAAGGCTCTTGATGAATGTGATAATTACGTTAAGGAGATTACTGAAATTTACCAATCTAGAAGGGATGCCTTGGTTGAAGGGTTAAATAATGCAGGTTGGTACACAGAATACCCCAAAGCTTCTATGTTTGTTTGGTCAAAAATTCCAGATTCTTATATAGATCTAGGTTCTCTTGAGTTTAGTAAGCAATTATTAACTGAAGCTAAAGTTGCAATATCACCTGGTATAGGTTTTGGAGAATATGGCGAAGGTTATGTAAGATTTTCATTAATAGAAAATGAACACAGAATAAAACAGGCCGTAAGAAATATTAAACAGTTTTTAGTATCTCAAGAAAAAATTCATTTTATAAGGTAGCTAAATGCAAACATTAAGAGTAGGCCTCTGCGGAGTTGGGAATGTCGGAAGCGCTGTTTTAAAAACTTTAATGAATTCATCAAAGCTTTTAGAAGTTCAAGGAGGTGTTAACTTTGAATTAGTACAAGTAGGAGCGAGAAAAGGAAAGAAGGTAGTTCCTTTTGAAGATGTAAACGTAACAGTTAATTTAATGGAGGTTGCCACTAACCCAGAGGTAGATGTTTTAGTTGAGGTAGTAGGGGGAGTTGAGTTCGCCTATGAATTGGTCTCAACAGCTCTAAAGCAAGGAAAGCATGTTGTAACGGCTAACAAAGCTCTTTTAGCTAGTCATGGGAATGAATTATTTTTATTGGCTAAAGAACATAATGTAGAAATAGGCTTTGAGGCATCTGTTGCTGGAGGAACCCCTGTTATAAAGGCTTTAAGAGAAGGTTTAGTTGCAAATAAGGTGAATTGGTTTGCAGGTATATTGAATGGAACAAGTAACTATATTCTTACAGAAATGGAGCTAAATGAATCAACCTTTGACTCAGCTTTAAAAAGAGCTCAAGAATTAGGCCTTGCAGAATCTGATCCTTCCCTAGATATAAACGGAACTGATGCAGCTCAAAAGGCCAGCATTCTTGCAGCTTTAGCTTTTCGTGTTCCCTTTGACTTTTCTTTTGTAAGCTATGAAGGAATAGAAGATGTTGAATTGGAAGATCTCAAATACTGCAAAGAACTTGGTTATTCAATTAAACATATAGCTCACGCTGAAATCAATGAAACTATAGTTTGTATAAGTGCATACCCAACATTAGTGGATAAAGAAACTTTACTTTCTCAGGTTAGCCAAGAGATGAATGCCTTGGAAATATATTCAGAAGGAGTGGGATCAACTGTCTATTACGGTCCAGGCGCAGGACCAGAACCAACAGCATCAGCAGTGATTGCTGATCTTGTAGATATAGCTAAAGGTGGTTGGCAATTAGATTTAAATTCTGATGATTTAAATAGATTGGAAGTATCAGATAAAAAAATAGCAGCAAGATACTATAGGTTGCAAGTTAATGATGAACCTGGGGTTATAGCAAAGATTTCTTCAGTGTTTGGAGATAGAAATATAAGTATAGAAGCCTTAATACAGCATGAAGCTAAGTCAAAAAAGAGCCTTGAATCTATTCCAGTTGTCATAATATCTGGAGAAATCTCTGATAAGGAAGCCCTAAACCTTAAGGAAGCTTTAGAAAATTTACCTGAGGTTATTTCAGGTATTAAAAACTTCAGAATTCATTCAAGCTAGAAATAATGGAATATGTAAGTACTAGAAATTCTTCACTAAGGAGGTCATTCAGTGAAGTTCTTTTGGGTGGATTGGCACCTGACGGAGGATTGTATATGCCTCTAGAAATTCAGAGGTTTTCACTTAAAGAAATAGATAACTTTCAGTCTCTAAATTATCAAGAGCTTACTTGTGAGATCTTGCATCAATTCGTTTCGGAAGAGATTGATAAGGAGGAATTTAAAAGAATAATTTTAGACGCTTACCAATCATTTGATCGTAAAGAAGTAGTTGACTTAGTAAAACTGAATGAAAGCAGATGGATCTTAGAATTATTCCATGGACCTACTTTAGCTTTTAAAGATGTTGCTATGCAACTTCTAGGAAAGATGCTTGACCATTTTGCTAAGAAACAAAATACAAAAATTGCTGTATTAGGAGCCACATCTGGGGACACAGGTTCAGCTGCTATATCTGCTTGTTCTAGGTATGAAAATGTTAAAGTTTTTATTCTTTACCCTCATCAAAAAGTTACGGATATCCAAAGAAAACAAATGACAACCACTCAGTCTAAAAATGTACATGCACTTTCAGTTCAAACAGATTTTGATGGATGTCAGGCTATCGTTAAGCAGCTTTTTTTGGATGAAAGTATATTAAAAAATCAAGCTAAATTTATTGCTGCCAATTCTATTAATTGGGCAAGATGTATGACTCAATCAGTCTATTATTTCTGGACCTACTTGAGATTAAAAAATGAAATAAATAAGTTAATTTTTTCTATTCCCTCAGGCAATTTTGGTCACGCTTATGCTGGTTGGTTAGCAAAACAAATGGGATTACCAATAGATAAACTATTTATCGCAACAAATAATAATGATGTTTTGCATAAGCTATTCTCAGAAAATAAGTACCAACAAGGAAAAGTAAGTGAAACTTTAGCTCCTAGTATGGATATTTCAGTAGCCAGTAACTTTGAAAGATTACTTTATAATTTACACGGAAATAATTCTGAAATATTGAACCAAGTTATGACATCTTTCCCTGAAAGAAGTATTACAATTCCTGAAAATTCCTGGAATCAGATTCAAAATTTCTTTTTAAGTTATCCTGTATCAGATCAAGAAATTTTGGAAGAAATTCAGGCTACACATAATGAATATAATTATATTTTGGATCCACACACTTCTACAGGTCTCAAGGCAGCTAACGAATTAGCTTCCCTCAGTGAGCCTGTCATAACTATGGCTACAGCCCATCCTTCTAAATTTAATGAAGCAATTAAAAAGGCTATAAATGAAGATTTGATAGAAATGCCTCAAAAATTATCTTCTATAGTTGAGAAAAAAGAAGAATTTACAGTATTACCAAATAACACAGATAAGGTTAGAGAATATATCCTCTCATCGGTAAAATAGGTTATGGTTGAAATAACTTCAATAAATGAAGATTTAAAAGATCACATTAAACGAATAGATGATCTTAGGGGGTACCTTTGACCTTGAGTCTAAGCATTCCCGTTTGGATGAGTTAACTGAAACACTAAATGACCCCAAACTATGGGAGGAGCCCAAAAAGGCTCAGGAGCTCAACAAGGAAAGGGTTCATCTTGAGAAAGACCTCAAATCCTTCAGTGATTTAGAGCAGGCTATTAAAGATTCTTATGAGCTATCAGAGATAGCTCTTTCAGAAAACGACATTGAAGCATTAGAAGGTTTATCTGAAGAAATTAAAAAAAATGAAAAAAAATTATATCAGTTTGAATTTCAAAGAATGTTTTCTAACCCCATGGATCCTAATAATGCATTTTTGGATATTCAGTCAGGTTCAGGGGGAACTGAAGCTCAGGATTGGGCGGAAATGATTATGAGAATGTATTTGAAATGGGGAGAATCTAAAGGCTTTAATGTAGAAATGATAGAAGTCTCTCCAGGAGAGGTGGCTGGAATAAAAAGTTCGGCTATAAAATTTGAGGGTGAGTATGCTTACGGCTGGCTTAGAACAGAAACTGGCGTGCATCGTCTAGTAAGAAAATCCCCTTTTGATTCTGGAAGCAGAAGACATACTTCTTTTGCTTCAGTTTTTGTTTCTCCCGAGATAGATGAAGCAATAGAAATTGATATTAATCCTTCTGATCTAAGGGTTGATACTTACAGGGCAAGCGGAGCAGGTGGACAGCATGTTAATAAGACTGATTCAGCAATAAGAATCACGCATGAACCAACAGGAGTTGTGGTTCAATGCCAATCTCAAAGGTCACAACATAAAAATAGAGACAATGCCATGCAACAATTGAGAGCAAAGCTTTATGAAATTGAGATGCAGAAGTTAGACGCTGAAAGGAAATCTGTGGAAGAGTCTAAGTCGGATATTGGATGGGGGAGCCAAATAAGATCCTACGTTCTTGATTCAGCTAGGATTAAGGACCTCAGGACTGGGTACGAGACTTCTAACTGCACTGCAGTACTAGATGGAGACTTAGATAATTTCATAGAAGCAAGCCTAAAAGCTAATATTTAGTTAAAGTATGCCTAATGACAGAAGAAATTTCGCAAAATGAACTGTTAGCTCTTAGAAGAGCTAAGTTAGATGAGTTAAGATCTAAGGGCGTGCCCTTTCCTAATGATTTCAGAAGAAATGCTTTAGCAGAAGATCTACACTTATCTCATGGCTCTGAAGACAAGGAAGGCCTAGAAAAAAAATCTATTGAAGTTTCTGTGGCAGGGAGAATTATGCTTCAAAGAATCATGGGGAAGGCTAGTTTTATAACCATTCAAGATCTTTCAGGTCAGATTCAGGTTTATATAAAGGAAGACAATGTAAAAAAGGAAGCTTATAAGGAATTTAAAAAATGGGACCTAGGGGACATTGTAGGTCTGAAGGGAAGGCTCTTCAAAACCAAGACCAATGAGCTAACTGTTGAGGCTGAAAGCATTTTCCTTTTAACCAAATCCTTAAAACCCTTGCCCGAGAAGCATGCTGGATTAGTGGATACTGAACAAAGATATAGAAAAAGATACTTAGACCTTTTAACTAATCCTGAAAGTTTAGAAGTTTTCAAAGCTAGAAGTAAGTTAATCAGTGAAATTAGAAATATTTTTAACGAAGAAGGTTACCTTGAAGTTGAAACACCAATGATGCATCCAATTGTAGGTGGTGCTACCGCAAGACCTTTCATTACTCATCACAACGCTCTTGATATGGATTTATATTTGAGAGTTGCTCCTGAACTGTATCTCAAGAGGTTACTTGTAGGAGGGTTAGAAAAGGTATTCGAGATTAATAGGAATTTTAGAAATGAAGGCTTGTCAACTAAACACAACCCCGAATTTACTATGTTGGAGTTTTATACCGCTTATGCAGATTACAAAGATCAGATGGATTTTATCCAATCCTTATTTAAGAGATTAGCAGAAAGAGTCTTTGGTAAGCCTGTTTTTGAACAAAATGGTAAAAAATATGATCTATCCAAGTCTTTTAAGAAATTAACTTTAATTGATTCAATTACTCAACACTTAAAAGTAAAAAAATCTCAATTAGAAGATAGGAAGGAACTTGAAGAAATAGCTAAAAAGCTTGATGTGGATAATGTTAAAGATCTTTCTGATGGAAAATTGCAATTAGAAATATTTGAAAAAGGTGTAGAAGATAAGTTAGATCAACCAACATTTATTGTTGGTTACCCTAAAGATGTTTCTCCTTTATCAAGATCACAAGACGATAATCCTGATTACGTAGATCGATTTGAACTATTCATTGGCGGAAAGGAGATTGCTAATGGTTTCTCAGAGCTTAACGATCCTGATGAGCAAGCAAAAAGATTTAAAGATCAAGTAAAGCAAAAAGACTCAGGAGATAAAGAAGCCATGGAGTACGATGAAGACTATGTGGAAGCTCTGGAATACGGCTTGCCTCCTTGTGCAGGAGTAGGTGTTGGAATAGATAGATTAGTAATGCTTTTTACCGGAACATCTTCTATAAGAGATGTTCTTCTATTCCCTCAACTTAAGCCTAAAGGAAAAGATTAATCTAAAAGGTCTTTAACTGCTTCTTTTTCAGACAAGAGTTCTTCAGTTGTTATTTTAATTTTAGATTGAGCAAATTCATTAAGTTCAATATCTTGAACAATTTTGATTTCTCCTTGACCAGAAGAGGTTAAAGGAAAACCAAAAATAAGACCTTCGGGTATTCCATAACTTCCATCACTTGGAATTGCAGCACTAAACCAATAACCTTGTGGTGTTTTGGTTTCGACAGCTTTCACTGTATCTATAGCTGCATTAGCAGCAGAAGCAGCGGAAGAGGCACCCCTGGCATCAATAACAGCCTTTCCTCTTTGCTGAACTAAAGGGAGGTATTCATTCTCTATCCAGTTCAAGTCATCAATCACTTGCGCAGCACTTACTTCATTAATTTTTGCGTTAAAGGGGTCTGGGTACATGGTAGGGCTGTGGTTTCCCCAAATAGTCATATTTGTAACAGAAGCTATTTCAACAGAGGCTTTCTCTGCTAATTGAGCTTTAGCTCTATTAGCATCGAGTGCCGTCATAGCAAACCAACTTTGATTAGAGTTATTTGATTTTGTTCTTCCTATCAAAGCATTGGTGTTGGCAGGGTTTCCAACAACTAAAATTTTAGCGTTTTCTTTAGCTAGCTCTCCTATGGCTTGTCCTTGACCGGTGAAAATACCTCCATTTATTCTCAGTAGATCACTTCTTTCTTCTATTTTTTTACCATCAACGACTATTCCTCTCGGTATGCTTCCAACTAAAAGAACCCAGTCTGCACCCTCTATTCCTTCTCTGATATCTGCTGTGGCTAGTAAGGATCCTGTTTGTTTGAATCCACAATCAATTAACTCCATGATGGTTCCTTCAAGTTTATCTACCACTTGAGGAATCTCAATTAATCTGAGATTTACTTTTACATTAGGTCCAAAAGTTTCTCCGCTTACCAATCTAGGTAACAAAGAATAAGCAATTTGTCCTGCTGCTCCAGTAACTGCTACATTTATTTCTTTCATAGTTTGCTCCTTTTACACTGGGTGAAAGACATTACGAGAGTCTTCGTATTTTACAGACCCTTTTATGTTTAACATCTCTTCTTTCATCATTCTTTCTAAAAGATTTGGATCTTTTTTAGTATTAGCAAGGAATCTTCTTCCATCTTCAAGACGACCTATAATGATAGCTTTTGTAGGGCCCTCTCGAGAATTTACAACTGTATAGGTTTCTACATAACCAACACCGCTTGCTTGCTCAACAAGTTCGGGAGCTTTTTGACTATCAATTTCTTTTTGTAGAAGAGAAGAGTCTATAACTTGATTCCATTCTCCAAGAAAGGGTTTAGAAGAAAAAAGGCCTAGACCGTGCTTAGTTAAGAACCAACCATTGGCATTCACCATTCCATAAGTACCCTGATTACTTCTTAATTTATTCATCATGCTTGCAATTGAATTAACAACATAAGCACTGCCTGGTCCTCCGTAATATGGAAGGCCTCCTGTAACTGTTAGATCTCTAAGATCTTTATTAGGGATTCCAATTTCTTTTTTAGCTATTTGTACTGCACTTGGGAAGCAAGAATACAGATCAAAGAAAGAAACGTCTGCTTGTGAAAGCCCTGCCTTACTTAGGATTGCAGCTGAGCACTTTCTAATTGCAGGTGAAGAGTGCAAGTTTTCTCTATCCGTTATATTCCAAATATCATTTAAAGATCCAGCTCCATGAAGAAAAATCCATTTGGAATATGGAATTTTTAATGTTTTAGCTTTCTTTGCGGACATAATAACCAGGGCTGCTGATTGGTTCACGCGAATAATAGAGTTCATGTATTTAGTGTACGGGAAACCAACCATTCTATTTTGAAGGGTTGTCTCTACTATTTCCTGAACAGATCTGTAGTTTTTAAACCAAGAAAATTCGTTTTTAGAAGCTATTTCTGAGAACCTACTAAAAAGGTTACCTATCTCTTCTTGATGTTCAATAACATTCTTGCCTTCATTGCTCCTTATGCTGTTAGCAAATAGCGGGTAAACTGAAGAGGGATCAAAAATACCATGCTTTTTTTCAAACTCACTTCCTAAATCTCTTAAACTTCCTAATGATTCAGGTTCTCCACCAGGATCATCTCCCCAATCAACCTCTAACCCTTCTTTTAATCTTGATACAAAGGTATCTAAAGCTTCTCCTCCCGTTAAAAGAGCACATTCAATTTTTTTGTCTTTTATTCGATTGCATATTTCATTTAGAAGAAGCTGAGGAGAGTTTCCACCAGTTGTTGTATAAATCTCATTAGGCACTTTGACGCCCAAGGCATTACCGAGAGTTCTTGGCATGTTTGAATAACCCCAAAAATCAGTAGTGGCTGAGTCTCTGTTTGGTGTATCTGCAGTGAAACGAATTACTGAAATAGTATCTAGGTGATCTTTTACTTTAATTGAAGCCTCACAATCCTCCAAAGCTTTCTCGCATGATACTTTTAAAATGTCTGAATAACTAAGTCCATCAATACCTTTTTTATCTAAATATTCTGAACAACCCACTAAAACAGGAGTGTTATCGTTAACTTGGGAATATAGATCTGTCATAAAGAATTATTTTTTAACGCGGAAAGTCTAACTATTGAAATCTTTTGTAGCAATAGGCGAGCCTCAAAGAATTTTTTAGAGTACCATAATGCTATTCATGAAATATGATTTTGATACCTTAATTGATCGGATAGAAACTAGAAGTACTAAATGGTTGAAGTTCGATGATCCTGATGTTCTTCCTATGTGGGTAGCGGATATGGATTTTCAATGTCCTCCTGAGGTTATATCTGCTATTAAAGAAAGAGCGAATCAAGGGATTTTTGGATACACGGAAATACCTACAGATTTAACCCCATTGCTACAAAAAAGGTTGCTTAAAAATTCTGGGTGGGAAATAGATCCGGATTGGGTTACCTGGCTTCCTGGTGTAGTGGTAGGGTTGAACGTGGCTTGCAGAACTGCATTAAGTCCTGGAGACATGGTGATGACACCTTCGCCTATATATAGGCCTTTTATTTATGCATCTGACAATATGAACAGAGGAATGCTAAAGACTGATTTGATTAATAATAAAGGAAGACTAGAGCTCGATTATGATTCTATTCAAAGCTTAATCAGTGAAGAGATTAAAATGTTCTTTTTTTGTAACCCTCATAATCCTGGTGGCACTATGTTTAAAAAAGAGGAGATAGAAAAGCTGGTTAATATTTGTGAAGAAAATAAAACAATAATCTGTGCTGATGAAATTCATTCTGATCTTATCTTAGATCCTAACAAGAGCCACTTACACCTAGCACAAATCAATGATTATGCTTTAAATAACTCAATTACTTTGCTGTCTCCAACAAAAACTTTCAATATGCAAGGATTACCTTGTGGAGCTGCTATCATTCCTAATCCGGAACTTAGACAGGAATTTAGACGAAACATGAGAGGCATAGCAGCCCATATAGGTGTTTTTTCTTATACAGCTGCACAAGCTGCTTATAAGTACGGTGATCCCTGGTATCAGGAGCTAATTAAATATCTGAGAAAGAATAAAGAGCTATTAAGTAAAGAAATATCAGAAATAAAAGGATTATCTTTATATGGTCCTGACGCAACATATCTAGCTTGGATAGATTGCAGTCAATCTGGTTTAGAAGATCCCTCTGATTTTTTTATCAATGCTGGAGTAGGAGTTCATAGAGGAGAATGGTTTGGCGATCGAAATTTTGTTCGTTTAAACTTTGGTTGTCCTCAATCTAGATTAGAAGAAGCTCTAACAAGAATAAAAAAAGCCTTTTCACAAAGAAACTAGGTTCCTGTAGTATTAGCGCCTCAAAATCGATTAGGAGAGATTATGTCTATAACTTTTAAAGATCAGGTTGCTATTGTTACTGGAGCAGGAGGAGGACTGGGTCGTTGTCATGCTCTAGATTTAGCAAAAAGAGGGGCTAAGGTCGTTGTTAATGACTTAGGCGGAAGTGTTGATGGATCCGAAGAAGGATCCCTATCTCCTGCTGAGTCTGTTGTTGAAGAAATCAAAGCAGCAGGTGGCGAAGCTATGGCTAATGGAGCTAGTGTTACTGATAAAAATCAGGTCGAAGCTATGGTAAGAGAAGTGATGGAAAAATACGGACGTATAGATATTCTAGTTAATAATGCTGGTATCTTGAGAGACAAAAGCTTTACTAAAATTGAAGAAGAAGACTTCAGGATGGTTCTAGAAGTTCACTTGATGGGTACAGTTAATTGTACTAAAGCTGTATGGGAGATTATGAGAGAACAAAACTACGGAAGAATTGTCGTAACCTCTTCTTCAAGTGGTTTGTATGGAAATTTTGGACAAACAAATTATGGAGCTGCAAAGATGGGTGTAGTTGGATTAATTAATACTCTTAAGCTAGAAGGAGCTAAATACAATATTAAGTGCAATGCTCTAGCGCCTTTAGCAGGAACTAGAATGACAGAAGAATTGCCGGGTATGGGAGATATACTTGAATTAATTAAACCTGAATTTGTTACTCCAGCTGTGACTTATTTAGTTTCTGAAGAAGCACCCACAGGAGCAATTGTTGCTGCTGGTGCTGGAGTTTTCGCTAGAGTGATGATCCATGAAACTATGGGAGTTAATTTAGGAACTGGTGAGGATATGACCGCTGAAAACATAGCCTCAAACTGGGATCAGATTTCAGACATGAAAGATGCTAGACCTTGTTATCAGGGAGGGGATCAATCTATGAAAATGTTTGAATTGATTCAGAAAGAAAAAGGTTAGTGTCCAAGAGAAAGCTAAACTCATGCCATAAAGTTATGGACTTTAGGGCTCTTGCAAAAAAAAGGCTTCCAGCCCCAATGTTTCATTACATTGATGGAGCTGCAGAAGACGAATGGACTTACAGGCAAAATACTTCTGCTTTTGAGAAATATGAATTAGTGCCTAGGTTTTTGGTCGATGTTGATAAGATTGATACATCTACATCTGTATTAGGTCAAAAAATAGATTGGCCATTTATTTGCTCTCCTACTGGATACAACAGGCTGTTTCATCATCACGGTGAAGGAGGTGCTGCTAGGGCTGCAGCAAGAACCGGAACTATTTTTTGCTTATCAACTATTTCAACAACGTTAATTGAAGAGGTCGCAGAGGCTTCTGAGGGACCAAAAGTTTTTCAGATCTACGTTCTAAAAGACAGAAGTCTTACCCAAGAATACATCCAAAGATGTAAGGATGCTGAGTATGACGCCTTGTGTTTAACAGTTGATGTTCCTAGTAATGGAAGAAGGGAGAGGGACTTGGTTACTGGAATGACAGTTCCTCCAAAATTAGGTTTAAGTGGTTATATGAATATTGCAAGACATATAAATTGGTCATTCAACTACCTAACGCACCCACCTACACCTTCAATGGTAAACCTAGAACATAAAGTCCCTGAAGGTTCATCCAGTATGTCTGTTATGGATTTTATGAATAGCCAGTTTGATAGAACTGTAACTTGGAAAGATGCAGCTTGGATGATTGAACAATGGGATAAGCCTTTTGCAATAAAAGGAATTCTTTCTGTTGAAGATGCAAAAATGGCAGCTGAAGTAGGGGCATCAGCTATTATGGTTTCAAATCATGGTGGTAGACAGATGGATGGTTGTCCTGCACCAATTGAGGTTTTAGGGGATATCGTTGATGCTGTAGGAGATAAGGTAGAAGTAATTTTAGATGGTGGTGTAAGAAGAGGAACTCATATTTTAAAAGCCTTGTCGATGGGAGCTAAAGCTTGTATGGGCGGAAGACCTTATCTTTATGGGTTAGCTGCAGCGGGTGAAGAGGGAGCTTACAGATCTCTTAGCCTTCTTAAAGAAGAAGTGCAAAACAATATGATCTTACTAGGAGCCACTAAGGTTGGAGATATTAAAACTGATCACCTTAGAAAAGTCTAAGAAGGTTCTTCAAGTTTAGATATTAAAATCTTTACTTCTTCTTTTATCTTGTCTCTCACTTTTCTGAACTCCTTTAAAGACAAATTTTTTGGGTCAGGAATATTCCATTCAATTCTTTCTTTGCAGTCTAAATGAGGGCATGAATCACCACATCCCATTGAGACTAAGACATCAACCTTGCCTTTAAGGTCTTTAGTGTTGTTAGAAATATGTGATGAAAGGTCGTATCCAATTTCTTGCATTGTTGTTATTGCTAAAGGATTAATTTGTCCAGAAGGATTTGAGCCAGCGCTCATAATTTCGTAACCTTCAGGAGCCATCAAATGGCCAAATGCTTCAGCCATTTGACTTCTACAAGAATTCTCAACACATAGAAAAATTAAACGTTTCATGAAATTGATTATGTAAAATTTTAGCTAAAAATTTAGGCAGTAAAGGAACTAACCTAAAAAATTCATGCTATAAAAAATATCCCTCATGGAGATAACACCAATCAATCTATCTTCATCGAGAACGGCAAGATGCCTAATTTGATTTTCTATCATTAATTTTATTGCTTCATCAGTAGTTGTTTCAGGAGAAGCACTTATTACATTCTTAGACATTATCTCTGAAACAGGTTTCTCTTCTATATTTAATTGATGGTGGGAAATAGTTTTAACAATGTCTCTTTCTGTAAGAATTCCAACAACATGATGATCACTTTGGTCCTCCTTTTTATCAACTACTATAAGGGCACCAATTCTATTCTTTTCTAAGATTTCACATGCATGAACCACAGTTTCATTTTGAGGAATAACAAAAACTTCCCAATACCTTTGACCGGCAAGATAGTGTTTAATTTTTTTAGACCTAGGCATGGATTTAATTCCGTTTAATAACAAGTGTATAATACACTCTTTAAACATATTAGGAGATAAGTAGATGAGTTTGAATAAAGCTATAAACTTTACAATAGCCTTTGTTTTTCTTAGCCTTTTTTCTAGTGTTGCATCTGCAGCTACTACTTTTGAAGGATATGTAGGTGAAGATAAAACAGTCTATACAGTAACTAGAGTCTTCAATTCGCAACCGACTTATCCTAGAAATGCAATTAGAATGGGCAGAGAAGGTTTTGTAGTTGTAGAGTTTGATGTAGATTCTGATGGATCTGTACTTGATCCATATGTTTTAGAAAGTGAGCCTACAGGTGTATTTGAAAGAGCTGCTATCAAAGCAGTAAGAAAATGGCTTTTTAGTCCTCCAACTTATAACGGGGTTTCAGTAAAAATAAATGATGTAAGGGCAAAAGTAATCTTTGCGCTTAACTAAACTGATTAAATCAGTTTAGCTTTAAAACAATATTCCTGTGTCTATAAGAATCCAGCTTTTACTTTTTGGCTTAATAGGCAATATTCTTATTGCTGGTGTTCTTTACTTTGCTTCACAACAAAGGGCATCTATAGAAGAAGAAGCTTCTGGCGAGTCATTACTGATCTTGTATGAATCAGCCTGGTATTTAGCTTACTATAGTTCACTAGAGAGAATGGGTAGATGGGAACCAAATTTTGGTGATAGAGGAGATGTATGGGATCCTGATTCCGAAGTTCAAGTCCTTATGGATATGGTTGAAACCTCTGGTTACTACGCAAATCCTCTTCTAGACTCTATTAAATCAAAAAGCATTGGTAATGCTCAATTTCTTATCGAAGAGTTATTTGCAACTGATTTAGACGATGGAAATCTAAGCTTTGTGATGGCTTATTTTCCTACAGGAGAAAGAATTTATTGTGGTAGTGCTTTTGACTTGTTCGGTGTTGATGCTTGTAGTCGTGATGCTTTGCCCGATTTTTTTGGTTATTTGGATTCTTACATAAAAGATGCTGCCCAAAGACCACGTCAGTCCACTTTAAAGATTACTGATTCCACAGAAAAAAATATCTCCACTTTGAACCAAACTTACTCCTTTCCAATTAAGGTGGGAGGGGAAACCTTAGCAATCATGATTTTAGGTCAAGATATCAGAAAGACGCTTGAAGTTTTTGAAGATGAGTTTGAGGTTAGAACTGGAGTTATGACCCCTTTAGGCCTTATATCGCTTGATCAAGACTATTCCTCTGAGAACACATCGCAAGAAAGTGAAAGGTTCGGTATAGGTAATTACTCACAGTTAATAAAAGAGGCTGCTAGGTTAAGAGTTCTAGAAGGAAGTCGTCATAGTGAGAAAGCTTACAATTTAGGAACTTCTATAACTTTGCTTCCCTTAAGTTCTTCTTTGTCAGCAGATGAAGCTCAACTTTATGTTTTTAAAGATGAGAAAGAGAGCATGCTTGCCGCAACTCAAGAATTAAATAAAGGTTTGATTTATGCTGCAATTATTGTTGTTCTGGTCATCGCTTTTTTATCAGGATTAACAGCAGTTACTTTTGGGGGTATTACTAGAGCAATAGAAGTTCTAAAAGGTTTAACCAAAGGCGATCATTCCCAACAAATGCCTGAGAGGCGAGGTCTCTTTGCTTCAGACAATGATGAAGTTGGTGAGTTGTCAAGCGCTCTTCAGAGTTATCGTGGACATCTATTAGAAATGGAAGATATAAGAGCTGAGCAAG
The DNA here is from genome assembly GCA_964342745.1 of uncultured Gammaproteobacteria bacterium. Lineage (GTDB taxonomy): Bacteria > Pseudomonadota > Gammaproteobacteria > Magnimaribacterales > Magnimaribacteraceae > AEGEAN-183. Next base: position 18,518 of record CAYFFW010000018.1, read on the forward strand.
CTAGAAGAAGGAAAGAAAGAGATAGTGTAATTATTGAAAAGATGTCCCACTTAGCTGATCAGCTTGAAGGGGATGCTAAGACACTTATTATTAATGACATTAGTAGAATGAGAGAGCTAGAAGAAGAAGAAACTGTGAGAGGGGAAGAAGCTTCTGTAGAACTCATGCTGTTAGCTTTTACAAGAATGTCAGATGAGGTAAATGCACTCATAACAGCTAGAACAAGTGAGATGGAAAAAGCTAGAGATGAAGCTATTGATGCCAAAGGAGAGACTTCTAGATTTTTTGCAAATATGAGTCATGAATTAAGAACTCCTCTTAATGCAATATTGGGATATGGAGAAATGCTTGCAGAAGAGTGCGAAGATCTTGGATATGATGATTTATTACCTGACTTAAAAAAAATTACCTCTGCAGGAACTCATTTACTTTCCTTGATTAATAACATTTTAGATATTTCGAAGATTGAAAGTGGAAAAATGGAGTTATACATAACAAGCTTTGAAATTGAAGATGTTATTGACACCATTAAAGACATATCTGCTCCTTTAATATCTAAAAACAATAACGCTTTTCAATGCAAAATACAGGACGGTATTGGTGCTATGAGACAAGACGAAACTAAATTAAGACAGTGTTTAAGCAATCTTTTAAGTAACGCGGCTAAATTTACAGAAAATGGGACTGTTACTCTTGAGGTGGATGTAGTCCAAGAAGATGTAGAAATGATTGATTTCAAGGTAATTGATACTGGAGAAGGCATGAGTGAAGAGGGGGTTAATAAAGTATTTGAAGTTTACACTCAGGCAGAGAGATCTACCTCTGCTAAACATGGTGGAACTGGACTTGGACTTCCGCTTTCTAGAGAAATGGCGCAGATGATGGGTGGAGATATTACTTTAACCAGTGAATTAGGTGTTGGTTCTGTATTCTCCTTAAAACTTCCAAGAGAGTGTGCTCAAGACGAAGAAGTTGTTTCTGATAATGTACTCGAAGGCATAGATGATGATGAAAAATTAGTGGTTCTAATCGATGATGATGTAACCATGCATGACCTAATAAAAAGGACCCTTAACAAGATAGGCTTAACAATGGTAGGTGCAACAGACAGTGAAAAAGGAATGCAGATGGTTAGAGAAACTAAACCTAAACTTTTGCTGCTTGATGTCTTAATGCCCGGTAGAGATGGATGGTCAATATTAAGAGAATGTAAGTCTGATCCTGAATTAAAAGACATGCCTGTAATAATGGTTAGTCAGCTTAACCAAGATACCTTGGCTAATTCCCTCGGAGCAGATGATTATATAACCAAGCCCATTGATCGTGAGCTATTTCTTAAATCAATTAAGAGTATTTTAGGAGATGGGGACTCAAGTAATAATAAAATATTAGTAATTGATGATGATGCAAATACAAGAGATTTGCTTTCTAGGATGTTAACAGAGGGGGGATGGAAACCTCAGACCGCTAAAGATGGTAAAGAAGGCCTTGATCAACTTAAAGATCAACCCGCTTTGATAGTTTTAGATTTAGAAATGCCGAGAATGGATGGATTTGAATTTCTTAATACTTACATAGAAACTGTAAAAGAAGAAGACAGGTGCCCAATTCTTGTTTATTCAGGAAAAGATTTAACGGATGTACAGAGGGAGCTATTAGAAAGCAACGTAGAAGGCCTGGTTAGAAAAGATGAGGTCTCTATGGACGAACTTTCTTCCATAGTAAAAGGTATTTATTCTAAAGAAAAGCCTGAAGCTTAAGGTAACAACGATTCTATTTTTTCAAGGAGCCTTTTTAAATCTATTGGTTTAGTATCAAAATCATCAGCTCCACAATCTAAAGCCTTTTGCCTATCTGATTCTAATGCGTGTGCTGTTAAAGCTATAATCGGTATAGACTTCAGTTCATCATCAGCCTTAGCTTGTGTAGTGGCTTCCCATCCATCTAATACAGGAAGTCCCATATCCATTAAAACTAGATCAGGTTTTTCTGATCTCATTTTTTCAAGCCCTTCTTGTCCATCGAAAGCTAGAGAGATTTCATGTTCTCTCCGAGTTAATCTTCTAGAGAGCATGTCTCTATTCATCTCATCATCTTCTACATATAGTATTCTTGCCATTAATCAGTTCCTTAATCCATTATTATTTAGGGTAGATAATTCTATCTCTACCAGATTTTTTAGCTTCATAAAGTCTTTCATCTGCTTTATTTACAAGATCAGAGGCATTTCTCGATTCAGAGGTATTCGCAGTTCCGCCACTAAAGGTTACTGCGATTTCTTTTCCTTGATAATCAACAGACTTACCTGTTATCTCTTGCCGTAAATTATCACACATTTCTATTATTTTTTGTGAATCACTTTCTATTAATATAGCCAAGAATTCTTCTCCCCCAATTCTTCCAACTATATGTGGTTTAGAAATCATTTCATTTAAATGATTTGCAAAAGATTTTAGGACTTCATCTCCACCCGAATGTCCATAAGTATCATTAATTTTCTTAAAGAAATCTATATCCAAAGTCAAAACTGAAAAACCCTTAGATTTTCCTTCTTGAACATCATCATAAGCTTTTTCTAGAGATTCAAATACTACTCTTCTGTTATAGATACCAGTCAATTGATCGGTAGTAGCTTGTATATGTAATTCGTTAACTAACTCTTGTTCTCTTTCTCTGAAGAGTTTTCTCTCCAAGGAAGAGATTACTTTTGCTAATAATATAGTTCCATTTAGAGGTTTGGGTAAATAGTCTTGAGCACCCAATTGTATGCATTTAGCAATGCTGTCAACATCATTGAAAGCTGAAACCATTATCACAGGAAGGTCGTCACTTGTATGATTTTCTCTGAATGTTTTTAGTAATTCCAGTCCATTTATGTCCGGGAGGATGACATCAAGCAAAATTAGATCAGGGGTTTTTTTGTTCACCTCTTCAATAGCTGAATTTCCATCATAAGCTGTTCTGCACTTAAGCCCCTGAAGTGATAATCTTCTTTCTAATACTTCACAATTAGTTTTGTTGTCATCAACTATTAGGATGTCAGATTTTTGTAGATTTTCATCTACATCTAAAGAATAATCTATTGAACCAAGAGACTGGAATAAAGCTTCAGCTGTTTGTATTTGCGAAGGACCTTCAGCTGAAGAGTCATCAGATAAGGCACCCCTTATATAATCGACAAACTTTTCTATTGCTTTCTCTGTTTCTCTCGATAAATCAATGATTGAAGAGATGTCTGCACTTAGTTCGTCAGAAGATTCATCTTCAGTATCTTCTAGAAGGATTTCGCCGTAACCTATAATTGCATTAAGAGGAGTTCTTAAGTTGTGTCTCAAAGTAGAATATTCTTCTGGGCTTTTAGTTTGTTTGGTGGCATTAGGACCTGTATTTTCTTTAAATGCATCCTCATATTGTTCAATTAATTTTTCAGCCCCATTTTTAATTTGATTTATCTCATCATCAAAAGATAAATTTAATTGACTTAGATTCTTTTCAACTAACTCAAGATAATCAAATATTGCTTCTGCTGGAGTAGTGAATTCTTGTTTTATTTGAGTTAGAAGGATCTCTTCAGCACCTTTAGAGGCTTTTTTGCGAGTATTTTTATCTACAGTTGGCATGATTAATTTTTAAGGGTATCCAGAAACTCAGGTTTATGCATAAGAAATCCCTGTCCTATTTGGCAACCTAAGTTTGTCATAACCTCTTTTTGTTCTTCTGTTTCTATGCCTTCTCCTATCATTTCCATTGAAAGGGTTTTGCAAACTTCTACAACGAAACTAGTTAATTGACCTGTAACAGGATCTTCTATATCTCCTGTAAACATTTTATCTAGCTTAACAACATCAACAGGTAAATCTTTAAGGTATCTTAATGAAGAATAGCCTGCTCCAAAATCATCAAGAGCAATTTTAATTCCTTTAGCTTTTAATTTAGTTAATGATTCTGAGGCAGTTCTTGTATCTCCAAGTTCTGCAGTTTCTGTAACCTCAAGTCCAAATTCATTTGGTTTAAGGTCCATTGATTCAACGTAATTTGTGAAAATATTACAAAACTCAGGATGCATAACTGTGTGGGCTGATACATTTAAATAGACAGTTGCATCCGAAAGGCCTATCTGGTCTTTTTTCCTAAAGAATTCACTCAGTTTAACCAGCGAAGACATTACTACTAAAGAGAATAGACTTTCTCCCTCTATCATTGGTATTAATTTATCATTAGGAATTATTTCTCCACTTTCATCTCTCATTCTAAGTAGCGCCTCTACTCCAGTAACTTTATCAGTCTTAAGGTCTATTTGCTTTTGGTAAGCTAGGTCAATACGATCAAATTCTATACAAGAGATGGTCATCTGAAGAGCTTCTAAGCCTTCTCTTGAGGGGCAGAGTATTTCTATAAGAAGAAAATCCTCAGAGCCTTCAAACGGAATCCTATGAACTCGCGTTCTCATTAAAAACTTTATTTGTCTTAGGGTTACCTCCACAGGCGTGTCATAAGCTTGTGCAATACCATCCTTACTTTCTAAACTTTCCTTTGACTCTTTAGGAACAACAACTGATAAATCATTTATTTCTTTAATTCTGAAAATATATTCTGCTGCTAAATTACACCACTTAATTGACCCGTCTAATTCGTAAATCAAATAAGGACTGGGGTGATGCTTAAGAGACCTGAAAAGATATTGTAATTCTTGTTCTTCTGCCATTGTTTTTAGGATTTTTTATACATCCTTCCTTCTTGGATCTTTTCATCCACAAATACTACAAAATCTTTAGGAAATGTAGGGGACATGAAAGACCAGATTTCTATATTTTTTTCATCACTTAGAAGTGTTTTAAATGAAGAGACCATGGCTTCCCATTCATCTCCATCAAGCATGCCAACCGAATGTTGGTAAAATTGATTTTGTCTTGCTCGAATAATGGCGCTGAAGTGAGTTATATACATAGATTCTTCTTCATCAGTCAGTGTTTCTTTGTTTCTCAGCTTTACCTTTATTTCTACTAATTCTTTTTGCAGGCCTGCAAGCGCTAACCTTTGATGACTATCGGCAATATTTTGTCTAGCACTAGCTCTAGCTACTTTATTTTGTTCCCTTAATTCAGTTACAAGAAAATAAACTGTTATTAGTACTGTGAAAGGACCTAAAGTCTGCAGAGCCAGAATAATAATTTGAGTAGTTGTACTTAATTCCATGATTTTTAATCTAAATTGGACTTAGAAAAATATCTAGTATTAACAATATAAACTAGAATATAACTTATTATTTTACTGATAAACACGAAAAATTTTATGATTAAAAACATTTTGTTCTTGAGTTTTCTCTTCTTTGCCAATTTAGAAGCAAAAGAATTCTTAATAAGCCCTAGTAAAAATACGCAAGATGAGTTGCAAGAAGCCTTAATTTTGGCTAAACCAGGAGACACAATTAAACTTATGGAAGGCCTTTATGAGTTTTCGGATGGCCTCTCATTAGATGTAGATAATGTAAAGGTTATTGGTTCAGGCATGGATAAGACCGTACTAAGTTTTGCTAATCAAAAATCTGGTGCTCAAGGCCTGCTAGTTACTTCGGATAAAGTTATTCTTAAAGACTTTGCTATAGAGGATGCAAAAGGGGACGCCCTTAAAGTGATAGGGGCCAATGGTATTTATATGATCAATTTAAGAACCGAATGGACTGGCGGCCCTAAGAGTACGAATGGAGCTTATGGACTTTATCCGGTTGAATCTCAAGATGTTTTTATAGATGGTTGTGTTGCAATAGGTGCCTCAGATGCTGGAATTTATGTAGGGCAGTCAAAAAACATCATCGTTCGTAATAGTCGAGCCCATTACAATGTGGCAGGTATAGAAATAGAGAATTCTTATTACGCAGATGTTTATAACAATGTAGCTTCTCATAACACAGGTGGTATTTTAGTTTTTGATTTACCAGATCTACCTCAACAAGGAGGTCACCATGTCAGAGTTTTTAGGAATCAAGCTATCGACAACGATACAGACAATTTTGCCCCAGAAGGGAATATCGTCGGAGAGGTACCTCGAGGAACCGGAATTATTATCCAAGCTAATTCCGATGTGGAAGTATTTGATAATGATATTTCTGGAAATGGGACAGTTAACCTCTCTATTGTTACCTATTCAGCTGAAACAAAAGATGAAAACTATTACCCTCACCCTAAATCAATACAAGTTTATGGAAATAGATTTGGAAAAGGAGGTTTTGACCCAGACCTAGAAAAAGCAATGGCTGGAATATTATTTGAGCTTTCAGAAGGAAATATGCCTGATATTTTTTGGGATGGAATGCTTCCTTTATCTCAAATGATTTTCGGACAACCTGAAGAAGAGAAATTGATTCTTAAAGACAATAGTAATGCTAGTTTCTTGGCTATAAAACCCATCAAATTTATGTTATCTCTACCGGGAGCTATATCAACTGATAAAGAGCCTTTTAAAGGGAGTATTAATCCTTTATCTGAAGTTGTTATGGATATTCCTGAAGGAATATAACTCTTGCAGCAATGAAAATTGCTTTGAAAAATTTCTTATATTGCTCATTTTTAATTTTAATGAGCACTAGCCTTTGGTCTGTAAACGATTCTAAAGTTACAGGAAAGGAATTTCCTGAGAAGCTTTCAGAGTTCAACTTTTTTACTGATCAAAAAAACCAAATACCCTCTAAAGATGTTCATCCTTATGAGCTAATTACTTCTTTATTTAGTGACTATTCTTATAAAAGCAGGTTTCTTTATGTCCCTCAGGGCAAAAAAGCTCTTTATCAACAAGACTGGGTATTTGATTTTCCAGTCGGCTCAGCTCTAATTAAAACTTTTTATTTTCCAATAGATGAAAGAAACTTAGCTTTAGGTTCTAAGTTGTTAGAAACAAGAGTTTTATTGCATAAAGAAACAGGATGGGAAGCAGTTTCATACGCGTGGAATAACGAACAGACTGAAGCCTACTTAAAGATAGCTGGCAAAACAATAAATACCTCATGGATTAATCATGATGGGCAAAACAGAGAAGTGAGGTATAGAGTACCCAATAAAAATCAATGCAAGGAATGCCATTCTACTAATGAGGTTATCTCTCCAATTGGACCTAAAGCACGAAATCTGGACAAAGACTTTATTTATTTTGACGAAACAAAAAATCAACTCACTTACTTATATGAAAAAGGTGTTATTAATTCTATACCTAAAGGGTTCAAAAAAGTTTCTGATTGGGAGGATGAAGCTGAGTCTTTAGAAGGTAGAGCCAGAGCTTATTTAGCAATTAATTGTGGACATTGTCATATGCCTTCAGGTGTAGCTAACTCAACAGGCCTTTATCTTAATCTAAGTGAAACAAGATCTATTAATTTAGGTATCAATAAAAGCCCAGTGGCTACTGGAAGAGGAAGCGGTAATTTAAAGTATTCCATAGTTCCGGGTAAATCAGAGAAATCAATTCTTTTATTTAGGATGATTTCTACTGATCCTGGAGTTATGATGCCTGAGTCAGGGAGGTCTTTAGTACATAAAGAAGCTGTACTTTTGATAGAGGAATGGATTAATTCCATGAAATAAGCCATGAGTGAAAAAGAAGATTTACTGAACAATCTAAAGATAGATCGCTCTCAAGAAGCCGAGATTGAACCTTTTCCTACTAAAATTGTTTCAATCATAACGTCAGTAGTTGTTGTCTTGGGTCTTGCGCTGTGGTTTTTATTGTCTGAGGAAGAAACCCAAGAGGTGACGACTTTTACAGTTAAATCTGTGAATTCTTCAGGATCCTCTGCTTCAAGCATTTTAGATGCTTCAGGGTATGTTGTTGCAAGAAGGCGAGCCACAGTTTCTTCAAAAATTACAGGTAAAGTTCAAGAGGTTTTGGTTGAAGAGGGAATGTACGTAGAAAAAGGTCAGCTGCTAGCTCAACTGGATGACAGTACCTATCGAGCGGATTTGGATTATGCTGAATCTCAATTGAAACAAGCTCAAATTGCTTTTAAAAGCACAAGTGCCCTTATTGAAGGGAAATTTGCTAGCCCTGATGAATTAAAAACAAGGGAAGCTCAAATGGAAGGAGCACAAGCATTAGTTAATATCAGTAAACAACGGCTAGCAGATATGCAAATTTTAGCTCCTTTCAGTGGAGTAGTGGTTTACAAAGCAGCTCAACCTGGTGAGATGATCTCTCCAGTTTCAGCAGGAGGAGGTTTTACAGCTACTGGAATATGCACGATTGTGGACATGGACTCACTTGAGATAGAGGTAGATGTAAACGAAGCTTTTATTAACAGGGTAGAGTCTGGTCAGCCTGTCGTTTCAAATTTAAACGCTTATCCTAAATGGGATATACCATCTGAAGTGATTGCAATCATTCCTACTGCTGACCGAAATAAAGCAACCGTTAGAGTCAGAATAGGTTTCTTAGAGAAAGATGAGAGAGTTTTACCTGACATGGGTATTAGAGTTAGTTTTTTACAAAAAATGGTTCAAACTAGTACTGAAAAGAAAGAAGGTGTTGTTGTTCCAAATGCATCGGTTTTCAATGACAATAATGAAAGCTATGTAATGATAGTTAAGAATGGAAGGGTAGAGATAAAGCAAGTAGAAGTTGCTGAAGAAACTTCAAATTATTCAAGAATCATTAAAGGTGTTAAAGCAGGAGACCAGGTTATTGCTTCTTATGATCAAGGGTTAGAGAATAATCAAAAGGTTTCAATAAATTAATAGGAGAAATTAATGTCAGATTCTTTAGTCAGCGTTAAATCCGTAAATAAAACATATCAAAGGGGAGGAGAAAAACTGGTTGTTTTAGACGATCTAAGCCTAGAAGTCCCCAAAGGCGATTTTCTAGCTCTTATGGGTCCTTCTGGATCGGGAAAGTCTACTCTTCTGAACCTCATAGGGGGTTTAGACACACCTACTTCAGGGTCAGTAGAAGTTGATGGAGAAAGGTTGGATTCTTTAAACAGTAAGGCTTTGAGTCAATGGCGATCTAGTCACGTAGGATTTATTTTTCAGTTTTACAATTTACTGCCTGTCTTAACAGCCTTTAAAAATGTTGAATTACCGCTTTTGTTAACCAAACTTTCTGGTTCGCAAAGAAAACAGCATGTAGAAACGGCTTTAAATATAGTCAGCTTAGCTGACAGATCAGGACACAAACCTAATGAACTTTCAGGAGGGCAGCAACAAAGGGTTGCTATCGCCAGGGCATTGGTCTCTGATCCAGATATTTTAGTTTGTGATGAGCCAACAGGTGATTTAGATCGAGATACAGCAACAGAGATATTAGATTTGTTGCAGATCTTAAATAGAGATCATGGCAAAACCATACTCATGGTTACTCACGACCCTATGGCTGCTGATTCTGCTAAAAGAACTCTGCACCTGGATAAAGGCAAACTTACACACTAAAACCAATGTATTGGGTTTTAATTAAAGCTAGTCTATTCAGAAAGAAGATTCGAACCTTCTTAACCATCGCGTCTATTTCAATTGCTTTTTTGTTGTTTGGGTTATTAAACTCCATGTCAGCTATT
>CAYFFW010000019.1:0-27997 GCA_964342745.1 uncultured Gammaproteobacteria bacterium
GTATGATTGCCAGATTTTTTAATTCTCCTGAAACTTGAACTGCATTGTCTTGAGCACTTAATTCATGAAAGAAATTCTTACTGGGAATAATTTTGTAAGTTCCGCCACTTAATTTAGAGAGTTCTTTTGCAAACACTTTTGAAAATCTAGGATGAGCGTTTACTCCTGTACCTATAGCAGTTCCTCCTAAAGGAATTTCAAGCAACCTTTTTTCTAAAAAGGCCAATGTCTCTTTAGAGTTTTTTAGCTGAGAAGACCACCCAGAAAGCTCTTGGCTAAAATCTATAGGCATAGCATCCATTAAATGAGTTCTTCCTGTTTTCACTAAACCTTCTAAACTTTGGGCTTTTTTATCTATAGTGATAATTAATTTATCTAAAGCTGGATAAAGCTTCTTAGTTAAATCCATACTTGCGCTTAGTTTTATAGCTGTTGGAATAACATCATTGCTGCTTTGACTCATATTGACGTCATCATTTGGGTCGATGTCTATCCCACTATATTTACCAGCTAGATTAGCTATAACCTCATTGGCATTCATATTTGAACTAGTTCCGGACCCAGTTTGAAAAACATCTAAAGGAAACTGATCATTATGCTTGCTCTGCCAAACTTCTTTAGCTGCTCTAGAAATTGCATTAGCTTTTCTTATAGGAAGTAGCCCAAGGCTCTTATTTGCTTTTGCAGCTGCATCTTTAATTATTCCTAAAGAATCCACAAAAGAGTTGGTGAAAGGAAAATCCATTTTAATCCCACTTATAGGGAAATTATTAACTGCTCGTTGCGTCTGAGCTCCCCATAGAGCATTAAATGGAATCTTTACTTCACCAAGGCTATCTTTTTCTTTTCTATAGCGTTTCTTTGCCATACTTCTACCCCTTGGGTCTATATATTAACATTTAAGCTAAAAATTTAACGACAAAGGATTACCAAGGTATAATTTTAATGGGGTGAGATAATTATGAGTAAAGAATTAGAAGAAATTATGACTAATGAATCAAAAGCTGAAAAAGTTAATATAGATACTTCTTTAGGTAAGTTACCGCAGAAAGAAAGAGGATCGTTACAGCAAATTGAATGCAAAACTATTGAAGAGCAAAGAAGACATCAGCTTGAAAGACTTGCTAGTGGATTCAGAGTCTTCGCCCATTTTGGGTTTGATGAAGGCCTAGCTGGTCACATTACATTAAGAGATCCGGAACACGAACATTATTTTTGGGTTAATCCTTTTGGTGTCCATTTTAACCAAATGTGTGTTTCTGACCTTTTACTTGTTAATAGAGAGGGGGAAGTAGTTCAAGGAGAACGCCCTTTAAATACAGCTGCTTTCGCAATTCACTCACGTCTTCACGAAGCAAGACCTGATGTAAATGCAGCAGCGCATTCTCATTCAATGTACGGCAAATCTTTTTCAACTATGGGAAGATTGCTTGAACCAATTACTCAAGATTCGTGCGCTTTTTATGACAATCATGTGCTGTTCGATGACTTTACTGGTGTTGTTTTAGATACTGATGAAGGAGATAGAATTGCTGAAGCTTTAGGAGATAAGAGAGCTGCGATTCTCAAGAATCATGGCCTGTTAACCACTGGTGAAACTGTTGATGCTGCCGTTTGGGGTTTTCTATCAATGGATAGATGCTGTCAGTCGCAACTTATAGCAGAATCTGTTGGTCAAATGGAAAGGATTTCTGACGAAGTAGCAGAGAGCACCAGAGCTCAGGTTGGATCAGAACCAGGTATGTGGGCAAGTTATCAACCTTTATATGACCTGATGCTTGAAAAAGACGATAGTTTTCTTAATTAAACCTCTTCAACGAAGCCCCAATTAGACATATAGTCTATAAATTTTTGGGATAACCCTTCTTTAGCCAAATATTCCTTAGAAACTGGAATTTCAGTTGGCTTAAATTCAGAATCTTTTTTATATCTAAGCGGAAAGTCATGATGCAATATAGCTGCCCTTCCTAACATCACCCAATCTATTCCCTTTTCCATAGCTTTCTTAACTTCCCTTGGGGTTCTTAAATTACCTGCCACTCCTAATCTAGTTTCAGCTCTATTTAATTCTGCAAAATGGTCAATAAGGGCCTTCCCTTGATGTTCTTTTTCTTCTGGTTCTTTAAAGGCATCCCACAATGACATGTCTAGAAAATCTATATCCCCTGAGGTCATTAGTTTTTGTCCCAGCTCTTTAGATTCGGAAAGTAAAACTCCAAACCTCTCTGCAGAAAGCCTGACTCCTAAGATAAAGTCGTCTCTGCATTCTGATCGAACACCTGAAATTATTTCCTGCAAAAGTCTAGAACGATTTTCCAAGCTACCTCCATATTCATCTTCTCGGAGATTTATTTCACTACTTAAAAATTGGCAAAGTATATAACCATGAGCTCCGTGCAACTCTATTCCATCAAAACCAGCTTTTTCGGATCTTATCGCAGCTTTTATGAAATCATCTCTTAGTTGATGAACTTCCTCTAAAGTTAAGGCTCTAGCAAAAAATTCTTTATTTTCAGAAGGGCAAACAGGCTTCTCACCAATTATCTTTTCTGGAGATCTCATCCCTGCATGGTGAAGCTGTGCTATGGCAATACTATTATGTAACTTTATTTCTTTTGCTAACCTAGACAAGCCATCTAAATGAATGTCTGAAAAAATTCCCAATTGACCTGGAAACCCTTTTCCAATTGCCTGCACATGTGAGGCACAAGTCATGGTTAATCCAAAACCTCCTTTAGATCGCATAGTTAACCAGTGAAATTCTTCATCCGACATAACCCCATCTTCATGGCTTTGAGAATTAGTTAGAGGAGCTAACATGAACCTATTCTTCATGTTAGGGCCTCTAGAAAATTTTAAAGGGGTAAAGAGTTTATTTATTTAATAACTCCTCAACTTGCCAAAGTGTATCCTTTCCAAAGAATATTTCTTCTCCAACAAAAAAAGTTGGTATGCCAAAGGTCCCTCTTTTAACGGCTTCTTCCGTATTGGATATTAGTTGAGCTTTTATTTCAGGATCCTGCATTTGCTCCATTAACTTATCTGCATCAAAACCAGATTCAGTGAAAGCCTCTCTTATTACATCAGGATCATCCATTTTTTTAGGTTCTTCCCACATGTGTTTAAGGACTTCATCAATATACTTATCCAGATATCCATCCTTCTGTGCTCCAATGGCTCCTCTTATTATTTGCAAAGAAATAACCGGAAAATGTGGGTTCATTTTGAATTTATCTATCCCATGCCTTTCCTGAAAGCGCTGCATTTCAATTGATTGGTATTCATTTTTGTTCATGATCCCAAAGAAAGCTTCCATTGGAGGCTTATTATTTGTGAGTTTAAAAATTCCACCTAAAAGGACTGGAATATAATTAAATTTAACACCAGTTCTTTCCTCTATGTCAGATACAACTTTATGGCTTAAATAAGCATTAGGACTGGCAAAATCAAAATAAAAATCTACAGATTTAGTCATCATTATCTCCTTCTTGGCCCATTATTTCTAAAACATCTGAATAATCAAGTGTTAAGCAATATCCATCACTGTATGCATTAAAAAATTCAACTGGAAACTCATCACCTGTATAAGACATGCCAAATAGCGACTGACATTTTTCATCCTTTGAAAACCTGTCATCTGTTATTAATTCATTATAAATTGAATCCACAGTAACTTCTTCATTAACCATTAACAATCCCTGTCCTTCTTCTGAATCAAAAATCATATATTTTTCTTTGTCTGACCAAGACTTCCACTGCGGTAAGTCTTTAAGTCTCCCTTTTCCAGGATCTCCTGTATAAGCAAATTGAGCCCAATAGGACAACATTTGGTCCGACAGTCTTTTGGCACCATCATAAGAGTCTCTAATGACAACGTTTTTAATGAGGAAATTATCGAACGCAGCAGGAAAAAGAAACATTAATTCTAATGCATGCGCTGCTCCAGCCAGAATTCCGTAGTCCACTTCTTGAATAACTGGTAAATCATCCCAATCAAATCTGTAAACAAATGCATTGTCGTGCCCTGTTTTAACTAATTGTCGTGCCGGAGTATCTGCAGCTCTTTCTTTCCAAGAATCAGAAGAGTACTGATTAACTGCATTATAAAAATCAGGTCTCATTATCTCTAAAGGTATTTCATCTATTCCAATCCAAGAAAAGATACCCTCCCCTTCACCCCATCTTACAAATCTAGGGTTCATCAAATTAAAAAGTTTAGATTCATATCTGTTTGTCCCTAAGATAATAGGAACTCTAAGCATTTGGTTGTTAACAAAAGGCTCAGAAATTCCTTTTTTACCCATAACATGTCCATCATTAAAAACTCTTGTCATTCCGCCTCTTTTAGGACTAGCTTCGCTATAAGCAGTTAAAAGTTCCTCAGGAGTAGTGTCTCTTAAAAAACTTTCTATTTGTTCTAGTGACATGTTGTCTTGAATTTCTTTAGCCTCCAGTTTGTTTTCTGCTTTCTCTTGGTTAATTAAAATTTGATTTATAACTTCTTTAGAACTAGTAATACCTGAAATTCCATCTTCTGGATAATAAGAGTCTGCTTCTTCAATCTTTGAATGAGAGATGACTCCACTTTGAACTATAGCTTTATGAAACAATCCTTTAGCTAAAGGAGAGGCATACAATGCTGCTACGTTGTGACCTCCTGCTGATTCTCCAAAAATAGTTACATTGTCAACATCTCCACCAAAAGCAGAAATATTCTCCTTTATCCATCGCAGAGCCATAATATTATCTAATGTTCCGTAATTGCCTGAAGCATCTTCTAATGTTGAACTACCTTGCCTTAAAGCTGGGTGCCTAAACCAACCAAGATTAGACATACGATAATTTACTGTTACTACAACAACTTCATGATTGGCTACTATGTGAGATGGGTTGTACATGTCTGAAGAACCTATAATATTTGCCCCACCATGTATCCACATCATGACTGGGACTTTCTTCTGGGAAGCCTCTTCGGACTTCCATTCAGGTGACCAAATATTTAAATATAGACAGTCTTCAGAACCCATCCATTTACCTTCTTCACCTCCCATTATTCCTTGTGCTTGGAAACAAGCGGATCCAAATTCCTTAGCTTCATACCTAGTTTCAAAAGAATCTGGTCTTACTGGAGCTTTCCATCTCAATTCACCAACAGGAGGCTGAGCAAATGGGATGCCTCTCCAAACAAAAGTTCCGTCTTCTTTGAATCCTATTACCTCACCTTGTAAGGTTGTTCTTATAGAATTTTTATCAAGATTTTGTGAACAACCTATAGAAAATAAAACTCCTAAAATTAAAATTAATTGTATTTTTTTCATTTCTCTCCTTATAACAAAAAAATTTTTAAGGTCTCATGGTCCTCTCTTTTATGCCTAGTCTTTGAGGTAAATTCTTATAAGCCATTTCCACCCAATCACAAAGTAAAGGTCTAGTATCTCTAGGATCTATAATCTCTTCTATCCCAAACATTTCTGCTGTCCTGTATGGTGACCTGACTTTATCTAATGAATCTTCTATTTCCTTTTGCCTAGCTTCTGGATCTGGACTGGCTTCTATATCCCTTTTATATGCAGCCATCACTCCACCTTCTATTGGCAAAGATCCCCAATCTCCAGAAGGCCAAGCATACCGTAAATTTAATTGGTCAGAATTTCCATGCCCTCCACCAGCTACTCCAAAAACTCTCCTGATAATTACAGAAACCCAAGGGACTGAAGCCTGCCAAACGCTATATAAAGCCCTAACACCATGTCTGATAACTCCAGATTCTTCAGCTTGAAGGCCAATTAAGAATCCTGGGTTATCAACAAAGTTAACAATCGGGATATTAAAAGTGTCGCATACATCTACAAATCTAGTCATTTTTTCAGAAGCCTTAGCAGTCACTGCCCCTCCATCATGATTACAGTCATTAGCTAAGACTCCTACAGGATAACCTGATAGTCTTGCTAAGCCAGTAACTAAAGATTTACCGTAACCAGAACCAATTTCAAAAAAACTTTCCTTATCAAGAACAAGATCCATTACTTCCCTTACTTCATAAGGAGCTTTTCTATCCTTGGGGATAATAGAAATTAATTTTTCTTCTTTCCTATCAACAGGGTCATCATTCTCTTTTCTAGGTGGAACTTCCCAAACATTGGAAGGCATGAACGAAAGAAATGTTTGAATTTGTCTAAAAGCATCTTCTTCATTTACAGCTTCATTATCTACTGCTCCAGCAGTCTTGGTATGAATATCACTCCCACCTAATTCCTCCCTTCCCATTTTTAAACCAAAGGCTCTTTCAACGACTGGCGGTCCTGCAACAAACATTTGTGCACTTCCTTTAACCATAATTGAGAAATGAGAAGCTACAACTCTGGCTGAACCTAAACCTGCTACTGACCCCATACAAGCCCCCACAACGGGAACCATGCTCAATAAAGCTACAATATTTTGCCAACTAGGTAGCCCTGGAACATAAGTTGCACCCATAGTTTCAAGAGTCTTGACACTACCTCCGCCCCCACTGCCATCAACGAGATTGACTAAAGGAAGCCTCAAGTGTTCTGCGAGCTTCAAGCTATAAAGAGATTTATTTCCTATTCTTGCATCTGCTGCCCCTCCTCTAACAGTAAAGTCATCTCCTGCCACTACAACTTCTCTGCCATCAACTTTGCCTCTTCCAAAAATAAAGTTAGCTGGCGTAAATTCTTTAATTTGACCATCTTCATCGTAAGAAACTTTACCTGTTATTTCTCCTGTCTCGTGAAAAGAGTCTTTGTCTAAGAGAAGATCAATTCTTTCACGAACAGTTAATCGTCCTCTTGCGTAATGTTTAGCTATTCTCTCAATGCCACCCATTTCTTTAGCAAGTTCAGCTCTTTTTTTTAATTCTTCTAGATCTTTTTCCCAACTCACGTTTATTCCTATTAAGTGATTATATTGTCATACTTTTTAAAGCTTGCAAGCTTTGCATTAGTTTCGTACATTAGATGTTAAATAAAAGGAGAAAAAGTTATGCAAATAGCACCTATACCTACGCTTTCTGAGGAGATAAATGATATACGATTAAGGACAGCTGATATTGTTGGAAACAGAATTATTCCTAATGAAGGAAAAATTTATGCTGGTGGTGATGAATCTGCAAAATTAAGAAAGGAGATAAGGAAAGAAGTTAAAAAACAAGGACTATGGGCTCCACATTTACCCGAAGAGTATGGGGGAATGGGAAATGGTTTCTTAACTCATGCTTACATGAATGAAATCTTAGCTTGGTCTCCTCTAGGTAATAGGCTATTTGGTGTTATAGCACCTAATTCTGGAAACCAAAAGATTCTAGTTAAATATGGAACTGAAGAACAAAAGAAGAAATGGTTAATCCCCTTAATTAACCAAGAAATGGAGTCAGGATTTTCTATGACTGAGCCTGATGTACCAGGATCTGACCCTAGATCATTACAAACTACAGCTGTTAAAGATGGAGATGAGTGGGTAATTAATGGTCATAAAATTATGACGTCAAATGGAAAAAGGGCTGATTTCTTAG
Organism: uncultured Gammaproteobacteria bacterium; assembly: GCA_964342745.1. Taxonomy (GTDB): domain Bacteria; phylum Pseudomonadota; class Gammaproteobacteria; order Magnimaribacterales; family Magnimaribacteraceae; genus AEGEAN-183. The sequence continues at coordinate 7,532 of CAYFFW010000019.1, forward strand.
TGGTTATGTGTAGGACTGAAGAAGATGATGATGATTCAGGTAATGCAAATATGAAAATGACACAAATCATTGTGCCAACTGATGTTGCAGGGGTAGAGAGAATTAGATCAGTACCCATCTGGGGTCATACTGGTGGAGATCACATGGAAATAAAATATAAAGATGTGAGAGTGCCTCTAGAAAATGCCTTAGGAGCAAGAGGCTCTGGTCACCAAGCAGCGCAAGATAGACTAGGGGCAGGAAGGGTTTATCACTGCATGAATACTATCGGACAGATGTGGAGAGCCTTCGATATTATGGTTAGATATTCTACACAAAGAGAAGTTCATGGAGGAAAGCTAGAAACAAAACAATTTATCCAAGGTTTTATTGCCGATTCCTATATAGATATTCAGGCAGCGAGATTGATGACAATCCACTGCGCAGAAGTTATGGATAAGGATGGTGATTCAAGAGTAGATATTTCAGCTATAAAGGTATTCGTCCCCGAAGCAGGTGGAAGAGTTGTTGACAGAGCTATTCAAATACACGGATGGAGAGGAGTTTCGAGTGACCTTCCTCTTGCTGGTATGTTTCAAGGATTCAGAACTTTAAGGTTAGCAGATGGACCAGATGAAGTTCATAGAATTCTTATTGCTAAGGAAATCCTTAAGAAATACCACGATGGTCTTTCTTGGGACTTTGGTGTTTAAGTCTAACTAGGATTCCTAACTAACTTAACAGTAGAAGTTGCTGTAGCTACTAATTTATCTTTTTGGTAAAGCTCACTGGCTAGATAAACAATACTCTTTCCTAGCTTCAAGATTCTAGCTATACAGACAAGCTTGCCTGGATGAGATGGCCCTAAGAAACTCACATTTATATCTAAAGTAGCAGGGTAAAACTCTCCATCAAACAAGGCTATTAAAAGATGAGCCATTGGGGCATCTAACATTCCTGTAACAAAACCTCCTTGTACTATGTGATTTGCTGAATGACAAAATTCAGGAATTGCTTCAAATTCCATTTCTAATTGAGGAGGTTCCGATTGAAATTTTAAAGCCTTTCCACCAAGAGTCTCTATACAAGGTGCTTTATTAGAAAGAAGCATTTCCAATTTATCTTTATCACTCATGTAAACTGTCCTTTTAAGTTTTAATAAAATAAGTCTAAACTATAAAGAATTAAGGATAAATGAATGAATGCTGCAGATGCCCTTCTTAAAACACTAGTGGATAATGGTTTAGAGGTAGTTTTTGCGAACCCGGGTACCTCTGAAATGCATTTAGTTGCCGCAATTGACCATTACCCTCAAATTAGACCAGTCTTAGGTTTATTTGAAGGAGTAGTAACTGGTGCAGCAGATGGTTACGCAAGAATGTCGGGGAAAGCTGCTGCAAACCTTTTGCATCTAGGTCCAGGTTTAGGTAATGGGTTTGCAAATATCCATAATGCTAAGAAAGCCAGATCTCCGATGATAAATATTGTTGGAGACCATGCAACTTATCATCTTAAATATGATGCTCCTCTTACATCAGATTTAGACGGTTTATCAAAATCAAGCTCTGATTGGGTTGAAAGAGTTAAAAGCCCTGATGAACTTCCTGCTGGAGGCTCCAGAGCTTGGCAAGCAGCCCATAATTTTCCAGGAAAAATTGCAACTCTTATAGTACCCGCTGATTGTGCCTGGAGTGAAACTGAAGAAAAAGGCAAAGTATTAAAAAGTTTAGGACCAAAAGATATAAATGAAGATTTAGTTAAAGAAGCATATAAAGCCTTGACTGATAAGAGTAATTGTTTGTTATTCTTAGGTGGCGAATTTTTAGATGAAGAATCTTTATCTTTGGCAGCAAGGATAGCAAGTAAAACTGGGGCTAGGTTAGGAACTGAAACATTTAGAAAAAGACAAAGAAGAGGGCAAGGCATTCCTATAGTCGAACCTTTGCCCTACTTTGCTGAAATGGCTGAAGAGTTTTTGTCGGGCGTTGAAAGTATAGTCTTTATTGGCTCTAAACCTCCTGTTTCTTTCTTTGCTTACCCTGGAAAAAGAAGTTATCTCTCTCCAGAAAACTCTAATCTTGTTCAACTAGCTAGTTTTGAGCATGATGGTAAAAAGGCTTTAGAAGTTTTATGTGAGATGCTCAATGCAGAAAAGATTTCAGAGCAATTCTTACCCACCAAAATATCCAAAGCACCTTTAAATGGTGAGTTGGATCCTTCCCATGTGGGTTCTTTAATAGGAGAACTTTTACCTGAAGAAGCAATAGTTTCAGATGAAGCGGCGACATCTGGTTTTGCTGTGTATCCAAACACTTGGCACTCAAAACCCCATGACTGGCTTTCTCTTACAGGAGGCTCTATTGGTCAAGGTCTCCCTTTAGCAACAGGTGCGGCTATAGCTTGCCCTGATAGACCTGTTATCTGTCTTCATGGAGACGGTGGAGCCATGTATACAATTCAATCTATTTGGACACAAGCTAGAGAGAATTTAAACGTAACAAATATAATATTTTCAAACAGAGCTTATGCAATCTTACAACTAGAGTTAGAAAGGGTAGGAGCACTACAAACAGGAGATAGAGCTCAATCTTTATTCTCTCTGGAAAACCCTGAGATTAACTGGAAGTCTTTAGGCCAGTCCTTGGGAGCAGAATCTTTTACCGCACTAACTATAGAAGATTTTAGAAAAGCTTTTTCTGCTTCTGTCAAAGAACCTGGCCCTTCATTAATTGAAGTTAGATTTTAATTTTAGTTGGTGGTAGATGAACTTTCTGCTGCGCCCAACCAAAATTTTATAAGTCCATCTACCAAAGAGAGCAGGATACAGAGTAAGTCAGCTTTTGCAGCTAAACATGGGTGAAAACTGCATCCTGCTAAATAATTAGAGGGTCTTACTTGGAGGTATTTCTTAGGGGAGAAATTGACGCCTCTAACTATCAATATAAATTATATTATAGTATAGATATTTTGTATAGTAATAAAATGGTCGGGGCGGCCGGATTTGAACCGGCGACCACTAGACCCCCAGTCTAGTGCGCTACCAAACTGCGCCACGCCCCGTTAGCTCTTAAACAATCTGTTTAATTTCTTCTAGAATATTTTCAAGATCACTGATTAGGCTTTCATGAGAAGAAGATATTTTTTGTACATCTTTGGAGCTCAACCTCTTCTTAGCCCCAGATATAGTCAAACCTTCTTCATACAATAGAGATCTAATATGCCTTATTATTAAGATATCTTCTTTCTTGTATGCACGCCTTCTACCCTTCTTAGTATTAGGCTTCAATTGATCAAATTCTTTTTCCCAAAATCTTAATGTATGTGATTTAACCATACATAAATTAGAAACTTCACTGATTGAAAAGTACTTCTTATTTGGTATAGCTGGTAAGTTATTCACCTTCGATATTAGCTATTCTTTTTCTTAGTCTTTGACCTGCCTTAAAAGAAACAACTTTTCTGGCCGAAATTACTGCCGGATCTCCTGTTTTAGGGTTTCTTCCTGGTCTTTCCTTTTTATTTAATATTTTAAAATTTCCAAAACCAGAGATTTTCACCTCTTGGTTTTTCTTTAAACTTGTTTTTATTTCATTAAAGAAAGCTTCAACAAGTTCCTTTGATTCAATTTTATTAAATCCTAGATTTTTGTGAAGATGATTAACTAAATCTAACTTAGTAATAGTTTTATTCATTAACTCCTTAATTTAGCATTATATTTTTTAGAAAGGAAAGTTACTAATTGACTAATAATTTTATCGACCTCTATGTCCGTCATTGTTCTATTAGGTGCTTGCCAATTGAGTGCATAGGTCAAGCTCTTTTTTCCTTCAGGTATGCCTTTTCCTACATAAACATCAAAAAGATTTACATCTCTTATATTATCCCCTGCTTTTAAAGTTATTGAATCAGTCAATAAATTACTTGCTACATCTTCATCAACAATAAATGACAAATCCCTTTGTGCCATTGGAAAACGGGAATACTTTTTAAATTTAAAGTTTCTTTTATTTGAAACCTCATCTACATCAAACTGAAAAAAATTAACTTCACCTTTAATATCTAACTTATCTAGTAATTTAGGATTAACAGAGCCTATGTGTCCTACTAGCTTCCTGCCTTTATAAATTTGGGCTGTTTTTCCAGGATGTAGATAAGAAATGTTAGCCTTTCTGAAGTCATAAGTAGATGATGAGACTAAAATATTTTCTAAGCTGCCTTTTAAATCATAAAAGTCTTGGGGTTTATTTTCTACAGACCAATTCTTTGGCTCTTTATTTCCAGCTATCAAGCCTCCAATCATCTCTTTTTGGTTTATCTTATCTCCTCTTTCTTTTGAAAAAACTGAACCAATTTCAAAAATCTTTAAGTCTTCTTCGCCATTGTTAAGGTTAAAAATAAGAGTTTCTAAAAGACCAGGTAATAAGCTAGATCTCATCACATTCATATTCTGCGAGATTGGATTATTTACAAAAATTAATTTTTTCTTAACTGGCTGTACCATAGAAGCGATAGACTCGCCTATAAATGAGTACGTAATTACTTCATTAAAGCCCATCGACTTTAAAGAATTTCTAGCTAATCTGTACAAAGAATCAGAATGGCTTCTGGGTTTTCTTTTTAATGGGGTTTCAGGAAGATTGTTATAACCCTCTAATCTTGCAACCTCTTCTATTAGATCCGCCTCAATTTCAATATCAAACCTCCAAGAGGGTACTTGAACTTTTAAACTCTGACTATTTTTACTAGAGTTCTTAAAGCCGAGAGATTTGAGACTTCTACTAACTGAAGAATTATTAAAATCAGTTCCTAGTTGTTTATTTAGATTATCTGTTCTTAACAATATATTATTAGTTTTAGGCATTGAGGCTTTCTTAACAAATTCTTGGATTTTTGAGAATTCTCCTCCTGCTGAGTTTTGAATCAATGAACTAGCTCTCTTAATTGCAAAAGCTTGAATGTTAAAGTCTACACCTCTTTCAAATCTAGTAGATGCGTCTGTTTGAATTGAGAACTTCCTCGCCCTACCTCTAATAACTTCAGGTTTAAAAAAAGCACTTTCAAGATAGATTGATTTTGTTTTTTTTGTGATACCAGTATCAAGACCTCCCATTATTCCAGCCAAGGCAACAGATTTTTTTTCATCTGCTATGACAAGGCAATCTTTATTTAATTTGAGTTCATTTTCATCTAGCAGGGTAATTTTTTCTTTTTGTTTAGCAAACCTAACACTTAAATTCCCTATTAATTTATTGGCATCAAATGCATGCAGAGGTTGTCCTAACTCTAATAATACATAATTAGTTATATCTACTATCGCATCTATTGTCTTGATACCACTTATTTCTAATCTCTCTTTAATTAGTGGGGGTGTTTTTGTTTTATTGCAAATACCACCAATATATCTACCAATATATTTTGGGGCCTCATCGCACACAGATACATTTATAGGGCTTTTAGAAGAAATTTTTATTTCCTGAATCTTAGGAAGTTTTAAAGTTAATCCATTTATTGCTGCTAATTCTCTTGAAACTCCCAATATGCTAAAACAATCTCCTCTGTTTGGAGTTAGATCTAGCTTAATAACTGTATCTCTACCAGTTAATTTCGACTGATAACTCCTATAATTATCAACTTCTAGTCCTAATGAAGTAAGTTGATCACAAAGCTCGTCATCTGAAAGAGTTATTTTTATAAATTCTTTTAACCAGTTTTTACTAAATTGCATAAGGGTTATTTAAACTGTTTAAGGAACCTTAGATCATTTTGGAAAAACAACCTTAGGTCTGGGATGTTATGTTTAAGCATAGCTATTCTTTCTGGACCCAAACCAAAAGCAAAACCAGAAAATTTCTTAGGGTTTATGCCAGACATTTCTAAGACTTTAGGGTGAACCATTCCACAGCCTAAAATTTCTAACCATCCCTTTTTCCATCTTATATCCACTTCGGCTGAAGGCTCAGTGAAAGGAAAATAGGAAGGTCTAAACCTAATTTCAATGCTATTACCAAAAAAATCTTTTATGAATTCAGTTAACATTCCTTTTAGAACTGAGAAAGAAGCCCCTTCTTCTATAACTAAACCTTCAATTTGGTGAAACATTGGAGTATGAGTTAAGTCTGAGTCTTTTCGATAAACTCTTCCTGGACAGATAATTCGAATAGGAGGATCTTCTTTTTCCATAGTTCTAACCTGCACTGGGGAAGTATGAGTTCTCAAAAGTACTCCATTATCAAGATAAAAAGTATCATGCATATCCTTCGCCGGATGGTCGTCAGGTATATTTAAGGCTTCAAAATTGTAATATTCTGTTTCTGCTTCTGGTCCAGATCTAATTTCAAACCCCATTGAAATAAAATAGTTAGATATTTCATTTATAGTCAATGTAACAGGGTGAAGTGTTCCTAGTTCATTTGCTCTTCCAGGTAAAGATATGTCTATTGAATCTTTCTTTAACTTTTCAGTTAAGTCCTTTTCTTTTAGCTCTTCTCTCTTTAAAGTGAAGATCTGTTCAAGATTATTTTTTAGTTGGTTAAGGGCTTTACCACTCTGTCTTCTTTCTCTTTGAGGTAATGTTCCTAACTTCTTTAAAAGTAAATTAATTTCTCCATTCTTTCCAAGAAGATCAATATAGGCCTCCTCTAAAGATTTTAAATCTCTTGTACTTTTTAGCTTTGTTTTTGATTTCTTTGATAAAGAAGATAAATTCAATTTGGAGTCTCCACTAACAAAGCATCATTATAGAGAATTAATGTGTCAGTAGGACACTAAGTAAAGAAAAAATTAGGCTGCTAAACTTATTTTTGCTTGTTCAACTAGAACAGTGAAGCCCTCTTTATCATTAACTGCTATTTCAGCAAGAGCTTTTCTATCTAATTCTATATTTGCTTTCTTCAGTCCTGCCATCAATTTGCTGTAAGAAATACCATTGTCCCTAGCAGCAGCATTTATTCTTACTATCCATAATGACCTAAAAACTCTCTTTTTTTGTCTTCTATCTCTATAGGCATACTGACCTGCTCTCATGACAGCCTGTTTTGCTACCTTATAAGTCCTACTCCTAGCTCCTCTATACCCCTTAGCTTTCTTCAGAACTTTTTTGTGGCGTTTTTTTATTTGTACGCCTCTTTTTACTCTAGCCATAGTTTTTATTTATTAAAGTCTTTTTTTAACATTCTAGCTACTTTCTTTTGATCATCTTTTGAAACGGGTACCGTACCTCTTAATTGTCTCTTATTCTTTGTAGTTCTTTTTGTAAGAATATGACTCTTACCAGATCTCTTTCTTTTTAAACCGCTTCCTGTCTTTTTAAATCTTTTACTAGCGCCACTATGTATCTTTAATTTACTCATATTCTATTTCTTACTTGGAGCCATCATCATAACTAATTGTCTTCCTTCTAAAGTTGGGAATTGTTCAACACTAGCCATTCCTTCTAAATCTTCCTCGACTCTTTTTAATAGTTCCATTCCTATGTTCTGATGGGCCATCTCTCTGCCCCTAAACCTCAGTGTAACCTTAGCCTTATTACCATCTTCTAAAAAACCTTTTATCTTATTAACTTTTATCTGGTAATCATTCTCTTCTGTCACTGGACGGAATTTTATTTCTTTAATCTGAATTCTTTTCTGTTTCTTTCTAGAAGCTGATTTTTGTTTTTTTGAATCAAAGACATGCTTGCCATGATCCATTAACTTGCAAACCAAAGGGTCTCCTTCCTTTGCCATCTGAACTAAGTCTAGAGATGCTTCCTTAGCTTTAATTAAAGCTTCATCTAAAGAAACAATCCCTAATTGTTCACCTTGATTACCTATTAATCTAATTTGAGCCGCTCTAATCTCTTCATTTATAGGTAAACGTTTAGATCGTTTGCGAAAATTATTACCTGTAGCTATTTGTTTCTCCTTTACTATCTTTTACTTTTAATATCTTTAGACAGTATGCTTGAAAATTCCTTAACAGTCATAGAGCCTAAATCTTTTCCACCCCTTGCTCGCACAGAAACTGAATTATTTTTTAACTCTTTATCCCCGACTACTAATAGATAAGGGACCTTATGCATTGAGTGGTCGCGAATTTTATAAGTGATCTTCTCATTCCTCAAGTCACTTTTTACCCTAAATCCATTTTTTTGAAGAATATCCCTTACTTCTTCACTATATTTAGAGTGCTTGTCAGTGATATTTAGGATGATTACTTGCTTTGGAGAAAGCCAGACTGGCAAAGCTCCTGCATAGTGCTCAATAAGAATTCCTATAAACCTTTCGAAGGATCCAAGTGTTGCTCTGTGCAGCATAATAGGAGTTTTCCTATCTCCATCTTCATTTACATATTTAGCTCCCAACCTCTCTGGCATAGAAAAATCTACTTGTATTGTTCCGCATTGCCATACTCTATTTAGAGAATCTCTTAAGTGAAATTCTACTTTAGGGCCATAGAAAGCTCCTTCACCTTCTAGTTTCTCCCAAATTAGTCCTTTTCCATCTAAAACTTTTTGTAAAACAGCCTCTGATTCATCCCAGATATTATCCTCTCCTACCCTTTTTTCTGGTCTTGTTGCCATCTTTACTTCAATATCTTTAAAACCAAAGTCTTTATAAACATCAAAAACCATATCAATAAAGTCGTCTATTTCATGTGCTAATTGATCTTGAGTGCAGAATATATGCGCATCATCTTGAGTAAAGCTTCTTACCCTCATCAATCCATGCAAGGTTCCGGAAGGCTCATCCCTTGTGCAAGACCCAAATTCACACAACCTAAGAGGTAAGTCTTTATAACTTTTTAACCCTTGGTTGAAGATTTGTACATGACCGGGGCAATTCATAGGCTTAACAGCATATTCTCTAGACTCTGAACTTGTTCTAAACATACCTTGGTCAAATTTCTCTGTATGTCCTGATCTTTCCCATAGTCTAATATCTAAGATAGAGGGTGTGTGTATCTCCTGATAACCTCTTCTTTTTTGCTGATCTCTTAAATAATTTTCAATCTGAGTGTATATAGTTTTTCCATTTGGATGCCAGAAAGGCATACCTGGTGCTTCTTCTTGAAAGTGGAATAATTCTAGGTTTCTGCCTAACTTTCTATGATCTCTTTTTTCAGCTTCCTCTAGGTTTTTTAAATAACTCTCTAGGTCTTTTTTATTTTTCCATGCTGTTCCGTAAATCCTTTGCAACATCTCGTTATTTGAATCACCCTTCCAATAAGCCCCTGAAATACGCGTTATTTTGAAAGCCTTTAAGTGTTTTGTATTTGTTACATGGGGGCCCCTACACATATCTATATATTCTTCGTGACGGTATAAGGCTACGGTTTCTCCTTCTGCTATTTCGTCAATAATTTTTAATTTGTAGATTTCTTCTCTATTTTCAAATACCTTTTTAGCCTCCTTTCTTGTGACTACTTCTCTAATAACATCATATTTCTTACTTGCTAATTTAATCATCCTTCTTTCTATAGCCTCTAAATCCTTTTCATTTAAAGGCTTATCCAAAAGAATGTCGTAATAAAAACCCTCTTCTATGATGGGACCTATCGCTAATTTAGTATCTGGAAATAATTGCTTTAGGGCGTGAGCTAATAAATGGGCACATGAATGTCTTATTATCTCAAGTCCCTCAGTATCATCAGCTGTTAATATTTGAATACTACAATCTTTAGTAACTAACTCTGAAGCATCAACTAAAATACCATCAATTTTTCCTGCTACTACTGATTTACCTAGTCCAGGACCAATTTCTTTTGCTATCTCCTCTACGGTTACAGCTTCTTTAAATTTTTTCTTTGTGTTATCTGGGAGAGTAATCTGTGGCATATTCAGTGGTGACCACAACTAAAGGTCACTTGCAATAAACATTCTATTTACCTTTGACCTAGCTTGCAAGAATCCTCTAAGGGGATAACAGTTTTTTTTGCCATTGATTATTCTCTATAAAGAATAACTCTCGTTTATGTAATCTGTTGAGCTCATTCTTCCAAAACTCAATTCTTAAAGGTTTAAGTTGATATCCACCCCACCTGCTAGGCCTTGGTAAATCACCGTTTGAAATCTTCTCTAAATCCTTAGCCCTTTCTAGAAGCTCTTCATAAGTATCAATTACCTTGCTCTGAATAGAAACAGTAGCAGAAACCTGAGAACCCCTAGGCCTAGAAAAGAAATAATCGTCGGATTCTTTTTTAGAGGTTTTAGTGCATATTCCTTCTATTCTTATTTGTTTGTCTAATTTTGACCACCAAAAATTTAGTGCTGCTTTTGGGTTGGAATCTAATGTTTGTCCTTTTTGACTCTTATAATCAGTGTAGAAAACTAGTCCTTTGTCTGATATATGTTTAAGTAAAACCATCCTGGAAGAAGGCTGGCCTGATTCATCAGCAGTAGACAGGTTCATTGCGTGAGGTAAAGGTACATTTAAGTTCACAGCTTCTAAAATCCATTCATTGACCTTAATTAAAGGTTCTTCTGTAAGGTCTGAACTCTCAAAAAGCTTCATAAAACTATCTTCTGGAAACCCAGTAATCAAGGCTTAAATACTTTCCACCCCCTGAAAAAAGTAAAGTAGCTAACAATCCAAGATAGATAAGTGACATTTCAATATCTTCTAATTTTACTTCCCAAGAATTCTTCCAAAATAAAATAAGAACAGAACTAAAAGTAATTAAGAATAAAATTGCAGCAGACCATCTAACAAAAAGTCCTATTAAAAAAGATATGGCACAACCTATTTCTATTGATATTAAAAGCCAAGCAATCAATTCGGAGACCATGGAACTTAAAAAATTTATTTTTTCTGAAACTCTATTAAAATAGTCAATTTTATATGTACCTTTATTCCAAAAAACATAAAAAAGGTACAGTCTTAAAAGAAGAAAACCTATGTAGTTAAATCTACTTAAGCCTTCAAGGTATCTATGAAGCTTTATTAGTATTCCCATTTAGATTAGATCTTTTCTACTATTATACTTCCTACAGAGTAACCTGCTCCAAACGAACAAATAACGCCTATATCGCCAGCGTTTAGATCTTTGTGGTATTTATGAAAAGCTATAATAGACCCAGCGGAACTCGTATTTGCATATTCATTTAAAACTATTGGCATTTCTATAGCTTCTGGATCTCTTCCTAATAATTTCTTTGCTATAAGTTGATTCATATTTAAATTAGCTTGATGAAGCCATAGTCTTGAGATTGAATTTACTGATAAAGAATTTTCTTTTAGATGCTCTTCTATTAGGGAAGAAACAATAGGCACAACTTGTTTAAATACTTTTCTTCCTTCCTGAATGAATAGTTTATCAGCAGAATTTATTTCACTATCTTCTGCTTGATTCAAAAAACCAAAATTATTTCTTATGTTATTTGAAAAAACTGTTTTTAATTTAGTGTCTACTATTCTAAAAGCTTCTTCTTTATGATCTTTCTGTTTTTCTAAAACAACAGCTGTACATACATCTCCAAAAATAAAATGCCCGTCTCTATCTTTAAAATTTAAATGTCCACTGCATATCTCAGGACTCACAACTAAAACACTTTTTGCAAGACCTGCATTTAAATCACTTACCGCATTCTGTATTCCAAAAGTAGATGAAGAGCAAGCTACATTCATGTCATAAGCATATCCTTCTATGCCTAATAGGCTTTGAATTTCTATAGCCACTGCTGGATAGGCTCTTTGTAGGTTCGCACAAGCACATATAACTGCATCAATTTCTTCAGCTCTTTTACCAGAGTCTTTTAGGGCCTCTAAACAAGCCTGAACAGCTATTTCAGCTTGAATTGAAGGCTGTGAATTTGTACGTTCTTCTATTTGGGGTCTCATTCTTGCAGGGTCTAGAATCCCTTTTTTATCTAAAACATAACGACTTTCAATACCTGAAACTTTTTTTATAAAACCTTCATCAGAATGAGTAAGAGGTTCGAGGGTGCCCTCAGATATATTTTTTTTGTGGCTTTCATTAAAAGAATCAACGTATTTGTTGTAACTCTCTACCAGCTCTTTATTGCTAATGCTCTCTTTAGGTGTATAAAGCCCTGTTCCACTTATTATGATAGACATACTAATTTTTATAGGATATTAGAAGCAAAACTAATTGAAAAGAGGAATGAAAACAACAACTATCGATTCCTTTCTTTCTCTATTTCCTCGTAAGCTTGTTGTATTTCTATAAACTTTTCTTTGGCTCTTTCAATTAATTCTTCAGGTAACCCCTTTGATATCAGTGCATCAGGATGAAACTCCTTACGTTTTTTTCTGTATATTCTTTTAATTTCTTCAAAACTCATTTCTTCGGTAGCTCCTAAAACTAAGTAAGGATTTTTTGTGGAGTTAGTTAGTTGGGATTTAAGATCTTGAAAAATATTTGAGTTAAGATCAAAGATTTCAACTGTTTTCTTTAATAGTTCTTCCTCATTTGTATGAAGAACTTTATCAGCCATTGCTAACTCAAAAAGCAATTCATAGAAAACCAATAGCGCATTTTTATTTCCTTGCAAGATTGTTGCTAACTGATAGGCATAATCTTCATAAGAATTATTATCATTTTTTGCATGATTAAATATTCTTATTGCAAACTTTCGCTGATCAGTATCAAATTTAAACCTTTCTTTAATAAACCTATCTACTGCTTCAACTTCTTCTTTACTAACCCTACCATCAGCCTTTGCTAATTTAGCTAGGCAAGCAAATAAAGCAGCAAAAAAAGCTACTTGGTTCTTTTTAGTTACAGAAAACCTTGATTTTCCTTGTCTTTGTCCTATTTTAGAACCAATTACTCCCCCAAGTAGTGCTCCCAAGGGCCCTCCTAGAGAGAACCCTATCATTGCACCTATTGCTGAATTCCAAAAAGACATTAATTTAAATTTTCTTCTAACTATTAATAGATTTTTCGGATAAGATAATACTATTAATAATAACTAAATAAAGGGATATAGGGGAGAGTTATGCCACTTCCAGTAGTAGATTACCTTAAGTTACCAGAAGACGGTGATCCTTATCTTGAAGGACACAAGTGTGAAGAGTGCGGATCAATATTTTTGGGAGAGAGAGAAGTTTGTTCAAATTGCACTACAAGAGGAAAGATAAAAGCGGTTAAGCTTAACAATAAAGGAAAATTGTATTCTTACTCTATTACTTTTAGATCTTTTCCAGGGATTGATGTTCCTTATATTTCTGCAATTGTTGATTTAGATGGTGGAGGTACTGTCAAGGGTAACTTAATAGACTGTGACCCTGACCCAGAAAAAATAGAATTTGATATGCCAGTTGAAGTAATCTTTGATGATGCATTAGGAAGAAAAGATGCAGAAGGCAATTCATATATTAGTTATTTCTTTAAACCAATTTCATAAAGGAGAAAACGATGAGTGATGTTTATATTTTAGGTGTTGATATGATTAAGTTTGGAAGATTCCCAGACAGATCTGTTCCTAATATAGGGGCTGAAGCTGCTTTGATGGCTTTAGATGATGCAGGTTTAACAATAGAAGATATGCAGGCTTTATATTGTGGGAATCTAGGACAATCTAGTGGCATGGTAGGTCAAAGAATTCTTCAAGAGATAGGTCAAACAGGTATTCCTGTAGTTAACTGTGCTAATGCTTGCGCAACTGGTGCTACAGCGTTTCGAGAAGCTTGGACATCAATTAAAGCAGGATTATACGATGTGGTTCTTGCAGTAGGAGTAGAACAAATGGGTAAGGGCTTACTAGGCGGTACGGGTGCAGGTAAAGGTATACCTAAAGAAGGCCTACTAGGATCAGGTACTATGCCTGCTGTTTTTGCAGAAGCAGGGATGGAGCACTCTAGGAAGCACGGAACTACTTTTGAACAGTTTGCAAAAATCTCAGTAAAAAATCACCACCATTCAACTATGAATCCTAAGGCTATGTACCAAATTGAAACGCCCTTAGATGATGTAATGAATGCTGAGATGATTTCTTATCCCAATACTAAACTGATGTGTTCAGTAAATGTTGATGGTTCTGCAGCTGCTGTTTTAGTTTCTGAGAAGAAAGCTAAAGAACTTGGTATGAAGAGAGCGGTTAAAGTTAGAGCTTCTGTTATAACAAGCGATCCTTATCAAGAAAGAGATTTGGTAATGCCAGATGTCAATTCATGTACTAGAAAGGCTGCAAAAGAAGCATATGAAATGGCAGGAGTTAGTTCAAAAGACATTGATTTAGTAGAACTTCATGACTGTTTTGCAACTGCTGAGATGCTTCATTACGAAAACTTGGGTCTCTGTGAAGACGGAGAAGCTGGACGAATGATTGATGAGGGAGAAGTAGAGCTAGGAGGTAGAGTCCCAGTAAATGTTTCAGGCGGTTTACTTTCTAAAGGTCATCCGCTGGGTGCAACAGGAATAGCAAATATCTATGAAGTATCTACTCATTTAAGAGGTGAAGCTGGGAATAGACAAGTTGAAGGAGCGAGATTGGGCTTAACTCATGTTATTGGCCTGGGAAGTGCTTGCGGGATACACATCTTAGAAAAAGTAAACTAAGAATAATACAAAACTATGCTTGTTGGTGTTGTCAGTGACACACATAACCTTGTTACCAGTGTTGAAAGAATAATCGATATTTTTAATGAGCAATCAGTAGATATAGTTATCCATACAGGGGACATTACCAAAGCAAATACTCTAAATAGGTTCTCTAGATTAGATTCTAAAATGATAGGGGTATACGGAAACAACGATTTACTTGAAGAAGGCCTCAAAGAGACATCCCTGGTTAATGGATTTGAATTTAAAGAACCTCCTCTAACTAAGAATATATCTGGTAAAAGACTACTAATACTTCATGAACCAGATAGAATCGAAGAGTTACTAGAAAGTGACCCCACGATAGATATAGTTCTTCACGGACATACTCATAGATACGTTAACAAAGAATTGAATGGTGTAAAGATCTTTAATCCTGGTGAGTGCGCTGGAATGCTAAAAGGAAAAAATGCTGTTGCTACTATAGATCTTAATAAAATGTCCTTTAAAAGAATCTTTTTTTAATAAACCTTATTAAAATTAATAATATAAAAGCTAAAGGAAGGCTTAAGACTAGAGGTCTAAGACTTTTAAAAGAAAGCATTTGAAGAAAGATTACATCGTAAAAAAATACAGCCAAACTAGGAGCAAGCTTACCCAATCCTCCATCAAGATTTGCTGGCGTTAAAAGTAAAACTAGTATCAAAAAAGATACTGACCATTGGTTCTTGTAAGAAAAGTATTTAGAGATCAAGAAAGAAATCAATAAGGCATTTAAAGAGTAAATGATCCAAAACTTCACTTCTATCCTCCCAAATTGAATCTATCTACTAAATCGTAAATATCTTTTTGAAGAAGATCTCTTTTCCAATTAAGTAGATCAGTTACAGTTTCCTCTACTCCTCTATACAAGATTCTACTTAACACTTCCCTTTGTTCTTTTTTAGACAAGAGAAGTGTTTTATTAATTTCAAGCGTTTCAGAAACTTCTAGTACTATTTCATTAAGAGTATATAAGAACTCTTTTTCTTGGGATTTTGAAACTTTATTTATCCGATTGAACTCTTTGTACTCTTCACTTTCTTGCTTCCTAATCAAAGAACTAATTTCTTCGTTCATCCATTCAAGCCTTCTTAATTTATTTAGCTTATTGCTTTGTATTTCATATAAATCAAGTAAGAACTGCACATCTGAAGCTGCATACCTTAGTTGAGAATCTCTTAAGGGTCTTTTAATCCAATTAGATCTTGTTTCATCTTTTTCTAGATGAACACCGAGTTCTTTTTCAACTATCTTTTGATAACCTATGGAAAAAGAACCCCCTAAGAATGCATTTGCTAGTTGTGTATCAAAAATATTTTTAGGCTCTTCTTTAGTCCAAGAAAATAAAACTTCAATATCTTCTCTGCAGGAATGAAATATTTTGAGTACCTTCTTTTCAGTAAGAAATTTACAAGCTCCTAAATAAGTTCCTATGGATATGCAGTCTACTAAGAAAATTTCATGGCCATCGTTAATTTGTATTAAAGCCAAGTCAATATCATCTTTACTTCTTCTTCTAAATTCAGTATCCACCCCAACAACTGACTTCAATAGGAGTTCTTTATCTAAATAATCTAAATCTGAAGATTTATTTATTATAGTAAAAGACATTTCTTATCTTTATAGGTCTTTAGAAAGAGGATATTTAAGAAGAAGATAATAGAATAACCATATAGTTAAGAAACCATAAAATAAGTAGAATTCTTTAACTTCATACAGTGTTGTGAACACAATAACACTGCATGATATTAAAGAGATAATGAGAATAATCACAAGAACCTTCCATTTCTTTAATCCCGAATCTAGAAGTGCGTGATGTATATGAGCTCTATCTCCATAAAAGATAGGCTTTCCTTGTCTTAGCCTCCCTATAAAAGTAGAAAGAGCATCTATTAAAGGTAGAAGAATGATCCAAATAGCTGAAACAGGTTCTATTAACTTGTTCTCATCACTTGCAAGATAAACCAATGTCCAAGCAATTAAAAACCCTAACCAGAGGGCACCACTATCCCCTAGAAATATTTTCCATCTACGTTTAAAAAGACCAAGATTAAAAAGTAAGAAAATGAAGAGAACTGAAGATATAAGAGCAAATTCTGGGGAAGCTATACCACTAAGATAAGTTATTACAGATAAGCCTCCAAAGCAGACTAAGGCTACTAAGGAAACAAGGCCATCCATACCATCAAGCATGTTAAATGCATTTGTTACACCCACAACCATAAAGATAGTAATAGGTATTCCAAGCTCTCCTAGATAAATGCTTCCTATACCCAATAGATCACCTAAATCTTTAACATACAAGTCTGTTATGATAATAATGATCCAACTAGTAATAATCTGTCCTATGAGCCTAATGGATATTGGTAAAGACTTAATATCATCAAGAAGTCCTAAAAATAGAATTATTAAAGAGCACAAAACTATAATCTTTACATCATCATTAATAGATAAAGAGAAATCTGGAAATAGATAAAAACAAAGAATCAAGGGAGAAAAAAGACATATACCTCCACCGAGGGCTATATTACCTTTATGAACTTTTCTAATTCCATCTGGACTGTCTACAAAGCCTAGTTTATTAGATAAAGAACAAACAACTAAAGAACAGAGGATAGTAAGTATTATTGCTGAAATATAAATCATAAGATTTAAGAATATTTTAAGTATGTTCCATTAACTCAGAAAGAAGTTTACCTTTCATGTCTTTTTCAGAGAGTATTGGATTTTCTAGCGGCCAATCTATTCTCAATTCTGGATCATTCCATAGTAAGACTTTTTCATGTTCAGGACTCCAATAATCTGTAGTCTTATATTGAACTTCAGCAAGTTCACTTATAACTTGGAATCCATGAGCAAAACCTTTTGGTATCCATAATTGCAGATGGTTTGACTGAGATAAATTTATTCCAAAACTATCTCCAAAGGTTTTGGATTTCTCTCTTATATCAACTACTACATCAAAGATCTCTCCTTTAGTTACCCTAACCAACTTTGCTTGCTCAAACTTTGTTTGGAAATGCAACCCTCTTAACACGCCCCTAGTAGATTGAGAGTGATTATCTTGCAAAAAAGAGACATTATTTAAACCGGTGGCTAGTTCAAAGTTTTTTTGATTAAAGGATTCAAGAAAAAATCCTCTTGAATCTTCAAAAACTTTCGGTTTAATAATCAAGATGCCATCTAATTGAGACTCTTCAATCTTCATATCTATTCTTTAATAAGATTTGAGAGATAGGCTCCATAATCTGTATCTCGTATTCCAGCAGCTAAATCTTCAAGGCTCTTAGAATCTATTAGCCCCATTCTCCAGGCTATTTCTTCTGGACATGAAATTTTAAATCCTTGTCTTTCTTGCAAACTTGCAACAAACTGATTAGCTTCTAATAAACTTTCATGTGTTCCAGTATCTAACCAGGCAAAACCTCTACCCAGAATCTCTACATCAAGTAACCCTGAGTCTAAATACAGTTGATTTAAAGAGGTTATTTCTAATTCACCTCTCTTGCTAGGACTTAAACTTTTAGCAAAATCTACAACATTATTATCATAATAATAAAGCCCTGTTACTGCTAAATTAGTTTTAGGCTTATCAGGCTTTTCTTCAATTGAGATTGGATTGCCTGAATCATCTATGGTCAGAACTCCATACCTTTCTGGATTCTTAACTTCATTACAAAAGATAGTTGCTCTATCTTTTTTATTATTTACTTTCTTAAGTATTGTGGATAAATCATTGCCATAAAATAGGTTATCGCCAAGAACCATAGCTGAGTGGTCTTTCCCTAAAAAAGTACTAGCTACTAAAAAAGCATCTGCAAGACCTCTAGGCTGTTCCTGGATTTCATAAGAAAAGTTTAAACCTAACCTAGTTCCATCTCCTAAAAGCTCTTGAAATCTATTTGTATCCTTTGGAGTAGATATTATTAATATATCCTTTATACCTGAAAGCATTAATGTAGAAAGAGGGTAGTAAATCATAGGCTTATCATAGACAGGAACTAATTGTTTGCTGATTACAGAAGTTGAAGGGTAAAGCCTTGTTCCTGATCCACCCGCTAAAATAATACCCTTTCTATTCATAAGTTAATTTTTTTATTTTCTTTAGTACTTGAACCAACTCAACCTGCCACTTAGAAACATTAATATCAATTACTGATAAAATTTTTGTAATATCTAAAAAAGAGTTTTTTGGTCTTTCTGCTATTGCACCATACTCCTCTGATTTTATTGGTTCAATATTTTCTTTTCGTAAAGTTAAATTAAAATCTAATTTTTCTGCTTGATCTACTATTTCTTTAGCAAAACCATACCAACTGGTTTTTCCTATGGAACTAAAATGATAAAGACCTAGGTCATTTAAATTTCCCCTTAAATAATTTTCTAGTAAATTAAATGTAGCTAAAGCTATTTGCTCAGTTGAAGTTGGTGATCCATATTGATCATCTATTACCTTTATTTCATTTTTTGAAGTGGCTAATTTAAGAATAGTCAAAAGAAAGTTATTTCGTAAATGACTATAAACCCAGCTTGTCCTTATTATTAAGCTTTTACAATTAGATTCTAGAATAGCTTTCTCTCCATCTCTTTTTGACTTGCCGTAGAAATTAATAGGATTACATTCATCTGTTTCTTTATATGCTGTGTTTTTTTGTCCATCAAAAACATAATCAGTAGAGTAATGAATTAATAAAGATCCAAGTTCCTTAGATATTTCTGCTAATAATGAGGGGCCTAAACTATTTGCAATTTCTGCTTCTATGCGTTCGTTTTCTGCTAAGTCAACTGAAGTATAAGCAGAAGAATTTATAATTATCTTTGGGTTAAATGCAAGCACTCTTTGCTTTAAATCTTCACTGTCTTCAAAGACTAATTCAGGTCTATTTATTTCCCTTAAAGTGTATTTTTTTTCTAGTAACTCCTTAATGGACAGGCCTAACTGACCTGATGACCCCAGAAGGAGTATTTTGTGTTGTGTCATTGGTTATTTTTTTTCTTATAAATATTCTCTACCCACTCAGGATTTTCTAAATACCATTTGACTGTCTCTTCTATTCCTTTCTTAAATGAAATCTTAGGTTCCCATCCAAGAATAGTTTTTACTTTACTACTGTTTATAGAATATCTTTTATCGTGACCAGGTCTATCTTGAACATAGTCTATAAAATCTTGAGAAATAAAATCATTTTTTAAGTAGTGTTTTTCTAAAATATCACCAATAAACATTATAAGTTCAATATTTTGCATTTCATTTTCAGCACCGATGTTATATACCTCCCCAATTTCAGATTTCTCTAAGATATCCTTTAAAGCATCACAATGATCTAAAACATGCAACCAGTCTCTTATTTGTTTTCCGTCTCCATATACAGGAACCTTCTTCCTATTTACTAAATTTAAAATAGTCATAGGAATTAGTTTTTCAGGATACTGATAAGGACCGTAGTTATTAGAGCAGTTCGAAGTTATAACTGGTAATCCATAAGTTTTATAGAAGCTTCTTACTAAATGGTCGGAAGAGGCTTTGCTAGCAGAATATGGACTATTAGGTTGATATTGATCTGTTTCCTTGAAGCTTTCATCTAATAACTCTAAAGAGCCAAAGACCTCATCAGTTGATATATGTAAAAACCTAAAATTATCCCTAGAATTGCCAGTTAGTTTGTTCCAATAAATATAACTACATTGAAGAAGATTATAGGTACCCATGATATTTGTTTCTAAAAAAACTTTCGGGCTTTCTATAGACCTGTCTACATGAGATTCTGCTGCAAAGTTTATTATTGCTCTAGGTTTAAACTTATCCAAAAGTTCAATTACCTTCTTTTCGTCTCTTATATCACCTTTAATAAAATTATGATTTGTATCTTTTATATTGCTTAAATTATCTAAATTTCCTGCATAAGTTAAGGCGTCATAACTGATAACACCTTCCTGAGAGTCTTTTAACCAAGAATGCACAAA
>CAYFFW010000020.1:0-26192 GCA_964342745.1 uncultured Gammaproteobacteria bacterium
TTATTTGTAGCTCGGATCTCTAAAGGAAGGACTCTTAGAGAAGTAATATTTGGAATGCTTATTTTTGGTGCCCTTGGAAGTTGGTTGTTTTTTATGATTCTCGGTGGCTACTCAATGGACCTCGATGTTAATAAAATATTAGCTGTTTCCCAAATTACAGGTAGTACGCACGGAGATTTAGCTATTGCAGCTATTGCCACAATGCCGTTTGATACATTAATGCTTTTCCTTTTTTGTGGAATAACTGTTATTTTCGTTATTACTTCTTATGATTCAATGTCTTATGTAATTGCCTATCATGTGCAAAAGAATTCTTCTGAAAACAAGGACCCAGGAAGATACCTAAGATTATTTTGGGCTATCGTGCTTGGAATACTTCCTGCTGCATTGATTTTTTACTCGAGTCACGAAGTGGCTCTTAATCTAATAATCCTCGCATCGTTGCCTTTACTTGTTATTTATCCTTTAATGGCTATTTCAGTATTTAAAGAATTGAAAGTTAAAGAAAGTAATTAATATTTTAAATTATTATGAAAGATCCTAAAGAGTTAAAACCTGATACTTTATCTTTGCATGCAGGACAAAGACCTGATCCAGTTACAGGTGCAAGAGCAACTCCTATTTACCAAACTTCTTCTTTCGTTTTTAATAATTCTGAAGACGCTGCTGGTATTTTTAATGCCGAGAGAACTGGACATGTTTACTCAAGAATTACAAATCCAACAAATTCAGTTTTAGAGGAAAGAATTTCAGCTTTAGAAGGAGGCATTGGAGCTATAGCCACTTCTAGTGGGCAAGCCGCAATGCACCTAGCTATTTCTACCATTTTAGATAACGGAAGTCATATTGTCGCTTCTAATTGTCTCTATGGAGGAAGTCATAACCTGCTTGAGTACACACTCCCACGATTTGGTATTAAAACAACTTTTGTTGATTTTAGAGATATTAATGCTTTTAAAAAAAGCTTTAATAAAAATACTCGGCTAGTCTTTGGTGAAACTCTTGGAAATCCCGGGCTTGATGTAATGGATATAAAGACTATATCTGATATAAGCCATGATAAAAAAGTTCCTCTATTAGTAGATTCAACCTTTACTACGCCTCATTTACTTAAACCTTTTGATTTAGGTGCTGATTTAATATTTCATTCAGCTACTAAATTTCTTTCTGGGCATGGTGTCGTGATAGGAGGTCTATTAGTTGATAGTGGTAATTTTGACTGGGATGAATCAGGAAAATTCCCTCAACTTAGTGAACCTTATGAAGGTTTTCATAATATGATTTTTACTCAAGAATTTGGTCCTGCTGCCTTTATTTCTAGAGCCCGTAAAGAAGGTGCAAGAGATTTTGGTGCATGTATGAGCCCTCATACAGCCTTTTTAGTATTACAGGGAATAGAGACTCTGGGTTTGAGAATGGATAGACACATCTCCACAACTCTAAAGATTGTTGAGTACCTAAATAATCATAACTTAGTTAAAGAGGTTATTTACCCTACCCTACCATCTCATCCTGATCATAAAATTGCTAAACAATTATTACCTAATGGATGTGGCGCTGTCTTTACTTTTGAGGTTGAAGGAGGGAGAGAAGCAGGAAAAGTTTTTATTGAAAACTTAAATATTTTTTCCCATCTTGCCAATGTAGGAGATGCTAAATCTTTAGTTATACACCCTGCAAGTACAACACACCATAGGATGGATAAAGAATCTCTACAAAAAGCTGGCATTTCAGAGGGAACAATAAGACTTTCTATAGGATTAGAAGATCCTGATGACCTACTTAATGACCTAGAAATGGCATTTAAAGCTGTAAAAAAGACTTTGTAATGAAGGGAGTTTACAGCTTTTCAGGACCAGAAGGTCTTACAGATAATAAAAAACCTATTATTTTTATTCATGGAACTGGTATGGATCATACTGTCTGGACCTTACCTATTAGATATTTTTTAAGGAAAAAAAGAAATGTAATAGGCATAGACCTTCCTGGTCACGGCAGGTCAGAGGGAAAGCCTTTGAAATCAATATCTGATATGGCTAACTGGCTTGTAAACTATTTAGATAGTCTAGATATAAAAGATTTCTCTTTAGTAGGCCATAGTATGGGCTCTTTAATAGCCCTAGAAACAGCTGCCTTAACACAGGATAGAACTTTAAACCTTGTCATGGTTGGTACAGCTTTTCCTATGGCAGTATCAAATGTACTTCTTGAATTAGCAAAAAATAATAAATCTGAAGCTATAGATATACTTACATACATGGGGTACAGCCATAAGGCAAGAATAGGAAGTAATGGAAATCCTGGAATTTGGATGACTGGCTCAACAAAAAAATTATTAAAAAATTCAAAAAAAGGAGTTATATATCTAGATTTACAAGCATGTTCAGAGTACACCTCAGGATTGGAAAGTGCGGCTAAGGTTACTGCAGATACTTTACTAATTTTAGGAAAAAAAGACTTTCTTACTCCTCCATTTAGAGCTACTGATTTAATAAATTCTTTTAAAAATGTCCAGGTAAAGGAAATTGAAGACTCAGGACACACCTTAATGGTTGAAGATCCAAATACTGTGTTAGATTATTTAATAGGAATATTATGAGTAATATAATTTTAGGTGATGGCGCTATGGGAACTGAATTAAGAGCTAGAGGCGTAGAAGTACCTTCTCACATTGATTCTATTTGGTCAGCTTTAGCTGTGAAAAAAGCTCCTAAAGAAATTGAACAAATACACTTAGATTACATAGAAGCTGGGAGTGATTATATAACAATCAATAACTATACAGTTACTAGACCAATTCTTTCTAGAGAGAACATGGAAGATGAATTAGAAAGCTTAACTATTGAGTCAATAAAATTAGCAAGGCAAGCTATATCAAAATCTAATAATGAAGAAATTAAAATTCTCGGAACTTTACCTCCTTTGGAAACAAGTTATAGAGCTGATCTTATACTTGATGAAGATGAAATGAATAAACAATATTCAGAACTTGTAAATATTTTAAAAAACGAAGTAGATATAATTATTTGTGAAACTATGGCCAGTGCTCTAGAAGCTAAATGTGCTTTGAAGGCAGCCTTGAAAGCTAATATGCCTGTCTGGGTAAGTTGGACTCTTCATGGAGATAAAGAAGACACGCTACCAAGCGGAGAAAATATAAATGAAGCATTTAAAAGCTTAAAGGGCTTAGATGCAGATGCTTATTTAATAAATTGCTGTGCTGCAAACTTAGTGGGACCATCTTTAAAAAATTTGAAGGAATTAACAGATTCTCCTATAGGAGCTTATGCTAATGCTGAAAATATAAATAAAGAGAAAGTCCTATCAAATGCAGAAACAGCTGAAGAAAGGCACTGGGAATCTACAATAAAGATTAATGAGAAATCCTACCTTAACGAAGTAAAGCTTTGGATAGAAGAAGGCGCATCTATAGTAGCTGGTTGTTGTAGAACCAGACCAAGTTATATAAAAGAATTAAAAAATTATCTAAAGAACTAAAGTTTATATTTTAATCTTAATCCTAAGGTCCTAGGCCTATTGGTAAATACAGTTTCTGGGCGATAACCTTGATATTCCCAAATTGTTGCTCTCGTATCGAACAAGTTATCAATGTATAAAACAGCAGACCAGTTATCTCCTTGTACTGTTGAAGACAAGTTTGCAGAAGTGTATGCATTTTGATCTATAGGATTAGTCATAGAAGATTTTCGTTTTCCAGTTCTACTTAAACTAAAGTCCCAAAAACCTGTTAGCCCTCCTCTTAAATCAAAAGATTTATTTACTGCCATAGAGGCTTTTACTTTAGGTACATTTGCTAACCTTGTTCCCTTAGTTGCTAAAACTGCGCCATCCAAGATGTAATCTTCGTTAAGTCTCGGGTGAAGTAAAGTAGCTCCTGCAATAAAGGTATACCCGTTTTCTGTTAATAAAGTAATATCAGTTTCTAAACCTTCGATAATGGCATCACCAATATTGGAATTGAATTGGATGCTAGCTAAATCTAAGTCAAAATTAGCTGACTGCATGTCTTTCCAATTCATGGAATAAAAGGTAACGTTGTATCTTTTCGTACCGTCTAAAGAAGCATACTTATAACCTACTTCTATATTATTTAATTCATCAGAGTCATAAAATAAAGGAGCGGCGTCACTATTTTTATTTGTTCTGTTTGTTCCTCCAGGTCTATATCCTTGAGAATAATTCAAATACAACAAAGCACCATTATCCAGAGCATAAGCTGCAGCAAACTTTGGTGAAGTACCGCTATCTTCTTCTATACGATCATTATCATGTCCATAATAAGCTGTACCAAATCCTCCGAAGTATCCATCCCTAGCAACAATATGCAATTCAGAGTCAAACCTTCTTAAACCAAAAGTTAATCTAAGTTTTTCTGAAACAGCTATAGTAGCTTCACCATAGATTGCCCTCATTTCATCTTCTCTAAGATTATCTAAATCCCACCATATTCCTTCTCTGCCAGCTATACCTGTTCCACCCCAGCTTCCATCAGAGTAATAACTCTGTAACCCAGGCCATTTGTAAGTATAGTTGTAAGGGTTTTCTAATTTGTCATAGAAGACACCTATTATCCACTGAAGATCATCGTCGGCATTCCCTGAAGTTAATCTAAATTCATGAGTATCTCTTTCCATACTAAGAGAATAATCAGCCCACATGGTTGGGTTATTACAAGCTCCATCCCATGTACCATAGTAGTAATAAGAATATGTATAGTAATCACAGGTGTAATAACTGTAATATCCAAAACCATTCTGAAAGGGACTATCAAGATTGTAATATTCTACGTAATCATTGTAATCCCAAAGATACCGTACATCTCTATCAAAGAAGGTTCCTGCGTAAGTAAAAGATATATCGTCTCTAAATGACCCTTCTAAAGTTAAGCTAGTCTGATCCCATTCATCATCAGTGAACTCTCCAATTACTTTACTGCTTTTTAAGTCCCCTAAAGTTTTTGGCTGATGATCCCAACTTCCATCCGTTGAAGTCTCTTGTGATATATGAGTTAAAGTACCAGTTAAATTATCATTAAACCACGTTCTTAAACTTGTCCTAAATCCAGAAACAGTACTTTCATTTGAGTTATCATTTTCATGAAGTGGGACAGAGTAGTTACTTGCAGAGAAAGTTTTTGTCCCTCCAACTAAATCTATAAATCCTCCTTCATTAACTTCATAAGCAGCTACTCTTAAAGAGGTGTTGTCAGATAAGGGGGCATTAATGAATGCTTCAAAGCTATCGCTAGTAGAGCCTTTAGATATACTAGATGTATCAACTTCAGCACCAAATTCATATTCTCCTCTTTGAGGTTTGTTAGTTATAAGTCTAACTGTTCCGCCTTGAGCACTAGATCCATACAAGGTACCTTGAGGTCCGTTTAATACCTCAATTCTTTCCATGTCATAAATATGTAAATCAGGATTTAACCCTACAAAATTTATTGGGGATTCATCGACATACAATGCAACTGTTGTATTAGGACCAGCTAAATTTCCAAAATTACCATCAGAAGTTCCTCTTAGGTAAAAAGCTGATCTTCCTGGTCCATATTGGATATAAGATAAAGAAGGAATAAGTTCAGCATAATCCATAAAATCATTTACACCTGCATCTTCTAATCTAGAGCCAGTTATTGCTTGTACGCTCATCGGAAGATCTTCAATTTTAGAAGCTCTTTTTGATGCTGTAACAATGATTTCTTCTTCTACTTCTTGATCTTCAGCTATAACATCTATACTCGGAGTTGCAGCAAATGCAACAGCAGAACCATAAATTAGAGCTTTCTTAACTTTTGATTGGTCTAGTTCAAAAGGTGGTGAAGCGAAATTCTTATCTTTCATGTTTATCCCCTAAGAAATTTAAGATTCTAGGTCTACTGAATCTATAAGTTTTTGTAATTCTCCTGAATCATGCATCTCCATCATAATGTCACTTCCGCCAACTAACTCACCTTTAATAAATAATTGTGGGAATGTAGGCCAACTGGATACCTCAGGTAGGGATGCCCTAATTTCAGGATTTGAAAGGATATCTACAAAAGAAAAAGGTTTTCCACAAGAAATTAAAAGCTGAGTTGCTCTAGATGAAAAACCACACTGAGGAGAATCAGGAGAACCCTTCATATACAAAAGTATAGGATTTGAATTGATTTGGTCTTTTAATTCTTCTTTGATATCCATAAATTCAATTTTATATTAATTACAAATCTGAAGATACTTTTTAACAGTTTTACCTAAACCACATTTCACAGCATCTGAAATTAACGCATGTCCGATTGAAACCTCTTCTATTTCACAATTAGCTAAGAATAGACCTAAATTAGATAAGTTTAAATCATGTCCTGCATTTACTTTTAATCCAATATTATGGGCGTGTTTTTCTGCCACAGAATATCTGCCTAATAATTCTATATTTTTAATGTGTTTTGCATAAGGACCTGTATATAGTTCTATACGATCAGCTCCAATATCTTTAGCTATAGAAATAAGTTCTTGATCTGGATCAATGAATAAACTTACCCTGCAACCACAAGATTTAATTTTTTGAATTACTTTAATAAGTTCGGAATTATGCTCGCGTAAATCCCAGCCATGATCAGATGTTAATTGAGTTGGTTTATCTGGTACTAAAGTACATTGAGTTGG
Source organism: uncultured Gammaproteobacteria bacterium (assembly GCA_964342745.1). Lineage (GTDB taxonomy): Bacteria > Pseudomonadota > Gammaproteobacteria > Magnimaribacterales > Magnimaribacteraceae > AEGEAN-183. The sequence goes on from CAYFFW010000020.1 coordinate 6,669, forward strand.
TTTAAAAGACTCTACTAAATTAAGAAACCCGGGATATTCTCCTTTTTTTTCTGAAAAAGGATTCCCTTCAATATTAAATTCAACTTTTCGACTTTCCGTTAATTCCTTAAGTATTTTTATGTCGTTTGGAATGATATGTCTCATGTCGTCCCTGGGATGAACGGTTATTCCATGACAACCACTATCTATGCAGATATTGGAAATTTCTTTTATGTCAGGAAGACTTCCTCCTCTAGCATTACGAATCAAAGCAATCTTATTCACATTTACACTTAAATTTGTCACCTTTTAGTCACCTCAATAACTACTTTACCCCTTGAATGAGAAGTCCCAACTTTATCATGCGCTTCCTTAATATTCTGCAAAGAATAGGTAGAATCTATAACAGGTTTTATTATTTTTGCTTCTACCATTCTTCCTAATTCACTTAAACCAGAAGTACTTGGTCTATATATAGACCAGTGAAGATTAATAGGCTTAGCATTTTTTTTAGCTGTATGTCTTAATTTTAACGCCGAAGGAACACCTAATATTAAACCTTTAGTATCTAAGGTTCTTAAGAAAGGATGATTTAAAGAGATATAATGAGTATTGGTATCCTTTTTTAATATTTCTAAACAATTTTCTACGGATTCAAGACCTCCAAAATCTCCCAAACAATCAAAAACTAGATCGTAATTATTTAGTAATTTATGAAACTTTTCCTTTTTGTAATCGATAGCAATCTCTGCTCCTAACTCCTTAACTAATTCATGGTTTGAGTTGCTACAAGTCGTTGCAACTTTAGATCCCCAGTAGTTTAATAATTGGATTGCAAATGTTCCTACACCACCTGAACCAGCATTTATAAATACTTTTTTGTCTTTTAGATCATATGGTCTTATTGCTGCCCATCTAATTAAAGCTGACCAAGTTGTTAATGCCACATAAGGCAAAGAAGCAGCTTCTAAAAAGGTTAGATTTTTAGGTTTAAAATTAATTTCATTCTGGTCTAGTGAAACAAATTCAGCATAAGTCCCTTTACTTGCATCTGAAGTGCAACCCCAGACTTCATCATTCTCTTTAAATTTAGTTACCTTTAAACCAACTTGCTTAACTATTCCAGAAACATCACAACCTAGGATCCAAGGAAACAATTCTTTTCTTTGTTTTTCAAAAAGACTCTTTCCGTAACCTTCCCTCTTCATTAGATCAATGGGATTAACTGAAGTAGCTTTAACTTGGATTAAAACCTGGTTTGGTCCAACCGTAGGTATATCTAAATTATCTGAGTATTGAAATACAGTAGAACCTCCATATCTAAGAATTGGCGCACCGAACATACTTTTTATAAATTTTTATATACTGAATTTGCTACATCTATAGCTGTCTTCCATGCAGTTATGCCAGGATGCATCTGGTTCATAGTAAAGCCAAGAGAAATTTTGTTATCTGGATCTGCAAAACCTAAAGAACCACCAGCCCCTCCATGTCCAAATGATCCTGTACCAGGACCCATACTTACTTGCTTTGTTCCAAGCATGAAACCCAATCCAAATCTTGTATGTATATTGCCTAGAACTAAATCTTTTCCATCTGATTCTGTTTGTCTTGCCATCTCTATAGTTTCAGGTTTTAAAACATGAACACCATCCCTGCTTCCTCCATTAGCAAGAACGCCATATATTTTAGCTATAGATCTGGCAGTTCCATGACCATTAGCTGCTGGTATCTCTGCATTTCTCCACTCTTTAGTATTTGCTTCCATGCCTTTCTCAGGGTCCATTTCCATTGGAGGATTACTGAATGCAGATCCTACTGGTGTATCAGTATCTGCAAAATCTAATAAGAACTGCATTTGTCCAGGAACAAGGAATCGAGGTAATTTAGATAATAAAGGAAACAAGAACTGCAGTGGTCCTGGTTTAGAAGGATGAATATTTGTTACTCTAGAAAATTCTGAATCAGGTAATCCTATCCAAAAATCAAGATCTAAAGGCTCGGCTATTTCTTTTTTAAAGTATTGGCCTATAGTTCTTCCATCAATTCTTCTTAAAACTTCTCCAACTAAGTGACCGTAGGTTATTGCATGATAACCATGGGCTATTCCAGGTTCCCAAAAAGGTTTTTGAGATGCTAAAGAATCACAAATTAAATCCCAGTTACAAAACGCACCTTTTTCTAAGGGCTCTTTAACACCACAAAGTCCTGACTTATGACAAAATAAAAAACGTACAGGAATAGAGTCTTTTCCAGATTGTCCAAATTCAGGCCAATATTTAGAAACAGGAGCATCTAAATCTAATTTACCCTGCTCTACTAACTGTAATAAGCAAATAGCAGCTATTCCTTTCGTGGTAGAAAATACATTTACTAAAGTATCTTCTTTCCAAGGTGAGCTATCATTAGGATCATCAATACCTCCCCATAAATCTATAACTTTTTGACCTTCTATCTCTATTGCTATTGAAGCACCTAATTCAAAACCAGATTTAATACTATTAGTGAAAATCTCCTTTGCTTCTAAAAATTTATCATCACAACTTCCGTTAATCATTTTTCCTCCAATATATAATTTTATTTTAAGATTTTGGTTTCCATAATATTAATTGACTTGTTTTCTGCATATAGGATGCATAATCTGATCTACTAATTAAACTTCTTTTATCCATCATAGAACAAGTCACCAAGGTAAACATTAAAGTCATGCTTAAAGGAGATATGAATAACCACCAAAATTTAGTATTTATTGCTATAGCCATAAAGTAAATACCCCACCAAAATAAAACTTCACCTAGGTAGTTTGGGTGTCTAGAGTATTTCCACAACAATTGATCCATTGTCTTTCCTTTATTCTCACTTTTAGATCTAAATTTGTACATTTGTTCATCAGAAATATGTTCTAAAACAACAGCTAAAAAAGTAAATATTGAAGCCAATATAAGTAGTAATGGGATTTCAATAATATTGGTAGTAAAAACATAATATAAAGGGAACAGAGATAGATTAACTTGAAGAGTTGGATATAAATGAATTCCAAAAAAATCAATAAGATAAGAATATTTTTTAAATTGATTCTTAAGATCTATGTACCTAAAGTCTTCATGCTTTAATCCTCGCCATCCTCTTCTCCAATTATTTGTTAATCTTAAAGACCAATAGGTAACAGGGATAAGTACAAGTAGAACTTTTATTACATTTTCATCTTTATTTATAGAGATATAACTTAAGAAGAAAACTATAGGTAATGGTGCTACAGACCAGAAGGGATCATAGAAACTAGAGTTTTTAGTTAAGCTACTTATAAAAAAAATTATTATTGTGGCTGCTAAGTGTCCAACTGTAATTGCCTTCCAGAGATGTTGCTCTATAAAAAATGAAGCACTTATGAAAGCTGCCAGAAAAGCTAATAAATAACTCACGAAACAAAGAGAAAAAGCTTTATTCATTTAGAAGAAGTGATAATTATGTTTTTTCTATTTTCTAAAGTATTCACAACAGGAGACAATGGGATTGGATTTAAACCTTTTAAGTAAATTTCGTCTGACACTTCTTCGTACAGAGTAGTTCTTTGTTTAGGTTTTCTCCCTATTTTCTTAATAAATTTATCAATCTCTTTTGAAGAGAATTCTTGTCCATGTTCAGCTCCTGCCGCTCTTGTAATAGATTCATTCATTAAAGTACCGCCTAAATCATTAGCTCCAGAAGTAAGACACTCAGCTATACCTGTATTACCCATTTTTACCCAGGAAGTCTGTATATTTGGTATGTGTTTATTAAAAACTAGTCTAGAGACACTATGCATCAATATAGATTCTCGTAGTGTAGGACCAAAACGGGACTTCCCTCTTATATACATTGGAGCTTCCATTGGTACAAATGGTAAGGGAACAAATTCAGTAAAACCTTTAGTTTCTTTTTGCAATGCTAATAATTTAATAAGATGCCTAGCCCAGTGAATGGGCTTTTCAATATGACCAAACATAATGGTTGCTGTAGTCCTCATACCGATATCATGAGCTGATCTCATTACTTCTAACCACTCTGAGGTATTTACTTTGTCTGCGCATATTATATTTCTAATTTCATCATCCAATATTTCAGCTGCAGTTCCTGGAAGAGTACTTAGACCTAAATCTTTTAATTCTCCTAAATATTCTTTCAGTTCTTTGTTTAAAGTTTTAGCTCCCTGCCAGATTTCTAAAGGAGAAAAGGCATGCACATGTAATTCAGGTTGAGCTTCTTTAATTGAAGAGATAATTGATTTATAAGTATTGCCATCGTACTTGGGGTGTATACCTCCTTGAAGACAAACTTCAGTAGCGCCTCTTTGGTAAGCTTCTTTAGATCTTCTAACTATTTCTTCTAAAGAAATATCATAAGGCTTTCCTCTAAGTTTTTCTGAAGTTTTTCCTTTAGAAAATGCACAGAAAGTACAGTGAAAATAACATATATTGGTGTAGTTAATATTTCTATTAACTACAAAAGTTACTTCATCTCCAACTAGCTCTTGTCTTAATTCATTTGCTGCTCTATTTACATAGGTAAAATCCGGACCTCTAGCATCAAATAAATTAACTATTTGGTCTTCAGTTATACCTTTATCTTCTAAAGCTAGGTTGACTATTTTTTTTAATCTTGATGAATGCCTTAAAGGAATAATTGATTTTGGTTTAGGATCAAAATCTGGGTTATCTTTGCCAGTAGTCCACTCCGTGTCTCTTGCTAAACCTGAAGAGTCAGATTGTTTCAATAATCTAGGATGTAATTTCTTGTCCACCCAAGTATTAATATCATCTGCGTAAGACGGATAAATAGTTAGTCTAGGTGTTAAGGTTTTTCCTGATAAATAAGTTTGATTTTCAAGATCAATTAAATGAGGCCAGGGAGCTTCTGGGTTCACATAATCAGGTGTAATGGGAGATACTCCGCCCCAATCATTAATTCCTGCTTCCAACAGTAGATTTAAATTATCTGGACTTAAATTTGGAGGAGCTTGAATGGACATGTGAGGTCCAAAGATTATTCGTGCTACTGCAATAGTCCATAGAAGTTCTTCTGTTAAAGGCTCTTCATGTTTAGACATTTTCGTATCTTCTTTTGGTTTAAAGTTTTGAATAATGACTTCTTGAATATGACCATATTCATCATGACTTCTTTTTATATCAAGCAGGGAATCAACTCTTTCCTGCCTTGTTTCACCTATGCCTATTAAAATACCAGTAGTGAAAGGAACTTTCATTTTTCCAGCATATTCCAATGTAGCTAATCTTTTAGCGGGATCTTTATCTGGTGAACCATAATGTGGACCTCCTTTCTCACACAACCTTATTGAAGAACTTTCTAACATCATCCCCATAGAGACGGCTACAGGCCTTAGTTCTTTGATTTCATCTAAACTCATACAACCTGGGTTTAGATGTGGTAAGAGTCCTGTATTTTCTAATACTGCCTCAGAAGCAACCTTTAAATATTCTAAAGTTGTTGAATACCCCATAGAAGCTAGAGCTTTTCTTGCTGTTGAATATCTTAATTCTGGTCGCTCTCCTAAAGTAAAAAGAGCCTCTTTACAACCCACCCTTTCAGCATCCTTAGCAGAAGTAATAACTTGATCAATAGACATATAGGGTGAAGTTATCCTTTTTGGTGTTTTAGCAAAAGTACAGTAATGACATACATCTCTACATAGATGTGTCAAAGGCATGAAAACCTTAGGCGAGTACGTTATTAGCGAACCAAAGCCTTCATCTCTTATAGATGAAGCCTCTCGAATTAAATCAGGGGTGCTGGTGTTATTTGCCAAATCTAATAGATCTTTAGTTTTCAATTTAACTTGTATATTTTAATAAAAAATTAACAGAATCTTTCATAGATGCTTCTCTAGCTTCCCAGTTTCTTCCCAGATGGGCGCCTTTGTGAACCCTTTCTTTTAATAATTTCTCTCTTTCATCAGGTTCATTCATAAGATAATGATTTCCTTCTTCATCTTCATAATAATGAATTCCATCCTTTCCAATTATTGAATGTTTTCTACCTACAGCTATAGCATTTGGGATATATGTTACTGGATCAATAGAGTCAAAAGAATGGTGGCTATTTTCATAATAGATAGCTTTACTATTTCCTCCACTTTCATTAATAGCAGGAGAAAGCATCTCTACTAGTATAGGAGGAGTATAGTCATCTTCTTTTCCAATTAAAGTTAATATAGGGGATTTACTCCACCTCATTTCTTCAGGCCAAATAAAAGCACCGGGATAAAATCCTATATGACCAGCAAATCTCTCTCCATCTGGAGCAAGTTTCTCTGCTAAAGGTTCCCAGGCTGAATAAAGGGCAGTTGAGCCTCCTAAACTCCATCCAGCTATAAAGATCTTTGTCTCATCAATATCAGGGTGTTTAGATAGAATTTTTAAAGCGTTAAAACAGTCTGTAAGTGTTGTCGCCAAAGTCACTTGCATTTGATCTTCAACTATAGATATAACTTGTCTTGCATCAAAGCTACTAACTCTAAATATAGCAAAACCATTATTTAAGTAATTTACTGAGTGTTCATGATGATGCCCTCTCCAACCTAAACTACCATGCATGCATATTACTAGGGGGGTTTTTTTCTTCCTTGTTTTAGGAAACACAAGGGTTCCATACATATCTTGATCTTCATACTCTTTTGAATTCAATATGTGAAAGAATTCAAAAGGGTTACCTGATTTATAGGTAATTATTCCTTCATCTCCTGACTTAAATTTATGTTCCATCATTTTGAATAGATTCAATGTACTCTATAGCTTTAGTATAACCACTTTTTAAAATTAATTTAGTTAGATCAGAGTCTCTATCAATATCGAATTCTAATCTCTTAGAGCGATAAAGTCTGACCTGCAGACCTTGTCTGTGTGCTAATTCCATATGAGATAAGCAACTTCCAGGACCATATTTAAATTTTATTATGTCGGGAGGAGTACATAACATGCAATTAGTACCCTCACCTAAGGCATCAGGAGATATCGTTATTCCTTCTCTAAATTCTTTAATTAATTCCCTATGTCTTTTAGTAATAGATTTTAAAATAGATGAACTTGCTCTTGGAATATCTCCATGAATAATCAGTACACTTCTAGCGCCTGATTTCTTTGCTTTTAAAGAAGCCTCTGTTATTCCTTGGTTTAGACCTGGTTTTTTTTGTAAAAGAGATTTAAATCCAAACTGTTTAACAAACTTAACAACCTCTTTATCTTCAGTGACTACTAGATAATTACTAAATAAATTACTTTTCTTTTGACTAATTAAAATCTTCTTTAACATGTACTTTACTAAAATCCTTCTTTGTTCAAGGTTAAGGACATCCCCTAATCTGCTTTTAGGTCTTTTAAAGGACTTTATAGGTGTTAATGCCCAAATCATAAAATTAAATTAGCTCTTCTATTTTTTTTAAGCAAATCTCAGCAAGAGAAATTTTCTTTTCTTCACTGTCCATTAAAATAGAGTCAACTGATACGGCTTTATCTTGATTTATTTTTAAATAACCAATGTCTTTTTTATCAATTATTAGAAGATTGATTAAACCTTCATAATGTTTTGCTATAGATTCTATGTTCGATTTAATACCCATTTCTTTCATAATCTTGGCAGTAGGTCCCTTAATAGAGTCATTATCTATTATGGGAGAAACGGCAAGTACTGGTATTTTTGTAGTAGATAAGAAACTTTTTATTTCTTTAATAGATAATATTGGATCAATGCTCAAATAAGGATTAGAAGGACAAATAATAACTCCTTTCAAACTACCATTTTTTAATAGACTCTCAAGGTATAAAGGAATTTGAGGATTTTGCTTCCCGCTAAATACAATCTCTTTGACTATAGGCTCGCATTGATGTTTTACAAAGTATTCCTGAAAAGGCAAATCTCCAATAGTCGTTTTAACCACTGTTTGAACTAAATCTTCTGACATAGGAATAATTTTGCACTTAAGGCCTAATGATTTACTAAGAATTTCTGTTACTTCAGATAACTTCTTGCCATCATTAAGTAACTGAGTTCTTCTTATGTGAGTTGCTAAATCTTTATCTCCTAGTTGGAACCAAGTATCAACACCGTATCTCTTTAGACTATCTAAAGTGCTCCAGGTTTCGTCTCTCAAACCCCACCCCCTCTCAGGATCATTAATGCCTGATAGTGTATACATTACAGTGTCAAGATCAGGGGATATATGTAATTCAAGATGCTCAAAGTCATCTCCTGTGTTAACTAGAAAAATTAGTTCTTCTGGAGGAAGAATTTTAGATAAACCATAAGCAAGCTTAGCTCCTCCTACTCCACCACAAAGAACTAATAGTTTCTTCTTCATCAATTTAAATTATCTAAAAAGATCTTCTGAAGCTTTTCTTATTAATTTTTTAGCTCCACTCTTGTCTTTAGATTTAGACAAACCCCTTACAAGAACAACAGGTAGACCCTCGTTCCCTTGACCCATCAATAAAGAAGCTGCAGATGCTATTTCGTCTGCGCTACCAACTTCAGTAACTTCTAAATTATTACCATAAAGATCAGACTTACCCCTTAGGTCAGATAATACCTCTGAACCACTCGAACCTACTGCAATTCCAACAATGCCATTCCTCCAGGCTCTTCCAGAACTGTCATTAATGATTACCCCTAAGTCAATATTAATTTTTTTATAAAGTTCTTCTCTAATTTTTAGTGCACTCTTATCTGGATCTGTTGGTAATAGTAATACCCTTGGATTATTATTCTTAGATTCAATATTTGATCTATCTATACCAGCATTTGCATGAACTAAACCAAGTTTACTTTCAACTACTATTACCCCCTTTCGATATCGTATAACTTCTTCAGACTCATTAAGGATAACCTGGACTAATTTAGGATCCTTATCAGTTTCTTTCGATAAACTTAGTGCTTCTTCTGAAGGTTTTACCTCATTAAGATAAACATATCTTCCTTCTGCTTTAGAAACAATCTTTTGAGCAATAACCAATATATCGTTCTTCTCTAAATTTATTTTATTTTTTTTAACAGCCAGTAAGATGATTTCAACAAGACTATCCCCTTCTTTAATCAAAGGTATTTCTTGAATTGCAACAAGTTCTAATTTATTCAATTTTATTTTTCTAAGCCTGTAACTTTTATACCTGAGTGTGAAATTGAATGATGTTTATTTATGCTAATTAAAACTGAAGTCATAGCTTCTACTGCAGCAGAATTAGCTAACATACCAGCATGCCATCCTTTCATCTCTAAAGACTGAATAAGATCAATAACTTCTTGTCTAGAATCTTTATTATTTCCACAAACCAAAACATCACAATCGATAGATTTATCGCTTTTTAATAGTTCAGCTGAAATGTTTTGAAATGCAGAAACAACCCTTACGTCTTCAGATAAAATATTTTGAGCTATTTCTGCGGCAGAACCTTCTTCAGGTAATTGGACAGTAGCAACCCTTGGAGGTACCAAGGGGACTGTGGTATCTATAAAAAGCTTTCCTATTAATTCAGACTTACATTCTTCTAAAATACCTTTTTGATGAGCAAAAGGAACTGTCAGTATTACAACCTCACCCAAAGAAGCTGCTTCCTTATTAAGCACGCCATTTGAGGCACCTAATTCATCTTTTATTTTTGTCGCTTTTTCTAAGGTTCTAGATCCAATAATTACTTCATAACCCGATTTGATAAATCTAGAAGCTAAGCCTGTGCCTAAATCTCCTGTCCCTCCCAATAGAGAAATTATCTTTTTTTTCATAGCATGTACTACTTACTTGCCACCGAACCGCCATCACAGGCTATTGTTTGACCAACAGTATATTCACTTGCTCTTGAACAAAGAAAGATTGCTAATCCTGCAATATCCTCCATATCTCCTACTCTACCACTAGGATTACCTTCACCAACTTGAGTCCAATCCACATCTGTTTCACCACCAAAGCCTACTCCGGTACTAAGCATCCAGGTAGGAAAAGGCCCGGGAGCTATAGCATTTACTATTATTTTTTCTTTAATTAAATTTGCAGCTAATATTCTTGTTAAATGATGTAGTGCAGCTTTAGATGGCCCATAAGCATAATTTTCAAATGCTCCAGCAGATAAACCATCTATAGAACCAATATTTACTACCCTTGAAGGTTCCTTTTTAGATGCCTCTCTAAGTAAAGGTAAAAGTTTTTGAGTTAAGAAGAAAACTCCCTTTACATTAGTATCCATAACCTTATCCCATCCGTTTTCAGGATATTCATCTAAAGGCGCACCCCATGCTGCGCCAGCATTATTTATTAAAATATCTAGATGATCTTCTTTAGATTTTAATTCTTCTACTAAAGAATCTATGCCCTCTAAATTTGAAAGATCTGAAGGTAAAGATATACATTGACCGTTGTATTCTTTTGCAAGTCTTTCAGCTGTTTCATTACAAACTTCTGCTTTTCGAGAGCTTATATAGACCTTAGCTCCACTAGCTAAGAATCCTGCAGCTATCATTTCACCTATTCCCCTTGAACCACCTGTAACCAATGCCACCTTGTTTTTTATTGAAAATAAATCTTTCATTTTCTCTCCTTGATAAAAATTTTAAAACCTCAATATATATAGTGTAGGTGCCTTAGGGGCCTACGTAAATTAAATAATAACTTGCTTAAAAAAGGAGTAAAAAATGTTAAACACAACTTTTGATTCAATATGGAGAGACATCTCTCCGTTTGCAGTAGGATTTGATAGAACTTTTGATACTTTGGCACTATTAGCTAGTTCCAGAGCAAAAGAAACTAACTATCCTCCATATAATATAAGAAAGGTCTCTGAAGATCAGTATGCCATTGAACTAGCTGTAGCTGGCTTTGAAGAAGAGGATATTGATATTGAGTTAACTGAAGAAACCTTAACTATCAAAGGTAAAAGAGCCAGTGAAGCCAGTGAAGGATTACTTCACCAAGGTCTCGCAGCTAGAGACTTTGTTAAAAAGTTTATCCTTTCTGATGACATGGTAATTAAGGGAGCTGCTTTATCCAATGGTATGCTTTATGTGGCAGTTGAAAGAATTATCCCTGATGAGAAGAAACCTAGAAAAATAGAACTTACTTCAAAAAGTAAACTGCTAGGATAAAGCTAAAAAAAGAGGGGAAGATATTTGCTTCCCCTGTTTTTTTCTTTCTTAGAAATACTGTTTAATATATTTTTAGAATCTTATCTATTGGGGTTTTCTGAAAAGAAGTGTCATCCTGTCACTTTCACCTATGGACTTATATTTATCTCTATCTACTTCCTTAAGTCTGAGAGAAGGTGGAAGAGTCCAGACACCTTTAGGGTGATTCTTTAGATCCTTTAAGTTTGCATTTATCTCTGATTTTGCAACTAGTTCAAATCCATTTTTTTGAGCTACTTCTATAGCTAATGATTCAGTTACATAACCACTTCTCTTCATCAAGTTTAAGTCCGTTCCTGCATTAGCTCTATGTTCCACGACTCCAAATATTCCCCCTGGTTTAAGGGCAGTAAATGAATTTTTAAAAATATTTTCCATTTGTGGGCCTAACCAATTATGTAAATTTCTGAAAGTAACAATAGCATCGACACTATTAGCATCAGCTAACTTAGAGTCTAGAGCTACTAATTCTACTCTTCCATACATTGGCTTGCTATCAAGCTTCTCTTTAAATCTATCATAATAATAATTCCCTTGAGCAGCAATGAGAGTACCTGGGTAATGGATATAATTAGCCAAAATTTCTGTGTACCAGCCTCCTCCAGGGTTTAACTCTACAACAGTCATGTCTGATTCAATTCCAAAAAAAGATAAAGTTTCATAAGGATGTCTATAAATATCCCTTTCCTTATAAGATTCAGTCCTATCATCACTAGAGATGGAGTCCTTTAAAGTGTGCGCACTAATATTGCAAGCAATGGCAGTTAGCAAAAGAATAGATAAGATTTTTGTAATTGTCTTCATAATGTCTTTAAATATTTTAACAACTCTGTTGGATAGGTAAAACTATATAGCAGTTTTTAGAAGTGTAGATATAACTCTTTCTAACTGAGCTAAGGTTCCACACTCAAAAACTTTAGTGCAATAGGCAGAATAAGTATTCATAACTGAATCTCCGGTATTCCAACGATATTTTCCTTCAGGGTTTAACCAATATACTTGTTTTGAGCGTTCGTAAACAGACTTTAAAAGATCGGCTTTTTCTGGACCAAAGTTGTTTCTGGCATCACCTAAAATAACAATTGTAGTCTTTTTGTCTATTTCATCTATACAAAGACTAACAAAATCAGATAAAGCATGTGAATAATCCGTAGAGCCACCGCCATATTTAGAAAGTGCAGATTCTATCGAATTCTCTAGATTACCTCCCTTGAATTCATCTGTAACTTCTCCTAAGTGAGAGGAAAATACAAATGCTCTTATTTTGGATACAACCTCAGTTAAGCTAAAAAGAAACATAAGCATAAATCTTGCATAAGCCCCCACCGAACCACTGACATCACAGATCACAAGTATTTTTGGTCTATCGACTTTCTTATAAGACCATCTAAGATTAAAGAGAATACCTTGGTTAACCCAATTATCTCGGATAGTTTTTCTTATATCTAGCTTGCCCCTTCTAAAATTCTTTTTTCTTCTAGAGTGCATATTTGCAAGTTTCTTCGCCATCCTTCTAACTAAAGAGTGAACTTCATGAAGGTAAGATCTATCAATTTGACCCATGTTCATAGACTTAAAAACCTGTTCTCTTAATTGCTCACCACTTACATCACCATGCAACAAGAATTGCTGTTGAACAAAATTGGAAACCTTTTCCCTTAGATGAGTTAATTCATTTCTAAGTTTTTGTTCTAGATCAGAAGGAACTCCATCTCTATTATTCTGGCCTATTAAATTTAGTTCTTCCTCTAGTTTAGCTACTCCCATAATATCCAGAATCCTTCTCGAAAATACTGCTCTTTGAGTAAAATATTTTATTTCTCTTATTTCTGCTTCTTCTCCTGCTTTTGATATAGATAATTCAATATCTGCATTACTAGACTGAAGTAAACTTTCTGCTAATTCCGAATCTACTTTCTGATCAGAGATAAAATTATCTTCTTCTGAATCTTGATTTTCCTTAGGTTCTGATAGCCTTTCATTAAAAAAATCATCAAAACAGTCATCAAATTTTTCTTTTTCGTAAGGAGTCTTAGAAAGAGTTAAAGCGAGGGTATTTTTTAATAACTCCCTATTATCATATCCAACTCTTTCAAGTACTTCAGTTGCATCTAAAGTTTCTGCAGGAGAAACTTGGATATTTGCGTTTCTGAGTGTTTTTACAAAATCTGTTAAGACTCGTTCCATTTATCTTTAACCATCAGAGGCCATAACTAGACGAGGGACTTCCTTTTGTACTATGTCGATATCTTGTTGGTGTTTTAATAAAACATTAAGTGTACTTTTTGCTAAATCTTGATTTAACTCTTCTGCGTTCAACAAGATTAAGGTTTTAGCCCAATCAATTGTTTCACTAATAGCTGGCAGTTTCTTTAAATCTAATTCCCTTAGTCCCTGTACAAAATCAACCAACTGAACTTGAAGTTTCTTAGTAATTTCAGGCACCCTAGCTTTTATTATCTCTCTTTCTAATCTTGCATCAGGGAAAGGTATGTAAAGGTGTAGGCACCTTCTTTTTAGGGCATCACCAATTTCACGACTATTATTACTAGTTAATATGACCAAAGGCTTAACTACAGCTTTTTTAACACCCAATTCTGGTATAGAAACCTGAAATTCAGAAAGTATTTCCAATAATAAAGCTTCAAATTCTTCATCCGCTTTATCTACTTCATCAATTAGTAACACATTACCTTCAGTCGAGGTTAATGACTGCAATAAAGGTCTTGATTCAAGAAATTGTTCTGAGAAAAATATATCTTCAAATTCCATGAGTCTATCCAATGAATCTTTAAGGCCCTTTGCTCCCTCCAAGACTTCTTGCATCTGTTCTTTAAGAATCTGGGTATAAAGTAATTGTTTTCCATACCTCCATTCATATAGGGCTTTTGTTTCATCTAATCCCTCATAACACTGCAGTCTAAGTAAAGCTTTTTTATAATAAAGAGCAGCAGTATTAGCTAATTCAGTTTTACCAACTCCAGGCGGACCTTCAATTAATATAGGCTTTTCTAACTCATTAGCTAAATAAATAGCAGTGGATATCTGCTCACTGCAAATATATTGGTGTTTAGCAAAACCTTTTGTAATATCCGTTATCGTTTTTGCCGGTCCTTTGCTCATTAATTAACTCCAGTTTCTAACAGTCTCTTGATTTCTTGTATAAAAGCTATAGGTTCATCTATAAATAGATGGTGCATTGCACCCGGAATACCCACAACTGATTCTTCTGATAGATTTCCTACATATTTTGTATATTCTAAAATCTCTTCAGAAAAAATCTGGCTCATTAAACCATATACCAAGTAAATAGAACATTTTAGGTTCATGAAAATATCAGTTAAATCTTCATATTGATAAGTTTTCATAATACTTCCATCAGATTTAAGAACCCACCCTTCTTCGATCTCTTTAAAAGAATTTGCTGCAATATGTTTCAAAATAAATTCATTTCTGGTTGGCTGAGGTGGTATTAATCTAAAACTTTCAACTGCCTTTTCAAGATCTTCATATATAAAATCAGTTCTTATCATAGAACTCCTTCCAGAAAAGGTCCTGGTCTTGTCAGGTGGAACGACAATAATTGAATCTAATATGAACAAAGATTTAAAAATATGAGGATAGTTTGAAGCAGTTTTAATAGAAATTGGTCCAGACATACTGTGAGCAAGAAAATCAGCTGATTCCCAATTCATATCATCCACAACTGCCTTTATCTCTTCTCCATAAAGATCTTGAGAATAAAATTGACGATGATCACTATCTCCCATTCCAGAAAGGTCTATTGCAACAACACAATAATCTTCAATAAAACTAGGAGCAATGAAATCCCACCAATGAGCATGTGCGCTATAACCATGAATTAAAAATAAACCAGGTTTATCTTGGTTTCCCCAAACCAAGTAATGGATCTTAATTCCGTCTACTTCAATATATCTAGATTGAGGAACCTCTTTTATAACTTCCTCAAACCATTTGGGTGTTGCGGACATAAATTAGTCTAAACTTTTTATACCTAGTCTGATGGTTTCAATAATTAATTCTATTTGTTCTTTTTCCGCAATTAAAGCAGGTGAAAGAACTATAAACTCTCCAGAGAATCTAACTAAAACATTGTTTTCATAACAATACTTAAATACTTTAGAAGCTACTTCAACAGCAGTTTTACCATCTTCAGGTCCAAAGTGAATTGCTCCCATCAATCCTAAGTTTCTTATATCAATGATATATTTTTCTCCTTTCAAACTATGCAAGGTATCTTCAAAGGTTTTCTCTAAAGACAGGGCCCTATCAAATAATCTTTCGTTTTCATAAACTTCTAAACTTGCGAGTCCAGCTGCTGCAGCCACTGGATGTCCAGAATAAGTATATCCATGAAACAATTCTATAACTGAATCAGGACCTTCAATAATTTCATTATAGATTTCCGTTTTAAAGGCCGTTGCACTCATGGGGATTGCTGCTCCAGTTAAACCTTTTGCCATAGTAATGATGTCAGGAGTTACGTTAAATCTTTTAGAAGCAAAAGAATGGCCTAATCTACCAAAACCCGTAATAACTTCATCAAATATCAATAAAATACCGTGTCGATCACAGATTTCTCTAATTCTTTCTAAATATCCTTTAGGGGGAACAATAACTCCACCAGAACCAATAACAGGTTCAATGATTACTCCAGCTATAGTAGAAGAATCTTGTAAAGTTAGAATAGACTCTAATTCTTCAGCTAGATGCAATCCCCAAGTAGGTTGGCCTTTTGAAAAAGACATCTCCTTAAGATTCCATGTATGAGGAAGATGATCAGTTGCTGACAAAAGACCCCCAAAAGATTTTCTATTAGTGGGTATTCCGCCAACAGAGGTTCCGCCTATATTAACACCGTGATAACCCTTTTCTCTGCTAATAAACCTTGTTCGCTGACCCTCCCCTTTACTCACATGATAAGCAACAGCTACTTTTAATGCTGTATCTACAGCTTCTGAACCTGAATTACCAAAGAAAATTCTATCTAAGCCCTTTGGCGTAAGTTGAGAAATTTTTTCTGCTAATTCAAAGGCTTTTGGATGTGACATGTTAAAGGCAGTAGCGTAATCCATCGTTGCTATTTGTTCTTGAACAGCCTTGACTATATGGGGATGACAATGACCAGCATTACAACACCATAAGCCCGCTATACCATCTAAAATTTTTCTATCGTCTTCAGACTTATAATACATACCTTGTGCTTCTACTAATAATCTAGGTTCTTCTTTGAAGGCTTTATTGGCAGTAAATGGAATCCAATAATTATCTAGATTTAAGGAATTTGTTTGTTTCATACTTTTATTATAATCCCTCGACTTTCCAATAAATAGAAAAAGGATAAAGGTTTAACTTATCTTTTATTAGACTCAGATTGAATATAATCTTCAACTAATAGATCCAATTCATTTAAAGGTATTGCTCCCTCTTCTAAAATCGCATCATGAAACTTTCTGACATCATATTTATTTCCTAATTCCTTTTGGGCCTTAGCCTTTAGAGAAAGAAATTTCATCTGTCCTATTTTATAGGCCAAAGCTTGCCCAGGCATAACTATGTATCTGTCTATCTCATTAATAATATCTAACTCTGATTTACCGGCATTCTCCATAAAATAATCTATAGCTTTTTGTCTTTCCCATTTGAAATAATGCATACCGGTATCTACAACTAAACGAACTGCTCTCCACATATCATAAGTTAATTGACCAAATTTAGAGTAAGGATCTTTATACAATCCCAATTCGTAACCCAGGCTTTCACTATACAAACCCCAACCCTCTACAAATGCCGTATAAGGACTTACCCGTCTAAACATTGGCATGTCTTCCTTTTCAAGAGCAAGTGCAATTTGAAGATGATGTCCTGGTACAGCTTCATGTACAGACAAGACTTCCATTTCGTATTTTGGTCTGGTTTCGGGTTTGTAAAGATTAACGTAATAATAGCCTGGTCTTTTACCCCCTGGAATTGGAGGCATGTAATACGCTGTTGTTGTATCAGGGGCAGATTCAATTGGGATTGGTCTTAAACCATAAGGTGTCCTAGGCAATTTTCCAAATAGCTTTACTATTTCAGGATCAATCCTCTTTGAGACAGCAAGATAACCTTCAAATAATTCTTCTGGGGTATCGTAATAAAACCTTTTATCCTCTCTTAGAAATTCAAGGAAGTCTTTAAAGGTTCCTTCAAATTTAACTTCAGTCATTACATCTTGCATTTCCTTTCTTATTCTTGAGACCTCCTGTAATCCTATTTTATGTATGTCTTTGGGAGTCATATCCGTGGTTGTAAAAGATTTTGCTAATTCCTCATAAAATTGTTTTCCCTTAGGAATATCATAAATACCCACAGTTAATCTAGAATTCGGTAAATACTCTGAACGAAAAAATTCTTCTAATGATTCATAAGATGGAATAACTATTTCTTTAATAATCTTTTTGGCATCTTCTTTAAGCTTTTTTTGTTCTTCTAAGGAGATTGAAGAAGGTAAATCTTTGAATACTTGATAAAAAGGATGGCCCTCTACATCACTATTAGTTTGAATATTTATTTGTCTTAAAACTCTTTTCATTAATACCTTTGGGGAACGGTAGTTTTCGTTAAGTCCAAGTTTTGCTAATGAAATAGTTTGATCAATTCTCTTATCTAGATTTTTTATTCTTTCTAACCAGAACCTATAATCTTCTAATGTTTTAAGAGAAAGACTTTCAGCGTCTTCATGAGCTAATTGAACTCCCCCTCTATGACTGAAAGGAAGTAGATAACGTTTAAATGAACTTAATTTAATATCTGTTTCTATTAGTTGGCTATATAAACGTAAATTTAATTGATTAGATTTATTTAGTTTATTTTTATTAAAAGTTCTTAATGTGGATAAAGTTTTTATAGAACGCAATCTTCTTTCTTCAATAGCCCTCACAGAATAGTCTGTCCAAGATGTCTCATAACCCTTAATGCCCATTGCTGTTGCATATACAGGACTTTGAGATAATTCGTATTGCCATTCTTTATCTAGAAAAGATAAAAATCTATTATTTTCATCTAAGATGTCTGAAGCATTTAGAAATCCAAATAAAAAGAAAATTAACGTGCTTTGTATTAAAGTTTTCATACCTTCTTTAAAATATGATGTTAAGTCTACAACTTTAAAAAAATTTTTTCTGCAATGAATATCGAAGATCTTATACCAAACGAACCTAAACAAAAAAGGAGTAAGGCTAGATACAAAGAAATATTAGATACTGTAGAGAATATAATTGCTAGTGAGGGACTTTATTCCGTGACCATAAAAAATGTGTCTAAGTTTTCAGAAAGCAAAAGACCTTCAATCTATAAGCTTTTCCCGAGTAATGAGTCTCTTTTCTATGGTTTATCTTTAAGGCACATAGAAAAATTTACTGAGCTGTATAGGCATAACACTGAGAAGGCTAAAGTTAAAGAAATAGAATGGTATTTAAACGTCTTTGTTGATTTATTAAGTATTTACTTAAATCAAAATAAATCATGCGCTAATCTATTCTTTTATTTAAATACCTTTCCTAAAGCAAGGGGTATAAGCCAACAAAATAAAAGATTATTAGCTACTAATATCTTTGAAATTGTAAATAAGAAAAAAATTGAAGTAGATTCAGAAAAAATTTATATATCTTGTCAGATAAGTCTTTCTCTACTAGCTACTGGTTTTAACGAAGAAAACCTTATAAGTCCTAGATATCTAAATGAAACTAAAAAGGCAGTTAGTGCTTATTTAGCTACCAATTAAGGGCAAACAACAATCTTTTATATTATTCGAAGGATTATTTACTATTGTTGACACTTCATAAAACTCTATATTTTCAGATAAAGAAAGATCAAAAATATCTTCGTCTTCACCTTTAATCCACTCTTGATAGGCACTTTTATCAAGGATAGCTGGCATACGATTATGAATTGATTTTAGTTTCTCTGTGGCTTCAAGCGTCACTATTGCACAACCAACCTCCCCCCTATAGCCACCATAAACACCAGCAAAACAAAAACTTCTATCATTTAAATGATGAAAGTATGGAATTTTTTGTCCTTCTTCTATCCGCCACTCATACCAACCATCAGCTGGAATTAGACATCTACTAGCATCCCTAAAGGAAGGTTTTTTCCATATAGTCTCTCCTCTTGCGTTTATTAAATTAAAGGGTTCCTTGGCCCAATAAGGAGTAAAGCCCCAAGTTATAAATTGAGGTTGATCTGTGATGGCTAAAATTTTAGTTCCTGGACTAATGTTGTATTGAGGCTCTAAAGTTTCTAAATGAAATTGATTTTTAACCGGTTCAGGGTTTCTTAAAGCAAACCTTCCACACATTTTTTCAGTAAAATTCTAATACC
>CAYFFW010000021.1:0-25930 GCA_964342745.1 uncultured Gammaproteobacteria bacterium
TTGCCTCTTTAAATGATAATGAGGCCAAACAAGAGTTAATAAAAGTTGAGGTTCTGCCTAAAAAACTAGATGAAGAAGTTGCAAGCTACATGGTAGAAGGCTTCGGCGGGACCATAACAAAATTATCAAAAGACCAGGCTGAATATATTAATGTCCCTAAAGAAGGACCTTTTAAATCCGATATCTATAAGTACTAATCTAATTTTGGTTGTGGGAAGACTCTAAGCATACATTTTTATAGTATAAACAGAGAGGAGCCCATAAGTTCAATAGTTAAGAATCTGGAAATCAACTAATGGTAATTAAGAAGTCAAAAATAACTAACCCTTCTTGGGGAGGTAGGTTTGAAGATTCAGTGAATAAACTGACTGTTAGTTATACATCTTCTCTAGACCAGGATAAGAGGATATATCAAGAGGATATTATTGGTTCAATGAAATATGCTCAAGCTCTTAAGGAAGCTAAGGTTATAACGGCTACTGATTACTCCAAAATCTTAAAGGGGCTAAAAACTATTCGAAAGGAGATTGAATCTGGAAAATTTGAATGGAAAGACGAGCTGGAAGATGTTCATATGAATATAGAAGACTCTTTAAAAAGAAAAGCAGGAAGGGCAGCAAGAAAACTTCATACCGGAAGATCTAGAAATGACCAAGTATCTACAGACATGAGGCTATTCGTAAATACATCTGTAGATAAAATTTGTAATCAGATAAGTCAAGTTCAGAAATCCTTGGTCAATAAAGCAAAAAAACACCACACGGATCTTATGCCAGGGTTTACTCATTTACAGATGGCTCAACCAGTCACTTTTGGCCATCACTTGATGGCTTGGTTTGAAATGCTTAATAGAGATTACTCTAGGTTATTAGACAGTAAGAAACGAAATAACATCATGCCTTTAGGTTCGGGAGCTCTTTCAGGGAATAGTTATAAATTAAACAGGAAGCTTTTAGCGAAGAGATTAAATTTTGATGGCATTTCAAATAACTCTATTGATGCAGTAAGCGATAGAGATTTTTGCTTAGAACTTTTAGCTAACCTGAGCATTCTAGGAGTACACCTGTCTAGAATTAGTGAAGAGATTATTATTTGGTCATCCTCCCAATTTAATTATATTAATCTACCCGAAGAATTTTGTACGGGTTCTTCCATAATGCCTCAAAAAAAGAATCCTGATGTGTCTGAATTGATGAGAGGAGGTTCCGCTAAAACTATTTCTAATTTGATGGGGCTTTTAACGCTAATGAAAGGCTTGCCTTTAGCATATAACAGAGATATGCAAGAAGATAAGGGTTTCATTTTTGATAGTATTGACTACTCAACTAACAGCCTTAACCTTCTTTCTTTAATTGTTAAAGATATGGTCATCAATACCAAGAAGATGAAGAAAGACTGTCAACTGGGTCAAATAACTGCAACAGAGTTATCAGATTATCTGGTTCTCAAAGGCATGGCGTTTAGACAATCACATCAAGTTGTAGGAAAGATAGTCAACCTTGCAAATAAGAAAAATAAGCAAATATTTGAGCTTTCTATAGCAGAATTAAGGAAGTTCTCTAAACTAATTGATAGGGATGTTTTTAAATTTATTGACCCAGAAGAGGCTGTATCAAGAAAGACCTCTTACGGAGGAACTGCTCCTAAACAAGTTCTAAAACAAATAACTATCGCCAAAAGACAATTGGCTTCAAGAAGATGAGTAGAAGATTAATAAACTTCCTAACCGTGACGTCGATTATCTCTGTTACCCTTTTACTTTCATGTGGACATAGAGGGCCTTTGGAATTACCAAAAGAAAGTCTTTATCTTAAGGATGATCTTAATGAAAGGAATTAATGATAGAGAAGGAGAACTCTTCATAGACGAAGTTTCTCTTAATGATGTAGTAGCCCAATACGGAACTCCTATTTACGTTTACTCAGCTAGTCAGCTTAAAAAAAATTTAAACAGGTACCTTTCTTCTATTAGAACTGAGGACAAATTATGTTTTTCAGTAAAATCAAACTCTAATACTCATATACTCTCTGCTCTAAATAAACAAGGGGCGAGTTTTGATGTTGTTTCTGGGAATGAGTTAAAAAGATGTCTAGAAGCGGGAGCTAAAGCTGAGCAAATAGTCTTTTCAGGGGTTGGTAAAAGCGAGGAAGAGTTAATCTTTGCTATAAAACAGAATATTTTTTCAATAAATGTAGAATCTGAAGAAGAGCTAGACAGGATTATAAGCATTTCGAAAAAGCTGGAAAGAAAAGCAAACTGTATGCTTAGGGTGAACCCTGACCTTTCGTCTACCTCTCATCCATATATACAAACAGGACTTAAGTCTTCAAAATTTGGAATTTTAATCGAAGCGTTGGACTCAGTAGCTCAAAAAGCCCTGGAAAGTAATTCTATAAACATAAAGGGACTTGCTTCTCATGTAGGTTCTCAGGTATTCGATAAAAAATTAATTTTCGAAAACTTAGATTTGCTTATTGATTTGACTAATCACCTATCCTTGAAAAACCACCAATTTAGTTTTATAGATATCGGTGGAGGTTTTGGACTAAGTTACAAAGATGAAGAAGAACTTAATATTGAAGGCATAATAACTGAAATAACTTCTAAATTAGATTCTTTAAACCTAAATCTCATTCTAGAACCAGGGAGATCAATTTCAGGAAATTCAGGGTTACTGCTCTCAAAAGTAGAATATTTAAAAAAAACCAGTGATATGAATTTTGCAATTTTAGATTCTGGGATGAATGACCTTATAAGACCAGCTCTTTATAAATCATGGCACAACATCTCTGTCATTACATCTAATGGGGAAGAAGCTTTAGAGTATAAGGTTGTTGGCCCGGTCTGCGAAAGTGGGGATACTTTTGGAGAGAATCGGACCTTAAGTCTTTCTGATGATTCAATAGTGGCAATTCATGATGCTGGTGCATATGGTCATGTCATGTCTTCGAATTACAATAGTAGACTGAAGCTACCAGAAGTATTAGTAGAAGGCACGGAAGTTATTCTTATTAGAAGAAGAGAAACTTTTGATGACTTAATGAAACAAGAAAGAGATGTCTGACCAGAAAACTTTAAAGTTTTGGAAATACTCTGGATTGGGAAATAAAATCATATTAATTGATCTCGTTAGACAACCTGGAGAGATAAGTTCAAATGATGTCGCCAGGCTTGCTAGTGATAGCAAAGTAGAATTTGATCAGCTAATTACAATTGAACCCCCGGAATTTCCAGAATTGGACTTTTCTGCTGAAATTTTTAACAGGGATGGCAGTAAAGCTGAGAATTGTATAAATGGAGCTAGGTGTTTTGGTAAGCATGTATTTGACTCTGGTCTTCTTAGAAAAGAAGAATTGTTTGTTGGTGTCGGCATAAATCAGTGGAAAATAAAAGAACTTGGGGAAAAAATTTATTCTGTTGAACAAGAAGTTAAGGATTTGGACTATGGTATTACCTCCCTTCCAAACACCAATCCTTCTGGCCTGCATGACCTAGAAATTGATGGAAAAATTTTTGAAATAGGCTTTATAAATTTAGGCAACCCTCATGCCATAAACTTTAATAAAGATATTAAAGATATGCCTCTTGAAACACTGGGTGTTTCAATACAAAAATCTAAATCCTTTCCGGAAGGAGTCAACTTGACACTTGCTGAGATAAAATCACCTGAAGAGGTTTACATAAGGGTATTTGAGAGGGGTGTTGGAGAGACATTGGCCTGTGGAAGTGGCGCTTGTGCAACTGTAATTAAAGGATTCCAGCTTGGTTATTTAAGGCCAGAAGTTCAGGTAAATTTCAAACAAGGCCACTTATCTATAAAATATGATGATATTGAGAATAGCTTGGTTGCTAAAGGACCAGCCGATTTTATAGAAGAAATAGATATAACTTTATGACTAAAAAGAGAAAAAATAAGATCTCAAGTCAAGAAATAGCTGAATATCTAATTCTAAATCCTGATTTTTTCAATGAGAACCCACAAGTACTTAGCTCCCTAGAAGTTGTTCATGAAACAGGATCAGCAGTATCTTTAATTCAAAAACAGGTTGAATTATTGAGATCTAATTACAACTCTACAACTGATAAGTTAATGGGTTTGTTAACAACAGCTAAAAATAATGAAGATATTTTTTTTCTTACAAAAAAATTAATTCTTAATCTTATAGATGCTTCTAACATAGAGGAATTAACCAATCATATAGAACTAAGTTTTGAAGAAGATTTCGGTGCAACTAAAAGTAAATTAATCTATTTTTCTGAACCTTCCAAAGAATTACCAAAAGGTAGACTCAGAAAGCTCAGTGAGGCAACTGAGTTGCTGAGCAATATCTTAAAATCAAAAAAAATATTCTGTGGTGAAATAGACAAGGATCTAACGAACTTTATATTTAATCAAAAGGTCCTTTTTAAAGAGGTAGCACTAATTCCTTTAAGAAGTAATTCCATTCGTGGAATGATTTCATTGGGTACTGATCAAGTTGGTAAGTATTCAGAAAACAAGGATACTCTTTTCTTAGACTTCATAGCTGAAATAGCAAGTAAGCTGATTGATAATTACAATTCTTAAATGCTAGATAGACATATCGAACCTTATTTATCCCATCTAAAGGTAGTAAGGCATCTCTCTCCTTATACAATTGGAAGCTACAAGAGGGACCTAACAGCCTTCTTCTCCTTTGTTAAAGAAAAGAAAGATTCTCAGGAAAAGATACAAGATCATACTATTAGGGAATTTATATCTAACGAAAGAAAAAGAGGGTTGAGTCCTCGAAGCATACAACGAGTTTTATCTTCCCTACGAATGTTCTTTAACTATTTAATAGACGAAGGAATTACAGAAACAAACCCCGCTGGTGAAATAAGCTCTCCTAAGGCAACCCAATTACTACCAAAAGCTCTAGATACTGACCTAGTAAAAAGATTTTTAGATTTTAAACCTGAAGGTGATTTAGAGGTAAGAGATAAGGCCATGGCAGAGCTCCTATATTCTTCTGGTTTAAGACTCTCGGAATTATGTAGTCTCGACTTAGACAGTATTTCTATAAAAGAAAGATCATGTCGGGTTGTTGGTAAAGGAAATAAAACTAGGGACTTGCCAATAGGTCAAAAAGCGATTCAAGGTCTTAGGGACTGGCTCTTAATAAGAAAAAGAATTTCTTCAGAAGAAAGGAAGGCTCTTTTCTTAAGTAAAACTGGTAAAAGGCTATCAACTAGATCAGTCCAACTTAGACTGGAAAGGTTAAGTAAAAAAAGAGGAGTGCCAATGGTTAACCCCCATATGCTTAGGCATTCATTTGCAAGCCATGTTTTAGAATCAAGCGGAGACTTAAGGGCTGTACAAGAAATGCTTGGGCATTCAGATATAGGAACAACACAGATTTATACTAAGCTTGATTTTCAACACCTCTCAAAAGTATATGATAAGGCCCATCCTAGAGCTAAGAGCAGTAAAAATAAATGACCATTAGAGCAGTCTCCTTTGATTTAGATGATACCTTATGGCCGTTAATGCCAGTAATATTAAAAGCTGAAAAGGACACAAATAAATGGCTCATAGAAAACTATCCAGGTGTTGAAAAGTTACTAAATAGTGAAGAAATGATACAAATCAGAAATGATCTAATTTCTAAACAAAAGAACCTAGCCTATCAACTCTCGAAACTGCGAGAACTGATGCTCATACAGCTAGGTATTAAATCTGGATACACAAAAAAGGAAGCTGAAATTATGGCAAGTAAGTCATTTGATATATTTTATTCAGGTAGAAATGATGTAATTCTTTATGAAGGTGTCAAAGAAACCTTAGAAGAATTGAAAGAGAAATACACGCTTGGTGTGATCACTAATGGAAATGCAGATATTGAAAAGATAGGCATAAGTCATTTCTTCGAATTTAACATTTCTGCTTCTCAAATAAATATTGGAAAACC
This sequence comes from uncultured Gammaproteobacteria bacterium, assembly GCA_964342745.1. Lineage (GTDB taxonomy): Bacteria > Pseudomonadota > Gammaproteobacteria > Magnimaribacterales > Magnimaribacteraceae > AEGEAN-183. The sequence continues at coordinate 5,931 of CAYFFW010000021.1, forward strand.
GGATCCAAGAATTTTTGAAGAAGCAAGATTAAAAGCTGGGCTTAAAGCAGAAGAAATTTGTCACGTTGGTGACCATCCAATCAATGATGTAGAAGGCAGCTATAACGTAGGCATGAAACCAATATGGTTTAATGAAAAAAAAGAAGATTGGCCTTTAGAAAATAAGCCTGAATATAAAGAGGTAAGTCATTGGAGTGAACTCCCAGAAACTATACTTAGTTTTTAACCCTATTTGAGAGCATCCAGCATGTACTGAACTGCTTCAGTAAGCTCTTCCTGAGAACAATCCATACAAAGCCCCATTGGAGGCATTCCGCCCAGGCCGTTAGTTACGGTCTCAACTAAATGGCCTAAATCTTCATTAGCTCTATCGCCCCAGCTAAGCTTATCTCCAAACCTTGGTGCTCCAGCTAAAGCAATTGCATGACAGGTAGTACAAGCAGTGTCATAAACCTCTTTTCCAGTTCTCATGGTGGGCTGAGATGAGCTGCTAACCACAACTTCTTCAGCACATTCTTGGCCTTCTACACAAACCTGACCTACAGGGGCTATTCTCTTCTCAATGGCTTTTTTTGCTTCTGATGCTTCTAAACCAAAGCTTGTTAAAAAAAGACCTAATAAGATAAAAAGAACTGATTTTTTCATAGATTTTTTTATACGCCATTAAAGGCGCCGCCATTATATAGGATTAGCTCCAAAGAGACAGTCATCTTTAAATCAATCTATAATCAATTTAAGGGCTAGTAGTTCAATTGGATAGAACGTTTGCCTCCGGAGCAGAAGGTTGCAGGTTCAAGTCCTGCCTAGCCCACCAGTTAAGTATATTTTTAATAATCCTTATATCTGTTTTAATGTAGTCATGAAAAATAATATTTTACTTTTTATTCCCTTTTTAGCCTTATCGCTAGGTGCACAAGAGTATGAAGAGCTTAAAAAATGCAGTTCTATTAAGGAACAGATGGAAAGATTAGCTTGTTATGATCAAATTGCAGAAAGTTTAGTAGGAGAAGAAAATAAAATAACAGTTAAACCAGATCAAGATACCCCCATAGTAGCTAAAGAAATTAAAGCTAAGGATCAAAATGTAGCCATTATTGAAGAAGACGAACAAACTATAAAAGGTCAAAGGGAAAGGATTATCTCCTTAGAAAGAATGGTCAATAGACTCACAAGGCAAAGAAATGTGGAAAGGGAAAAGAATGAAAGTAAGTACCAACCTTTTTCAGCAGAAATAATTTCTGTGAGTTTTGTAAATTATAAATTTAAATTTAAATTAGATAATGATGAAACATGGCGATTGACTGACTCTGGGAAAAGAGCAAGACTAAAAAAAGGAGATAACATTAAGATAGAGCCAGGAGAAATGGATTCATTCTTTTTAGTTAACTCAAAAGGAAGGTTTAGGGTAAAGAAAGTTAAATAGTAGCTGTAGGGGTTTTAAGTGCTAAAAGTTTGACAGTTTTGCTACTTTATTTATTATAAAATTAATTATTAATTATTGGGAGAAAAGATGGCTCATGACATTTTAATCAAAGGAGGTCAGGTAGTAGATGGAACTGGTTCAGATGCTAAATACGCTGATGTTGCTATAAAAGATGGAATTATTACAGAAATTGGAAGTATTGATGGAAAAGCTCAACATGAAATTGATGCTGAAGGGCAGACGGTCACACCTGGTTTTGTAGATATTCATACTCATCTAGATGCTCAAATAGGCTGGGACCACGAATTAAGACCAGTTAGTCATCATGGAGTAACTTCAGTTCTTATGGGTAACTGTGGAGTTACTTTTGCTCCTTGTAAACCTGAAGATAGAGAGCTTATAGCTCATATGATGCAAACAGTTGAAGATATTCCCAAAGATGCAATTTTAGGCGGCCTTCCTTGGGACTGGGAAGATTATGGGGGTTATTTAAATTCCATAGAAAAATTTGATCTAGGCATTAATGTAGCAGGTATGGTAGGGCATACTGCTGTCAGATATTACGTAATGGGAGAAAGGTCAGTAGAGGAACTTGCTTCTGATGAAGAAATTCAACGGATGGCAGATATAGTTGGGGAGTCTATGGACGGTGGTGCTGTAGGTTTTTCAACTAATAGATATCCACCCCATGTGGGTCCTGATGGAAGATCTATTCCTGGTACATATGCTGAAGCTAAAGAGCTTTTAGAAATAGCCAAAGTAGTAGGTGAAAAAAGAGGACTTATGCAGAATGTCTTGGATTTTGGAGGACAGCCTGAATTCTCCGTTAAACTGCTAAAAGATCTAGCTAGTACAACTAGAGATCGAATACTTTTCAGTATGGGAACCGGTCCTGATCTAGAATCAGGAAAAAGGGTGCGAGGACTTCTTGAAGACCTTTGTAGTGAAGGTGGTGATATAACGGCAATTTCACAACCAAGATCTTCTGGCTTTATGTTTGGACTCCAATCTGGATTGCCGTTTGCTGGAGAAACCTGGGATCAACTTAGGAAGATGGATCTTAAAGGTAGGCTAGCAGCTATTAGAGATACAGAAACAAGAGATAAACTAATTCAACAAGCTTCAGCTAGTAAAGAACACCTTCCCTACCACCTGGTTTTCTGGTTAGGAAATGAAGAGACTCCTGATTATGCTGCAGGAGCAGAAAAGTGTGTAGCTGAAATGTCTAAAGAAAGAGGTGTTCACCCTTCCGAATTATTTTTAAATTTATCAAATGAATCTGATGGAAAAGCCCTTTTTAACTACAGGATGTTTAATCAAAACCTAGAAGCTGCTGGTGAAATGTTCTTAAGCGATAGAATCTTTCCCGGTCTGGGCGATGCAGGTGCTCATGTCTCTCAAATCTGTGACGCTGGTTGGGCTACCTTTGTGCTCTCTCATTGGGTACGAAAGACTGGTCTGTATAGTTTAGAAGAAGGAGTGAGAAGAATAACTTCAGCTCCTGCTAGAATCATTGGACTTAAAGATAGGGGAACTCTAGAAGTTGGGAAAAAAGCTGACATTAATGTTTTTGATCCAGATAATGTAGCTGAATTACAACCTGAGATTGTCCATGATTTCCCAGGTGGCGCCCCAAGGTATGTCCAAGGATCAAAAGGCTATAAGGCAACTTTAGTTAATGGACAGATTAATTTTATTGATGGCGAATTAACTGGAGCTGCTAACGGCCAAGTATTAAGGCATAGCGCTTAAAAAAGAGAGGTTTAATTATGGAAGTTAAAAATACAGTTATGCCTAATGATGAACAGATGACTGGATTTCTAGAAGAAGGTAAAGATGAACCAATTTTTATGGTCAATCTACTTAAGTTTAAAGATAAAGCAGAATATCCTGATAAAAGAGAAACCGATCTTACTGGTGAAGAGGCTTATGCTATTTATGGCCAAGAAGTAAGAAGACATCTTGAAAAAGTTGGTGGGAAGCCCATCTTTAGTGGCAAGGTGTCTAGGCTTATGCTGGGAGAAGTTGAAGACCTTTGGGATCAAATTTCAATTGCCACATATCCTAACCGGAAGGCTATGTTAGAAATGATATCGGATCCTGAGTACATAAAAAGTGCACAACATAGGGTGGCGGGTCTTGAAGGTCAACTCAATATAGAGACAAATTCTCACTTAAATATTTAAAGAATTATTTTTCTATAAACTTAGCCCAAACAGCTAAAGGCTCTCTCTCTGTAACCAACTGATTTACAGTCGCCTTATCGTCTATATAGCCTATGGCCATACCACAAAAAAGCATTAGTTCTTCACCCGCCTCTACAAAACTAGAAACACTGTCAGGTCTTGCTGACCATGCTTCCTGTGGGCAAGTATCTAAACCTTCTTCCTTTGCTAGAAGCATAAAAGTTTGTAGAAACATACCTAAATCTGACCATTGCGGAGGTCCCATTTGTCTATCGACATAACAAAAAAAGCCTGCAGGAGCTCCAAAAAATTCAAAATTCTTTAGCATCTGTTTAAATCTTGCTTCCTTGTCCTCTTTTCCTATCCCCAGAAGTCCATACATATCGACCGCTACTTTAAGTCTTGAAGATTTATAAGGTTCAGTTAGGTCTTTAGGATAAATATCATAAGCTGGTGTTTCTGGTTCTTTCCACTCTGAAAGATGCCTTAAAAAGGTTTTCATTGTTTCATCGTTAATAACATATATTCTCCAGGGTTGAAGGTTACCTCCAGAAGCTGCTCTTGCTGACTTCTCAAGCAGAGTTTCAATTAATTTATTATCTACAGGAGTGTCTAAGAAAGCCCTTACCGACTTTCTTTGAGCTACGGCATCAGAAACTTTCATTAATGATTAAGAAAGCTCTTCATCAGCTCTCTGTTTAGCCCACTTGTAATTAGCTTTTCCGTTTGGAGCTCTCATTACTTCATCAACAAACAAAACTTGTTTAGGAAGTTTATAGCCTGCTAAGTGATCTCTAGTAAAACTAATTAGTTCAGATTCCTCCAGTGTTTTACCTTCTTTATATGAAGCCAAGGCAACAACTCTTTGGCCAAATCTATCGTCTTCCACTCCTACAACTAAACAATCGTAAATATCTGGGTGACGCTTTACTGCTTCTTCAACCTCTTCAGGATAAACCTTTTCTCCAGCAGTGTTTATGCAATTACTTCCACGGCCGAGTAAAGTGATAGAGCCATCAGCTTCAACTAAAGCGTAGTCTCCTGGAAAACTATACCTAATGCCCTCTACCTCCTTGAATGTTTCAGCAGATTTCTTGGCGTCCTTGTAATAACCTTCTGGAACCAAACCACTAGTTCCAATTAATCCCATTTCTCCTGAGCCTGGCTGAACAAGATTCCCTTCATCAGTAATAACTATAACTCCTGGGTTTAGAGTAAATTTAGCAGTTGGGGCTGGGTTTTCTCTTGAGGCTATTGAACTGCCCATTCCTCCCTCTGTAGATCCCATAGCATCAACTAAAAGCATCTCGTGATGAGCAAGGAGGCCTTCTTTAACTTCAGAACTCCACATGACTCCACTTGAAATCATCATATTGACTGAATCAATATCATAAGGACTGCCCTCAGTTTTCGCCTTGTCCAAAGAGTCTCTAATTGGTTTTGCAAAAGCATCTCCCACAATTACTAAATTATTAACTTTGTGTTTCTCAGTTTCCTTTAGTAAGCGATCTGGATCAAAGCCCAGTTGAGGAATAGTTACCACCGTTCCCCCAACACTTAAAGGAATAAAAGCTCCAAGCCACATTCCAGTTCCATGCATTAAAGGACATGCAGGTAAGCTCACAATTAAACTATCTGCCTGTTCTAGGTCTTTCACTAAGCCTGGAACAATGTCTAAATCAAATCCTTCAGTGTTCTCAAGTTCCTCTGGAGCTATAGGAAGCAACCCCCAAGCAGTTCCTGTTTTTAGCATTCCACTAACAAAGCCCTCATGTTTATACATAACTCCTTTAGGCATTCCTGTTGTGCCCCCTGTATAGAGCATATAAATGTTTTCACCAGACCTCACCTGCCTATCCATAGGGTGGTTATTAGATATAGAGTCTTCAAAATCAACTGAAAATTCAGGAAGTTCGGTAGTGCCGTCATCAACCTGAATAAAGACTTTTACTTTAGGTAGTTTTTCTTTTATGGATTCAATCTGGCTCGCATAACAAGCTTGATAAAAAACAGCTTCTGCATCTGCATTGTCTAGTAAGTAAACAAGCTCATCTTCTTTGTACCTATAATTAACATTTATCGGAACACCTTTAATCTTGAAAACTGAGTATTGAGCTTCTAGGTATTCATTAGAATTGTGAAGATAAAGGCCCACTTTAGAGTCATCTCCTAAACCATTTTTTGTTAACAGCGAAGCTAGTCTGGCTGCCCTTTCATCGTATTCCTTCCAAGTTCTTTCTATGTTTCCGCAAATTAATGCTTTTCTATTAGGAATTACATCTGAAATGTTTTCCCACAAAGTTGCAAAGTGTGTCTCCATTTTTATTCCTTCTAATTTATTTTACTTCGGCATCCAGCTTCCATGGGCTCCATAAGGTATTCTTTGAGGAGTGTATATTTCTGCAACAGGAGGGGATTCAAAGTCCTTGGAGTCGATTATTAATAGTTTAGACCTCTCACTTTCCTCTTCATAAGCTAACATTAAAATCCATCCGTCTTCTTCATCGGAATCTTTAGATTTAGGAGCAAAGACTGGCTCTCCACCCTTCACATTCTTACCTAAATCATGAGTAAACCTTTTATTTTTAACTAAATCATATTTATGTACATGATTCCCTAAAGTTAAAGATTCTGCATTTGTATCTAAGGTCATACAGTAGCCATAGTCAGTTTTCAAGCCTGTTCTTCTATCGTCTACTCTAGGAAAATCGCAGGCTGCATCATCTATTTGCTCCTCTTTAACCTCTCCTAACTCTAAATCTATAGTCCACTTCCATAGCCTTCCTATTGTTGTATCTCCACCATAAACCTCTTGGAACCCGCCTACCATTGCTTCTTTTTGCTTACAAACATAGAGAATTATTTTATTCCCCTCTTCAAAGGAGTTAAGGGGATGAAATACATAACAAGGATCAATCTCAAACCACCTAACGTCACTGTTAGACCCATCTCTGGGCATAACACCCAATCTTGCTCCGCACTCAGGCTTAAATCCAAAAGGGGAACCTGTTTCTACTGCAAGGTTCATATCAGAAATTATTGGAAGATCCATAAAAACAACAAAGTTCTCCGTCACATTCCAATCATGCATCATAACCGCCCTTGGAAGTTCTATCGGTTCAGTCTGAACTAAAGCTCCCTTGGCATTAGCACGATAATATGTGAGATAGGGTTCAGCCATCATAGAGTAGGAAAAAAATAAAAGCTCTCCGGTCTTAGGACAAATCCTGGGATGAGCAGTCATAGCCCCGTTAAGTTTTCCTGAGAAATCATACGCCCCTAATGTTTCTAAATCCTCATCAACCTCCCAAGGTAAATGAGCTTCCTCCAAGGCTAGCAACTTACCAGCATGCTTAACAATGTGAGTATTCGCTGGAGAAGCACTCAAATCCCCAAAAGAACTAATAATATCTAAATCATTTTCATAATAAGGAGTTTTAACATATCTATTTTTATAACTAACTTTTCCTTCTTCAAATTTAAATCCATGAAGCATTCCGTTTCCAAAAAACCAGTGGTCACTGTAACCAGACCTAGGATTCATTCCATTTCTTACATAAAGACCATTTAGATCTTTAGGAATCTTGCCTTTTACAGTTAGATCTTCAGCCTCTAATTCTTTTTCAACAGGGCCCCAATTGCCCTGAAGATGCCAAGCATTTTTATCCACCGCATCAGTATCAAATAAACTTTGACTCATATATACCCCCAATCACATTTATGAAGTGTAAGTTATAACAAAAATAGAATTTAACGCCAAACGATATATTAATAATCTATTTTGTCTTCCACAGCAGTTCCCTGCTTAGGGATAAGTGCTGATCTCAAATAGGAGGCTACAACTACCCTGTCTTGATTCTTACCAATAGTTTTAACAGTAACAATTCCATCATCTGGTCTAGATTTAGACTCTCTTTTCTCAATAACCTCGGACTCAGCATATAAAGTATCTCCAACAAACAAAGGGTGAGGCAAAACAATGTCTGTCCAGCCTAAATTAGCGATAGCTTTTTGACTAACATCACTTACGCTCATTCCTACCATAAGGGCTATAGTAAAAGGGCTATTAACTAAAGTCTTGCCAAATTCTGTTCCTTTACCAAACTCCTCATCAAAATGAATTGGATGTTGATTCATGGTTAGTAAAGTGAACCAAGTATTATCCGACTGGGTTATTGTCCTTCCAGGTCTGTGTTCATAAACATCGCCAATTTTGAAATCTTCATAATACCTTCCAAAGGTCTCCCTATATCTTCCTGGTTCTATTTCTTTAATATTTTTTACCATAAATTTTTCCTCAATCCTTTACTTACTTTCTAAATCTATTCCAACTAACCATAATCGTTTCTTCATAAGTCTAACTATCGGTTCATCAACCATCTTACCATCTACAGAGATAGCCCCACCTTTAGAATTTGAGTAAGCTTCAATAATCTTTTCAGCTTCCTCTATTTCCTCTTTGGTAGGTAAAAATCTCTCTTTTATTATTTTTGCTTGTTTTGGGTGAATAGCAAATTTACTGTTAAAACCAATAGATTTAGCCTTCCAGCTTTCTTCAGCTAATAGTTTTTCGTCATTAATTTGCATAAAAGGGCTATCTATAGTCAAGAGACCGTTTTTGCTGGCTTGCAGCACTATCATTGACCTTGCCATCAAAAGAGAATCCCAGCTCATATCAGAACCCAATTCTGCTGAAAGATCTGCACCGCCTAAAGCAAGACCTATGACGTTGTCGCTCTGACTCAATAAAGAAAGGTTTTCTAATGCTAGCGGTGTTTCAATCAACAAGACCACCTTTATTTCTTTGTTTAAAGAAGCAATTTCTACTGGGTCTTCTATTTTAGGAATAATTAAGCCTTTAAAGCTTTTGACAGTTTCTTTAAATATATTGATGTCTTTTTCGCCATGACTTGTATTCATGGGGTTGATTCGTATAAAAAAAGGTTTAGTAATTTCTGTAGAAGACAAGTAATCAGCTAAAGCCTCTCTTGTTTCCTTCTTATATTCTTCTGGGACGGAATCTTCGAGATCAATTATTAAACCGTCTGCTTCGGAGCTTTCTGCTTTCTGAATCCACTCTAGCTTATTAGCTGGAACGAATAGAGGGCTTACAGGAAAAGAATTCAAAACAGTACCTAATTTGAACTTGACAGGAACTTCCTCTCTTTTTCTATCAAGAAGTCCACTACATCGAGAATTTCTTTTGTGCTTACCTCTCTTGTTCCTGAAACTTTGTACTTTCCATTAACAATTAAAGTAGGCACCCCAGTTATAGACCATTTTCGCATTCTATTGTCAGCTTGTTTTAATGCATTATTCACACCAAATGATTTTGAGATAGAGAGATATCTGTCTTTTTCAATTCCAAATCCTTTAAAAAAATATTCAAGCTCCGAATTACCCGTCAAAAACCTACCCTCTCTTTGAATTGCTGTAAAGGCAGCGGGGATAATTTTTTCTTCAATGCCTAAGGCTTTAGCTGAATAAAATAAACGAGCATGAGTTTTCAGGGTAGGATTCCAGGTTGCATGAGATTTCCAAAAATCTACATCATTAGAAAGAGCTTTTTTCCAAGGCTGTATGTAAGATTCAAGAGCATAGCAATGGTTACAGCCAAACCAAAACACCTCAACAACTTCTACTTTAGTAGGGTCTCTCGTAATCGAAGGGGTATCGAGTAACTGATAATGCCTTCCTGCAATATAATCTTCAGCTTGAGCACAAGATAGAAAAAAGACTAGAAATAACCAACAGGTAAAACCTCTAACTGATGAATATTTAGTAAAGACCATTTATGAAACTCGCTAACGCCTCTATTTCTTTATCGTCAAGCTTATAAGCTATAGAAACCATAATGGCAGATTCTTCAGAATACTGTCTCTCACCTAACCTATATTCTTTTAGGGTTTTGACAATATATTCAGGCTTCTGACCGCTTAGAAGGGGGTATCCTGCCTGACTATTTCCTAAACCCCTGGGAGAGTGGCACGCAGTACAAGCTGGTATACCTTTTTCCATACTACCAGCGTAATAAAGCTTAAAACCTTTATCTACTAAATCTGCAGAAGTCTGACCTACTTTACTCTTTTGACTAGAATAATAAGCGGCTAAGTCTAAAAGATCTTGATTACTGTAACCGTCAAGTTGACCGTTCATCTCAGCGATATACCTTTCTTCAGATTGTATTAATTGTAATTGCTTATAAAGGTATTTCGTATTTTGACCAGCTAGAGAGGGCCATAAACCAACCACGCTATTTCCATCTTCTCCATGACAGGCTACACAGGTTTGAGATTTAGTCTTACCAGACCCTATGTCTCCTGCCCCCATGAGTAGGACTGTAACAAAGAGAGCTAACAACTTAGTTAAATTCATAGAAATGCTTGCGCTAAATGGTGATACGGGCGAGGATTATATACTAACCTTTGCCAGGTGTTTAAATTAAACATTACTATGAGTCCTACAAATTTTTTTGAAAACTGCAAGTTTCTCGTTAGTGGGTTTTCTTTAAAAGACCTACCTGAAGATACAGGATCTGAAGTGGCTTTCTGCGGCAGATCTAATTCGGGAAAATCTAGCCTTCTAAATTGTTTAACAAAAAAGAGAAAGCTTGCTAAAACCAGCAAAACACCCGGTAGAACGCAGTCCATTAATATTTTTTCTTTAGACGACTATGGTGAAAATAGGATTTCAGATCTTCCAGGATATGGCTTTGCCAAAGTCTCTAAACAAACCAAAAAAAGTTGGGGGAAATTAATAACAGACTATTTGAATTCAAGAAGAAGTTTAGTGGGACTAGTAATAGTAATGGATATTAGACAGCCATTTAGGGATTCAGATTTAACCCTGATCAACTGGTCACTACAAACAAAAACTCCTTTGTTAGTAATACTTAATAAGTCTGATAAATTGTCTAAAAGCAAAGCAAAAGAAGCTGTTACAAAAGCAAACCAGTTCCTTGATAGGATTGAAGTTAAATCTAAAGCTTTAAGCTTTTCTTCGAAAAAGAATATTGGGTTAGAACCTTTAACTGAGGAGCTCTTAAGATGGTTTGGTGTTTAAGGCCCCGAGTTACCTTGGGGAAGAACCCGGGGCATACATCATTTAACTAACTTAGGTATAAAATAAGACAAAAAATATTAGAAAAAGTTTCAAAAAAAATGTCAAAACAAAACTCTAAAAACTCTCCTCTGATCTTAGTAGATGGTTCTTCTTATCTTTATAGGGCTTACCATGCCCTTCCTCCCTTAATGAGTTCAAAGAATCAACCTACTGGAGCAGTTAGAGGTGTTATAAGTATGATAAATAAAATACTTTTAGACCATCCTGATAGCCTTCTGGCCGTAATCTTTGATGCTAAAGGAAAAACATTTCGTCATGAAATGTATAAAGCTTATAAAGCCAATAGACCTCCTATGCCAGAAGACCTGGTTAGTCAGATAGAACCCATTAATCGAATTATAGAAGCCTTAGGCATAAAACTATTGAGCATTGAGGGTGTAGAGGCAGATGATGTTATTGGGACTTTAGCTCAGCAAGCAAGTAATAAAGGCATAGATACAGTTATTTCTACTGGCGATAAAGACATGACCCAATTGGTTGATAAACATATAAAAGTTGTAAACACGATGAAAAATGAGCTTTTAGATGAGAAGGGGGTTAAAAAGAAGTTCGGCGTTGAACCAAAACTAATTATTGATTATCTCGCATTAATTGGCGACACATCTGACAACGTTCCTGGTGTAGAAAAGGTGGGCCCAAAAACTGCGACTAAATGGCTTTCTGAATATGGAAATCTAGAAAATATAATAAAAAATGCTGATGAGATTTCAGGGAAAGTAGGTGAAAACTTACGATCGGGCCTAGAGCAGTTAGAGCTTTCAAGGCAACTAGTAACAATTAAAAAGGATGTCACCCTAGATATTGATCTTAAAGACTTAAAAGTAGGCAAAAAAAACAAAGAATTATTAAAGGAAATTTATACAGAATTAGAGTTCAAAGCATGGTTAGAAGAAGAGCCTAAAAGTGAAGGTATTGAAAAAACAACCATAGAGTCTAAATACGAACTAATTACAAAAAATAAACAACTAGAAAAATGGTTAACTAAGATAAAGAAAAGCACAATAGTAGCTCTTGACACTGAAACTACTGGTTTAGACTACATGGATTCCAAACTGGTAGGAATTTCTTTATCGGTAAAACCTGGAGAGGCGGCATACATACCTTTAGCTCACTCACATGAAGAACAGTTGTCTGAAGAACATGTCCTCAAAAAATTAAAACCAATTCTAGAATCAAATAAAGCTAAGGTGGTTGGGCAAAATATTAAATTTGATAAAAATATTCTGTCCAGATATGGAGTTGAACTAGATTCAATTAAAAATGACACCATGTTGATGAGCTATGTACTAAATAGTACGGCATCTAGGCATAATATGGATGCCTTGGCTCAGCATTACCTTAATTATAAAACAACAACTTTTGAGGAAGTTGCAGGCAAGGGGGCTAAGCAGATTACTTTCGACCAAGTTCCAGTGGACAAGGCTCTTCACTACGCCTCTGAAGATGCAGATATTACTCTTCGTCTATATGAAGAACTAAAGCCCAGGTTAGAAGAAGAGCCTTCTTTAAACAAGCTTTTAGAGGAAATAGAGATACCTTTAATTGAGGTGCTCTCAGATATGGAGCGCAGCGGAACTCTAGTAAACGAAAAGGTTCTAAAGGCACAATCTAAAGATTTCAGCAATAGGATTAAAGGGCTAGAAGATAAAGCTTATGTTTTAGCAGGGGAAGAATTCAATTTAGGTTCGCCAAAACAACTTCAAGAAATCTTTTTTGAAAAACTAAATTATCCTGTCTTACAAAAAACACCAGGCGGACAACCTTCCACAGCAGAAAACGTACTTCAACAGCTTTCGGAAGATTATGAATTGCCTGAAATAATTTTAGAGCATAGAACTCTAAGTAAACTTAAATCTACTTATACTGACAAGCTGCCTTCACAGATTTCTTTAAACTCAGGAAGAATTCATACTTCTTTTAATCAAACTGGGACTTCAACAGGAAGGCTTTCTTCTTCAGACCCTAACTTACAAAATATACCGATAAAAACAGAAGATGGCAGAAGAATAAGGCAAGCATTTATCGCTGCCAAAGAATGTCAGCTCATATCAGCAGACTATTCTCAAATAGAACTTAGAGTAATAGCTCATTTGTCAAAAGACGAGGTTTTGATAAAAGCATTTAAAGAAGGGCAAGATATTCATTCAAGTACGGCAAGTGAAGTTTTTGGAGTTGGGATAGGTGAAGTTAGCGGTGACCAGAGAAGAAGTGCTAAAGCTATTAATTTTGGGCTCATTTATGGTATTTCTGCATTTGGTTTAAGTAAACAACTAGGCATAAATAGAAATTTGGCCGCTGAATACATGGATACTTATTTTTCAAGGTACCCAGGTGTAAGGAAATACATGGAAAAAACTAAATCAGACGCTAAGAAAAAAGGATTTGTTGAAACTATGTATGGAAGAAGACTTTACCTTCCTGAAATCTCTGCAGGCAACGCTATAAGGAGACAGGCAGCGGAAAGAGTTGCCATAAATGCACCCGTCCAAGGAACTGCAGCTGACATAATGAAAAAAGCTATGATTCAAGTGAATAATGACTTAAAAAATACAAAACTTGATGCTAAATTAATACTTCAAGTCCATGATGAGTTAGTAGTAGAGTCAAACCAGAAAGACGCCGAAAAGGTTTCTGGTATCCTGAGAAATTGTATGTCTAAGGCGGCAAATTTAGAAGTGCCTCTTGATGTTGAAATAGGTAAAGGAAAAAACTGGGATCAAGCCCATTAATAACAAAATGATATTTAGTTTCTTATTTCATAACTCTAGGCGAATTTTTGAAATCTTAGGTTTGGGTAGTCTTGGTTTAATATTAATAGCAGCTTATTTTGAACACGTTTTATTGCTTAAACCTTGTTTGCTTTGTTATGCCCAAAGGTTTTGTGTTTACCTAGTTATTCTTACCTGCTTAATAGCTTTCATAAATAAAAACCAGTCACTAAAAGTCTTTAGATTATATATAACGACTTCTCTGACTTTTCTAGTCTTTGGTATGTCGCTGGCAATAAGACAACTTTACCTTCAAAACCTTCCAGCTGATCTTGTCCCCACCTGTGGTCCAGACATAGACTATTTATTTGATACCCTTCCTTTAGTTGAAGTCTTTATGCTCGCTATAAGAGGTGATGGAAATTGCGCTGAGGTCCTTTGGTCTTTTATGGGCATAAGTATTCCTGGATGGACACTGGTCGCCTTTTTTGCATTATTTTCTTACTTGCTATTCTCTTTATTTATTTCAACCAAATTGCATTCTAAAAATTAAATAACTATCTATAATGCGCACTTATACATGGCAGCAAAAATTCAAGAAGACCTAAACCAGGATGAACTCATAGAGCTCTCCTTGAGCAGGGGTGAAGGAGAAATAGCTTCTAATGGGGCTTTGTTAGTTAAAACAGGTAAAAGAACTGGCAGAAGCCCTCTTGATAGATTTATTGTTAAAGACACAACCACTTCTTCTCAGGTTGATTGGGGTGATATAAACAGACCTATAGAAGGGGAAAAATTTAAGTCATTGTGGAAAAGGGTTGAGACTTATCTATCAGAAAAAGATGTATTCATATCATGTTTACATGTAGGGGAGCATAAAGATCACTATATTCCTGTTGAGGTAAAGACTGAATGGGCTTGGCACAACTTATTTGGGAGACAGATGTTTATTAGGCCAGAAACTTTTAATCCTTCAGACAAAACAACTTGGTCTTTAATGAGTGCGCCTGAATTTGTTTGTGACCCTCAAAGGGATGGAACCAATAGCGATGGAGCTGTAATTATTAACTTCTCAGAAAAAAAAGTTCTTCTGGCGGGCATGCGTTATGCCGGGGAGATGAAGAAATCAATGTTTTCAGTACAAAATTTTCTCTTGCCCGAAAAGAAAGTTTTACCCATGCATTGTGCTGCTAATGTAGGAAAAGAAGGTGATGTTTGTCTTTTTTTTGGACTATCTGGTACTGGAAAGACAACACTTTCAGCAGATCCTGATCGAAACTTAATTGGAGACGATGAACACGGTTGGAGCCAAGGAGCGGTATTTAACTTTGAGGGCGGCTGTTACGCCAAGTGCATAGACCTTACACAGAAAAATGAACCAGTAATATGGGATGCTATTAAGCACGGAAGTGTAATGGAGAATGTAGTTATTGATCCTGAAACAAAAACACCGGATTATAGTGATTCCTCTTTAACTGAAAATACCAGAGTAGTTTATCCAAGAGAACATATTGAAAAAATAGCCGAAAAAAATGCTGCTGGTGAGCCCCAAGCAGTTATATTTTTAACTTGTGACCTATCTGGAGTTATTCCTCCGGTATCGATTTTAAGCAAGGAAGCTGCAGCTTATCATTTTCTCAGTGGATACACGGCTGCAGTAGGGTCAACTGAAGTAGGTTCAACTGAAGCCTTTAAAACAACCTTCTCTACATGTTATGGAGCTCCTTTCTTTCCTAGGCCTGCTAGTGTCTATGCAAATTTACTTATGGAGAGAATTGAGTCATTTGGAAGCAAAGTTTACTTAGTAAATACTGGGTGGACGGGTGGACCTTATGGTACAGGAAGTAGATTTGATATTCCCGTGACAAGAAAGATTATCTCTACCATTCAGAGCGGTGAAATGGCTTCTGTAGAAACCGAGAGGATTGAAGGTATGAATTTAGAAGTCCCTACCAGCTTGGAAGGTGTAGATAGCAATCTATTAAACCCTATAAAAAACTGGGCTGACCCCTCTCAATTTGAATCTTATGAAAAAAGCCTGATAGAACAGTTTGTTCAAAATTTTGCTAAATTCGATGTTTCTAAAGAAATCATCGAGGCCGGACCAAAAGTCAGCTAAACTTAAAAATTATGCGTTTGAACTTGAAAGATCTTGGGTCATCTGGTGCCTTAGATCATCTTAAAGACATTAAAAGGGGGATAGAAAAAGAAAGTCTCAGGGTAGATTTCAAGGGAGGCCTTTCAAAAAAAGACCACCCTGAAAAACTAGGCTCTTCACTAACGAACTCATATATCACCACTGATTTTTCTGAAGCCCTTCTTGAATTGGTAACACCTACCTTTACCAGTACTAAAGATTGCTTAGATTTTTTAAGTGACCTTCACTCTTATGTCTATCAATCCCTTGAAGATGAAATGCTGTGGCCACTAAGCATGCCGTGTTTCATTGAATCTGATGAGGAAATTACAATCGGGAAGTACGGAAACTCAAATTCAGGAAAAATAAAGTCTATTTATAGAAGGGGGCTGTCCCACAGATATGGAAGTAAAATGCAGGCAATCGCGGGCATTCATTACAACTTTTCCTTCCCTGATATTTTCATAAAAAAAATTCAAGGAATTGAAGAAAATTCAACTAAAAGCTTCGAAGGAATAAAAAGTGAAGTCTACCTAAATATTGCCAGAAACTTTAAAAGATATGAATGGTTGTATTTCCTGCTTTTTGGAGCTTCTCCTTCTTTTTCTGATTCCTTTACAGACAAAATAAAAGATTTTAAAAAGATTCCAGGAGGGGGTTTTTATGGAAAGCATAGCACTTCATTACGTATGGGAGATCTTGGCTACATAAGCCAAATTCAAGACGACTTAAACATTTCGATTAACTCAATTGATGAGTACATAAAAGACTTAAAAGGAGCTTTAACCAAAAGACATGATAAGTATGAAGAAATAGGAGAGTTTTCAGGCAAGGAAAGAATACAGCTGAATACATCTATTATTCAAATTGAAAATGAATACTACAGCACAATTAGACCCAAGAGGGTCTGTCCTTCTGGGGAAAGACCTATAAATATCCTGAGATCTGAAGGAATAGAATACCTTGAAATAAGATGTGTTGATCTGGACCCTTTCTCTCCTGTGGGAATAGAAAGAAGCCAAATTGATTTTCTAGATTTACTTTTATTATTTTGTTTAATCAAAGAAAGTCCAGAATTAGATAAGGAAGAAAATGAATACTTAAAAGAAAATCACAGAAGAGTTGTTAATTATGGAAGAAGTCCTGGTTTAAAAATTTATTTTGAAAAAAAAGAAGTAAATGCTGTTGATCTCGCCCAAGACTTAATCAGTCAAATGAAAGAGGCCTGTGAAGAATTAAAGACTTTTAGCAGCGAAAGTGATCACTGGAATGAATCATTAAAAAAACAACAAGAGAAAATTGAAAACTTAAAACTAACACCAAGCGGTCAGTTGATTGAAAAATTAATCCGGGAAGGGCTTTCCCATCAAGATCTGGGTGTCAAAATGGCCTCCAAACATGCAGATTTCTTTCAAAACTATAATAACTCTCACGAAGATGTATTTAAGAAGGAGGCCACCATGTCGAAGGAGAAGCAAGAGAAGATAGAGTCTGAAGAAAAACTCCCTTTTGAAGACTACCTAAAAGAGTTCTTGAATAAAGTCTCTTGATCTTATTAAACTTACCATTAACTTAACTTACGAAGACTAGAATAAAGGAGAATATTTAAATGAAAGCATTTGTTTGTAACGAATTTGGACCAATTGAATCCCATAAAGTAGAAGAAATACCTGACCCAATAGCTGGAGATGGTCAAGTTGTTGTCGACATAAAGGCCACCGGCATAAGCTTTCCTGATGTTTTGATTGTCCAAGGCCTTTATCAATTTAAACCGCCCTTCCCTTTTAGCCCAGGCAGCGAGATTTCAGGGATTGTTTCTTCTGTAGGAAATGGCGTTACTCAATTTAAGGAAGGGGATAGGGTTATGGGGAACGTAGGCTCGGGAGGTTTGGTTGAAAAAGGTGCCTATTTTGAGCCCCAGTTAATGCCTCTACCAGAAAGTATGGATTTTGAAGTGGCTGCGGGCTTCCCTCTTAATTACGGAACAACAATTCACGGACTCAAGCAAAGAGCAGAGCTAAAGGCTGGTGAAAGTATTCTGATCTTAGGTGCTGGGGGCGGTTTGGGCATAACTGCTATTCAAGTTGCTAAAGCAATGGGTGCAAAAGTAATAGCAGGGGTCTCTTCAGAAGATAAATTAGAATTGTGTAAAAAAGAAGGTGCTGATGAAGGAATTCTTTACCCAAGAGAGATGGACAGAGATGCTCAAAAGAAGTTTTCGAATGAGATCAAAGAAATATCTGGAGGTGGAGTGGATGTAATTTATGACATAGTTGGAGGCGATTATGCCGAGCCCTCTTTAAGGGCTATAAAAAGACACGGGAGATACTTAGTAATAGGCTTCACTGCAGGTATTCCAAAAATGCCATTGAACCTTACTCTTTTAAAAGAGTGCCAAATTGTTGGGGTTTTTTGGGGTCAGTTTGCTGGCCTAGATAGAGATATTAATATGCAAAATTTTGAAGAACTTTTTCAAATGCATAAAGATGGAAAAATAAAGCCCTTCGTCAGCAAGACCTACCCCTTAGAAAAAGCAGGTGAAGCAATAAAAACACTAGAAGACAGGAAGGTTTTAGGGAAAGTTGTAGTAAGCATGGCTTAAATTTATATCATTAGTGTTTTGAAAAAATTTAATATTTTTTTGTGTTTTCTCTCTCTTAATTCGCTGGGTTTATTATCTGACCCTGAAAAAGCAAAAGAAGAATTCGTCTACGATTTATCGCTTGCAACTCAAGGAATCATGGTCAGCCAATACAACACTGGAGTGAATTATTCTCTGGGCTTAGGCATTCATATAGATATGGAAAAAAGTGTTTACTGGTTTCAAGAAGCCACTAAACAGGGACATTCGAAAGCTCCATTCAATTTAGCTATTCTTTACGCCAAAGGAGGTAAAGTTCCCAAGGATTTAACTTTGTCCGAAACTTACTTTGTGTTAGCTGCAGAAAGAGGAAATAAGGAAGCTAAAGATTTTATTCAAAAAGTTTACGCCTCTGAAACAAAAAAGACTCACGAAGCCATTGAGATGTTTTGCTGCCCAAAGCTTTTACTTCACGCTACAGCAATACCTTTTAGGGACTAAAGATGGAAAAAGGGTTTTGTCCTCAATTAACCCCAAAAGAGATGCTAGAGTTAGGTGTGTTTGGTGGCTGGTATTTCAAAGGTGACATTGAGGAATATCCAAAATCTTGGTTAAAAAAAGCACAAATTAGCAAAGATGGCTTTGATAAAAAATTAAACTACTTTCAGGTTAGTTCAGGTCAACCTATGTCGGTTTGGAAGGAAAAGGGCTGGATAACCCCTGAAGACCCTTTAGGTTGGTTTCAATGGTATTGTAGGTATTCTTTAGGAAGAAGACTACCCAGGGTAGATGCATTCCAAATAAAACGATGGAGATCTTTTGGTCCAAGGCATATTGGTGGGATAAAGGCTAATTGCGAAAAAGGAGATATTTTTTGCAGACCAAGACAAAGGCAGGCCCTGCTTCAGTGGGCCTATGATCCATTTATTTAAAATACTTATAAGTCATCAATTTTCCAATAGAGCCATCCTCTAAGGTTATCAACTTCATAAATCTCTCCGTCTATCTCAACGGGTTTATACTTGAAACTAGATAATATATTCCTAGTAAATGTCTTGGCTTGTTTTTTGTTCATCTCACCAGAAAAAGAAGTCAAGGTTAGGTTTTCTGCTGTGCCCTTTTTCGATATTCTGTAGGTAAAATGGACCTGCGATATCCCAGAGCCCACATTAAGCACATCTTCTGAGTTGATCGACTTAGTTATTGCTCTAATGGGCTTACAAAATAGTTTTTTGCAAATCAGTGATTCAGCTTCTCTGCCTTCAGGCCAGTTTTTCATTTTACAATTAGTCCCCTCACAGGCTAAACAGTGCCTAAAAGCTTTTGGTCGAGCATTAAGAATGGTTTCTATTCCACTTTCTGGAAGTTTCTCTTTCCAATCGGTCATACAAAAAGAATGCGTTGCTTTTGGAAGGTCTCTGTAAGCCACCACTAACAAACCATCTCCAAAAGCAGCAATTAGCTCTTCATTGATAGCTATAAATTTACAATCAATCCAGTAGGGGTTTTTGAACCCTTTACTAGCTCCCTGTCCTTTACAATTTTGAAGGTTTAGGTCTGTTTTCATTGATACCTCTCCAGAAGGAATGTACTGATCCCCTCTTACCTTAGTAACAACATATTCGTTGTCTTGTTTAGAAATATCTACAATTTCTTCATATGAGATAGGAACATAAGCGGCCAACCACTTTCCCTCCAAGTTTAATTCTTGAACGCTGTCTTCATCTTCTCCCCAAGTGCCACTAGCAAACAGAGCTAAGAATAATAAAATTAAACCAAGTCTCATTTATCAATATGGATCAAAATTTCACTGATAACTCTCTCGGGTTGATCAACGAATAGC
>CAYFFW010000022.1:0-23976 GCA_964342745.1 uncultured Gammaproteobacteria bacterium
AAAGGACCATTTGTTGATATTCATCTTCAAAAGAAAGTGGAGGTAGCTTCGGCAGCCAATGATAAAAAACCAATTAAAACTTGGTCTAGAAGATCTCTAATTACTCCTGAGATGGTGGGGCTAAATATAGCTGTTCATAATGGAAGACAACATGTTCCTATTTTTATTCAAGAAGACATGGTAGGTCACAAACTAGGTGAATTTGTTTTAACTAGAACTTTTAGGGTTCACTCTGGCGATAGGAAATCCTCTTAGGAGAGTTTTATGATTGAAGTGAATGCAAAACTAAGGAGTGCAAGAGTATCCAGTCAAAAGGCCAGATTAATTGCAAACCAAATTCGAGGAAAGCAAGTTGAGGAGGCTCTGGATATTCTTTCTTTCGACCTACAAAAATCTGCTCCAATAATAAAAAAAGTTCTCGAGTCGGCAATTGCTAATGCTGAGCATAATAATGGACTGGATATAGATAAATTGTTTATATCTAAAATATTTGTAGATGAAAGTTTTACTATGAAGAGGATCAGACCTAGAGCAAGGGGTAGGGCAGATAGATATTTCAAACGAAGTTGTAATATTCAAGTCACATTAAAGGAGGTAAATTAATGGGACAAAAAGTTCATCCAATAGGTTTCAGGCTTGGCATAACTACGCAGCATACCTCCCAGTGGTATGCTGAGAAGTCCCAATATACTGAAAACTTATTAAAAGATATTGAAGTAAGAGAGCATCTGTTTTCTAAGTTAAGTCACGCTTCAGTAGGCAGGGTAGAAATAGAAAGAACTGCAGATAATGCAAGAGTTTTAATTCACACTGCTAGACCAGGGGTAGTAATTGGAAAAAAAGGGGAAGACATTGACAAGATGAGAGAAGAGATTACTAGAATGATGGGTATTCCAGTTACTTTAAGTATACAAGAAATAAGAAAACCTGATTTAGATGCAAAACTTTTAGCTGATAACGTAGCACAGCAACTAGAAAGAAGAGTTATGTTTAGAAGGGCCATGAAGAGGGCTGTTCAAAATGCCATGAGACAAGGAGCGCAAGGAGTGAAAATAAGAGTTGCTGGGAGGCTAGGTGGAGCTGAAATAGCAAGAGCTGAATGGATTAAAGAAGGTAGGGTTCCGCTTCACACCCTCAGAGCTGATGTGGACTATGGGTTGGCAGAGGCTAAAACAACTTATGGGATTATAGGGGTTAAAGCTTGGATCTTTAGAGGAGAGGTCCTAGAAAATAAGTTAAAAGATAGGAAAGAATAAGAATATGTTTCAACCTAAAAGAACAAAATATAGAAAACAACAAAAAGGTAGAAATACTGGTAATGCTGTTAGAGGAAGTACTATCAGTTTTGGTACTTATGCTCTAAAGGCTACATCTAGAGGGCAGCTAACTTCTAGACAAATTGAGTCTGCTAGAAGAGCAATGACAAGAAAGGTAAAAAGAGGAGCAAAAATCTGGATAAGAGTTTTTCCTGATAAGCCAATTACTAAAAAACCTCTTGAAGTTAGACAAGGAAAGGGTAAAGGAAATGTTGAATATTGGGTATGTCCAATAAAACCAGGAAAGATTTTATATGAAATGGAAGGAGTTGAAGAAGATCTTGCCAGAGAAGCTTTTGCTTTAGCAGCTTCAAAGATTCCTATATCCACTAATTTTGTAAAACGAACTTAATCAATAATGGCAAAGAAAGAATCATTTTTATCGAAAATTAGAGGTAATTCCTCAGATTCATTAAATGAAGAGCAGTCCTTAAGAAAGGAGTTGCTCGACCTAAGAATGCAGCTCTCTGCAGGGCAATTGAATCAAAATCACAAAATAAAAGAGATAAGAAAATCTATTGCCCAATTAAAAACCATTAAAAAGGAAGAGGAAATAAAAAATAGAAATGATTGAACGAAACACTAGACAAATTACTGGTAAAGTCATTAGCTCTAAAAGAGATAAGTCTATTACTGTGCTTGTTGAGAGGAAGGTAAAACATCCCATTTATAAAAAAATAATTAGAAGATCATCTAAAATCCAAGCCCATGATGAGATGAATCAATGTTCTGAAGGCGACGTGGTTGTTATTCAAGAGAGCAAACCTATATCCAAAACCAAGAGTTGGAATTTAGTAAATATAGAAAAGAAATTTGAAAATATAGAGTAAAAAGATGATTCAAGAACAAACCTATTTAGAAGTAGCTGATAATAGCGGAGCAAGGAAGCTAATGTGTATAAGAGTACTGGGTGGCTCTAGAAAGGGCTATGCAAAAGTAGGGGATGTAATAAAAGTAACAGTCAAAGAAGCCATTCCAACGGGCAGAGTTAAGAAGGGTGAGGTTATTGATGCAGTTGTTGTTAGAACTAGGAATAAATTAAGGCGCTCTGATGGCTCATCTATAAGGTTTGATGAAAATGCAGCCGTCTTGATTAATGCTCAGAAACAGCCAATTGGGACTAGGGTTTTTGGTCCAGTTTCTAGGGAGTTAAGGAGTGAAGAGTTTATGAGGATTATTTCTTTAGCACCAGAGGTTTTATAAAGCATGGAAAAAATTAAAAAAGGAGACGAAGTTATAGTGATTGCCGGCAGAGATAAAGGTAAGCAAGGAACTGTTTCTCAAATAGGAAATAATAATAAATGCTTAGTCTCAGGAATAAACATGGTTAAAAGACATACTAAACCTAATCCTCAAGCCGGAATACAAGGTGGTATTGTAGAAAAAGAATCACATATAGATATATCAAATATAGCTATCTTTAATTCTTCTTCAAAGAAAAAGGACAGGGTAGCCTTTAAAGTTAATGATGAAGGAAAGAAAGTAAGAGTTTATAAGTCTTCAGGAAAGGAAATTAAATAAATGATCTCTTTAAAAGAACATTACTCAGAAAAAGTTATACCAGAGCTCAAGCAGGCACTCAGTTTAACTTCTATCATGGCAGTTCCTAAGATAACTAAGGTAACTGTAAATATGGGGGTTGGAGAAGCTCTTAATGACAAAAAAGTATTAGAAAATGCTGTACAGGACTTAACTTTAATTAGTGGTCAGAAACCAGAAGTTACTAAGGTAAGAAAATCTGTAGCGAACTTCAAGATAAGAGAAGGAATGCCTATTGGCTGTAAGGTAACCCTTAGGGGAGATAGGATGTATGACTTTTTACAAAGATTATTAGGTATAGCCATTCCAAGAGAAAGGGATTTTAGGGGCTTGAATAAAGGGTCCTTTGACGGCCGCGGTAACTATTCAATTGGCATAAAAGAACAAATTATTTTTCCTGAAATTGATTATGACAAAGTTGACAAGATAAGGGGGATGGATATTTCTATCACGACCTCAGCAAAGAATGATCAAGATGGAGAGTTATTACTAAGATCAATGAATTTCCCATTTAAGAGTTAGAGGTAGATATGGCTAAAGCATCCATGATTGCAAGAGAAAGAAGGAGAGAGAAGACTGTCTTAAGGTTCGCTAAGAAAAGAGCTGAGTTAAAAGAGTTAATAAAAAACCCCAAGACTTCTGATGAAGAAAGGCAACAGGCTCAAATCAAATTACAGAAACTTCCTAGGGATGCTAATCCTATTAGACTTCAAAGAAGATGTTCTATCACTGGTAGACCTCATGCTGTTTATAGGAAGTTTGGTTTAAGTAGAAATAAATTAAGAGAACTAGCTATGAAAGGAGATATTCCAGGTTTAGTTAAGTCTAGTTGGTAGAAAAGTATGAGTATGCAAGACCCTATATCAAGCCTTTTAACAGGAATTCGAAATGCTCAAGAAAGAAATAAATCTGAGTTAATGCTTCCTTCTTCATTAAAAAAAGTTGCCTTACTGGAACTATTAGCAAGAGAGGGGTACATAGAATCTTTTGCAGTTGGTGAAGGAAAGAAACCTGAAGTTTCAGTAACGCTTAAATATTTTGAAGGGAAGCCAGTAATAAAAGAAATAAAGAGGATTAGTAAACCTGGCTTAAGAGAATATGTAGGAACTAAAGATTTACCTCATATAAATGGAGGATTGGGTATTGCTATTATTTCGACTAATAAAGGTCTTATGACCGATAAGGAAGCTCGAGAAGCTGGTTTAGGAGGAGAAGTGGTTTGTTCTGTTTTTTAATATTATGGCTAAAACTTACTTAAAACCCATAGACATACCATCAGAAGTTTCAATTTCTTTTGATAACAAAGCTATTCAAGCAAAAGGTAAGCTTGGAGAGCTTTCTATGGATGTTCATACAGATGTCAACTTGAAACTAGAAGAAGAAAAGGTTTCTTTCTCTCCTAGTAATCAGCTTCCTGAAACTTTAGCCTTAACTGGAACAATGAGAGCTCTTACCAAGAATATAATAATTGGAGTTTCAGAAGGATTTGAAAAGAAGTTAGAAATAAACGGAGTAGGTTATAGAGCAAAGTTATCAGGAAGTAATTTAGAACTCAGTCTTGGATTCTCTCATCCGGTTGTTTATGAGTTACCTCAAGGAGTCTCAGCTGAACTTCCAAGCCAAACTGAAATTGTTCTTAAATCAATGGACAAACAACAAATTGGACAAGTAGCTTCAGAAATAAGAGGTTTCAGACCTCCTGAACCTTATAAAGGTAAGGGTGTTAAATATGGGGATGAATTAATAAGAAGGAAGGAATCTAAGAAGGCTTAAAAATGAGTAAGAAAGAATTATCGAGACAAAGAAGGGCTAGGAAAACTAGGTCCAGAGTAAGCTCAAAGGATAAGCACCGGTTAACCGTTTTTAGGTCTAGTAAACATATTTATGCACAAGTAATGCTTCAAGATGGATCTCAAGTTATTGCTTCAGCTTCAACTATAGAGTCTGATCTTAAAGATAAAAATAATGGAAATGTTGATGCAGCTAAGAAAGTTGGAAAAATAATAGCAGAGAGAGCTTTAGAAAAGGGAATAAGTGAAGTTGCTTTTGACAGGTCAGGTTATAAGTATCACGGTAGAGTAAAAGCATTAGCAGAGTCAGCCAGAGAAGCAGGATTGACTTTTTAATAAGGAAAGGAAATGAACAAAGTAATAGCAACTGAAAACCTTGGCTCAGAAGTATTAGAAGAAAAACTTGTTCAGGTAAATAGAGTTGCAAAGGTTGTAAAGGGAGGAAGGATATTTGGTTTTACGGCTGTAACTGTTGTGGGCGATGGAAATGGAAAGGTTGGGTATGGTAGAGGCAAAGCACGTGAAGTTCCTGTTGCAATTCAAAAAGCTTTAGATAATGCAAGAAGAAATATGGTTTCTATAGAATTAAAAGGCAATACCATTCATTATGCGATCAAAGCCAAGCATGGTTCTTCTATTGTTTACATGAAACCGGCAGCTCCTGGTACTGGAATTATAGCGGGTGGAGCGATGAGAGCTGTACTTGAATTAGCGGGAGTACAGGATGTTCTTGCAAAATGTTATGGGTCGACTACACCAGTTAATGTAGTTCAGGCTACCCTGAAAGCTCTTCAGGATTTGGAGTCACCAAAAAGGGTAAGTCAAAGGTTAGGTAAAGGTTAAATATTATGAGCTCTAAAGATATTAATATAAAACTAAAGAAAAGTTTAATAGGCTCTAAAGCTTATCAAAGGAATAGTGTAAAGGGACTAGGCCTTTCAAAAATAGGTCAAACTGTTTTGATTAAAGACACGCCTGAGAACAGAGGGATGATCAATAAAGCTAGCCATTTATTAGAAATAATAGAATAAGGTTAAAAAAGATATGAAATGGTATTCGTTAAAGTTAAATAATCTACTTCCTTATAAAGGTCTTTCTTCAAGGACTAGCAAGAGGAAAAGGAGAGGCAGAGGAACTGGAAGTGGCTTAGGTAAAACTAGCGGAAGGGGTCATAAAGGTCTTGGTTCTAGATCAGGAGGAAAAGTTAGAGCTGGTTTTGAAGGTGGTCAAATGCCCTTGCAAAAAAGAATACCTAAATACGGATTTTATTCTAGAAAAAGTAGATTCTCAGAAGAGATAAGGTTAAGTAAGTTAATAAATATAGATAAAGAAGAAGTAAACATTAGCCTCTTAAAGGATCTTGACTTAATTAAAAAGAGCACAAAAAAGGTCAAGGTAATCAAAGACGTGGATATAGAGAAATGTCCTAAACTAAATCTAATAGGGATAAATACAACAACTTCAGTTAAGACATTAATTGAAGGTGCTGGAGGAAAGGTGGAGCTTTAATATGTCTGTTAATCCATCATTGCAGAAGACAAAAGGACTTTCCGAGCTTTGGAAACGATTAAGGTTTGTACTTTTTGCAGTCATTATTTACAGAATAGGTACTCATATCCCTATACCCGGAATTGATCCAGATAAGTTAGCTTCTCTTTTTCAACAAAGCCAAGGGACTCTTATAGACCTATTTAATATGTTTTCGGGTGGAGCATTAGAAAGAATGAGCATAATGGCTTTGAATATAATGCCATACATAACCGCTTCAATAATTATGAGCCTAATGGAAGGTACCAATCCTGCTTTAAAGAAAAGATTTAGAGAAGAAGGCGAAGAAGGAAGGAGATTGAGAACAGCTTATGTAAGGTATGGAACTGTTGCATTAGCTCTTTTACAAGCCAGTGGCCTTGCTCTTGGATTACAGAATCAAGGATTGGCTTTAGAACCAGGTCCAATGTTTCAACTTGTGGCTGTTGTATCTTTAGTTACGGGAACAGTTTTCTTAATGTGGTTGGGAGAGTTAGTAACCGAAAGAGGGATAGGCAATGGTATCTCAATAATTATTTTTTCAAGCATTGTAGCTGGCCTACCAAGAGCTATAGGGCAGGCTTTTGAAGGTGCCAGACAAGGTGATATAAATCTTCTTTTACTTTTATCTATAGCTGTTGTTGCGATAGTAGCTGTTGCTTTCATAGTTTGGGTAGAAAGAGGTCAGAGAAGGGTTACGGTAAATTATGCTAGAAGACAACAAGGAAGAAAGATGGTCCAAGGCCAAAGCTCATATTTACCTATGAAGATTAATCAAGCTGGTGTTATTCCAGCTATTTTTGCAAGTAGCTTACTTCTTTTCCCAGCTTCTGCTTCTACTTGGTTTGGGCAGGGAGAAGGTTTTGAATGGCTTCAAGAAATAGCTCTAGCTTTAGGTCCTGGACAGCCACTTTACGTAATTCTTTTTTCAGCATTGATAGCTTTCTTCTGTTTCTTTTATACAGCTCTGCAATTTGATTCAAAAGATATATCTGAGAATTTAAGAAGATCAGGTGCTTATTTACCAGGCATTAGACCAGGAGAACAAACTGCTGATTATATTGATCAAGTTATGACAAGATTAACAGTTTGGGGTTCAGGTTATTTAGTACTGGTTTGTTTAATGCCTCAATTCCTTATAGTTTCAGCAAATGTTCCATTTTATTTAGGTGGAACTTCGTTATTGATTGCAGTAGTTGTAGTTATGGATTTTATGGCTCAAGTTCAATCTCATCTGATGTCACAACAATATGAATCCCTTCTTAAAAAAGCTAACTTAAAAGGCTATGGAAATAATCCTTTGGGAGGCAGATAAAGAATGAAAGTAAGAGCTTCAGTTAAGAAAATGTGTAGGAATTGTAAATTAGTAAAAAGGAAAGGCCGAATTTATGTTATTTGTAGTTCAGAGCCTAGACATAAACAGAGACAAGGGTAGGAGGTAAAATGGCACGTGTAGCAGGTATAAATATTCCAGATAATAAGCATGCTGTAATTTCATTAACTTATATCTTTGGTGTTGGAAGAACTAGGGCACTAGAAATTTGTTCTAAAACAGGAATCTCTCCATCATCAAAAATAGGAGATTTAAAGGAAGAAGAACTTGAATTAATACGAAGTGAAGTTGGTAAGTATTTAATTGAAGGAGACTTAAGAAGAGATATAGCAACTAATATAAAAAGATTACAAGATTTAGGAACTTATAGAGGAATAAGGCATCGCAGACATCTCCCCGTGAACGGGCAAAGAACAAAAACTAATGCAAGAACTTGTAAAGGTCCTAAGAGGCCAATTAGAAGGTAAATTTTATGGCAAAAGGAAAAAAATCAAATAAAAGAAAGGTAAGTGAAGGCATTGCTCATATTCATGCTTCATTTAACAATACTTTAATTAACGTTACTGACAAGCAAGGAAATACTCTTGCTTGGTCAAGCGCAGGAGGTCAAGGATTTAGAGGGTCTAGAAAAAGTACACCTTTTGCAGCTCAAAAAGCAGCAGAAGTTGTTGGAGAAAAAATAAGACTAAATGGAATAGACAGTTTAGAAATTGAAGTAAGAGGCCCTGGTTCTGGAAGAGAATCTGCTATTAGAGGATTAAATTCAATGGGTTTTAGGATAACTAAGATTACTGATGTTACTCCCATCCCTCATAATGGTTGTAGGCCCCCAAAAAGGAGAAGAGTTTAATATGGCTAGATATTTAGGACCAAAAAGTAAACTTTCTCGTAGAGAAGGAAGAGATCTTCTTTTAAAGAGTGGCATAAGACCTTATGAAGAGAAGTGTCGATCTGAGACTGCACCTGGACTTCATGGAAGGAGAAGAGGAAGGATTTCTGATTATGGAATTCAGCTTAGAGAAAAACAAAAGGTTAGAAGGTTGTATGGGGTAATGGAAAAACAATTTAGAAATTACTATAAATTAGCAGCTAGAAAAAAAGGTGTTACTGGAGACAATTTACTACAACTTCTAGAGAGCAGATTAGATAATGTCGTCTATAGACTAGGGTTTGCTTCTACAAGGGCCGAAGCTAGACAATTAGTAAGCCATAAAGCTATAAAAGTAAACGAGTCCACAGTTAATGTACCAAGTTACCAATTAATGCCTGGAGACTTAATAAGCCTTAAAGACAAGGCCAAGAATCAAAAAAGAGTCAAAGAGGCTATAGAAATATCATCTTCTCGAGCAGAGTGTGAGTGGCTAGAAGTGAACAAAATGGATCTTTCAGGAGTTTTTAGTTCTGCTCCAGAAAGAGAAAACTTAGATTCAGATATAAATGAGAATCTTATAGTAGAACTTTATTCAAAATAATTTGAAGAGGATTAATATGACTGATAATTACGACATAATAAAAGATTTTCTTGTACCAACCGAAATTTTGGTGGAGGAACAGGGCCCTACTAGATCAAAAATAATTCTTGAACCACTGGAGCAAGGTTTTGGACATACTTTGGGAAATGCCTTAAGAAGAATAATGCTTTCTTCTATGCCTGGTACAGCAGTGTCGGAAGTAAAAATAGAAGGTGTTCTGCATGAGTACAGTACAATTGAAGGAGTTCAGGAAGATGTAATAGATATCTTATTAAATCTTAAAGAGCTTTCAGTAAGATTATTAGAAGCTGAAGAGGCTGAACTTAAAATCAAGAAAAAAGCAAAAGGTGCAGTGGTTGCAGGAGATATTGAAACTCCAGCTGGCGTTGAAATAGTTAATCCTGATCATGTCATTGCAACTCTCACTGATAAAGGCTCCTTAGATATGAGTTTGAAGGTTACGAGAGGCAGAGGATTTGTTCCTGTCAAATCTCTTACAGAAGATGAGGGACAGGAAGTAGGGCTATTAAGGCTAGATGCAACCTATTCTCCAATTAAAAAGGTATCTTATACAGTAGAAAATGCTAGGGTTGAACAAAGGACTAACCTGGATAGATTGATTGTAGATATTGATACCGATGGAACTCTGGAAGCAGAGGAGGTACTTAGAATATCCGCAACTATTCTTCAGCATCAACTTTCTGCTTTTGCTGAATTAGGAAGGCTTGAAGAGGTAATTGAAGAAAAAGAAGAAGCTAAGATCGACCCAGTTATGTTAAGACCAGTTGATGAACTAGAATTAACCGTGAGATCTGCTAATTGCTTAAAAGCTGAGAATATACATTATATTGGAGATTTGGTTACAAGAATGGAATCAGACCTTCTTAGAACACCAAACCTAGGAAAAAAATCTTTGAATGAAATAAAAGAAGTATTAGCTTCTAGGGGTCTTTCGTTGGGACTGGTATTAGAGCATTGGCCTCCTGAAAAAGATTAAGAATATTACTTATGAGACACAAAAAAAGCGGAAGAAAATTAAATAGGAATAGCTCTCAGAGGACAGCTTTGAAGAGAAGTTTAGCTATTTCTATTATTCTTCATGAGTCTATTAAGACTACTCTTGCTAAGGCAAAAGAAATTCGAGGATTCTTAGAACCATTAGTAACTCTTGCTAAAGAAAACAATGTATCTAACCAAAGAAAAGCCTTTTCTAAATTAAGAGATAAGACTGCTGTAGCCAAGCTTTTTAATGAGATTGGACCTAGGTTTAAGGAAAGACCTGGAGGTTATTTAAGGGTCATAAAAAGGGGATATAGAACTGGAGATAAGTCTCCTTTAGCTCAAGTTGAATTTATTAAGGAAGAAAACGATATTTCTGACCAAGTAAGTGAAGAAGCTACTGGTTAGAAATCTTTGACAAATTTATCTTTTTCTCTGGTTTTAATATCTTTTTAAGATATTTACCAGTATAAGAAGACTTTGATTTCGAAATACTTTCTGGAGAACCTTGTGCAAGTACTTCTCCTCCTTCAGATCCTCCTTCTGGGCCTAGATCAATTATCCAATCAGAACACTTAATAACCTCCATATTATGTTCTATGACTAAAACTGTATTTCCATTGTTTCTTAGTTTTTCTAAGACTCTTAATAAAAGCTGTACATCATGAAAGTGCAGTCCGGTAGTAGGCTCATCTAGTATGTAGAGAGTGTGCCCTAAAGAAGATTTAGATAGTTCTTTAGCGAGTTTAACTCTTTGAGCTTCACCTCCTGAGAGGGTGGTTGCTTGCTGTCCTAATTTTATATACCCAAGACCTACTTCCATTAGAGTCTTTAGCTTATTATTTATAGAGGGAACTGCACTAAAGAAATCTAGAGCTACCTCAACAGTCATATCTAATACCTCAAAAATATTTTTTCCTTTATATCTGACATCTAAAGTTTCTCGGTTATATCTTTGACCATTACAAGCATCACATTTTACGTAAACATCAGGCAAGAAATGCATTTCTACTTTTATAAGACCATCACCTTGGCAGGTTTCACATCTACCGCCTTTTACGTTAAAACTAAATCTTCCTACTTTATAGCCTCTTGACCTTGACTCTTGAGTTCCAGCAAAAAGCTCTCTAATAGGTGTAAATAATCCAGTATATGTAGCAGGATTGGAACGAGGAGTTCTTCCTATAGGACTTTGACTTATTTCAATAATTTTATTTATATTTTCTGAACCCTTAATACTTTCATAAGGTTTAGCATCCATTTTTTCTTTCTTATTTAAAGAGTTTGAAACAGCAGGAAGAAGCGTTTGATTAATTAAAGTTGATTTACCAGAACCAGATACTCCTGTTACGCATACAAAAAGACCTAGTGGAAGCTCTAAATTTATATTTTTTAAGTTATGTCCTGAAGCTTTATTCAAGAAAAGCCAGTCTTTTTGCTTATCTTTTTTATTTGGTTTAATTCTCTTCTTAGGTACTTCTATTTGTTTTTTACCCGAAAGGTAAAGGCCGGTTATGGAAGTAGTTGATTTAGAGATTTCTTTTGCATTTCCTTCTGCGCAAACTTGACCTCCATTAATTCCTGCCCCTGGTCCAATATCTAGAATGTAATCAGCGAAATGCATTGTTTCTTCATCGTGCTCTACAACTATTACTGAGTTTCCTAGATTTCTTAGCTTCTCTAAAGTCTTGAGTAATTTCTTATTATCTCTTTGATGAAGTCCAATAGAAGGCTCATCTAAGATGTAGGTAACGCCAACTAAACCAGCTCCTATTTGACTAGCAAGTCTAATTCTTTGTGCTTCTCCTCCACTTAGGCTTTCAGCACTCCTATCGAGAGTTAGGTAATTCAATCCTACATCAATTAAAAACTCTAACCTCTCTTTAATCTCTTTAATGATTCTATCTGCTATCTCTTTTTTTGTACCAGATAGATTTACGTTTGAAAATAAACTAAATGCTTCATCAATTGTTAGATTAGTTATTTCGGGCAAATTACTTTCTTCTATGAATATATTTCTTGCCTCTTCTCTTAACCTTGTACCTTTGCATTCTTGACAGTTCTTAAGGCTAATCAATTTAGATAAGTCTTCTCTTATAAAACTCGATTCCGTTTCCTTGTATCTCCTGTTTACATTATTGATTACACCTTCAAAAGGAAAAAATCTTTCTACAAGCCTACCTCTTTTATTTCTCCAACTAAAATCAACTATTTCACCTTCAGTTCCAAAGAGAATTAATTTTTTTATATTTTTATCTAACTTTGTGAAAGGCTCATCTAAAGAAAAACCGTATTGCCTAGATAAGGATTTTATTAAATGAAAATGGTATCTATGATTAGCATCCCAGCCTCTTATAGCACCCTCTCTAAGGCTAAAACTATCCTCATGTATGACTTTTTCTTCATCTACATAAGGTTTTACACCAAGACCTTCACATTCTTCGCAAGCACCAGAGGGATTGTTAAAAGTAAAAAGCCTAGGTTCTAACTCAGGAATACTATAACCGCATTCAGAGCAAGCCATGAGAGATGAAAAAGTTATCTCTGAATCTTTTTCAATATCTAGAAGTTTAATAACTCCTTCACCAATATTTAGCCCTTGATCTACAGATTCCGACAATCTTAATTTAAAATCATCATCATTGGATTTAATTGGAATTTGTAATCTATCTATAACTGCCTCTATAGAGTGCTTTTTATTTTTATTTAGTTTTGGAGTATCGTCTATATCAACAATAATTTTATTAACTCTCACCCTGATAAATCCAAGGGCTTTTAATTCTTCAAAAACATGTAAATGTTCACCTTTTTGCTGTGTAATAAGCGGTGCTAATAATATGACTTTACGGCCTTCGTAATTCTTAGAAATTTGGTCTCCTATTTGTTCAATGCTTTGACCTTCCAAAGATGTCTTATGAGAAGGGCATTTTGGGGTTCCAGCTCGTGCAAAGAGTAGCCTTAAATAATCATATATTTCAGTTACTGTTCCAACAGTTGATCTTGGGTTATGAGAAGTTGATTTTTGTTCAATAGATATGGCAGGAGATAAACCTTCTATATGATCTACATCAGGTTTCTCCATAATAGATAAAAAATTTCTAGCATAAGAAGAAAGGGATTCAACGTATCTTCTCTGTCCTTCTGCGTAAAGAGTATCAAAAGCTAAAGAGGATTTACCAGATCCAGATAGGCCTGTAATTACAACAAGCTTATCTCTAGGAATATTAACATCTATGTTTCTTAGATTATGTTGTCTTGCACCTTTAACTTTAATGTGTTTCATTTTATGAAAACTTTTGAACTGATTAATTAAAAACTGATTATAATCTCTAAAAGAAAAACTAATAACTTAAATTCGACAAAGGATAGTAATGGCAAGAAGCGGAATAAATAAAGTAATCTTAGTTGGTAACTTAGGTCAAGACCCAGAAATTAAATACACAGCTGGAGGCGCAGCGGTAACTACCTTGAGCATAGCGACTTCAGATTCTTGGAAAGATAAAGACACCGGTGAAGATCAAGAGAGAACTGAGTGGCACAGAGTGGTCTTGTGGAGAAGGCTAGCTGAAATTGCTGGAGAGTATTTGAAGAAGGGATCTAAAGTTTATATAGAGGGTCAACTACAAACCAGAAAGTGGGAACAAGAAGGTCAAACAAGATACACCACTGAGATAGTAGCTAGAGACATGCAGTTCTTAGATAGCAGAGGTGGAGGCAGTAATTCGAATCAAGATGATCAAAGGTCAGCTGATGCTTCCAGGCCAGATGTACCTGAAAGTGATATAGATGATGATGACATACCTTTTTAATTTAGTTTTTCAAAAATTAAACATGCATTAGTTCCACCAAAACCAAAACTATTACTTAAAACTCTATCTACATCAATTTCTTTATTCTTAAGAATAATAGGAGCATCCTTAATCTTCTCATCTAATTCATCTATATTTGTTGATCCACTTAGAAAACTCTCCTTCAACATAATCAAGCTAAAAATGGCTTCATGAACTCCAGCAGCACCCAAGGAATGCCCTGACAAAGATTTAGTTGAACTAATAAAAGGAATTTCATTTTTAAAAAGCCTTTTTATTGCTTCTATTTCAGCTATGTCACCAACCGGTGTGCTAGTCCCATGAGCGTTGATGTAGTCTATTTTTTTTCTATCGGACATATTCCAAGCTTGTTCCATACATCTATAAGCACCTTCTCCTGAAGGACTTACCATATCTTCTCCGTCTGAGGTAGCTCCATATCCTGTTAGTTCAGCATAAATGTGAGCATTCCTTTGAGTAGCATGATCTAGATCTTCAAGGATAATAGCTCCTCCACCTCCAGCTATGACAAATCCATCTCGGTCTTTATCGAAAGCTCTAGAAGCTAAGGTAGGTTGGTCATTGTATTTAGTAGACAGTGCTCCCATTGCATCAAATAAACTAGTCATTCCCCAATGTTCTGCTTCTCCACCTCCAACAATTACTATATCTTGTTTCTTCAATTGGATTTGTTCCATACCAGAACCAATGCAGTGAGCACTTGTGGAGCAAGCAGAAGAGATAGAAAAGTTAATTCCCTTTATTCCCAAAAAAGTAGAAAGACAGGCTGAGACTGTACTCCCCATAGCCTTGGTCACCCTATAGGGACCAATTCTTCTTAAACCCTTTGACCTTAAAATATCTGCAGAATCTATTTGATCTTCTGAAGAAGCTCCACCTGATCCCATAATTAAGCCAGTTCTTTGATTTGAAATTTCTTCTTGAGATAAGCCTGAATCATTTATAGCCTGCATAGCACTTAAGTATGCGTAAGCTGCTGCATCTCCCATGAATCGGTAGGCTTTTCTATCTATCTCATCTTTAAGATTTATTCCCTTAATACTTCCAGAAATATGACTTCTTAGTCCCATTTCCTTATTCTCTTTATTTAACGATATACCTGAAGATAAAGATCTAAGGGATTTAGTTACCTCTTCAATATCATTGCCAATACTCGAGATAATTCCCAAACCAGTAACTACAACTCTTCTCATTACATTTAAGACTTAAAACGCTGAAGTATCTTCAAATAAACCAACTCTGAGACCTTTAGCTGTATATATTGTCCTGCCATCCACAGCCATAATCCCATCTGCAATTCCTACAGTTAGTTTCTGTTTTAAGATCCTTTTTATGTCTATTTCATAAGTAACTTTTTTTGCAGAGGGAAGAACTTGTCCAGTAAACCTTACCTCACCCGATCCTAAGGCCCTACCTTTTCCTGGGTTATCTAGCCAACAAAGAAAAAACCCAACTAATTGCCACATAGCATCAAGCCCCAAACATCCCGGCATAACTGGATCTTCTATAAAATGACAGCCAAAGAACCAGAGATCAGGATTAATATCTAATTCTGCTATTATTTTACCTTTGTTAAATTCACCTCCGTTCGAAGAAATATTCTTTATTCTGTCGAACATCAACATATTAGGTGTAGGTAACCTACCATTACCATCTCCAAAAAGATGACCATGACCACAATCTAAGAGTTCTTGCTTGTTGTAGCTATTTTTAGCAACAAATACCATCACATGTTTCCTATAATTTCTTTCAAACCTAGTTAATTAGATATTTTATCAGTTTAAAAGAAATAAATTTCTTACATTTTTTTTAATTAGATCTTTTCTTTAAAGTATTAACCATGCTAATTAAAGATTCCTTGTATTTAGAATTATCTAATTTTTCTAATAAAAACAAGCATTTATCACTGTAATTTTCTACCTCTTCCTGCACTTTCTCTATAGCCCCTGATTCATTAAAAAAATTAATAACCTCATTTAGATCTTCTTTATTCCCTTTTCTAAATGCATTCATAAGGAATTCTTTCTCTTTTTTTTGAGCTTTATCAAGTGCATGAATTAAAGGTAAGGTAATTTTTCCTTCCATAAAATCTTTACCTTTTTGTTTTCCTGTATAAGTTTCTTCTCCAGAATAATCTAAAAGATCATCCTTTAACTGAAAAGCAATGCCTAAAGAAAATCCAAAGTTTGCTGCAATTAAAACCATCTTATTATTTGAACCTGCTAAATGGGCAGCTGTGGCTGTTGAAGCTTTAAAGAGTTCTGCAGTTTTTCTACCTATTATTTCAAAGTAATCCTTTTCTTTAAGAGTTTTAGAATTTAGAAGATTTAACTGTAGAACCTCTCCTTCAGAGATCCTATTAGTTGAATCAGCTAAACTTTGGATTATTCTTTTGTTGCTTAAGGAAGCCATGAGTTGAAAAGCTTTAGAATAAACGAAGTCCCCAACTAAAACACCATGCGCATTATTCCACTTCCTATGAATACTTTCTTTCCCTCTTCTTATGTCACTTTCATCGACAACATCATCGTGAATAAGTGTTGCTGTGTGAAGAAGTTCAATAGCTGCCGCTAAATTTAGTAATTCTGAACCTTTATAAGACAAAGACTTTGCAAGTAAAATATTTAGAGCAGGTCTAATTCTTTTTCCACCTGACTTTACAATATAAGAACTAACTTCAGTTGCTAACTTTACATCAGAGTAGATAGATTTTTGAAGCACTACCTCTAATTCTTTTAATTCAGGTTTTATATGCTTATAAGGATCTATTTTCATAATATTAATTATATTTCAGGATATCTTTAAATTAGATTCTTTTATTGCGATAAGTTTACCTTTTTCGTATAGTGCGCACCCTTATATTTCCAGTTTTGGAGTTAAAAATGTTTGCTGTTATAGAGAGTGGAGGAAAACAACACAAAGTCGTTAAAGGCGACTCACTTAAAGTTGAGTTGTTAAAAGAGGAAGAGGGCTCTAAGGTAGAGTTCGATAAAGTATTAATGATCTCTGACGGGAAAGACTCTAAAGTTGGGACACCCTACCTTAAAAAAGTTAAAGTAACTGGAAAAATAGTAAGACACGGCAAATCAGATAAGGTGATTGTTTTTAAAATGAAGAGAAGAAAGGATTACAGAAGAACTCAGGGCCACAGGCAAGGCTTTACTGAGGTTCTAATAGAATCTATTAATTCTTAATTTAGATATTAGATATGGCGCATAAGAAAGCAGGTGGTAGCAGTAGAAATGGCAGGGATTCAAATGCTAAGCGCCTAGGGGTGAAAGCATTTGGTGGTGAAACAGTCTCGGCAGGTTCTATTCTTGTCAGGCAACGTGGTACCAAATTTCATCCTGGAAGAAATGTAGGATGTGGAAAAGATCATACACTATTCGCAAAAATAGATGGCAAAGTTAGTTTTACTAAGAAAGGAGAAAAGCTTCGCCAATTCATTAATGTAGAACCCTCTTAGGGTTTTACTTTCTTCATTTATCTTAGAATGGTTCGATGAATTTCATTGATGAAGTATATATTGAGATTTCCGCTGGTAATGGTGGAGACGGCTGTTTGAGCTTTAGAAGAGCAAAGAATCTACCTAAGGGAGGACCTGATGGAGGTGATGGAGGAACTGGAGGCAACATAGTCTTTAAGACCAATGCGAGTTTAAATACTTTAGCTAGGTTTAGATATGAGAAGCTTTTCTCTGCTGAATCAGGTAAAAGAGGTCTAGGCAACAATAAAAGCGGAGCAGATGGTAAGGATCTAATAATAGAAGTACCTGTAGGAACCATTATTTATGATGAAAATTTTAAAGGAAAAATTGCTGATCTAGATTCAGATGGACTGGAAGTAGCTGTGGCTAAAGGAGGTAAAGGAGGGTCTGGAAATGTTAGGTTTAAGAGTTCAACCAATAGGTCCCCAAGAAAAACAACTAAAGGCCAAGAAGGCGGTTCTCTTTCTTTAAAATTAGAGCTTAGATTGCTGGCTGATGTTGGTTTATTAGGAAAACCAAATAGTGGTAAGTCCTCTTTAGTTAATGCTGTATCAAGCGCTAACCCAAAGGTTGCTGACTATGAATTTACTACCATCAAACCTAGTCTGGGTGTGGTTGATTACACAAGGGATAAGAGTTTCGTCATCTCTGATATTCCAGGTCTTATAACAGGAGCTTCTAAAGGAATAGGTTTAGGGTTTCAGTTTTTGAGACATCTTTCTAGAACAAGATTAATTTTACTTATGGTAGATGTAGAATCTAAGGAAATAAAAGAGATAGAGGAAGAGATAAATATTCTTTTAAATGAACTTAATGAATTCGATAAGAACTTAATAAGTAAAGTTAAATGGTTAGTTTTAAATAAAATAGATTTAATTAGTAAAGAAAAAAAATCTAAGTTACAGGAGCACTTTAATAAAGAGCAGGAGTTAGTCTGCTGTCTAATTTCTGCTAAGAATAGGATGGGAACAGAAGAATTTATGAAAGAAGTTGGTTTTGCATTGGAGGCAAAAAGAAGTGAGTAAGATTAATGAAAGGTGGGTAATTAAGGCAGGAAGTAGTCTTATTGCCGGTTTCAATGAAGGGATTGATAAAGGATTCGTTGAAAGTCTTGTATTGCAGGTTAATCAATTACATAAAAGGGGAATACAAATAATATTAGTTACATCAGGTGCAGTTGCTAAAGGAATGTATGAATTGGCCCTCAAAGAAAGACCGACTTCTTTAAATCTCCTACAAGCTTCTGCTGCCATTGGGCAACTTGGTTTAATAGAAGCTTATAAATCAGAATTTGAAAAATTTAGTATGAAAACAGCTCAAGTTCTTATCAGTCATGATGATTTTGTGGACAGGGGAAGATATTTAAATGCCAGAAATAGTTTAATAACATTAATTGACCTGGGTGTCATTCCAATTATTAATGAGAACGATAGTGTTTCTATAGAAGAAATAAGTTTTGGAGATAATGATACTTTAGCCGGTGCTGTAGTAGGTTTAACTGATGCTGATAAATTTATTATGTTAACCGACGAGAAAGGAGTTTTTTCTCAAGATCCAAAAATAAACAAAGAAGCAAAACTGCTTAAACAAATAAATTTAGACGATGAGGTATTAGATTTAAGTGCAATTACCGAAGGGACTGCTGGAATGTTAGGTCGTGGCGGCATGAGAACCAAAATCAAAGCAGCTAGATTAGCTTTAGATTCAGGTGCAAAGACTTGGGTAGTGGATGGCAATAATCCAAAGGTTTTGCTTGAAATTTTAGATAACAAAGAAGTAGGGACCTTGTTTACCGGAGAAAGAGATAAACTTCAATCAAGGAAAACCTGGATAGCTTCACTAGGATCTCCTAAGGGTAAATTAGTTATCGACAACGGAGCTGCTAAAGCTTTAATGGAAGAAGGTAGTAGTCTTTTACCAGTCGGAATAGTTTCAACAGTGGGAGAATTTGGAAAAGGAGCTTTAGTTGCATGTGTAAATAAGGATACGGAAATAGCTAGAGGGTTTAGTAACTTTAGTTCTTCTGAGATTAGTAAATTATTTGGTTTAAAGTCTTCTGAAATAAATAAAAAATTAGGTTATGCCTCTTCAGAAGAGGTTATTCATAGAGACAATTTAGTTCTTAGTTAAAGAGCTTTAATCTTTTTATTCAGACGAGATTTAGTTCTGGAAGCTTTGTTGGCGTGTATGACTTTTTTATTAGCCATAGTATCTAATACCTTCTCAGCATCTTTGAAGGCCTCTTTTGCATCCTCTTTGTTTCCAGATTCTATTGCTGAATCTACAGCCTTCACTGCTGTCCTGGTTAGAGCTCTTTGCGAGCTTTTCAAAGAATTCCTTTTTACATTCTGCCTTGATCTTTTTAAAGCAGATTTAATTCTTAACTTTTCTCTATTAGCCATATACTTGTCTTAGATTAAGAGCCGCGCATAATGCATTCTGATAGGACGAGTGTCAAGTGAGATTGATGAAATGAACAATAAAACTCAAAGGTTTCTGATAGCCATTTTAAGGTTCCATGGAGATGTTCTTTTAACCACCCCAATCATTAGTGAGATCAAGAGAATTTGCCCTAACTCAAAAATAGATATGCTAGTGTACAAGGGAACTGGATCAATTCTAGAAAACGACATAAGAATCAATAAAGTCGTAGAGGCTGAAATTTCTCTAGAAACAAAGCTTATTAAAAGAATTTACAAAGAACTTTCCTTACTTAAGTCATTAAGAAGCTCTAATTATGATTATGGTATTTTTTTGACGACTCAATGGAGGATGGCTTTGATGGCAAGAAGTTTGAGTGGAGTTAAAACCACAGGTGTACAAGATATTAAACGAGATAAACCCTTTTGGATAAATAGCTTTTCCTCTATTTTCCCAGAAGCAGGGTCAGGGCATATTGTAGAAAGGAATCTGAATGCTCTAAAAACTTTGGGTTTTACTAATATAGATGAAAAGGCTGAATTGAGCCTAAATATTTCAGATGAAAATATAAGTTCAGTAAAAGAATTAAAGTCTAATTATTCTATAGAGGGAGACTACTGCCTTTTTCATCCTGTCTCCAGAAGGGAGAGTAAGTTATGGAGGAGGGAGTCGTTTGCTGAACTTATTGATTATTATTCCAATCAAGGAATAAAAGTTGTTTTAACTTCAGGTCCTGATCACAAAGAGAGAGAGTATTTAAGTGAAATAGAGAAATTAACTAAACATGATGTAGTTAATTTAGGAGGAAAAACCTCGTTACTCGAACTATCTTGCTTAATAAGAGAAGCTAAATTCTTTGTAGGCCTAGATTCAGTTGCTTCTCATATAGCAGCAGCCGTTAAGACTAAAGGTGTTACTTTATTTGGTCCAAGTAATCACAACAATTGGAAGCCATGGTCTGATCAAATCTCAGTCATTTCAAGAAGCAAAGAGGAATTCTGTAAAATTCATGGAGAGATGGGGGGGAAATTCAAAAAGTGTCTTTGTTATATTTCAGTCGAAAGGGTTATAAAAGAAATAGACCTTATTGTCAGATGACGCTTTAATAAGGCTTTATTTACAAGTACTTAAAAGGGGATAAGCTTAAAGATGAGAAGTAACACAAATGTTTTAATAGATGGTTTGACATTTACTGAAGGTCCGAGATGGAATCAAAATAAACTCTACTTTTCTGATTTCTTTACTCATAGAGTTTTATCAGTTGATCTAGAAGGCAACCTAGAAACTATTGTTGAAACTCCATATCAGCCTTCTGGATTGGGATGGTTACCTGATGGAACTCTTCTTATAGTTTCTATGAACGACCAGAAACTACTGTCTTATAAGAACAATGAATTGGATGAAGTAGCAGACTTAAGCAAGCTGGCTTCACACTATTGCAACGATATGGTTGTAGATAAGAAAGGCAATGCTTATATTGGTAATTTTGGCTTTGATTTGCATGCTGGAGAACAAATAAAGCCCACTAACCTTATTCTAGTAAGGCCAGGTGAAGAACCTGTGGAAGCTGCAGAAAATTTGCTCTTTCCTAATGGAACAGTTATAACTCCTGATGATAAAACTTTAATACTGGGCGAAACTTTTTCTGCGTGTTTGACCGCTTTTGATATTGCTGATGATGGATCATTAGCTAATAGAAGGGTGTGGGCAGATTTAAGATCAATTGAAGGCGGTTATAATCCAGTACCCGATGGAATTTGTCTAGACGCTGAAGGGGCAATCTGGGTGGCTTCTCCTTCTACAAATGATGTAATTAGAGTCCAAGAAGGGGGTGCTTTACTTGATAAAGTGGAAGTCGACAGAGGGGCCTTCGCCTGCATGCTGGGAGGCGAGAAAGGAACTACCTTGTTTATTTCAACTGCAAATGATTCACAGGAGGACGTTTGCCTCAAAGAAAAATCTGCTCGGATAGAGACTATAGAAGTTGATGTCCCAAGAGCTGGATTGCCTTAAAGAAGGTTTAAGGCTATATAAGAATCCCCCGTTTCTTTTAATGTATCTTCAATGGAGTAAGTTGAAAGACCGAGGTCTTTTATTGCTAAAGAACAATAGGATCTAGGAGAATCATAAGTACTCTCCTTTGGCTTGCCATCTTCCATTTCTTCACCGCCAATATTGTCTATTTCTGGAAATAATTGTTTTAGTTTGGATTGAAGTTCCCAGGTAAACATTTCACCAGATGTATCTGTAGCAGAAAGAATATATCTCGAACCGTTTTTTGCATTAGGGCTTTCAGTTCCTAATCTATGGGCTCTAGCTACATCTCTTACATCTACCATGTTCCACAACATCCTACTTCCTCGAAGTTGCCTTCCATCCCATTCTCCAAAGTCTAAACCTTTTAATAATTGCCCAATCCAAAATTGCCAACTAAAGAATTGATTATGATTCTCAGTCATTAGAGGACCCACTACATGTAAAGGATTAATCGAAACAGCTTCAAAGTTTCCATCTTCTTCAGCCGCTTTATAAATCATCTTTTCTGTATTAGCTTTTGCCATAGCATAAGCAATGTCTCTATTCTTAGAGATATTTTCTTCAGTCCAAGCACCTTTATAGCCCTCTACATTATCTCCACACCAATCCACTTCAGAGAATATATAGCCTTCTGGTCTGGGGTGACCCACTGCCGCAAAGGAGCTCGTAAAAACAAAACGCTTAACAGTCCCAGCTCTTTTTACTGATCCTATTACATGCTCGTTTTGGGTAAAGCAGCCATCGTAAACTTCTTGTGGCGTTTCTCGATTAAAGCCAAGAGCTGCACCTGCATGAATAACTCCTGAACAATTAACAAAGGCTTGATCGTAACTACCTTGTTCTAATAAATCTGCTTCAAATAACTCAACACTTCCTTCATGTCCCTGGTTATTAAGATTAAGCAGATGGTCGACTTTCTTTCCATTACTTTTGTCTCTTACGCAAGCATGAACTTTATAGCCTTGCTGCATTAAGTCTTCTACAACCCTTGATCCAATATACCCACTAGCACCTGTTACAGCTACTGGACCATCAGTTTTACTTATTCCTGTCATTACAACCTCCTTATTAGATTTAGAAGAAGGTCTTTCTTCTTCCTTTTCTTGATTGATTCCTTCAGACATGTATTGAATGAAGTCTAAGACTATCCAAATGACAGCTATAAAAACTAAAAGAACCCAAATAATATTAATTTCGAACATGGAACTAAATCTACATTAGTTCTTTAATTTAAGCAATTCAGGAAAGTTAAACCAAATCAATCAATACCTTCAAGAAAATTTTTAATGTCTCTAGCAGTTCTCTCAGGGTCTTCGTACATAGGTAGGTGACCTATATCTTGGTAAATTTTTACTTTCACATTTGGTATGTTTTGTTCAAATTGCCTGATGCTCTCTAGTTCGATTAAATTATCTTCTTCGCCATGAATAACTAGTGTAGGGGCGCTAATTTGTTGAAATATTTCTGCGGTTTCATCGCCATACCTTCCACCAGAGAACATTGAAATTATTGCTTCCCGAGAACCTTCTAAAAGAACTAATTCATGGAATTGGTTGGCCCATTCTTCGGTAGCTAAATTTTGATCGTAAACAGATATCTTTAAACCTTGTTCAGCAAAGAATTTAGGAGTAAAAACTAATAAGATTTTTCTTGTGAAGTTAGAAAACAATAATCTCCAAGCCAAAGGAGAGCTTTCATCTTCATCAGGTTCAGCTTCTCCTTCTCCTTCTACCCTTACACTTGAGGAAGCTATCAATATAAGGCTATTAATTTGTTCTGGATGTTGTAGCGTGTACCTCCATGACACTCCGCCTCCCATAGAATTCCCTGCAATTGAAAATTTATCTATACCTAAAGAATCAACAAGCTGATTTATTGTTTTCATAAATCTTTCTGTTGAGTAGTCTCCTGATGGTATTGCGCCAGTAAGACCAAAAGCTGGAAGATCTAGACTAACTAGTCGATAGTCTTCAGATAAATACGGAACAAGTCTTTCAAAATTAAACAAAGAACCATTGAATCCATGAACGAGAACAATGACTTGACCTAGCTGGTTTCCTTCATCTCGATAA
Source organism: uncultured Gammaproteobacteria bacterium (assembly GCA_964342745.1). GTDB lineage: Bacteria > Pseudomonadota > Gammaproteobacteria > Magnimaribacterales > Magnimaribacteraceae > AEGEAN-183. Next base: position 23,824 of record CAYFFW010000022.1, read on the forward strand.
TGAATACGGGAACCGTCATCTAAAGTTAGAAATTGAGAAGCCCCAGTAGCATACTTAGCCTCTAATTCTTCTCGAGGAATATCAAAATAAGTTCCTAAATAAATAATACAAATTAAAAATGCCAGTAATAACAGCCCAGCCCATTTAAATAGC
>CAYFFW010000023.1:0-20435 GCA_964342745.1 uncultured Gammaproteobacteria bacterium
AATCCTCTCCTCTTTCTTTAATCATTTGTCTTATTTGATCTAAAGAATAATTATCAACTGGTAATCCTAAAGCTAACCAAAAATCTTTTGCAGCCTGAGTCTCTTCATCGGATAGCTCTAGTGGATCTACCTGACCTAAAATTTTCCTTGTATTTTTTGCTATGGAAGTACCAATATGTCCTGGCATTACTACAGAAGCACTTAAATGAGGAGCGTTTAACTTAAAATCTTCTAATAAGGACTCAGTAAAACCTTTAACAGCAAATTTTGCAGCAGAATAAGACGTGTGGGGCATGCCTCCTAAAGAAGCCCAAAAACCATTAACGCTGCTAGTGTTAATAACATGACCTTCTTCACTCTTAACTAAATGTGGCATAAAAGCCCTACAGCAAAAATAAACCCCATACCAACAAACTGCAAAAGTTTTTTCCCATTCAGACTCATCTCCTTCGACAAAGCTATCTCCCCCTCCAATTCCTGCATTATTAAAAAGCAAGTTAATTGAATCTGTATTATGTTTTTTTAAAACTTCATCTTTAAATCTAAAAACTTCTTCTTTTTTTGATACATCACAAGTATGTCTTGTTAATAAAATATTAGAAGATTCACTCGAAGCTAGATCAAAAGTTTCTTGCATGTTTTCTTCTAAAATATCGCACAGTGCGACATGACAATTCTGTTTAGCTAACTGAATAACCAGTTCTCTTCCCATACCAGTCCCACCGCCTGTAACTACAGCAATCTTATTTTCAAAACTATCCATATTTAAATTAAGGATTAACTACTTTTGTAGCATCTTGGCAGCAGCCTTTTTAACCTCTTCAGGGTCAGTATCCTTTCTATCAGGTCTCTTCGGTACATTTAAACCAGCTTTAAAGCCAGGCCTCTCTCTGCATCTTTCTACCCAAGAACTTAAATTTTTTAAGTCCTTTATTTCTACTCCTGACCATTCATGGATATTAACCCATGGAAAAGTAGCGAAATCTGCGATAGTAATATCATCGCAAATAAAATCTCTACCTTCTAGCTGAGTATCCAAAACGGTATAGAGTCTTTTTGTTTCATTCTGGTATCGATCAATCGCAGAAGGAAGCTTCTCCGGAAAATATCTAAAAAAGACGTTAGCTTGACCTTGCATTGGGCCCACTCCAGCCATCTGGAACATTAACCATTGGATAACTTCTGATCGTTTTTGTGAATCTTGAGGTAAGAACTTGCCCCCAGAAATCTCAGCTAAATACAAAAGGATTGCGCCTGATTCGAATACAGCAAAATTATCATTACCTGTATCCACTATTGCTGGAATTCGTCCATTGGGACAAATAGATAAAAATTCTTCTTTTTTTTGCTCTCCTTCTCCAATGTTTACCAGTTTAACTTCATAAGCTAAACCCATTTCTTCTAATGCTATGCTAATTTTATGACCATTGGGTGTAGGAGCTGTATAAAGCTCAATCATTTTTTACCCTCATTTTTAGGAAACTCACTAAAAGGGTAAGGCTTATCTTTTTCTTGGTAAGTTACAAAGTTAATAATTTGTATCATCCATTGTCTAAATAATGTGGCAAGTTCTACCAAGCTCTTATTTGGACTGTCTGTGAATAAATTAAAAAGGAACTGAAGGACAGCAATAATGTAGAGCACAATAGATGCCCATCCATAAATAAACAAAAACAATGCTATCCAAAGAAGTCTTAGCCATTTTCCTTGATTAAAGACATTCTCTTTAAGTTCTTCGGTGTCTATCTTTTCTTCTTCAAATTTCTTACTCATACATAAATATTTTTTATTACCTTGAGAATTCTACATCTTTAGCTTGGTCAGTACCTAAAACTTTCTCAATGGAGCCATTTAAAGAAAGATTCTTATAGATTATTTCGTATAAAGAATTAACTATGGGCATTTTTATTCCCTCTTTCTTAGATTTATCCCAAACTATTTTAAGAGTACTTAATCCTTCAGTTGTTTGTCCTACCCCATTCTTTGCTTCTTCTACACTTAACCCACTTCCTATTAACTTACCAAAAGCATGATTCCTGCTTAGTGGAGATGCGCAAGTTGTTATTAAATCTCCTACTCCAGAAAGTCCTAGAAAAGTCATAGGATCGGCACCTTGATGAACTGCAAATCTGCTCATTTCAGCTAAACCCCTGGTCATAATCATGCCTATTGTGTTTTCTCCTGAGTCTAATCCATCTGCTATACCACAGGCTATAGCATAAATATTCTTTAAAGCTCCACCAAGTTCAACTCCATAAGGGTCTGTGTTTGTATAAAGACGAAATGATCCAGATGAGAAGATTGAAATACATTCTTCTCTTAATTCTTTACTTTTGCTGGCAATCACTGTTCCAGTAAGCTGTTTTTTTGATATTTCTAGAGCTAAATTGGGTCCACTGATAACACCTACTTGATCATTTTTAGTTTCTGCTTCTAGAATTTGACTCATAAGTAAAAAACCCTCTTCTTCTATGCCTTTAGTAGCACTAATTAAATAAGCCTCTGGATCTATGTATCTGATAGATTTAGATAAAACTTCCCTAAAGGAATTACTAGGAATACAGAAAAGCACTAGACTGCTTGTCTTTATGTCTTCGATATTATTAGTTGCCTTTAAACTTTTATTCAGTAAATAGTCAGGAAGATATCTGCTATTAACATGATTATTGTTAATGGATTGAGCTACTTCTTCATCCCTCATCCAAAGGCACACATCATGTCCATTTAAAGAAGCAAGGTTTGCTAAAACAGTACCCCAACTTCCCCCTCCCAAAACAGTAACTTCTTTTTTCATAATGATAAAATTAATAAATTAGATTTATTATGCAGAATCTATTTTACCAGCCTCTTTTTGAATATCTGTAATCCGAGTTAATATTAGGCAATGGAAACTGAAATTGAAGAACTAATACAAAGTCTTAAAGATAAAAATATTAGATATGTAAAAGTTGCTATTACTGACATTGACGGTGTTTTAAGGGGTAAATACATGCAAGTAGGCAAGTTTCTTAAATCTTTAAAATCAGGGTTTGGCTTTTGCGATGTTATTTTTGGTTGGGATAGCTCTGATGAGCTTTATGATTTAAATATTCCCGAAAATAAACTTTTTACTGGCTGGCATACTGGATACCCTGACCAAGAGGTAAGAATAGTTTTAGATTCTGAAAGAAAAATACCCTTTGAGCCCAACACACCGCTATTTCTTTCAGAACTAAAAGAAGGGAAAGTTTGCCCCAGATCTGCCCTAAAAAGAGTTTTAAAACTCTTAGAGGAGATTGGCTTTAAGGGTAAATCTGCTCTTGAATATGAGTTCTTTTTATTTAATGAAACACCTAAAACTATAAGAGAGAAGAATTATAAAAACTTAAATAACTTTACGCCCGGAATGTTTGGTTATTCATTGTTGAGGAGTTCGGTTAACTCTAACCTTTATCACGAAATCCTAGACATGTGTTCTGAAATGAATTTTCCCCTTGAGGGATTGCACACTGAAACTGGTCCCGGTGTATTAGAGGCTGCAATAGCAGTAGACGAAACATTAAAATCTGCTGATAAGGCGATTCTATTTAAAACCTTTATGAAAGTTTTAGCTCAAAAAAATGATCTAATGGCCACTTTTATGGCTAAGTGGTCTCATAAATATCCTGGTCAATCAGGTCATGTTCATTGTTCTTTAGTCGATCTAGAAAACAAGCCTGTTTTTTCTAATAGAGAAACTGGTGAGATGAGTGAAATAATGAAAAATTTTCTTGGGGGGTTAGAAAAATACGGTAAAGAATTCATATCTTTAATAGGGCCTACAACTAATTCCTACAAAAGAATGTGTGCTGGAGCTTGGGCCCCTATAAATATAACTTGGGGAAAAGAGAACAGGACAACAGCATATAGGGTTATAGAGGGGTCACCTGACTCTCAAAGAATAGAAAATAGATTACCTGGAGCAGATGCTAACCCCTACCTAGCTTTAGCTGCTACTTTTGGAGCAGGCTATCTTGGTATAAAAGAGGGCTTACAGCCAAGCGAACCAGTACGTGGAGAAGCTTATTCCATGAAGTCTAATAAACATAAAAGAGTTCCGGAGACTTTAATTCAAAGCGCTAAACTATTTAACAGCTCTGAGGCTGCAAGATCTATCTGGGGTGATTTGTTTGTAGACCATTACTCTTCATCTAGAATTTGGGAGCATGAACAATCTCAAAAAAATAAACCCTTCTTTGAAAATAAAGAAGAAATATCTATTTGGGAACTTAAGAGATACTTTGAAATAATTTAGATATGAAAAAAGGAAATATATTTGATTTATCAGGGAAGGTAGCTCTAGTAACCGGAGCCTCTTCAGGTCTTGGAAAAAATTTTGCGCAAACTCTTTCTTCTAATGGAGCAAAAGTGATTCTGGCTGCCAGAAGAGAAGAGAAACTAAAAGATCTTCAATCTAAGTTAAGTAATGAGTCTTTTACATTCCATTTAGATGTCACCTCTAAAGAAAGTGTAAAAAAATTAAGGAAAGAGATAGAAAGTACTGTTGGTCAGTTAGACATATTGGTTAATAACGCGGGGATCTCCGATCCTGTAAGGTTTAAAGACATCACCGAAGAAAGTTGGTTGAAGATTCTAGAGACTAATTTAAATGGAGCCTTTAGGGTTGCAAAAATGGCAACGGACATCATGATAAAAAACAATAATGGAGGTAGCATTATAAATATAGCCTCTATATTGGCTCAAAGGGTTGGACTAAACCTAACTAGCTATGCTTCTGCAAAAGCCGCCTTAGTGCAAATGACTAAAAGTATGGCTCTTGAGTTAGCTAGATCTAATATCAGAGTAAATGCTCTAGCTCCTGGGTATATTCTTACAGAAATAAACAAAGAATTCTTTGATACTAGTGAGGGTCAAGGTTATATAAGTAAAATCCCAATGAATAGATTGGGATTAGAAAGAGAACTAGATGGAGCTTTGCTATTACTAGCCAGTAATGCTTCATCCTTTATGACAGGATCTGTAATCACAGTGGACGGGGGCCATTTAGTAAATCCTCTTTAACTAATCAGTCAATAAATCTAACGCAGATCTGCCAAACTCCTTCCACCAGAATTGGCCCATTTTTCTAATTTGGATAACATTGTTCTTATTATTATCATCCAATCTTCTGTTTACTTTTCCCAAGGGGGAATTAACCCTTAAATACTCCTTCCCTACAATTTCTGTAGCTATTTCATGATCAAGGCTACTCTCTAGCATCAAACCAAATAAATCATGCCTTAACCATCCTATTAGCCCCCAATTTTGGGAGGCCTTACCTTTCAAGGGTCTTTTATTTAAACCTGTACCGACACTCAATATTTTTATTTTATGATCTGGATAAAGCTTTTTTAATTCAGCATACCCATGAAGAACTGGATTGTTGGCAACAATTCCGCCATCAATTAGATATCTATTTCCTACTTTAGCTGTTGGGTAGTAAATGGGCGCAGCACTCGTTGCACTTGCTGCATCTATAACTGAAATATCTGGATCATTATAAGAAGTTAGAAGTAATGGTTTCCTTTCTTCAATGTCATAACTCATAACAGCCAAGTCTCCACTTGCATCCCCTAATTTCAAATTGCCGAAATACTTAGACAATACTTTTTTCTTTCCTTCTCCATCGTATTTAGGGTTTATTTGCATCAATCCTAACTTTGAGTCCCATAAAGAAGAATTTAAAATCAGATTAAGGTTATCTTCAGACCAAAAATTTAAAAGCTTATCTCCTTCCATCTTGGCTACAGATAACGCAATTGCAGTTATTGCTCCAGCTGAAGTACCAACAAAAAAATCGAATTTTTTATATAAAGGTTGCCCCAAAGACTCTTCAAGTTCCTTAAGGAAGGTAACAGTTGCTATTTCTCTTACTCCCCCTCCATCTAGTGAAAGTAAGTATTTAGTATTCATTAGTATTAGAGATCAAATTTAATTTTTTAGTTTATTGGATTAATGTAGAATAAAGCTAGTTAAATTTTTTTTGGGGGACAATATGAAAAAGACTACAAATTTAATTCTTTTATTATTGGTTTTCGTTCCTATCTCTATCTTTGCAGAAGATGAAGTTGAAGAAGTAGTGGTAACTGGAAGTCAGATTAAAGGAGCAAAAATAACGGGCGCTCTTCCTGTTTCAATAATCTCTAACGCAGATATTGAGGCTATTGGAGTTGATTCTGGTGATGACTTAATGGAAAACATTGTTGAGCAAGGTCAAAACTATTTTACTGAAGCCGAAGATGCTTCTGGAGGAGTAAATGCTTCTCGAGGAGATATGGGTGCATATAACTTAAGAAACTTAGGCGTAGGAAATACTCTGACACTCCTCAATGGAAGAAGATTAGTAAGCTCGCCAGGCTATCAGACAGAGTTAATTGGGGGAGACTATGTACCCACTACTAGCGTTAACTCAAACTTAGTTCCAGTAACTGGAATTGATCGAATTGAGATTTTACGTGATGGGGCCTCAGCTGTTTATGGTGCTGACGCTGTTGCAGGAGTTATTAATAATGTTTTACAAACTGATTTTGAAGGCTTGACTATTAGATCAAAAGTCAGTTCCTACGATCACTTTGGAGCCAAAGACAGTAAAACAACTTTGAAATGGGGCTCTTTCTTTAACGATGGAGCTACAAATGTTGGCTTGTTTGTCGATTATTACGATCGCGGAAATATAAATGCTGGAGAAGACCCTAGGTGGGCAGCTGGAGACCATAGACCTTGGGTTGCAGATGATTCACCTTGGAAAACAAGCACCTCTTTTAGAAATACCAGTTCACACTCTCTATATGGTCAGTTTGATATGGTAAAAAGTAGTGAACACGGAAGCAGCAACCCCTTAAACCATGTGTTTACTGATTCAAATGGAGAATTTGAAGTATTCCCTATTGGAGATCCTCGTTGTAATAACAGATCTAGTCAAGATGGAGCTATTTTTGATACTGGTTATGGAACTTGTATAGCTCAAGATGGAAACGGTGCAATAAGATATAACTTCTGGGGCAATACTGATGTTAGATCTGAACTCCAAAGAATGAATGCAGTATTGTTTATTAACCATGACATGGGTAATGGCACTGAAGCATTTACAGAACTTGGTTTTTACACTTCAGAGAGCGATAGGATCGCCCATCCTTCTTATGCATTTTCTTCTTCTAAGCACAGAGTGGGTCCAGATAACTATTGGTTAAATCAATTAAGGTTTGATGGGACGGTAGACGGAACAACTTATTCTGAGTACCTCTTTGCTGGATATGAATTGTATATAGATAACTACCGTTATGCAGAAAAACAAAGGATGGTAAATGTACAGAAAGATACTTACAGATTTCTCCAAGGTTTTAGAGGCTCAACTGATAATTGGGACTGGGAAACAGCTTTTGTAACTTCTAAAGCTACAGCTGATGATGTAACGCACAATAGAATGTCTAATAATCTTTTAAAAGAAGCTCTTTATGATTCTACTGCTGCAGCTTACAACCCTTTTTCGGCAAATAATTTTGCTACTAACATAGAGCGAACTCTTATTAGTGTTTACAGAAAAGGTGAAAGCGAACTTACGATGTTTGATTTTAAAATGTCAAACAATGAGATGTGGACTCTTCCGGCAGGCGATGTGGGCCTTTTGTTAGGTTTTGAGTATCGTGATGAAGAGATGTCTGATGATAGGGATCCAAGGTTGGATGGAACTATCACCTATACTGATTATGAAGGCGATACATACCCATTAGTTGCAGATGTCTTAAATTCATCCCCAACAGGAGATGTTTCAGGTTCAAGAGATGTACTTTCAGTTTTCACTGAATTACAGATTCCTTTAGCAGAATCAGTCAACATGCAAGTAGCAGTTCGAAATGAAGACTACTCTGATTTTGGTAATGCCACAGTAGGAAAAATTGCTTTGGGTTGGGATGTAGCTCCTTGGATGTTTGTTAGAGCTTCTCTTTCAACTTCCTTTAGAGCTCCAAATATTATCCAGGTAAATGAAAAGACTGTTGTAAGATCAGGAACCAGATATGACAGAGCAGCATTTCAAGTAAATGCAGTTCAAGATGTTGAGAATGTAATTGATTCTGATTCTAGATACACCATTCAAAGAATGGCTACAGGTGCAGCTGGCCTTGATGCTGAGGAATCTGACAATACATCTATCGGTATTGTTCTTACTCCGATGGATAATTTAATTATTACTGTAGATGCATGGACTCTTGAAAAAGACAAAACCATTGGTTTATTTGGTCGTGAAAACCAAACAGTCAATGATATGCTTTTAAGATTTGCAAATGGTACAAATAATTGTGACACTTTTGTAGGAGATCCTCTGGTTGTCAGAGAAGCTCCTGACGAAGGTGATGCTGCAGGTTTTGCCGCAGCAGGCGTCTGTCCTTTTGGAGATATCAAATACATTAAAAATGATTACACCAATATGGCTTTAAGGACCGTTGAAGGTACCGATGTTCTAGTTTCATATGGAATTGAAACTGATGCTGGAGATTTTGATCTCCGATACAACGGAACTTTCCTTGATAAATTTGAGCAGAAAGCTAGTGGGCAATTTGCTGAACTTCAAGCTAAGAAAGACAGCGGAGAAATCCCTGATTCTATTCCCTTAAAAGGTTTTGGTGATTTACTTGAAAAAGATGGTGTTTATGACAATAAGCACTCTCTTAGATTGTCTTGGGATAAAGGCCCTTACAGAGTAAGTCTAACTGGACTTAAAAAAGGTTCATTTGTACAAACATCTTTAGGGATAAAGGATGGCATACCTTATGTTGTTCCTAGTATGACAACTATGGATCTAACTATGTCATATAATTTTGATGTAAGAGGTAATGATGCAAGGATTAGATTTGCAGTAAAAAATCTTGAAGATGAAAGAGCTCCTACAGCAGATAGGTACTATGGATATTATGCTGATGCTCATCAAGATTACGGAAGAAACTTTTATCTAGACTTCCAGCTAAAAGTTAAATAGTTCTTGAGTGCAAATAAAAAGGGGGCTTAGGCTCCCTTTTTCTTATAGTATTAGATCCCTCATGAAAAGGATTTTAGATAATATAGGATTCTATTTAGGGTTAGTTAGTTTAGGGCTTGTTCTATCTATGCCCACTCCAGAAGGACTGAGTATTGAAGGTCACAGGACAGCCGCCCTATTCCTTTTAATGGGCATCTGGTGGGCTACTGAAGCTGTACCTGTTGCCGTCACTGCATTAATTCCTTTAGCTCTTTTTCCAATTTTTGGAATTTCAGATATCCAATCAGCCGCATCTCCTTATGCCAATAAGATAATTTATCTTTTCTTTGGAGGCTTTTTAATAGCTACATCAATTCAAAAATGGAATTTACACAAAAGAATAGCTTTGATAGTTCTCCAGTCTGATTTTAAATTTTCCTTTCTGGGACTCAAACTTAGGGTTACTGTTGGTTCAAGCGGGGCTTCTCTAGTAGGAGGCTTTATGTTAACCGCAGCTGTAATCAGCATGTGGGTTATGAATACTTCTACTACTATAATGCTCCTCCCTATTGGATTGGCAGTTATCACTGTTGTGAAAGATACTGTTAGAGAACTTTCAGAAAAACAGGCTGTTAATTTTCAACTAGCCCTTCTTTTAGGTATTGCTTATGGAGCTACCATTGGAGGCATGTCTACGTTAATAGGAACTGGGCCCAATGGGATGCTAGCTGGTTTTATGATGGATAATTACAACCTTGATATCAGCTTCACTGACTGGATGAAAGTAGGAGTACCTCTTAGTGCAACCATGTTGCCTTTAGCTTGGTTGGTGCTTACTAAGGTTATCTATCCAGTTAATTTTGAAACTTCAACTGAAACAAAATCCCTTCTAACTGAACTCAAGAATGAGCTGGGTAAGTTTAGTGGAGCTGAACTTAGAGTATTTATCGTTTTTTTATTAACTGTTTTGGCTTGGCTATCAAGAACAGCCTTAGATAATATTCCGGGATTGGCCTATTTGTCTGATGCAGGAATCGCAATGATTTCGGCTCTAGTTTTATTCTTATTGCCTAGTGGAAATCCTGAAAAAAGTGGTCCTTTGCTTGATTGGAAAGACGCTCAAGAAAATGTTCCATGGGGTCTTCTGGTTTTATTTGGAGGTGGTCTGAGTTTAGCAAATGCTGTTCAAAGTACAGGTTTAGCCATATGGTTAGGCAATCTGATTCCAGGTGGTGTAAGCCTAATTATTATTGTGATTCTAATCGTTACGATGATTATTTTTTTAACCGAACTGACTTCAAATATGGCAACAACTGCTACATTCTTACCTGTTGTTGCAGCAATAGCATTTCAGTCCAATTTCGATCCTCTATTGGTTACTGCAGCTGTTGCGATTGCTGCTAGTTGCGCTTTTATGCTTCCAGTTGCCACTCCTCCAAATGCAATTGTCTTTGGTTCAGGATTAATTAAAGTCCCTCAAATGGCTAGAGCCGGTTTCCTTTTAAATATTATTGGGATAATTCTAGTGTCTTTAGTTGCAATCTTTCTAGTTCCAGCTTTTTTACTCTAGATTAGTTTTACCTTTCGCTGATGCTCCTGGCCTCCTGGTATCAGCTACTCCATAAATAAATGGCTCTTTTACAAATATAGCTTGAACACTTCCCATGGAAGAAGCTTGAACTGGTTCATGGCCTTTTTTTTCTAAAAGGCTAATAGTGTCTTTACTAAAACCTGTTTCTAGTTCTAATTTTCCTCCTAACCTCTGATTAATTCTGGGGGCTAGGACAGCTTCAGCAAAGCCCATTTTATGGTCTATTACATTTGAAACAACTTGAGAAACGATATTAGGTATTCTTCCACCGCCCGGCGAACCTAAAACCATAAATAAATCAGAACCTTTAGTAAAAACCATAGTTGGTGTTTGTGTGCTTATCATTCTTTTACCTGGCTCTAATTTATTAGCAGGACTTGTACTTAGACTTATCTTTTGAGATTTTCCGTATTGATGAGAAAAATTCCTCATCTGATTATTCAATAAGAATCCTGCTCCAGGTACAGTCACACCTGACCCAAATGAAGAACCAAGAGTATAGGTGTTTGATACAGCATTTCCTTCTGAATCAATTACAGAAAAATGAGTAGTATCAGGACTTTCATCTATAACTATAAAATTTCCGGGATATATTTCATTAGAGGGTGTGGTTCTTTCTAAGTTTATAGAGCCTGCTCTTTTTTCAGAATAGCTTTTATCGATCATATCTTTAATAGGTACATCAAAGTAATCTGGATCTCCGTGATAGCGAGTTCGATCTGCATATGCTCTCTTCATGCTCTCTGATAAAAGATGGATACTATTAGCTGAATTGTGACCTTCCTTTTCTAAATTAAAATTTTCTAAAATATTTAAAGTTTGTAGCAAGACTATTCCACCACTTGCTGTAGGAGGCATTGTTACAACTTGATAACCTCGATAATCTATCGAAATTGCAGTTCTTGCTTTAGCCTCATAGGCAGATAGATCTTCTTCAGTAATTAAACCTCCATTATCTTTAGAAGCTTTTGCTATAAGTCTGGCTGTCTTGCCATTGTAGAAACCTTCCTTACCCTTTCTGCTGATTAGTCTTAAAGTTCTTGCAAGTTCTGGTTGAACTAGTAAGGAATCTGGAGATAAAGAATTTAAGTCTGAATCATAAAATTTTTCTTTACTAGTTTGATCGTCCAATAAAGAGACCTTGCCAAAGTTTAAAGCTTGATATAAGTCATAGGTAACCTTAAAACCTTTAGATGCTAGATCAATGGAAGGCTTAAGAACTTGTCGTAAAGATAGAACCCCATGCTCTTCGTGAGCTTTTATTAATCCAGCTACTGTTCCAGGGACTGCTGTTACCAAATAGCCATATCTAACGACTCCATCTTTTTTTAGAAACATGTCGCTCTTAGCTCTATTTGGAGCAGAGGACCTGTAATCTATTGTCGAAACTTTTTTGGTAGACTTATCATATATAAGCATAAAACCACCGCCACCTAAGTTGCCTGCTCTTGGTAAAGTTACTGCCAATGCAAATCCTATTGCAGTAGCTGCATCCACTGCATTTCCTCCTTGGTCTAAAATTTGATAGCCAACGTCAGTAGCAATCTGGTTCTGACTTACCACCATATTTGAATTTGAAATGACGGGATGAACTCTATCCGTGTACCTAAAGATTGAGTCTTTTGCTGCTTCTAAGGTATCAAAGCAAAAGATTAGAATGAGAAAATATGAGAATGGAATAAGTTTGCTTATCATAATCTAAGGGCTAACGGCTACTGCCCCAGAAGAAGGTCTTCTTGGATCTGCAGCACCATAAAAATAATTATCTTTCCGTAAAATAGCCTGAACACTGCCCATAGTCCAAGAAGGTTTTATTTTATGGCCTCTTTCTTCTAATAAAGATATCGTGTCTGAACTAAAACCTTCTTCTAACAAAAGCACATCGGGTAACCACTGATGGTGTATTCGTGGACTTATTACTGCCTGCTTAACATTCATGTCATGTTCAATTACATTAAGTGCTACTTGTAAAACAGTAGTAATTATTCTACTGCCACCGGGGCTTCCTAAAACAAGATAGGGATTACCGTCTTTAAAAATAATTGTAGGAGTCATAGAACTTAAGGGTCTTTTTTTAGCTTCTATCTCATTTGCTTCAAATCCAACTAGACCATAAGCATTTGGAACACCTCTCTTTGAAGAGAAGTCATCCATTTCATTATTCATGAGAATTCCTGTTCCTGGAATTACTATGCCAGACCCATAAGAAAAATTGAGAGTATAAGTATTTGAAACTACATTTCCTTGCTTATCCATAACAGAGAAATGAGTAGTATCAGGACTCTCATAAGGTAATGGATCGCCACTAGAGATATCTTTTGAAGGGGTAACTTCAGTTAAAGAGATTTCCTTTAATAGTTCTTTTGCATATTTTTTATTTGTAAGACCCAATAAAGGAACCGATACGAAATCAGTATCTCCTAGATACTTACTTCTATCTGCATAAGCTCTTTTCATGACTTCTGTCATTAAGTGTATGGATTCTGCTGAACCAAATCCCATCTCATTTAGTGAATATGGTTCTAACATGTTAAGCATTTGAATAAGGTGAACACCTCCTGAACTACTAGGGGGCATTGATACAATCTCATAGCCCTTATAAGACCCTTTGATAGGAATTCTTTCTTTAACTTGATAGTTAGCTAAGTCATTAGCATTTATAAGACCACCATTTCTTTGCATCTCATCTATGATTTTGGATGCAATTTCTCCTTTATAAAAGGCACCTGGACCTTGTTCTTTTATTTCTTTCAAACTCCAAGCAAGATCCGGAAGTTTTAGTAACTCTCCAGCCTTATAAGGAATTTTATTTGGTTTGTAATATGCCTCAGAGGTAGCTTTGTTTGCTGTAAGACGATCTTTGCGACTAGTTAATGCTGAAGATAAATCATGAGGAACGACAAAACCTTCGTCAGCTAATTTAATTGCTGGCTCTATAACTTTAGCCCAAGAAAAAGTTCCGTATTTTTCTAAGGCATAATGCAATCCTGCTACAGTCCCTGGCACACCGGCAGATAGAAGAGAATATGTACTTTTTTTTCTATCGTAATTTCCCTTTTCATCAAGAAACATGTCTCTTGTTGCGCCACTAGGGGCCATTTCCCTATAGTCGATAGCAATAGTTTTATCCAATTCATTCAAATAAATTAGCATAAAACCTCCTCCTCCAAGATTTCCTGCTCTAGGAAGAACCACTGCTAAAGCCAAAGCAGTCGCAACCGCGGCATCTACGGCATTACCACCTTCCCTCAAAACTTCAGCTCCAACTTGACTTGCTATTTCTCGTTGACTTACAACCATACCTCCAGTTCCTATCTCCGGATGGGAAATTGAGTTGTAATCAATAACGGGAAGCTGTTCTGTTTTAGCTACAACAGAGGCAGCAAACAAAGTTACAATTAGGTAGAGATATAATGTTTTAGTCATCAATTGCTGCATATACTAGAGCTTCAAAATCTGTTCTTAGTGGCCATGGACTGCCTAAAAGTTGTGTCATAGCCACTGCCACCAGTTCTTCTTTTGGATCAATCCAAAAAATAGTTGCTGCTGCACCTCCCCAATAATATTTACCTTCAGAACCAAACTCTCCTGCTAAACCTGGGTCAGTTGTTACTCCAACAGTAAGTCCGAACCCAGTACCACCAGAAATATATCTAGACATGTCAGAATTAGTTATAACTCTTTCACTTAAATGATTGCTAGACATAAGTTCAACTGACTTTCTGCTTAATATTCTTGTTTTTCCAAGCACTCCACCATTTACAAGCATTTGAGTAAAGGCTAGGTAATCCCTAGTACTTGAAACTAAACCGGATCCTCCATCAAATAAAGTAGCTTTATTGAGATAAGGGCTGGTTCCCATTGGATCAATTAAAGCCATTAATTTCCTTTGCTTTCCTAGTGATTCACTCAATTCTGGTGAAAGCCTTCTAACGCCCATAGGTGAAGCGTAAAGATTGGTAAATCTCTCTGCTTTATCTTTAGGTACTTCAAAGGAGGTGTCAGTCATTCCAAGTGGATCAAAAATCCTTTCCTTTAAAAAGACATCAAAGGTCTTACCTGAAGCCCTTTCAATGACACAGCCAAGGACATCCATGCCCATGCTATAAGTATATTTTGCTCCTGGTTGATGCATTAAAGGTGCTTTGGAAGCAAGTGCTGAAGAGAAAGAACAAACATCAGGAAATGCTTTGGTTGAGGTAGCAAAGGAACCACTATCTAAATCAGAAACTGTGTTCATATTATCTATAAAGAAATAAGGAGTTAATTTATTCTCTTCATAAATTTCTCTTAATTGCTTATTGGCTGTGAAAGAATAAGCTATTCCTGAAGTATGGGTTGCTAAATCCCTTATTGTGATAGGTTTATTAAGTCTTTCAGTGGAAATAGAACCAGCTTCGTTAACCTTCATAACCTTAGTAGAAGAAAATTCAGGTATATAGATTGAAACAGGATCGTTCAGCCTTACCTTTCCTTCTTCAATTAAAATCATTAAGGCAACACCGGTAATAGGTTTGCTCATAGAATAAATTCTAAAGAGAGAATCTTCTTTAAGAGGTATTTTATTCTCTACATCTGCAAAACCCTGCGTTTCAAAATGGACTATCTTGCCCTTTCTAGCTACAGCAGTAATAAGTCCAGGTAATCTACCTTGAGTTACGTACTTTGATAAGGAGGGACCAATTTTATTAAGCCGCTCTTCAGACATTCCTGCTTGTCTAGTTTCATAAGATGCAAAAACATTAAAAGAAATAACAAGTACTAAGAAAGATATCTTAGAAATTATAATTTTTGACATATTTACACCTAACTCCTTTTATTTTCGACATAATAACCCCTTAGAAATAAAAAAGGAAAATATGGAACTACATCTTAAAGACAAGGTTTCGCTGGTTTGTGCTGCTAGCGAAGGTTTAGGTAAAGCTTCCGCCTTAGAATTAGCAAAAGAAGGAGCTAAAGTAGCTATTTGCTCTAGAGATAAGGACAAACTAGATTTAACTAAAAAAGAAATAATTGAGGTTACTGGATCTCAAGTTGAATCTTTTCAGGCTGATCTGGCTTCAAAGGATGAAATAAATGAGCTTCAAGAAAAGGTAAAAAATAGACTTGGGGAAATAGATATTCTAGTCAATAACGTGGGAGGTCCTCCACCAGGAACTTTTGAAAAACATACGGATGAAGAATGGCAAGAAGCAATAAATTTAACCCTGATGTCAGCATTAAGAATGACAAAGCTAGTTTTGCCAGATATGAAGAAAAAGAAATGGGGAAGAATCATTACTATTTCTTCTGTTTCCGTAAAGACACCTGTAAACAACCTCTTTCTAAGTAACTCTATTAGACTTAGTGTATTGGGTTGGGCTAAAGCTCTTTCTGATGAGGTAGCTGAAAAAGGAATTACAGTTAATACTGTCTGTCCGGGAAGCACTAGAACTAATAGGATTACAAGTATCTATTCCCAAACTGCTAAACAGACAAATCAATCCATTAAAGAGATTGAAGAAATGGCAGCTCAGAGCATACCAATGAAAAGAATAGGTGAACCTGAAGAATTGGCAGCCCTTGTAGCTTTTCTAGCTTCAGAAAGAGCTTCTTATATGACCGGAGTTGCTATTCAAGTGGATGGTGGGTCTACTAGAGGTTACTACTGAGAAGGTAAGTTTTCTTTTAATATTGAATCTAATCCAGATTTCTCATTCTTTATATACTTTAAGTAAAGATAATAGACAAAACTAAGAATTCCTGAAAAAAGCGCCGGGGTAGCTAAATAACCTATGTAAAAGTAAACGTCTTTGCCTGAAGGAAAGCCACCACCCATGTACTGCAGACCTCCAATCAATAAAAGAAAAACAATAAAGAATTTAGAAACTTTTTTCCTCCTTTCTTTATAGACCAAAGAACTAGAAATAAGCTCTTCCAAGGAAAACTTGTGCTCTTTATCGTCAATATTAATTGTTAATTGACCTTCAGTGTAATACCAATGCATAGTTTTTAATTTTCAAGTCTATTACCAAGATATAATCTAGTCAAAAAATGGCGGACCGGACGAGACTCGAACTCGCGACCTCCGCCGTGACAGGGCGGCGTTCTAACCAAACTGAACTACCGGTCCAAAGATGCGCATTCTAACAGTAGTTTATAAACAAAATGTAGTTTCTTAAGAAAGAATTATTTAACCCTTATATCAATAGAATCAAACTGAGTTTCTATAACTTCGTTATTTTTAAGATGAACCTCATAAGATTTTTTATCTTTACCAAAGTTAATAGAGGAAAAGACCTCACCATCCTTTAGATGTATTGCACATTCACCTTCTATAGCAATACAAGAGCTCAAAAGGTGATTAGATAAAATTTTATTTACAGCAGGCCTCCTATCCACTTCTTCATCGTAATGAGGGCAACAAGTACCCTTAACAAATCCTAAACATTCCAAGACTCTCAAGTCATCTGACCATGAGTCAGTAATGCCCTTTTCAAACCAACAGATAGCTCCTGCACTTACTCCGCTCATAATTACACCTCGTTCATAGGCTGACCTTAAAAGCACATCTAATCCCCAATCTTTCCATACTGCTAACATACTTTTGGTGTTGCCTCCTCCAACAAAGATTACATCCTGTTTATCAATGAGACTATCTAGGTTCGGTGTCCTCTTAAAAAAATCCAAGTGAACAGGGTTGCAGTCTAGAGCTGAAAAAGTTGAATAGAAGTTCTTTTTATATTCTTGGTCATCACCGGTTGCTGTAGGAACAAAACATATATTTGGATTCTTACGCTTTGATTGATTGAGAATATAACTTTCAATAACTCCTTCTCCAGGGCTTCTACCGAAACCCCCTCCACCGATTGCAATGATTTGTTTTGTCATGATTTCTAACTAAGTATAATCAAACTAGATTATGTGAGGGAAATGAAAATGTTCAAATATACATTCTTAACTTTAATACTTATTTCGTCTCAAATTTCTTTTAGTGATGAATCGATAGATAAATTTATTGATTCCTATCAAGATGAATATCAAAACATAGCCTTAAAAATTTGGGAATTATCAGAAGTAGGTTATCAGGAATACAGAAGCTCTAATCTTCTTCAGGAAAGTTTAAAAAGTAAGGGTTTTAGAGTTAAAACTTTGCCTTATATGCCAACTGGATTTATTGCGGAGTTTGGTGAAGGCAGTCCCGTAATTGGTATTTTAGGAGAATTTGATGCTCTACCTGGTGTTTCTCAAAGTATTTCACCGTTCAAAGAAAAATATAAAAATAATACTGCCGGTCATGCCTGTGGCCATCATCTGTTCGGAGCTGGGTCTGCATGGTCAGCTGTTGTCATAAAAGAATGGCTTTCTAACAACAATAAATCTGGAACAGTAAGGTTTTATGGCACTCCTGCTGAAGAAGGCGGTTCAGGTAAAGTCTACATGGTAAGAGAAGGACTTTTTAAAGATGTAGATGTTGTCTTACATTGGCATCCAGGAAGTGTAAATCATGCTAGTCCTAGAACTTCAAATGCTAATAAATCTGCAAAGTTTACTTTTAGAGGTCAGTCAGCTCATGCTGCAAGCGCTCCGCATAGAGGTAGATCTGCTTTAGATGGAGTCGAGTCAATGAACTTCATGGTTAACATGATGAGAGAACATATTCCACAGGAATCAAGAATCCATTACGTGATTACTAAAGGCGGTCTTGCCCCCAATGTTATTCCTGATGAAGCCCAAGTTTGGTATTACGTCAGACATCCCAAAGAGAAGACCGTGGAAGAGCTTTTTGAAAGAACTGTAAAAGCAGCTCAAGGTGCTGCCAAAGGAACTGAAACTTCCTTAAGTTATGAAGTAATACATGGCAATTATTCACTTTTACCTAATGACACACTTCAATCATTAATGAATGAAAAACTCGTAAACAGGGGTGGTATTGTTTACAACCAAGAAGAAAAAGAATTTGCTGAAGAAATTTATAAAACTTTGCTCAATCCATCTGCCAAGATAGGGGATCAAGAAAAGATTTTACCTTACAGATCCTTCCACGGTTATGGATCTACTGATGTTGGAGATGTTAGTTGGTGGGTTCCAACAGCAGGTGCAAGAATTGCTTCATGGGTTCCAGGAACACCAGGCCATTCTTGGCAAGCAGTAGCCTCAGGAGGTACCAGTATAGGGTTAAAAGGACTAAAACTTGCCGCTGAAGTGCTCTCAGACACTGCCGTAGAAATATACTTAAATCCAAGCATCATACAAAAAGCTGAAAAAGAGAGACTAAGTAGAGCTGGAAAAGATTTTAATTACTCTCCTTTAGTAGGAGATAGAGATCCTCCTTTAGATTACAGAAATTTAGAGTAGAACTTTTTGCCTCTCTTTATCCTAGGTCGATTGTTCTCTTTTCTCCACTTATTGGTATCACGAAGACTGTAAACGCAGCCACAGTACTCTTGTTGATAAAACTCTTCTCTTTTGGAAATTTCAATCATCCTAGAAGAACCTCCCTTCTTTCTCCAATTGAAATCCCAGAAAGTTAAATCTTTATATCTATTAGCTGCTCTTAATCCTGAATTGTTTACCTGATCTAAATCTTTCCATCTTGAAATTCCCAAAGTAGTGGCAAATAAAGAAAAGTTGTTTTCATGAGCAAATAGGGCAGATCTTTCAAACCTCATATCAAAGCACTTAGTACACCTTTCTCCTCTCTCTGGCTCGTTTTCAAGACCTTGAATACGATCAAACCAATTATCCTTATCATAGTCAGCATCAATAAATTTGAAGTCCAATGCTTCACAAAACCTTTTGTTCTCTTCTTTTCTGAGTTCATATTCTTCTATGGGATGAATATTGGGGTTATAAAAATAGACTGTGGTGTCAATACTTGAAGCTGCAAGAGCTTCCATAATTTCTCCTGCACAAGGTGCACAACAACTATGCAATAACAAAGTGGACTCATCGTTAGGTGTTTCCAATCTAGGCCTGTCGTAATTAGATGCTTTTAAATAATCATTCATTGTCTTTACTGTCTTCACCAATTTCTTCCATTCTTTTCAAAGCCCTATTCATTTGTCTTTCACGAGTTTCATGTTTATCAACTGCTTTTAACATAGCTTCTGCTTTTTTAGATAAATCTTCTGTAGAACTTTCAAAATTTTCAAATTCTTTTTTTAGATTTCCAAATTCTACTAAAATTTCTTCTGCCCTTTCATTCAAAGCTAAATTTCTAAAGCCCATATGAATGCTAATTAGATAAGCAGCGAGTGAGTTTGGCCCCATTACCAAAATCCGACTGTCTCGAAAAACTGATTGGCGGAGATCTTCTATTGAATCTATTAATTGCATCAAGCTCTCACTAGGAATAAACATGATCCCTAAATCTATAGTGATTCCTGATTGTGTGTATTTCTCTTTTATATCTTTAGCATCCTTTACTACATGACGTTTTATTGCATTTAAAGCTGTATTTACTAATTCCTTTTCACCTCTATTGGAAGCTTCCATATAGTTGTCATACAAGGCAGAAGGAAATTTGGCATCAATAGGCAATAAACCTTCTGGTAATTTAATAACAAACTCAACCCTCTGCCCCGAACCTTTTATAACCTCACAATTAGCTTCAAATTTATCTTGAGGAAAAATGTCTGTGATAATAGCTTCCAAAGACCATTCACCAAAACTACCTGCCAAGGTACCTCCTGATAAATATCTATTTAATTTACTTAATGGGTCTTGAAAGGATGCTACATCTCTAATTAAACCTTCAATCGACGTTGTCTGAGAAGATAGTGAAGTTTTTATCTCTTTCAATTTAGAATCTTCTTCGGTTTCTTCTTTTCCTCTAGAAGAAAGATAAACATTCCATGCTGCAAGAAATAAGACAACTACTATTAATATTGT
>CAYFFW010000024.1:0-19366 GCA_964342745.1 uncultured Gammaproteobacteria bacterium
TATCGGCTCGAGGGTCTCACCAGCTATCGAATAGACCAGGAAGCAAAATTAAGTATAGCTTATTAAGAATTTAAATTTGATAAACTTTTTATTTGTTTTTCAATTTCTAAACTTAGACTTTCTAAACCTGATTTTGATTCAGCAATCCCTTTAGTTGATGAAAGGTTTTTTAGATAGTCATTGGTTATATTTAGACCTGTAATTATTGCTGCCTTCGATTCATCAAGCTTAGAATTTTGTTTAATTTCCTTTAATTTCTTATTAAAAAACTTAGCTGCGTCTTTGACTTGGTCACTTTCTTCCGGAGGGCAAGAGATTTTGTATTCCTGACCTAGAATTTTTACTTTTGTAATGTTTTTATCCACAAACTTTATTTATTTTCTTTCTTAAGAGATCTAATGAGTTTTTCTATTTTTTTTTCAGCAGAGTTAAGGGTCTCAGAAAGTTTTTGTTCTTTTATTGATAGCTCTTTATTCTTCTTAAGTAAATGAGTATTAGATTCCTTTAGTTGTTTACTTAACTTAATAAGGTTTTGCACTTGCAACTCTAAATCTAGGAATTCTTTATCTGACATTTTTATTCCAATTCTTTTTTAGTTTACATTTGTAGAGTTTTTCTTGCCAGCAGCATCTCAATTGGTAGGATTAAAAAGGGAAATTATTATGAAGACCAAAGATATCGATTTTTCATTAAGAAGGGAAACATTATCCAAGAAATTGTTGGATGACTCTGTTCTTATTTTAGCCTCTTCATCAATTAAAGCTAGGAATTCAGATGCTGATTATGCTTTTAGACAAGATAGTAATTTTTATTACCTTTCAGGGTTTAATGAACCAGAGTCAGTAATAATAATTAGGCCTTCTGCAAAGAATAGAAAATACATCATATTTTGCCGAGACAGAGACCCCCTAAGAGAACAATGGGATGGCTTTAGGGCAGGTCAAGAGGGAGCTAAAGAATTACATGGTGCGGATGAAGCGTATAGCATTTCTTTACTTGATGAATTAATGCCTGATCTTCTAGAGGGGGCTAAAAATATTTACTATTCCATGGGCTCACCTAATGGGCTAGAGCTTAGGTTGGGCAGGTGGTTAGATCATATAAGAGCAAATAAAAGGCAGGGATCAGAAGTTCCAGAAAACTTATTATCTCTAGATGCTCTTTTAGATGAACTAAGATTAATAAAGTCTGAAGAAGAGCTTTTACTTATGAAGAAAGCCGGTGACATTACTTGTGAAGCACATATACGTGCAATGTCCAATGTTAGGCCGGGAATGTTTGAGTATCATTTAGAAGCAGAGTATCTACACGAATTTATGAAAGGAGGTGCAAGATTTCCTGCCTACAATTCTATTGTTGGAGGAGGAAACAACTCTTGTATTCTTCATTACAATGAAAATAACTGTGAATTAAGGGAGGGCGATCTTGTGTTAGTTGATGCGGGTTGTGAGTATCAACATTATGCTTCAGATGTAACAAGAACTTTTCCTGTAGGAAAGAAATTCTCTGATGAACAAAGGAGCATTTATAAAATTGTTCTTGAAGCACACAAGCAGGCTTGTGAAGAAATAAGACCAGGAAATCCTTGGATAAAAGCACAAGAAGCTTCAGTAAGAGTAATTACCGAGGGGCTAATTGACTTAGGTCTACTTAAGGGGAAGTTTGACCAAATTATTAAAAAAGGTGAATACACAAAATTTTATATGCACAGAATTGGACATTGGTTAGGAATGGATGTTCATGATGTAGGAAATTATAAAAAGAATGGTGAGTGGAGAGATCTCGAGCCAGGTATGGTTTTAACGATTGAACCAGGAATTTATATATTAGATTCTTTATTGGATATAGAGGAAAAATGGCTAGGAATAGGTGTGCGAGTGGAAGACGATCTTCTTGTGACTGAAGGTGGTCATGAAATAATTACATCAAAGGCTCCTCGAAGTATCGAGGATATAGAGAGCTTAAGATCATAAGCGTGGACTCTGAGGTTACAGTAGTAGGAGCTGGAGTAGTAGGCTCTTCTCTTGCCTGCTTGCTTTCAAGCCATGGAATACAAGTTACCTTAATTGATAGAGGCAATCCTTTTTCAGATTTAAATGAAATTAATCAATCATTTAGAACAGTTGCTCTAAACCTTTCATCAGTAGATCTTTTTAAAAAAATAGGCTTATGGGATGATTTAAAATCTTCATCAACTCCCTTTGCAAGAATGTTTGTCTGGGATTCTGAAGGGAGCTCATCTTTAGAGTTTCTGGCGCAAGAGATAAAAAGACAAGAGCTTGGTTACATAATAACTAATAATTTAATTTTAAAAAATATCCAAGGTTTTATAAAAAGGTCTGAAAATATAACCTTTAAACATAATACAGAATTATCTGGTGTAGAGTTAAATGAAAATACTATATGTGTGAGCTGTAATAATGGGGAAAAATTTTTTTCGCAGCTTCTTGTTGGTGCAGATGGTGTAAATTCAACTTTAAGAAATTTATCTGGAATTAAAACTAGAACATGGAGTTACAACCAGAAAGCTTTTGTAGCTGGATTAAAAACTGAAAAACCTCATGAACAATCAGCTTGGCAGATCTTTACACCAACAGGTCCAATCGCTCTTTTACCTTTTGATAACTACAAAGATATAAATATTTCACTTGTATGGTCAGCTGAAGATAGTTATGCCAAGAAACTCAGTAAACTAACAAAGAAAGATTTCATAAAAGAACTAGAGATCAAGACAGAAAGAATTTTAGGAAAAATCAGTTTAAATACTGAAATAAATGACTTCCCATTAGTACAATTACATTCAAAGAGTTACTTCTCTGAGAGGATGGTTTTAGTTGGAGATGCTGCTCACTCTGTTCATCCTCTAGCTGGTCAAGGTATGAACTTAGGTTTGTCAGATGTGGACAGTTTATTTACGAAAATAATAAATGCTAGGCGCTCAGGAATAGATATGGGTTTAAGTCAAATCCTCAAAGACTATGAAAGTTCAAGAAAGATACCTAATTTAACGATGACAGCTCTAATGGAAGCATTTAAAAGAGGATTTGAGACTCCAAACCCTTGGATCGGTTTGGCAAGGAATCTTGCTTTTAAGGCAACTTCTGATAGTAAAATTTTAAAAAGAAAATTTATAAAAGAAGCAGCAGGAATTACTTAATCTTTTCTTCTTTATAAATAACATGCTTCCTGGCTACAGGATCAAATTTTTTTATCTCTATCTTGTCCGGTGTAGAAGATTTATTTTTATCAGTTGTATAGTAATGCCCGGTTCCTGCACTAGAAACTAATTTAATTTTCTCTCTCATATCTTTTCACCTCTAGCTCTTATTTCTGAAAGAACTTCATCAATACCTTTTTTATCTATTATTCTCATACCTTTTGCAGAAACAGTTAAATTCACATATCTTCTTTCAGATTCAATCCAAAATTTATGTTTATGCAAATTTGGTTCAAATGTTCTCCTAGATCTATTTTTAGCATGAGAAACTTTATTACCCTTTAAAGGTTTTTTCCCTGTAACCTGACAAACTTTAGACATTATTAATTAAAACATTTATGAAAGGCGCGTTTTATACCAGAAGCATTAACCTCAAGCAACATTATGAAGCTATAATCGCGCTCTAATTTTAAAGATTAAGTGGATTCTATAAAAAATAAAAATATTCTTCTTGGGGTAACAGGAGGTATTGCAGCATATAAGTCAGCTGAAATAATTAGATTCCTTAAGAGATTAGGTGCTGATGTTAGAGTGGTAATGACAAATTCATCTCACGAATTTATGACACCATTAACCCTTCAAGCCTTATCAGGAAATCCAGTTTCTTCTGATCTATTAGATCTAAAAGCTGAATCTGCAATGGGCCATATCGAATTAGCTAAATGGGCGGATGCCTTGCTTATTGCGCCCTGCACAGCTGAAACGATAGCAAGATTAGCCAATGGCAGAGGTGATGACTTATTAACAGCTATTAGTCTAGCCTTTGATGGTTCAATAGCTATTGCTCCATCAATGAATCAAGCTATGTGGAGAGACGATAGAACCCAAAAGAATATTTCAAAATTAGTTCAAAGTAATATTCTGATTTGCGGACCAGGAGAAGGGGAACAAGCATGCGGTGATACGGGATTAGGAAGAATGTTAGAACCTCAAGAGATACTTAGTCTGTTTTCAGGTTTTTTTAAAGAAGGTAAATTGAACTCAAAAAAAATTCTTATAACAGCCGGGCCTACTCAGGAACCTTTAGATCCAGTTAGATACATAACCAATAGGAGTTCTGGAAGAATGGGCTATGCTTTAGCTAATGCTTCAATAGAGGCAGGAGCTGAAGTAGTTTTAATTAGTGGGCCGACTTCTTTAGAAATCCCAGAACATTTGCACTTTGTTGGAGTAAAAACAGCACATGAAATGTATAGGGCTGTAGTTCATCACCTAGAATCAACTGACATTTTTATAGCTAGTGCTGCAGTTTCAGACTATAGACCGAGCAACGAGAGTAAGAATAAAATTAAGAAAAATCAAGGTAAAGCAATAAAAGTCAACATGGAAGAAAATATAGACATTTTAAATAGTGTTAGTTCATTACCTGAAAAACCTTTTGTAGTTGGCTTTGCTGCTGAGACAGAAGACGTAGTTGAGAATGCTAGAAAAAAATTGAAATCTAAGAATTTAGATTTGATTATTGCCAATGATGTTTCAAAAAAAGATATAGGATTTGATTCAGAAGATAACGAAGTGACTTTAATATCTTCTGATAGGGATTACTTTATTTCTAAAGCTTCCAAAAAGGCTGTTTCTAGGAAAATTATTAATTTTATTTCTGAAGTAATTTAGATAAGTTTATTTTTTAGACTTTTTCTTTGTCTTCTTTACCTCTTTTGGCTTATCTTCTTTTGCTTCTTCCTTTTCTGTAGACACTTCAGATTCTACAGTTTCTATATCTTCTTCTAATGGACTGTCTTCTTTTGTTTCTTCCTTTTCTGTAGATGCTTGAGATTCTTTGGCCTGTACTTCTTTTTTTAGTGGGCTTTCTTCTTTCCCATCTTGATCTTCTGCTTTTTCTGTCTCTTTGGAGGCTACTTCGCTCTTAGCTTTAGTTTTTTTACCAAAACGCTTTTCAAATCTTTCTACTCTTCCACCAGAATCAACAAGTTTCTGCTTACCAGTGTAAAAAGGATGACATGAAGAACACACATCTAAATTTATATCTTCATTTAGTGTCGATTTAATCACAATTACATTTCCACAACTACAAGTTGCCTTAATTTCTTTATATTCAGGATGTATCTCTTGCTTCATATCTAATTATCTTTGCTTAAATTAGAGCGCGCACTATACCAGACCAAATCAACAAGGCAAATTCCAAGAAATCTTTAGAAAACAGACTAAAATAGTTATATGGCAGATGATTTAATCGATGTTCTAGTTCCAGTTCCTTTATTAGAAAAATTTACTTACAAGTTACCCAAAGGCTTAAGTAAAACTAAGATCAAACCAGGCATAAGAGTAAGGGTTCCTTTTGGAAAGAGAACGGTAACTGGAATTTTCTGGAATTATTTTGATTCTACAAAAACTAAAAGACCTAGTTATAAGTTAGTTAAAGAAATCCTAGATGAACATCCTCTTTTGGATCAAGCTCTTTTAGATCTAGCTGATTGGTCTTCTCGCTACTATCACTACCCTTTAGGGGAAGTAGTACAGTATTTTTTTCCACCTTCTTTAAGAAAAGGAAAAGCAGCATCATTTAAAGAGTCCTTAAATTGGAAAATATCAAATAAAGGAGATTTTCTTAATTCTTCGTTATTAGACAGAGCTCCAAAACAGAAAGAGGCCTTAAACTTATTAAAGGAGAAGGGTAGTTTGTCTACTCAATCCTTAAAGGCCTATGGGGTGTCTTCTGTCACTTTAAATAATCTTAATGTGAAGGGTTTAGTCCAAAAATTTAGTGTAGAACTTGAGCCAGTTAGTACACAAAAAGAAGAATGTGATTCAAAAAAGAAATTAACCAAAGAACAGGATAGATCTTTTAAATCTATCTCTAAAGGTTTTGGAAAGAATGAAATATTCTTACTTCATGGGGTAACAGGCAGTGGTAAAACTGAAATCTACTTAAGGTGCATTAAGCAACTTATTTCAAGAGGGCAACAAGCTTTAGTGTTAATACCTGAAATAGGACTGGCTCCTCAAGTGGAGTCTAGATTCAAAGAGCTATTTGGTAATAGAGTTGCTTCCTTCCATTCTGCAAAGAATGAGAGAGAAAGGCTGGATGTTTGGCTGGGCGCTCAAAGAGGGATATTTGATGTTGTTATAGGAACAAGGTCTAGTGTTTTTATTCCAATGAAAAATTTAGGAATGATAGTAGTTGATGAGGAACACGATACTTCATTTAAACAGTATGAAAGGTTTAGGTATTCAGCTAGAGATATTGCTTTATACAGAGGCAAGTTAAGTGAAGTTCCAGTAATTCTTGCTTCAGCTACCCCCTCAGTTGAAAGCATGAATAATGCTTTGAAAGGAAAATATAATCTGCTTTCTCTAACTAAAAGAGCTACTGGAGCAGATTTACCAACTTACATTCCTTTAGACTTAAGAGGAAAGATATTGGAAGAAGGGTTTTCAAGTGAACTCATAACAGAGATAAAGGACGAGCTACTAAAAGGTAATCAAGCGCTAATTTTCTTGAATAGAAGGGGTTTTGCTTCTTCACTTATATGTAAATCTTGTGGATGGGTTTCTCATTGTGACAGGTGTGACGCTCACATGACCGTTCATTCCAATCCATCTCATTTGCGGTGTCATCATTGCGAACACAAGAAGCCTTTACAAACTTCATGTCCTTCTTGTAATCATAATAAGTTTGAATCATATGGACTAGGAACGGAAAGAGTAGAAAGATATTTAAAAAATAAATTTAAAGATTTTCCCGTATATCGAATTGATAGTGATTCAACCAGCAAGAAAGGTGTATTTAAAGAAATTTTAAAAATAATCAAACAAGGTAAGCCCTTAATACTAGTTGGAACGCAAATGCTGGCAAAGGGCCATCATTTTCCTGATGTGACTTTAGTTGGAATACTGGATGCAGATTCAGGTCTTTTTAGTGC
The DNA here is from genome assembly GCA_964342745.1 of uncultured Gammaproteobacteria bacterium. Classification (GTDB taxonomy): domain Bacteria; phylum Pseudomonadota; class Gammaproteobacteria; order Magnimaribacterales; family Magnimaribacteraceae; genus AEGEAN-183. The sequence goes on from CAYFFW010000024.1 coordinate 7,102, forward strand.
CGATATAAGAGGAAGTGAAAGAGTAGCACAGTTAATTACACAAGTTTCGGGCAGGGCAGGGCGTGAAAAGAAACCAGGAAAAGTCATTTTACAAACTTACTGCAAGGACCACCCTCAAATGGAAGAGCTTTTAAAAGGTGATTATGAAAATTTTGTTAAAAGAATCATTCAAGAAAGGTCTTTAAGTAAATCTCCCCCCTTTAGTTTCCAGATTAAATTACAAGCTGAATCTATAAAGGGATTGCACTCAAGGGAATTTTTAGAAACTTGCCTTGATCATTTAAGTGGAAATCTAAGAGAAAATAATGACATTAAATATACTGGGCCTTTACCTTCTCTAATGGAAAAGAAATCTGGACTATTTAGGTGGGAAGTAAGTTTCTTTTCTTCCAACAGGAAATCTTTACATAATCTAACTGATATTCTTCAGTCTTTTCTTTACTTACCTAAACAAACAAGAAGTGTTCGATGGTCAATTGACGTAGATCCAATTTCTACAATCTAGAGATTAATTAAGACCACTTAATTGAAGACTAATTTGCCAAAGTTTATCAGCATCTTCTGCGTTATTAGCGCCCTTAGTAGTTCTAGCTTTTTTACAATCAATGAAGTATTCACCAGAAATGTTACTTACTTCTTCTGAAGAACATAGATAGATTGAAGTTTCAGCTCCCTTATCACTAGTTTTTGCTATTAAAGGAGAGACCAATTTAATCAACCAAGGGAAAAAGGGCTTATTTTCATTTTGAGATCCAATTGAAGTTGATACGAATCCTGGGTGCAAGCAATTAGTAGTTAAGCCTTTTTGTTTATATAAAGAAGAAAGTTTTTTTGTAAAAAGAATATTTGCTAATTTAGATTGACCATAGGCGATAAACATCTTGTATTCATTTTCTGATTGTAGGTCATTAAAATTTATAGATTTAAGAAAACGATGCGCATCAGAAGAAACATTAATAACTCTCTTGAGGCTACTCTTTAGGATTTCGTCAATTAATAGATTAGTTAAAGTAAAGTAAGCAAGATGATTAACAGAAAATACTTCCTCTAAGCCTTCCTCTGTTTCTCTTCTTTCTGTATTCATGATTCCAGCATTATTTAATAAAACATCCAGGTGTTTATTTAAAGATTTAAACTCTGCAGCTGCTTGTTTTACCTGATTTTGAGAAGATAAGTCAGCGATTATTGCATAAGGTTCCTTGCCAGAAATTTTGGTAATTTCGTTTTTTAATTCTTCTGATTTATTAATATTTCTAGCTATAAAAAAAATATTGGCTCCCATCTTACTTAAAGCTAGGGCAGTAGATTTTCCTATTCCACTAGTTGCTCCAGTTATCAAACAATTTTTTTCTGATAATAAACTCATTATTTTGTCTTTAATGGATTAAATCTTATTCCTTTACCAACCTGAGTGCCACTCCAAATAACTTTATTCTCTTCTGCCTCTACAAAGGAATATACAGCAGAAATTTTACTTTCTGTTTCACTTATTTCTATTCTCAAGAAACCAGGTGTTTCGACATTAAATCTTCCTTCAAGTTGTTGATCTGGCGATCCTCCAGGAACACTTCCCGTTCCAGAAATTAGTTGTCTTGTTCCTTGTCTTTCACCTTCATCAGCGAGTACATGATTATGACCAGCTATGTAAAGGTCAAAGGAACCAAATACCTCCTTACCCAAAAACCTAGCAAGCTGTGGCGTTGCTTCTTTTCTATCTCCAGAACTAAATAAGGGGTGATGAGCAACAACAACAGAAAATTTACAAGAATCATAAGTATCTTCTTTTTTCATTTTTAACCACTTGGACTGCTTGCCCCTTAAATAAAATAGATAAAGTTTGTCAAAAATTGTCGTATCAAGAGCAAAAAAACATAATTTTTTGTAGTCCTTAAAGTAATAATTATTTGGGTAAATAATTAAAGGGTTTTCTTTAGCAATATCTATATAGGCTTGAGGCTCTTTCTTATAATCATGGTTTCCTAAAGTAAGAAAGAAAGGGACATCTTTTTTGAAAACTTCAGAGAAAGGCTCTAAAAAATTAGTTACAAATCTAGGGTCTTTTTTTGAGGAGATGCCGTCAGGATAAATGATATCTCCAGTGTGCCAGATTACATTACAAGATGAGATTGAAAGAGAGTTTGCAACTTTTTTTTGAACTTCAGTTACATGGCCTGTATCTCCAACAAAACAAAAGGTTAAATATTGTGAAGTTTCTTGCTCTTTAGAAAAAACTTGAAAAGAAAGTAGCAAAAAAACACATGGAAGGAAGGAGAGTAAAGCTTTTCTTAAATCTTTTATTCTATTCATTTTATTTAAACTAAGAGATTGTGTTTTGAATTAATCTCTATATATCTTTTTTCAGCATTATCTTTTGAATGCTTAAGGGTTACTTTTATATCAGGATCAGGAAGGAAAGAAAGCATCTTTTCTGGCCACTCTATTATGGATATACCATTTGAAGTTTCTAGGTATTCTTGTATTCCTATATTGCTTAATTCTTTTTGATGAGAAATTTGATAAAAATCAAAATGAAATATTAAGTAATTTAAAAATTCATAACTTTCAACAATATTAAATGTTGGGCTTTTGACAATTCCCTTGTAGCCAAGGCCTTCCAGTATCCCTCTACAAAGAGTAGTTTTGCCAGCTCCTAATTCTCCAATTAGAAAAATTAAGAAAGGTAGAGAATCAATTTTATTGGAAATATACTTGGAAATTTGCATCCCTATTTTTTCTGTCTCTAAATTCCCATTAGAAATTAGGCTAGGTGAGTTCATTCTTTTATCTTAAAAAATACCTTATGTTTCTAATTACATCTGAGGGGGTTGTAGAAATTCCTAATTCAAGAGAGGCTATATCCGCAGCCTTAGAGTGCAGATCTACAGCTACTTCAGTTGCTTCGCTTAGGCCAAGACCTTGAGATAAGAAGCTCCCTATTAAGCCTGCCAAAACATCCCCCATACCCCCTTTTGACATTCCAGGATTGCCAGCATCGCAAATACCGATTTGGATTTTGGAGCCTGCCTGATAGCAAACCAAGGTTCCCGACCCTTTAAGAACAGCTGTTGATTTAAATTTATTTTGTAATGCTGCTACTGCTTTGAACCTATCTTCTTGAATTTGTTTAATCTCCTTATTAAGTAGTCTAGCCGCTTCTCCTGGATGAGGGGTTATGATCAGTTTATTCGGCAAACCAGATTTAAGCTTCAATTGAGAGAGTAGATTTAATCCATCGGCATCAAGAACTATAGGCAAATTTCTATTCTTTGCTTCTAAAAATGATTTTTGTAACATTTGTTCTGACCATGCAGATTGCCCTAGACCTGGACCTAATACAATTACAGATGCTTTCTTTAGAATATTTTCTAAATCTTGACCAGATTCTACTCCATGTACCATTAGCTCTGGGCACGAAGAGAGGGCAGCATTAACATGAATAGATCTTGTCGCAAGGCTTACAAGCCCAGAACCTGAATAAAATGAAGCTTTTGCAGCTAAAATGGAAGCTCCTCCAAACCCGTTGTCACCACCAATTACCAAAACATGACCATAATCACCTTTATGAGACTCTCCTTTTCTATCTTTTAGCTTAGTAAGCCCTTTCTCCATATCTAAAAGGTAATTATTTGAATTCATTTCTCTTATTATCGATTTAGAAATTCCCAGATTGTCTAAGACAACCTTACCCGATGCAGATCTTCCATCTGAAGTAAAACAGCCTCTTTTTCTTCCAACAAATGTAGCAGTTATATCTGCTTTGATGTGGTTACCAAGACTGATCCCTGTATTCGAGCAAATTCCTGAAGGGATATCCAGGGAAAGAACTGGGTTATTTTTTGATTTTTTATTAATTTCGAGAATTAGTTTGGATATCCTGCTCCTTACAATTCCTTTTATACCAGTTCCTAGTAGGGCATCTACAATAACTGAGTCTCTCAAAGATTCCTTTTTAAATTGAGAAATTGAAATTTTCTTTACTTTAGAGTTTGTGGCTAGCTTAAAAGCTTTTTTGGCCGCTCCAGAAATCTTAGTAGAAGGTGAGGCCTGAATGATGAAAGATTCTAATCCTATATCCTTAACTAAATGCGCAATTAAATAACCATCCCCTGCGTTATTTCCTTTACCGCAAAAAACAAATACTTTTTTAGTATTAGGCCAGTTATTAAGCAAGACATTTAAAGAGAATTCAGAGGCTCTTTCCATTAAAGTAAAAGCAGGAACTTTCTGTTTGCTTATAGCCAGTCTATCTAGTTTTCTTGTTTGTTCAGAAGTGTATAGTTTCATACTCATCTTTTTTGTTACCTAATTATAGCCTCTTCAAACTTTCTCTAATAAACTGCTTTGACTTTAATATATATTTTTCTAGATTATTTTAATTTTATGAGTAAATTTATAGTCAAATTAGAACCTGAAGATGAGTTCAACCATCTTCCTGATTCTTCCACTAATTACAATGAAAGTATGTACTTTAATATTTTTGATCATAATTCAAAAATGGGAGGGTGGTTTAGACTTGGTAATAGACCAAACGAGGGTTACGCTGAAATGACTTGCTGCCTATATCTTCCCGAAGGAAGAGTAGGTTTTATGTTTGGCAGACCTAATATAAATAGTAATGAAGAATTTAATGCTGGGGGTATGGAGTTTAAGGTCATCGAACCTTTTAAGAAGTTAACCATCTCCTATGTTGGAAAGATTCTTTTGTTAGATGATCCCAAAGAAATGATTGATCCACGTAAAGCTTTTAAATCCAATCCAACAGTAAATTGCGAAGTTAAATTAGAAATTCTTGGCATTTCACCAATGTTTGGAGGGGAGACCATAAGGAAAGATGGAGCATCTATGGATATAGATCCTGAAAAAAGTTTTTCGAAAGCTCATTATGAACAACATACTTCTGGAAAAGGGATAGTTAAAGTTGGAGATGAAGAGTGGGGCATTAATGGATATGGGTTAAGAGACAAGAGTTGGGGCCCTAGATATTGGCAGGCAATTGAGTGGTATAGATGGTTAACTATTAATATAAATCCTGAAATAGGATTTATGCTGAGTATTGTTCATCAAGGAGAAGGAAAAGAACGCAGGGGGGGCTTGGTCTTGAGAAATGGAATTTACGAGAGGATAAAAGACTGCTCTATAGAAAGTCATTACGATAAGAATTTTTACCAAAATAAAATCAAAGCATGGGCAAAAACGGACAAGGAAGAGTATGAAATAGAAGGAAAGGTTCTTTCTTTAATTCCTTTAAGAAATAAGAGAGAAGATCCTGAAGGAAGAATACTAACAACAAGAATAACCGAAGGTATGACTGAGTATAGTTATAAAGGTCAAATTGGATATGGAATGTCTGAATACTTAGATCAGATTATAGACGATAAACCTTTAGGACCTTGAAGTGAAGATAAGCGCAGTTGATCAGTCTCCAATTTTTTCAAACACAAATGCAAACATAGCTATTAGAGAGACTGTGGAACTAGCTAAATATTGTGATTACATTGGTATGCACAGGTTTTGGGTAGCTGAGCATCATGGTTCTGATTCTTTTGCTGGGTGTTCTCCTGAAATATTTATCCCTTCTTTAGCAAATGAAACAAGTTCAATCCGAATAGGTTCTGGTGGAGTAATGTTAATGCATTACAGTCCCTATAAGGTAGCTGAAAATTTTAGGCTTTTAGAATCTTTATATCCTGGAAGAATAGACCTTGGACTAGGAAGGGCGCCGGGAAGTAACCCTTTTCAAGCTGGTGCTTTAGCCTATGGCTCTAAAACCACAGGTCCAGAATTCTTTAATACTAAGATGAGTGATCTGAAATCTTTTTTAATTGGAGAGAAACCAGAAACAGAGGCCTTTGAAACAGTGGATGTAACTCCTGGTTTAGGAAACCTACCAGAGACATGGCTTCTGGTTTCTTCTGAAAATGGAGCTGACCTAGCTGCTTTTTTTGGTCTACCTATGTCTTTAGCTCATTTCATTGAACAAGATTGTTTGCACTTAGCTGATCGTTACAGGAAAAATTTTAAGCCTTCAGTGTTTTCTAGTACTCCAAAAGTGAGTGTGGGTATCTTTGCTATTTGTGCTGAATCTGATGAGCAAGCAATTTCTCTATCGGCAAGTGCTTCAGCTTGGAGAAATAGAGTGCAACAAGGTAAATCTTCTTGTTTCCCTCCTACCGAAGAAGCCCTTAAAGAAATTAAAGTAGTAAAAACCAATTCGCTGGGTAAAGGAAGAACAAAACCATTTATAGGATCCCAAGATACAATTTATGAAAGATTAAAACCTTTAATTAAAGCAACAAATCCTGAAGAGCTTAAGATAATCACAATTTGTGAACCCTTTGATTCAAAAAAAGAGTCTTATAGATTAATTAAAGAGCTATTTAACTAAAAACACATTAAAGGATGCTTGATATTTCTTTTAAAAATAGAACATTAAGTTCTGGTTCTCCTTGGCATTTGTTTTGCTTATCTAATTTATATTTTGCTCAAGGTCTACCCAATGGATTCCTATTCTTTGCCTTGAATACTTATTATGCTTCTCAAGGTGCTACGATTGCTGAATTAGCTAAATTTTCTTCTCTTTTACTTTTACCTTGGATTTTTAAAGGACTTTATGCACCCCTTATTGATGCTTTTACCATTAGAAAATTTGGAAGAAGAAGATTTTGGATTTTATCTAGTCAGATATTAATAATTAGTCTGTTATTTTTATTGGTTTTAGTAGGAGCAGATTTAAACATTTCTACTATGGGGTTAATTGTCATGACAATCAATTTCTCCATAGCCTTTCTAGATTTATCTACAGATGCTCTTGCAGCAGACAGTTTAGATGAAATAACTTTGAGCAAGGCCAATGGTTTAATGTGGGGTAGTAAGGTAATTGGAAATTCTGTTGGCATGGGTTTAGGTACAGCTCTTTATTTTTCTTACGGTATTTCCCTTGGTATAACAGTTCTGATAGGGATAATGATTTTAATCTTCTTAGTTCCATTCTTTTCAAAAGAATTAGATTTCAAAGTCGGCTACGAAGATTTATCTCTTAAGAAAAATATTTTATCTCCAATAGAGTTGTTTAAAGAAATTACCAAAGTTTTTTTTGACCCTAGAGCAAAGTGGGCTATTTTTTTTATTTTCTTTATAAATCTAGGTCTCGGAGTTTTTGAACCTGTTTACAACAAATTCTTTTTAGAGCAACTTAATTTTACTGGAGAAATGATAGGAGATATAAGAAAGTGGAGTTTGCTTGCAGGAGGATTAAGCGGACTTTTAGCTGGTTTACTTGGGGTTTATTATCAGAGACACTTGTTGCTCTTCGTCTTTATAAGTATCCAAATTATAGTTTATGGTCTTTTGGCATTGTATGTTGGCCAGGTATCTACTTTCGCCCACTTAATTATTTTTACCCTGGATATGACTGGAGCTGCGATCTCAGTTTCTATGTTTGCAATATTTATGTCTATGTGTACGTCACAAACCAGCGCTACTAACTTCGGTATTTTTATGGCATTACTGAATTTGTCTAACTTTACAGGGAATCAGATAGCCCCTGGGCTGATGGAAGCCTATAGTTATTCTGGCTCATTCTTATTCTGTTCCTTATCCTTAATTCCTGCTTCTCTATTAGCTTTCAAGCTAGTAAAAAAAGATTCACTAGAACATACTTAGAAATTCTTTTAGGTGAGCTCCAATTTCATGAGGGGAAATCTCTTGAATGAAATGTCCGCCTTTAACAGTAACCTCTTTCTGATTTTTCCAGAGCCTAGACCTTTCTCTTGTTTTTCCTACTAATATTGAACCTGGTTCAGCATTTATAAATAATTTAGGGATATTACTTTCGGCTAAAAAGGATTCATACTCCGAAGCAATTTTTACAACATTCTCTGGCTCTCCAGCTATTGGAATTTGCCTTGGCCAAGTTAATGTGGGTCTTCTATCTTCACCAGGATTTTGAAAGGGTTTTAAGTAGGTATCCATTTCTGCTTCCGTCAATTCACCATCGCCAGCCAATATCCTTTCTACAAATATATTTTTTTCTAAGACAAGCTCCTCACCATCTTCAGATCTAAATCCTTGGAAAATGTTCCTAGCATTTTCAGGCCAATCTTCCCAAGATTCAATTGGGCCAATTATGGCTTCCATATAAATAATGCTTTTAACTTTCTCGGGGTTTAACCTAGTCCAATTAAATCCTAAAGCAGATCCCCAGTCATGAATAACAAAGTTGATGTTATCTAAAGATAGTTCATCAAAAAGTTTGTATAGATATTTTGCATGCTCTTCAAATGTGTAACTTGATGGGCCTGGATTATCTAGTTTCTCTGAGTCACCCATACCAATTAGATCAGGAGCTATAATCCTTCCCGTATCTTCAGCATAGGGCATAATATTTCGCCAAAGATAAGATGATGTTGGATTTCCATGCAAGAAAACTATTGGGTCTCCTTGACCTTTATCCACATAAGCCATTTTTTTACCCAAAATTTCAATGTATTTCTTTTCATAGTTAAATTTACTTGATGCTTTGCTGTCCATCTTTAACTCCTTTAAAAGTTTAATTATATCTTTTATCCCATGTTATTAATAAAGCAGGAAATAAAAGAAGATCTATTATTAAGGCCGACAAAAAGGCTATAGAAGAAAAAAGCACAAATCCATGTATAGGAATAAAGAAAGCCTGCAGTAAAATTAAAAAGCCTGCAATTAGACTTAAAGAAGTAACTATTAAAGCAAAGCCAACTGTTTCAAAGGCGTATTCTGCTGCCTCCTCAGCACTAAGGTTTTTTTGCCTTCTTGCGTGTAGATATTTACTTAAGAAATGAACAGTAAAATCAACAATAATTCCTAAGGTTGTACCCATACCAATTCCAACAAGCATACTGATTTCACCACTAACAATAGCCCAGATACCAAAAGCCACTCCTATAGGCAATACGTTGGTAACTGAAGTTAATATTCCATATTTAAAAGATCTAAAAAATAGAATTATTGTTGTTGTAATTAAAACTATACCTATTCCAAGAGCATAAATAAGTTGAGTGATCAGCAGGTTGGACATGAAAGCAAAAATAGGTCTAGTACCTGTTCCAATAGAAACCATATCTTCTGGCAGATTATCTGAAACATAATTATTTACTCTCTGATCAAACTTTCTATATTCTAAAGATCCCAATTCTTTTAGAGACGCAACTATTTTGATCGATTCTTTGTTTTGGCTTATAGAATTTGTTAAATCTAAACCGTAAGGAAGTGACATCTCGTAGAAAAAGAGATACTGAGCACTAAGGTCAGGCTCTTTTGGTATTACATTCCATTCCTCTTCTTTACCGTGAAGAGTTTTGTTGAGATTCTTCATAATTTTTGAGAGTGAGTTAACATGAAGCACTTCATTATTTGAATCCAACCAATTAGAGAACTTATCTACTTCTCTCAAAAACTCCGGGTCAGAAACCTTACCTTTGCTATTTAACTCGTAACTTACAGGAAAAGTTCCTCCAATCCTCTGACTAATCCACTTACTATCGGCAGCTGAAGTTGTATATCTTTCTGAGTAAAACTCTAAAGGATTATCATTTGTTTTGTTTAAAGGGATAAAGGTCAATAACAAACAAGATACAGCTGGGACAATAATCAATAGTTTCTTATAATTTTTGATGCTAAATAGACCCATACTCCTAGCGAAATTCCTTTGAAAGTTAATAGTTTTTGATTGTTTGACGTTAAAGTAGCTCACAATCGGAGCAAGTAGCAGGACGGTAAATATAAAGGCAAGAAAGACTCCAACTGCCACTCCATTACCTATGCCCCTTAAAGGTTCTACAGGAGCTAGGTTTAGACTTAAGAAACCAATTGCAGTTGTCAGAGAAGTTAGAAATAAAGGTTGTAAATTTAACTTAAGACTTTTGAGCATTGCTTCTTTACTTTCTTTGGAAGAATCTAGGTTTTGAAAGTAGAGGCTAAATAAATGAACACAATCAGCAACAGCTAAAGTTGCAATTAAAATTGGAACCATAATGAAGGGTTGCGCTATGTCTCCACTCATGAAACCTATAGATCCCATTGCACTTAAAACGCTAACCAAAATAACTACAAAAGACCCTGTAACAGCTACTAGACTTCTTAAAAGTAAAAAAAGCGTTACTAGTATTATTAAAATAGCTGAAGGCATTAGTTTTGGCATTTGTGCTTTTAGTAACATTGGGCTTTGATATTCCATGTAAACTATTCCTGAAATGATTAGATCAACTTCAGGGTGTTTCTTTCTAGCCTCTTCTAAGAAATCCAGAACATAATTTAAAGATTCTTGATATTCGCTTTCGATATCATTTCTAGGGGGGTCAAAAACAATGTTGATTAGAGAGGTTTTTTTATCTTTAGAGATAATTGCACCATAAGCAAGTTCTTCGCCTTCAATAATTAATTCTTTTTCTTTTAAGGTCTTAAGATTATAAGTATTAGAGCCTTCTATAAAAGGCTCTATATATAAGTCATCACCATCTGCAGACACATAAGAATAGTTTGATAAAGAGTCAACTCTTAAAGAATGTGGGGTTTTCCAAGCTTTTTCTGTTAGATCCTCAATTAAAGTTAAGATTTCGTTAGTGAAAATAGTTCCTTCTTTAACTCCAATACCAATTACTACGTTATCCATAGAAGAATAGGTGTCTTCTATCTTCAGGTGAGAAGTTGTAAGAGCATCATTTTCAGGAAAGAAAGCATTAATGTCTGGATTGAAATTTATCTTTGAAAGCCCTTGTGCTAATCCTACAACTATTAGAAGGGAAATAATTATGCAAACAGGTCTGTATCGAATAATACTTTCAGCCAGAAAGTTAACATCCACTAATTTCTTCATTTTCTAATTTCCTAAATAGTAAATAAATTCAAATCTGACGAAATCATCTTTTCTTAAATACTTAAACATACTCGGTAGGGTATTTGAATCATTTCCCCCATTAAAATAAATAGATTCGAACGAAAGCCTACAACAGTTCTTAATTCTCCTAGACGCTTCCACAAAAATATTAGTTTCTCCTGTTTCTTCATGCCTCAAAACACCTGAAAGAATTTGAGAGTCGTTGATGTCATTAAAAGTTAATCTGGTTCCTAATGCCAATGGAGATTCTTCGTAACGGTCGTCGTAATTGAATTCCGCAATCCATCCTAAGTCTAGCCTGGAGCTTAATATTCCAACCTGGGTGTATTCAAAACCAGCAGTAGCAGCTGAAAATCTATTACCTTGGCCTGACCTAGTGATAGCTTCAATTTTAAGAGCTAGACCACCTACAATATAAAGAACTTCTAATCCTGTTTGATCAATTATTCCGTAGTAAGGGATTTTTATGTTCTCATTTTTATTAATAAACTCAGGCTCTCTAGAAGTTCCAGAAAAGTGAGAAAGAGCTAATTCTAAGTCACGATAAGATTGACTCCATCTAAGAGCGAAATCAGTTCTTAAGTTTTCAGCACTAGATTCATATATTGCAGAATTGATTTCTATTAAGAATGGGGCCCTAAGTCTTCCTTCTTCTCCAGCAAAAGTTCTTTCCCTAAAACCTATAAGTGCATAGATATCTAGAACACCCCAATCCCTTTCTAAAGAAAAATTAATCATAGGTTGACCTAATTTATCTTCTCCATCAAAACTTTCTACTTGATCAGTTTGATTAATAATATCTACTCTGTGCACAGTCTCAGTTACACCCCAAAAATCTCTTCTTATGCCAATTCTTGTTTCATAAGAGTTTTTTACCTTAATTAAACTCAAATCTTGAATGTCAAAGAGATTCCTTTCATCGTCCAAAGAGTCCCTTCTAATCTTTGGTTTGAAAGTAAAAGAAGTTTTTTGATCTTCTGATTCAAAATAAAATTCAGGTGATAAAGTAAAAGAGGAATGACTTTTTTCCTGACCGAACAAACCTTGTTCAGAGAAAGATCTGTTTTCAAAAGAAATTTCTCCATACCTTTCAACTTTTGAAAATAGAATATTGCTAGCAAAAACTAGCAAAGCTAACAAAATGACTTTTGTAATATCCCAAAGATAACTAAAACCCATTTATTTCGATCTTTTAAGACTATTTTGAGTGAAGTCTTTATCAGATAAACCTGTATAGAAGGTCATGTCTTCAAAAAATAAGGTAGTTGTTTTATTGGTTTGGTGGTTGATCATATGGATTTTGCCTGGTCGCCAAAATTTCTTCAGGTATTTTTTATAATCTGAAAAGGTTTGTGTTTTAACGTGAAATGATTTCCTATCAAAATGGTGAATTTG
>CAYFFW010000025.1:0-18783 GCA_964342745.1 uncultured Gammaproteobacteria bacterium
TGTTATTACTGTTCCAGCTTATTTCAATGATTCGCAAAGGCAGGCCACTAAGGATGCAGGAAAGATAGCTGGTCTTGACGTTAAAAGAATCATCAATGAACCTACTGCTGCAGCTTTAGCATATGGTCTTGATAAAGGAAAAGGGGATCAAAAGATCGCTGTTTATGATTTAGGTGGAGGTACATTTGACATCTCAATCATAGAGATAGCTGAGGTAGAAGGAGAACATCAATTTGAAGTTTTATCTACGAATGGAGATACATTCTTAGGTGGAGAAGATTTTGATTTAGCTGTCATAGAATATCTAGCTGAAGAATTCAAAAAAGAATCTGGAGTAGATTTGCATAATGATCCTTTGGCTCTTCAAAGACTTAAAGAGGGCGCTGAAAAAGCTAAGATCGAGTTATCTAGTAATCAGCAGACAGAAGTTAATTTGCCTTACATAACAGCTGATTCATCCGGACCAAAACATTTTGTGCATAAATTAACTAGGGCTAAATTGGAATCCTTAGTAGAAGATCTAGTTGAAAGGACAATAGATCCAGTTAAAACAGCTTTAAAGGACGCCAAGCTACAGCCTAAAGATGTTGATGAAGTGATACTTGTTGGAGGGCAAACAAGAATGCCTTTAGTTCAAGAAAAGGTTAAATCTTTCTTTGGAAAAGAATCAAGAAAGGATGTGAACCCAGATGAAGCGGTTGCTGTTGGAGCAGCGATCCAAGGTGCTGTATTAGCTGGTGATGTAACCGATGTCCTTCTCCTGGACGTAACCCCACTTACTTTAGGAATAGAAACAATGGGAGGGGTAATGACACCTCTGATAGATAAGAACACAACAATTCCTACAAATAAGTCACAAATATTTTCAACTGCTGAAGATAATCAAACGGCTGTTACGGTCCATGTCTTGCAAGGTGAAAGAAAGCAAGCAACTGAAAATAAGACTTTAGGTCAATTCAATTTAACGGATATCCCAGCTGCTCCAAGAGGCATGCCTCAAATAGAAGTTACCTTCGATACTGATGCAAATGGGATTCTTAATGTTTCTGCTAAAGATAAGGCTACTGGAAAAGAACAATCCATAGAGATTAAAGCTTCTAGTGGTTTGTCTGATGATGAGATAGAGCAAATGGTAAAAGATGCAGAAGCTCATGCAGAAGAGGACAAAAAATTTGAAGCTTTAGTTCAAACTAAGAATATGGGTGAGAATCTAGTACATAGCTGTAAAAAAACTTTAGAAGAGGCTGGAGATAAAGCAGAAGCAGAAGAGAAAGAGACCATAGAAAAGGGAATCAGTGAACTAGAGGAAGCTCTTAAATCAGATGATAAAGATCAAATTGATGAAAAGATAAAATCTTTAAGTGAAGCTTCTGCTTCTTTGGCACAAAAATTATATGAAGAGCAGCAAGCCAAAGCTTCAGAAGAGCAAAGCGAATCTCCTCAAGAAGAAGGCAAGTCTGACTCAGATGCAGTTGATGCTGATTTCGAGGAAGTTAAAGAAGAAGAGAAGTCATAATTTATTTCTCCATACCTCTAGAAAACTAAAGGCTGATAAATGTCTAAAAGGGACTATTACGACATCTTAGGAGTCGACAGAAGTGCCCAAGGTGATCAATTAAAGAAAGCTTACAGAAAACTAGCCATGAAATACCATCCGGATAGAAACCCGGATGATCCAGCCGCTTCCGAAAAATTTAAGGAAGCAACAGAGGCATACGAGGTTTTATCAGATCCATCAAAGAGATCTGCATATGATCAATTTGGGCATCAAGGAGTAGATGCATCTGGTTTTTCGAGTGGTGGAAGGTCTCCTACAGATGCCTTTAATGACATATTTGGTGACATCTTTGGTGACATCTTTGGAGGCGGTGATCCTTTTTCTCGCTCAAGGAGATCAAACAGAGGTTCAGATTTGGAATTCTCGTTATCTATAGAATTAGAGAATGCCGTAAAAGGAACTACAGAGAAGATAAGAATTCCAGCATTACATGGTTGTGATAGTTGTAATGGTTCTGGAGCTGAACCAGGAACCAAACCAACTAACTGTCCTTCTTGTCAGGGCGCAGGACAAGTAAGAATGCAACAGGGATTCTTCTCTATTTCCCAAGCCTGTAGGCAATGTAGAGGATCGGGGCAAATTATTAGTAGTCCATGTAGAAAATGCAAGGGTAATGGAAGGGTTGAAAAAACCAAGACCTTATCCGTAAAGATTCCAGCTGGTATTGATTCTGGAGACAGGATTAGATTATCCGGTGAAGGAGAAGCAGGCCATAGCGGTGGTCAAAGTGGAGATTTATATGTACAAATAAAAGTTCTTTCCCATGAAGTTTTTGAGAGAGACGGACAACACTTATATTGTGAAGCTCCTATAGGTTTTGTAGACGCAGCTTTAGGAACTGAACTTGAGGTCCCAACTCTCGATGGTAAGGTAAAATTAAAAATTCCTGAAGGGACACAAACCGGAAAATTATTTAGATTAAAAGGAAAGGGAGTCAAAAAAATTAGAAGTTCTTCTGTAGGTGATTTGTTATGTCGAGTCATAATTGAGACTCCTCAAAAGTTAGATAATAAGCAAAAGGATCTTTTACGGGAGTTAGGAGATTCTTTAAAAGAAAATCAAAATTCTCCGATTAGTTCAGCTTGGTTTAGTAAAGTTAAATCTTTTTTTGAAACAAAATAAAACAAGATGTTAGAAATAGGAATATCAGGTTCAACCGGGAGAATGGGTAAAGCTCTTATAAAAGCAATAGTTCACAGTGAAGAATTTAATCTTTTAGGTGGAGTAGGTAGAAATGAAAATGAAAATATAGGAGAGGATTTAGGTAAGCTTTCTGGTGTGCAGGAGATTGGGGTTAAGCTTTTAAGTCATTTAACTGAACTTCCTAAGACAGATGTATTAATTGACTTCTCAGAACCTTCTTTTAGTTTATTAACAATTCAATATTGTGTAGAAAATAGTATCCCCTTGGTTCTAGGCACTACTGGCTTTGATAAAGGGGATAGAGAAAGTATTCTTCAAGCTTCTAAATCTATACCCATTCTAAAGGCTCCAAACACAAGTATTGGAATTGCTCTTTTAAAAAAATTAATAGATTCTTCTGCCAGTTCCTTTTCCATCTTTGAAGATATAAAAGTTACTGAAAAGCATCATAAAGATAAAAAAGATTTACCTTCTGGCACATCACTGGATTTAGTAAATCATCTAAAAGGTACTCTCAAAATCAAAGATTCAATCGATATCTTTAGTGAGAGAACTGGAGATATATCTGGAGAACATAAGATAATCTTTTCTATCGATTCAGAAAAAATTGAGATAAGCCATAAAACTGAAGATCGTTCAGTTTATGCGGAAGGAGCTCTAAGGGCAGCTAAATGGCTTTACGAGAGACCTAAAGGTCTGTATTCAATGTCAGATATATATTCTTGAATCTTAAGAAATGTGATATAAACGCAACCCTTTTTTAGGATTTATAGATATATTTCTTAGAAAATAATGTAGCACGTGTTTATCTCTGTATCTTGGGTGCTAAAGATTGCTCGTCTTTAGTTAAGATCAGTAAAACGCGGAAGAATAACCCGAATGATAAAATTCATTCACAAAAATAGGAGAGCAAATGGCTAATATCTCTTTAGAAGATATGCTTCAAGCAGGTGTGCATTTCGGACATCAAACAAAGTATTGGAACCCAAAAATGGAACCTTATATTTTTGGCGTTAGAAATAAAATTCACATTATAGACTTACAACACACAGTTACTTTACTTAAACCTGCCTTGGCTTTTATTAAGTCTTTAGCAGAAAAGAATAATAAAATTCTTTTTGTAGCAACCAAGAGATCTGCTACAGATATATTAAAACAAGAAGCTGAAAGGTGTGACATGCCTTATGTAAATGAAAGGTGGCTTGGAGGTATGTTAACGAATTATAAAACGATAAGGTCTTCTATAAATAGGCTGGAAAACCTTCTTAGGCAGAAGGAAGATGGCACTTTTGATAAATTAACAAAAAAAGAGGGCTTAAAGCTACAAAGGGAGATAGATAAATTAGAAAAAGCTATTGGTGGAGTGAGAGATATGGGTGGTCTACCAGATGCTTTGTTCGTAATTGATGTTAAAAGAGAGGCTATAGCTATTTCTGAAGCAAGTAAGATGGGCATACCAATAGTAGGTGTAGTAGATAGCAATAGTAGTCCCGAAGGTATTGATTATTTAATACCTGGAAATGATGATGCTATTAGGTCTATTGCTTTATTCACTCGGGCAGTTTCTGATGCTTGTATTGAAGGCTCAAAGCTTGCTACTGGTTTGAAGCCTTCTTCGTCTTCTGGAGGACCAAAAATAATGAAGAAAGAAGATAAGGACGATACTTCAGATGAAAAGGTCCAAGATAAGGAAGAATCAAAAAAAGAAATTAAGGAAAAAGATGATACTTCAGATGAAAAGGTCCAAGATAAGGAAGAATCAAAAAAAGAAAGTAAGAAATTAAAAGAAACTGAGAAAAAAGAAGAGACTTTAGAAGAAGAAAAAAAAGAAGATGATCCAAAAAAAGAAAAGGAGACTTAAATGACGGAAATATCTGCTTCTCTTGTTAAGGAACTTAGAGAAAGGACTGGAATGGGCATGATGGATTGCAAGAAGGCCTTAGTTGAGTCCAAGGGAGACATAAATTTAGCAATTGAAGAATTAAGAAAATCAAGTGGAGTAAAAGCAAGTAAGAAAGCAGGAAGGTCTGCTGCCGATGGATTAATAAAAGCTAAAATTCAAGATTCAAAAGCTTTTATGGTAGAAATAAATTGCGAAACTGATTTTGTAGCAAAAGATGATTCTTTTATTAAATTCTGCGAAGAGATTTTGGAAGTTTATTCTGTAGGTAACTTTGAGAATCTAGACCAATTGATGGAAGGAGAGCTCGAAGATAAAAGAGAAAAGCTAGTTCAGAAGTTAGGTGAAAACATAGTAGTTAGAAGAGTTTTTAAAGTTGATGATTCTCCTGACAACATAGGTTTGTACTTACATTCAAATAATAAGATAGCTTGCATAACCTCATTAAAAGGGGGGAATGAAGAAGTTGCTAAGGATATAGCCATGCATGTTGCAGCCTCTGACCCTTTGGCAATATCTTCTGAAGAAATATCTAAAGAATTAATAAATAAAGAGAGAGAAATCTTTCTAGCGCAGGCCGAAGAATCTGGTAAACCAGAGGATATTGTGGCTAAGATGGTTGAAGGCAAGGTAAATAAATTCCTAAAAGAAGTGAGTCTCATTGAGCAAGATTTTGTTAAAGATCTTGATTTGAAAGTTAAAACCTTATTAGAAAAGAATTCTGCTGAAGTCCTTAATTTCAGACGATTTGAGGTAGGAGAAGGCGTTGAAGTAAAAGAAACTGATTTCGCTTCTGAAGTTATGTCCCAAATAAAAAGTTAGCTAGAAAAATGTTAAATGAAATAATTGAAGATACTAAATTAGGCATGGAAAGAAGCTTGCAATCTCTCGATGCATCTTTTAAAAAAATTAGAACTGGAAGAGCAAGCCCTGCTTTATTAGATGAAATAAAAGTTGATTACTATGAAACTCTTACTCCTTTATCACAATTAGCTAATATCTCCGTGGAAGATGCTAAAACTATAGCAATTGTCCCATGGGAAAAGAGTGTAGTTCAAGTCATAGAGAAGGCCATTATGGAGTCTGATCTAGGCCTTCACCCTGCAACTTCTGGGGATACTATTAGAGTAATCTTGCCTGACTTAACAGAAGAGACTAGAAAAGATTTTATTAAGAAAGCTAAAGCAGAAGCTGAAAACACAAGGGTTTCTATTAGAAATAATAGAAGAGAAGGAAATTCTCAGCTTAAAGAATTTCTAAAAGAAAAAGAAATCTCCGAAGATGAAGAAAGGCAGGGAGAAGAAGAAATCCAAAAATTGACCGATTTGTATGTAAGCAAAGTAGAAGAAGCTTTAACAGCAAAGGAAAAAGACTTACTAGATTTCTAGTTCCCTTTTAAGGATTTATGAATAATCCAAAATCTTCACAAGTACCTTCTCATGTAGCAATTATCATGGATGGAAATAATAGATGGGCAAAAGCTAACGAACTACCTGGAGTTTCTGGTCACCAAAAAGGAGTTGAGAGAGCTAGAGAAGCTGTTGAGTTTGCAGTAGAAAAGGAGCTAGATATTTTAACCTTATTTGCTTTTAGCAGCGAAAACTGGGGTAGATCTGATGAAGAAGTAAACCTATTGATGAAACTTTTAGCTGAAGCCTTGGAAGATCAAGTGCCTAACCTTATCAAAAATAAGGTGCAGCTATCCTTCATCGGCAACTTATCTAAATTTGATATTGAACTTCAAAAAAGGATAGAAAAAGCTGAAGAAGAAACCAAGTGCTTGGAAGGAAAAAATATGGATTTAGTAATTGCTGCAAGTTATGGAGGTAGATGGGATATCGTTCAAGCATTTAAAAAAATTCTCTCAGAAGAAAAGGAACTTAACATCACTGAAGACTTAATTAGTTCTTACACTTCCTTAGGGTCTTTTTCGGATCCAGATCTTTGTATACGTACAGGGGGTGATTACAGAGTAAGCAATTTTTTACTTTGGCATTTAGCTTATTCAGAACTTTATTTCACAGATATTTATTGGCCTGATTTTGATACCTCTCAGTTTGAGAATGCCTTAGAGGAATTCTCAAATAGACAAAGAAGGTTTGGTGATAAATCTAACTTTAATTAAACATGAATAAGAGCAGATTAGTCACTGGAATAATTATTGCGATATTTATAGTTTCATCTTTTTTATTCCTTCCTTTAAATGCAATAACTTTACTTTTTAGTTTTGTGGTTAGTTTGTCCGCTTGGGAGTTCTATAAGTTAAGGTTTCCATCTGAAATCGCAATAGCAATTTCTTTGATACTTTTCTTTGGATTCATTTATTTAAGTTTTGGACTAGGATTTAAATTAACTCTTACTTCAGTGGGTTTAATGGCTTGGTTTGTTATAGGTTTATTAATTCTTGGTTATCCACATAATAAAAATATTCTTCAAAATAAATATTTTTGGTTTATTTCTGGTTTTTTTATCCATATACCTTTTTGGACTTCGGTCTTTCTAATTTTAAATTACGAAGGATCTTTCTTGCTTAGCTTGGGTTTAGACTTCAGTTCAAGGTTTGTATTACTTTTAATGCTCTCTATCGGAGCTTTGATGGATACCATTGCGTATTTTGGTGGTAAGAAATTTGGTAAAAGGAGATTCCTTTCTAATATTAGTCCTAATAAAACACTAGAAGGTTTTTTAATTGCCCTTTTTCTTACTCCTTTAATATTAATGGCCTTTTTGGCTCTTTTCTCTACCTACAATCCTTTAAAAGTGTTTGTGTTAATACTTTTAGTCTCTTTGTTCTCTGTTTTAGGTGATGCTTCGGCAAGTTTGTTTAAAAGAGTTGCAGGAGTAAAGGACTCATCAAACTTACTTCCTGGTCATGGAGGAGTGCTTGACAGAATTGATAGCCATTTAGCAACAGCGCCTTCCTTTGTTGTCCTTATATATCTAATCGATATTGTGAAATGAAGAAAGTTGCAATATTAGGGTCTACAGGATCTATTGGTTGTTCAACACTTAGTGTTATTGAAGCAAATTCAGATTTATTTAGTGTCTCTCTATTAGCTGCTGAATCAAATTCAGAGTTAATTCTTAAACAGGGAAAAAATTTTAATTCTAAATACTTTTATTTGAATAATGAATTTGCTTCTAATCATCTTAATTCACAAATTAATTCTTTAAAACTAGATTCAAAAGTACTTAATGAAGAAGATTATCTTAACTTCATAGCTTCTGATGAGGTAGATATTGTTGTTGCTGGAATAGTTGGGGTAGCTGGATTAAAACCTATCTACAGGGCGCTTTGTTCAGGCAAGAGGGTCTTACTAGCTAACAAAGAGGCTTATGTTGTTGCTGGAGAGCTCCTAAATCAAATGGCTGAAAGAAATAATTCAACAATCTTTCCTATTGATAGTGAGCACAGTGCAATCCATCAATGTTTATCAGGAAACTCAGATACTTCAGGTGGAGTTAAAAGGATTATTTTGACTGGCTCAGGCGGTCCATTTTTAAATAAAGATTTAAGTACATTTCATCAAATTACTCCTGAGGAAGCTGTAAATCATCCTATTTGGAATATGGGGCAGAAGATTTCTATAGATTCATCCACAATGATGAATAAAGGCCTAGAGGTTATAGAGGCTAAATGGCTATTTGGAATAGACTCTCAGAAGATAGAAATTTTAGTTCACCCCGAAGGTATAATTCATTCTCTTGTTGAGTTTGAAGATTCTTCTTTAATTGCTCAATTATCCCTTCCAGATATGAAGATTCCTATTGCATATGGACTAGGTTTTCCTACCAGAATATCTTCTAATTCTGAGAGACTAAATTTAGAAGAAATGGGCTCTTTAAATTTTTCTAAACCAGACTTGAAGAAGTTTCCAAGTATCGAAATAGCTCGATCTTGTTTAGAAGCTGGAGGAACAGCCCCTTCGTTATTAAATGCTGCTAACGAAGAAGCAGTTCAAGCTTTTCTAGATAAAAGAATAATTTTTACTCAAATAACTGAAATAATTGCATTTGTAATGGATACAATCACTACAAAAGCTGTCAAAGAGTTAGAAACTGTTTTCGAAGCTGATTCATTGGGAAGAGAGTCAGCAAGGAACTATATCGGAAAAATACAAAAATAGATGTCTAGTATTATTTTAAATATCGTATCAATTATTTTGCTGTTAGGCGTGATTATTGGCATTCATGAATTAGGACATTTCTGGGCAGCAAGAAAATTTAAGGTCCATGTTATAAGGTTCAAGATAGGCTTTGGAAAATCACTCTTTAGCAAATTTGATAAAAGAGGAACTGAGTATTCTATTGGAATACTTCCGCTTGGGGGGTACGTCCAGATGCTGGGGGAGGATAACCCTCTTCAAGGAAAAGAAACAGATAGTAATGACAAGATAAAAGAGATTTCTTATCCTCAAGCCTCTTTGGGAGCTAGAGCAATTATTACAGCTGCTGGACCTATAGCAAACTTTGTTTTAGCAGTAGTAGCTTACTTTCTTATTTTCATGATAGGAGTTAAGGATGTTGCTCCAATAGTTGGTGGAGTGAGTGACCAAAGTTTAGCTCAACAAGCCGGTATAGAGGTTGGAGATAGGATTATTTCAATAGACAACAAAAAAATTAATTCTTTAAAGGAGTTAAATACTTCTCTAGCTTTAAGAATAGGGGAGACTGGTTCAATTCTCGTTAATTATAAAAAACCCAATTCAGATTTACTATTTTCTAAATCCGTTCTTATTAATAATTGGTTGGATTCAGAATTGGATAAAAGCATTATCTCTAGTTTTGGAATTAACCCTTTTATTCCTCCAGTTATTTCTTCTGTTCAAGAAAGAAGTCCAGCAGAAGACTCGGGGTTAAAAAGAGGAGATCAGATAGTTACAGTTGGAGATATCGAGATTAAGACTTGGTATGAATTAGTTGAAGAAATTTCTTCTATCCCTGAAGTTAATACTATATTAAGGGTAGAGAGAAACGGCGAGGTTATTTCAGTACCTATTTATGTTAGCTCTGTTGAAAACGATCTTGGTATTAAAATTGGACGAATAGGCATTTCAAGAATCTCAAGTAACAGTGAAATGCCAGAAGAATTTCTAGTTATCACAAAAAAAGGACCTATAGAGGCTTTGATATTAGGTTTTAAAGAAACCTATAACTTTACTATTCTTATTTTAGACTCCATAGGAAAAATGATTTCTGGTTCTGTTTCTCCTGAAAATATAGGAGGCCCAATTCAAATAGCTGTTTTATCTGGATCTGCTGCGAAAGCTGGTTTAGTCTCTTTCATAGGGATGATTGCTTTATTAAGTATTAATTTGGGCTTAATAAATCTTTTACCTATTCCCATATTAGATGGAGGTCAACTAGTTCTTATTGCCGCAGAAAAAGTTAAAGGATCTCCACTTTCTGATAGTTTTATTGAATTTGCCTATAGAATAGGTCTGTTGTTAGTTATTGGGTTAATGGTTTTTGCTGTTTATAACGATATTACAAGGATAGTCTAATGGTAAAAATTCGCTCTCTTTTAAATTCTGTATACGTTACTTTCTTAGTTCTATTTCTTTTTTCTGATTTAGTCCAAGCAGAAGATTCCTGGGTTGTTAACGATATAAGGATAAGTGGATTACAAAGAGTTTCTGCAGGAAGTGTTTTTGCTGAAATGCCTATAGCTATTGGCGATACGGTTGATACATATTCCTTACAAATTGTTGCTAAGACTTTATTTAAGACAGGTCAATTTGATGATATCCAACTTGGAAGAGATGGGAACATTCTAATTATTAGTTTAAAAGAAAGACCTTCTATTTCTGCAATAGAGATAGATGGAAATAAGGCATTAAAAACTGAAGACCTCATGAAGGGTTTAAAGGGAGCCGGCTTGTCTCAAGGCCAAGTTTTTAAAAGGTCTGTCTTAAGTGGTTTGGCAATAGAGATTCAAAGACAGTACATCTCTCAGGGAAGGTATGGAGCTTTAGTTGACGTTGAGGCAGTTTCTAAACCAAGGAATCGTGTGGCTCTGGAGATTGAAATAGAAGAAGGAGAGGTCGCTACTATTGAAGGTATAAATATTGTTGGAAATAAAGCTTTCGAAGATGAAGATCTATTAAGAGGCTTTGAATTAAGTGTTGGCGGGTGGTTCTCTTTTTTAAGTAGTAGTGATAAATATTCTAGAGAGAAACTAAAGGGTGATATTGAAACTCTTACTTCCTACTATAAAGACAGGGGTTATGCAGAATTTGTTTTATCTAGTTCTCAGGTGAGCATCACACCAGATAAGAAATCAGTTTTTATCACTTTAAATATAGATGAAGGACTGCCTTATACGATTAGTAAAATAGGCATTACAGGCGATATACCTGTTGAAGAAGAGGCCTTAAGATCATTAATTTTATTTCAAGAAGGCGATATTTATTCTCAGTTTTTAATTACCGAAACTGAAGAGCTTTTTACAAATATACTAGGTAATGAGGGGTATAGTTTTGCAGAAGTAAAAGGTATTCCAGATTTGAATGAAGGAACTGGTGAAGTAGAACTAACTTTTTTTATTGACCCCCAGCAAAGAACTTATGTAAGAAGAATAACCTTTAAAGGTAATAAAAGAACTCATGACGTAGTTTTAAGAAGAGAAATGCGTCAAATGGAAGGCTCTTGGGCATCAAACCTGCTAATAGAGAACTCAAAACTTAGACTTGAGAGACTGGGATTCTTTAAAGAAGTAGAATCTGAAACTATTCCAGTAGCGGGGTTTAATGATCAAGTAGATGTAGAATTTACAGTGGAAGAAGAAGTTTCGGGAAGCATAGGTGGAAGCTTTGGATATTCTTCTTGGGGCTTAATGTTGGGTTTAAATTACTCTGAAAACAATGCATTTGGAACAGGGAAAAGAGTCAATATCGGCATAAATGATAGCGCATGGCGTAAAAGTTATTTCTTTGATTATGGAGATCCTTATTACTCCATAGATGGGGTTAGCAGAGGTTATAGTATTTTTTATAACGAATCTGATTACGGTCAGTACAATATAGCTGCATATACCTCAGATTCTTATGGTGCAGGAATTCAGTTTGGACTTCCTATTAGTGATATAGAAAGGATAGGTCTAAATTTAAGATACGAAAATACTTCTATAGATGTAGGGGCTATGTCAGCTTCGCAAATATTATCTTTTACTGAGTCAGAAGGAACAGAATTTGAGGCCTTAAAAAGTCAGGTTGTTTGGTCTAGAGTAACTCTAAATAGAGGGATTTTTCCAACCGCCGGACAATCTCAATCTCTAGGTTTTGAATTTGCTATACCTGGTAGCTCTATTACTTATGCTAGAGCAACTTATAGACATAGATACTATAAGCCAATTTTTGGCGGTAAGTTTGTATTAGGCCTTAGAGGAGAAATAGGTGTATTAGAGCCTTATGGGGATACTAAGGTAGCACCATTTTACGAACATTTCTATGCTGGAGGGATAACTTCTGTCAGAGGTTTTAGAGCTAATACTTTAGGGCCTAGAGCAACTCAATCTGAGTATATTATAGATTCGGAAGGTAATCCCATTTTGGATGAGAATAATCAACAAATTTTAAATCCTTATTATGGCTATAGTAGAAATGATGAACGCTCTATAGGAGGAGCTTACCTATTTGAGGGAGGTTTTGATTTTATTTTTAGACTTCCTTTCTTAGAAGACCAAAGGTCTGTTAGAACATCTTTCTTTATAGACACAGGAAACGTCTTTGCTCAGGATTGCGGCAAAGTAGATAGTGTAAATTGTAGCGAATTAGATTTTGGAGAATTAAGGTACTCTTATGGCCTTGGAGTAACTTGGATTACCCAACTAGGTCCTATGTCACTTGCTATAGCTACTGTTGGAAATGAAGGACCGCTAGACAGAACTGAAGGATTTCAATTTGAAATAGGTACACAATTTTAAAGATTGACTGGATACTATAGGCATTTAAACGTTAAACTGCGCTTCCAGGATGAGATTTAAAGCATATAGAGGAGAGATTATGAACTTAAATAAATTAATAACTGCATTTTTTGCGGTGTTTTTAGTATCTTTTGCATTACAAGCTGAGGATGTGAAGGTAAGTTCTATAGCGGTTATAGATGTTGAAGCAGCTATCTTGAGTACAGAGGCTTCGAAGCAGGCTTTTGAGGAACTTTCTAGTAGTAAAGAATGGAAAGAAGTTGAGGAAGATCTCAAGCTTAAAATCAATGAAGCAAATGAAATACAAGAAAAGTTAAAGAAAGAAGGCCCGACAATGTCTGACGACGAAAAACTCGATTCACAAAAAAGGTTAAATTCATTGAGTCAAGATGCTAATTTCTTAAATCAGAAATTGACAGCTATGAGGAATGAGCTTGTAGGTTTAATTCAGAATGAACAAGCTCCTAAGTTTCAAAAGGTAGTATCTGAGTTAATGAGAGCTAAAGGGATCAAAATATTGTTACATAGACAATCTGTTCTAGGTTTTGATACAGGTGATCCTACTCTTAACTTGACTCCAGAAGTTGTAGAGCTTCTAAATCAAAAAGAAGAGTAATTATTTTCGGTGTCCCCAAAAAAAGGTATAACTTTAGGAGAGCTTGCAAGAAAACTAGATGCTGAGCTGGTTGGTGACTCAAACCTAGTTGTAAAAGGAATAAGTACACTTTCTGAAGCTGGAGAAGAAGAAATCAGTTTCCTCTCTAGGAGACAATTTAACAAAGAACTGAAGTCATCAAAAGCTTCTGCAGTGATTATTAGTAACAAGGATAGAGACTTAGCCTTAGGTAATGCCATTATAGGTCCAGATGCCTATCTTCTTTATGCTAAGGCAACTCAAGTTTTCCATGAAATAAATATTGATTCAATAGAGCCTTCTCTTTCAAACAAAAGTGAAATATCTTCTTCTGCAAGAATAAGTTCGTCAGCTCACATAGGTCCATTTAGTTATATCTCTGATGATGTAGAAATAGGCGATCAAGTTAGAATAGGTTCTGGAGTCTTTATAGGAAAGTCATCAAAAATAGCTGATAAATCTATAATCAATTCTAATGTTTCTTTATATCACTCTGTAATCATAGGCTCTGAAACTATTATTCATTCCGGTACGGTTATTGGATCTGATGGACTGGGTTATGCTAGAGATGGAGATAGCTGGGTAAAAATTGAGCATTTGGGTAAAGTAATAATAGGAAATAATGTAGAGATAGGAGCAAATTGTTCTATTGACAGAGGTTCTGCTGGGAATACTTTTTTAGATGATCAGGTAAAACTGGATAATAATGTCCATATAGCACACAACGTAAGCCTAGGAAGGTCTACTGTTATTGCAGCCAATACTGCAATAGCTGGAAGCACTAAAATAGGAAAAAATTGCACAGTATCTGGAGCTTGTGGGATCATAGATAATCTTAAGATTACAGATTCTGTTAACATTACAGCGGGTTCTTTAGTAACTAAATCTATTAATAAACCAGGAACTTATACCTCTGGTACACCTCTAATAGAACACAGTTCTTGGAAACGTAATGCTGTAATATTTAAAAAACTTAAAGATTTAATTAAAAAATAATTATGGATGAAATAATCAATATAGAAGAAATACAGGATTATTTACCTCACAGATACCCTTTCCTATTAATAGATAGAGTAGTTGAATTGAAATTAGGAGAGTATATAAAAGCCTTTAAAAATGTAACTATTAATGAACCTTTTTTTGTAGGACATTTTCCAGACAAGCAAGTAATGCCAGGAGTTCTAATTCTTGAAGCAATGGCCCAAGCTTCTGGAGTATTGGGGTTTAAAACAATGGATAAAAAACCTGAGGAAGGTTCCATCTACTATTTTGTAGGAGCTGACTCACTTCGTTTTAAACAACCTGCTATACCTGGAGATAAAATTATTTTAGAGTCAAAAGTGGTGACTAATAAGAAAGGTATATGGAAATTTGATTGTAAAGCAACTGTAGAAAGTGAAGTGATTGCAGAGGCGATTATCCTTTGCGCTGATAGACCAAAATAAGAAATGCATCACCCAACGGCTATAATCGATCCAAAAGCAAAATTAGATAAAGATGTGGTAGTTGGACCTTATTGTGTGATAGGTCCAAATGTGAAAATTGGTTCAGGAACAGTATTAGAGTCTCATGTTATTATTAAGGGCAATACTAAACTTGGAAAAAAAAACCATGTGTTTCAATTCTCTACTGTAGGAGATGGAAGCCCAGATAAGAAATATCAAGGTGAACCCACTAAACTTATTATTGGTGATGAAAACCAAATTAGGGAAGGGGTAACTATTCATAGAGGGACTGTTCAAGAAAAAGGAATTACAAGAATAGGAAACAGAAACCTTCTGCTTGCTTACTCTCATGTTGCCCATGACTGTGAGATTGAAGATGACGTAGTCTTAACTAACCAAGCAGCCTTAGCGGGGGCAGTGAAAGTTGGAACAGGAGCAATACTTGCTGGCTACGCTATAGTTCATCAATTTTGTTCGATAGGTCCTCACAGTTTTTGCGCCATGGGAAGTACTATAAATAAAGATATTCCAGCTTTTGTAAGGGTAAAGGGTAACCCTGCTAAACCATATGGCATTAATACAGTAGGTTTGAAAAGATTAGGTTTTTCTACTAGAGCTATAGAGGCTTTGAGGTCAGCTTATAGATCAACATATCGAAAAAATTTAACTATAGAAGAAGCTTTAAAGGAGCTTAGACCACTTTCTAATAAGCATAAAGAAGTTAAACTTTTTACCCAAACCATTAGAAAATCTTCTCGTGGAATTGTTCGTTGAAGTCTTTAGAAGCCGAAAATTTAAAAGATAAGACAATAAAAATAGCCTTAGTGGCCGGAGAAGATTCTGGAGACCAGTTGGGTTCTTCTCTAATGAAAGATTTAAACCAGATATTTCCTTTAGTTTCTTTCATTGGAGTAGGTGGGCCAAAAATGGAAGACTCAGGATTAGATTCCTTCTTCGAAATGAAAAGAATATCGGTTATGGGGATTATTGAACCACTACTAAAGATATTTGAATTACTATCTTTAAGGAAAGGATTGAAAGAATTTCTTTTAAAAGAAAAACCTGATCTATTTATAGGAATTGATTCTCCAGATTTTAATCTACCTATTTCTAAATACTTAAAAAGAAATGGAATTAAGACAATTCAATATGTTAGTCCCTCTATTTGGGCATGGAGGAAGGGCAGGATTAAGACAATTGAAGGATCTGTAGATAAAGTCCTGACCCTATTTCCTTTTGAGAATGTAGCTTATAAGAATTCATCTGTTGAGACTCATTTTGTTGGACACCCATTGGCACATAGGATCTCAGAAAATATAGATAAGAAAGAATTAAAAAAGAAAAACTTTAATATTCATGAGGAACAAATGGTTGCACTTCTTCCTGGAAGTAGAAAATCAGAGGTTCTAAAGATGGCTGAAGTGTTTATCAAAGCGGCAGAATTGATTAAAAGTTTTGATGAAAATACTAAATTCTACATGCCTTTATCAGATAAAAATCATAAAGAACTTATACCAAACTATGAAAAATATTCTTGGATTAACTTTTCTGTAGGTAATTCACTAGAAGTTCTTGCTGCTTCTGATATAGGATTAATTACTTCGGGAACCGCCTCACTAGAGGCTGCACTTTTGAGAACGCCTGTAGTTGTTTCTTACAAGACAAATTGGTTAACTTATTTAATAGTGAAACCTCTTTTAAATATAGATAACTTTTCTCTACCCAATCTCCTGGTAGGGGAAGCTATTTTTCCAGAGTTATTACAGGCAAAAGTAACTGCAGAAAATCTTTTTAGCTGCTATAAAAAAGTCTTAGAGAATAAGGGGGGTTATTTGAATTATTTTCAAGAAATCCATAAAGAATTAAAGGCTGATGGTCCAAATACTTCTGCTAAAGTTATAGCAGAATCACTTTAAATTCTTCTAAAAGTAATCTAACAAAAGCTCATTCCAATAGGCTAGAATTATCTAGATCTTTTTTATAACATTTATCATTACTTAACTATCTAGTTATTACCTTTTAAAGAAAATGGAAACTCAGAATTTTGTTCACTTACATATTCATTCTGAGTATTCACTCTCAGATGGAATTATTAGAATAGAAGAGTTAGTAGAGCATGCGGTAGAGAATGATTTTCATTCTATAGCCTTAACTGATTTAACTAATCTTTTCGGGCTAATAAAATTCTACAGGACTGCTAGAAATAAGGGCATAAAGCCCATTGTTGGATGTGAAGTTCAATTAGCAAAAGATGAGTCCAGCAATGGAGCACCTCTAGTTCTTTTAGTTAAGAATAAAAAAGGTTACACCAATCTAACTAAATTAGTCTCAAAAGCTTATCTTGATGGTCAATCTTCCGGTATCCCTCTAGTTAAAGTAGATTGGTTAGAAGATAATTCTGAAGGATTGATAGCTTTATCTGGAGGACAAAATGGTCATATAGGGCAAGCAATCTTATTAAATAATATCGATTTAGCTAGAAAAAGAATCACTTTCTTTAAAAAGATTTATGGTGAAGATTTCTTCATTGAAATACAAAGAATTGGAAGAGAAGATGAAGAGCTCTACAACAATTTAGCTATTACTTTAGCTCAAGAAATGAGAATACCTGTAGTAGCTACCAACGATGTTAGATTTTTGAAGCCTATCGATCCTGATGATGAAAGCCCCTCTGACTTTGAAGCACATGAAGCTAGAGTGTGTATTCAAAGGGGAGAAGTATTATCTGATACATCAAGAACAAAAGACTTCATGGAGAGCCAATATCTTAGTTCTTGTGAGGAAATGATAGAAAGGTTTTCTGATGTTCCTGAGTCTATAGAAAATACAGTTCTAATCTCGAAAAAGTGTAACTTAGAATTAGAGCTGGGAGAGTTTTATCTACCTGATTTTGAAGTTCCAGGGACCTCAAACACAAAAGAATATCTAAAGAAGAAAGCTAAAGAAGGTCTAGATAAAAGATTTAAAGAAATCTCCAGTTCAGTAAATAATTATGAAATAGATATCAAAACATACAAAGAAAGGCTTGATTATGAACTGAATATGATTTGTAAATTAGGATTTGAAGGATATTTTTTGATAGTTGCTGACTTTGTAAATTGGGCTCAAGAGAACGATATACCAGTAGGTCCAGGGCGAGGCTCTGGTGCAGGTTCAATTACCGCTTATGCCTTAGGAATAACAGCAATAGATCCGATTAAATATGATTTACTATTTGAAAGATTTTTAAACCCAGATAGGGTAAGTAACCCTGACTTTGATATAGATTTTTGCATGGAAGGGAGAGATAGGGTCCTAGAGTATGTAACCAAGAAATATGGAAAAGAATCTGTAGCCCAGATTAGCACTAGGGGAACAATGGCAGCAAGAGCAGTTCTAAGAGATGTAGTAAGGGCCTTAGGAAAGCCTTATGGCTTTGGAGACAGATTAGCAAAAGCGATTCCTGATGTGTTGGGTATTTCTTTAGAAGAGGCTTATAAGGAGAAAGAATTTAAAGAATTAATTGATTCAACTGAAGAAAGTAAAGAAGTTTTTGATATGTCACTTAAATTAGAAGGTCTTTCTAGGAGCGTGGGAACTCATGCTGCTGGAGTTGTTATAGCTCCAACTGCATTAACTGACTTTACTCCACTCATAGTTGATCAAGAGAGAGGAACAGTTGCTACACAATTTGATATGGGAGATGTAGAGTCAGCTGGGTTAGTTAAATTTGATTTTTTAGGTCTTAAAACTTTAACAGTGATAGACCGTAGTCTAAAAAGAATCAACCATGAAAGAAAAAAAGAAATTGTAGATATCAGCAATATACCTCTTGATGACAAAGAAACCTTCAAACTTTTGCAAAGAGGTAAGACTACAGGTGTCTTTCAGCTTGAATCTAGAGGAATGAAAGAATATTTAAGACAATTAGAACCGAATAACTTTGAAGATATAGTCAGCATGAATGCTCTATATAGACCAGGGGCCTTAGGTATGAATATGGTCGATTCCTATATTGATAGAAAGCACGGAAGAGAAGAAGTTCCGGATGGTCATGACTCTGTAAAGAAGATTTTGAGTAAAACTCATGGAGTAATAGTTTATCAAGAACAAGTAATGCAAATTGCCCAAGAGCTTTCTGGTTTTACATTGGGTCAAGCTGATATCTTAAGAAGAGCTATGGGAAAAAAGAAAAAAGAA
>CAYFFW010000026.1:0-18330 GCA_964342745.1 uncultured Gammaproteobacteria bacterium
GTATGAAGAAAAGATGCGTTCTGAACTAATCTGGTGGAACACTCAGGCAGTTGGAGATAATTTTACAGGTCCTTTAGGTTGTGCTGCAGGCATGGATACTTGTTCAGGGGTTTGGGCCGGTGAGACATTAACTTTAGCTCAAGAACAACAAAGCCTAAGAACACCTTTTGAAATGAGAGACAGAGACAAAAGCCATTTAGCTGCTTTTGCTAATATGACGGCTAACTATGATGACTGGGAGTTAGGTTTAGGTCTGAGGATAGATCGATGGGAGAATGAAAGCACTAACCTAGACTCAGGTCTTTCTAGTGATAAAAGTGATACAGAGATTTTACCTAAATTTTCTTTAACTAAATTTAGAGAAGATGGCTCTATTGTCTACTTTACTGCCTCTAAAGGTTATGAGCCTGGAGGTTACAATATGAGTAATTTATCTGGTTCTAATAGCTTATTTGGTTTTGATAAAGAAGAAGCTACTAGTTATGAGATAGGTTGGAAAGGAAGGTCTGAAGATGGAAGAGTCAGCGGATCTGTAGCAGCTTTCTCCATAGCTTACGATGATCGTCAGATTGAGTATCAGATAGAGGATCCAAATGGTGGTGGAATTGTAGAGGGAATAGTTAATCTAGGAGATTCTGACCAGTTTGGTTTCGAAGCTGATTTTGCTGTTAGAGTAAGCGATTTCTTAAATGTGTCTTTCTCTGCTGGGTGGGTAGATGCTGAGTGGAAAAGCGGAACAGTAGTTGGCGGAGTAGATTTGGGTGGCAATTCACCTCCTGTAGTTCCTAAATCAGGAGTTAATTTGACTGCAGATTATTTGAAGCCTGCTAGTAATGGCAACAACATGGCTGCAAGCTTTCAAATAAGTCACAAAGGTAGTTATGAAGGATTACAAGCTTGGGATCCAGTAACAAATCCAAGTCACACCTTAGTTAATGCTCAGATAGGACAAACATCTGATGATTGGGAATTAATGTTAAATATAGAAAATTTATTTGATGAAGATTACTACATGGATGTTCAGCATTTTCCTAACTATTACTTGCTTGATGGAGGAGATAGCATAGTAATTGGAACTTTAGGTCAACCTAGATTAGTAACGCTTAGTTTTAATTACTTTTTCTAGAACCCCAAAAATGAAAAAGGCCTCTTGTGAGGCCTTTTTTTGTAATCGAAAATTTACTTGGAAATTTATGGAAAATTGATAATCTATACAACACATGTTCTGAATTTGATTTATTACAAGGGGGATCAGATATCAGGTATTTTCATTACCCTTTAAAGGAGGTGGTCCAAATTAGTATTTATTTATTAGCAGGAATTACAGGAGGTGCCTTCTGACACGGGGTATCCCCGGTTCCGGCTACCAAACTAGTAAGATTGGTAGTTTAGAAGATAGTTGAGATACTTCTTCTAAAAGAGCCCTGCTTTTGCAGGGCTTTTTTATTTAAAATGAACTAGTTTGTAATACAAACAGTTAAAATAAAATAATAATTAATTTAAGGAAGGTTAATGAAAAGTAAAGTAACAAGAAGGGGGTTCATGAAGCAAATGGGAGCAACGACAGCTGCCTTTGCTAGTTTAAACTTTTTATCTAGTTGTAGCTCTAGCGAGATCAAGGAAATCCCTTTAATTTCAGATCCAAAAGGACTTCTAGACTTACCGGAAGGTTTTACCTACAAGGTAATCTCTGAAACCGGAGAGAAAATGGATGATGGTTTTTTTGTTCCTGAACGACCTGATGGAATGGCAGCTTTTGATTTACCAAATGGGGATATAGCTCTTATTAAGAACCATGAGATTATGGCTGAAATTACACCATTAAGTATAAATGCCGAGAATCTAAAAAAAGTTCCAGAAAATCTAAGTTACGATGGTTTTAAAGGTACTAATTTACAGTTAGGAGGAGGAACAAGCACTCTGATACTTGATGGTAAAACTAAGGAGAGAAAAAAAGAGTTTTACAGTTTAGTCGGAACTCAATGGAATTGTGCAGGAGGAGCTACTCCTTGGAATACTTGGATTAGTTGTGAAGAAACAGATGCAAAAGCATTACAAAAGATTTCTCTAGAAAGGTATGTTCAATGGGGTCTTATAACTGAAGAAGAAGCTAAGGCGTTTAATTATGTAGTAAAAAAAGACCATGGATTTGCTTTTGAAGTGGATCCTTTAGATCAGGAGCTAAAGCCTGCCAAGGTATTACCGGCTTTGGGTAGGTTTAAAAGAGAGGCTGTAGCAATAGATCCTAGAACAAATGTAATTTATCAAACTGAAGATGATAAAAAAGGTCTCTTTTACAGATTTGTCCCTACTTCTTCAAGGTTTGAAGGTAATCTTCAGGCATTAAAGATAAAAGGGCGGAGAAGTTATAACACAAGAAACTTTGGTGGTTCTCTTGGACCAGGAGCTAAGCTAGATGTTGAATGGGTGGATATAGCTGATCCTGAAGCTAAAGGTTATAAACTTAGAGATTATGGTACTCAAGAACTTGGAGCTACTACATTTTCAAGAGGAGAAGGAATTTCAGTTGGCTCTGATGGAATTTACTTTATTTGCACTGACGGCGGTCAAAAGGGATACGGGCAAATATGGAGATATATTCCTTCGTATGATGAGGGTCAAAAAAATTCAAATAAAGGAGGTGTTCTTGAACTTTTCTATGAATCAGTTAATAAAGAAGAGTTTTTTATGGGTGATAATCTTGCAGTGGCCCCATGGGGTGATTTGATAGTTTGTGAAGATAATTATGGAATGGGTTTTACCAATAGACTATTAGGCATGAGGTCTAATGGTGAAGTCTATAAGATTGCCAATAATGTAGGTAGTAGTTCAGAATTTGCTGGTGCTTGTTTCTCTTCCGATAAAACCACAATGTTTGTTAATCTTCAAGAGAATCCAGGAAGAACTATAGCTATTCAAGGGGATTGGAGTAAATTAGCTAAAATTAATTAAAAAAGGATAAAAAATGAGAGAAAGGAAATTTTGGGGGTGGGGCTATAGCGATCAAATCCTCAGTAAAGAAGAAGAATTGGGAATCGAACAGAGAATATGCCAAAACTTTAATCTTGATGAAATTAATGCTATTCCTGTTCCTAAATCAGAAGACATCAAGCTATCTAAACCAAGATTAAATATTCCCAGTAACTTAAAAGAGCTTTTATCAGAAGATCAAATTGAAAGACTTAATCATTCTTATGGTAAGTCTTTTCCAGATGTAGCAAGGGCTATGTTAGGGCAATTCCCCAACCCGCCTGACTTAGTGGCTTTTCCTAATAATCAAGAAGACATTGTGAATATTTTAGATTGGGCCGATCAAAATAATATTGCTGTAGTGCCTTATGGGGGAGGATCTAGTGTTTGTGGTGGAGTGGAAACAGATGTAGATGACTCATATTCAGGGGTTATTTCACTTGATCTAAGAAACCTAGATCAGATTTTAGAGATAGATAAAGAAAGTAGGGCAGCTAGAATCCAAGCTGGTATTTTAGGCCCAGCTTTAGAGGAAGAGCTTAAAAAATCAAATCTTACTCTTAGGCATTTTCCTCAAAGCTTTGAACATTCAACTCTAGGAGGCTGGATAGCAACCAGATCAGGCGGACATTATGCAACTTTGTATACTCATATAGATGATTTTGTTGAATCAACTACCATGGTTTCTCCTTCAGGGATTATTGAATCTAGAAGACTACCGGGTTCTGGAGCAGGCCCTAGTCCTGATAGACTTGTGATAGGCTCAGAAGGAATCTTGGGTGTAATAACTGAGGCATGGATGAGGTTACAAGAAAGACCAAAATTTAGAGCTTCATGCCCAATTTTATTTGATGATTATCAACAAGCTTTAAATGCAACTCGACTAATTAGCCAATCAGCTTTATTTCCAGCTAACTGTAGGCTACTAGATGCCAATGAAGCACTTTTTAATGGAGCGGGAGATGGTTCTAAGCACTTGTTAATCTTATCTTTTGAATCAGCTGATCATGAAATGGATTTATGGTTAAAAAGAGGACTTGAAATTGCATCTGACTCAGGTGGAGTATACGAACTTCCTCAGGAAAAGAAAGAAAATGCTCATAAGTCAGGTGCTTCAGGAACCTGGAGGAATAGTTTTATTCGTGCTCCTTATTACAGAGAGGCCTCAGTTAGAAGAGGGATTATTCAGGATACTTTTGAGACTTCCATTACATGGGACAAAGGGTTTGAATTTATTGAATCTTTAAAACAGAAAGCGGCGCAAGCAATTAAGAGCATCTCAGGAAAAGAATCTACAGTTACATGTCGTTTAACGCACACTTACCCTGATGGATTAGCTCCATATTTTTCTTATACCGCTTATGCAACTCCATCAACAATGATAGATGTTTGGAAAGATATTAAACTAGCTACAAATGAAATGTGTGTTCAAGAAGGAGGAACAGTTACGCATCATCATGCAGTTGGTAGAGATCATAGAGTTAAAGGCTATGATCTACAAAGACCTGGAGGATTTAAAGACATGCTAATTTCTGCTAAAAAGGGAATAGATCCAAAATCTATAATGAACCCTGGGGTGTTAATCGACCCTAAAGGTAAAAAACATAAACATTGGATGGAAGGCTAGACATAAATGCAAAAATAATACCTTTCTGTCATAATTTAAAAATACTGGAGGTCTATCATGGTAAAACAAGCTACTTTCTCTGAAATGAAGAATGGAACAGCAGAAGACTATGCAATTATTGCTGAGCATGGATCTGAATTTGCCAAGGAATTACCTAATAGAATACTTGAGCATCTTGATATCTTGAGAGGAGATAATGGCGGCTTTGCAGTAGACAGGTTTACTCATAGCGTTCAGACTGCTACAAGAGCGTACAGGGATGGAAAAGATGAAGAATATGTTGTTTGTGCTTTACTTCATGATATAGGCGATACTATTGCTTCAGCTAACCATGCTGACTTAGCAGCAACTATGTTGGAGCCTTTTGTCTCAGAAAAAAATTATTGGATCGTTAAACATCATGGAATCTTTCAAGGTTATTATTTCTTTGAACACATGGGTCTCGATAAAAATATGAGAGATGAGTTTAAGGGACATAAGTATTGGGAAGATTGTGCTGAATTTTGTGCAAAGTATGATCAAAACTCATTCGACCCTGAGTATGACAATATGCCTATTGAGGAGTTTATTCCTATGGTCCAAAATGTATTTTCTAGACCTAGAAATTCTATCTACAAGAAAAGAGACTATTAAGCCTATCTCTATAGATGGATAAGATTGATGCTCTTATCAAAGAGTTAACCCTTGAAGAGAAGGTCTCTATCTTATCTGGTTCTGACTCTTGGCACACAACGGCAGTAGAAAGGCTGTCTATTCCTAGAATAAAAATGACAGATGGGCCAAATGGGGCTCGTGGAGATGGTGTTAGTAAGGTTTCTTCAGCCTGTTATCCAAACGGTTCAGCTTTAGCCTCTACTTGGAATACTGACTTGATTGAAGAGTTAGGTAAATCTTTAGGAAGAGAAGCAAAGAGTAAGGATGCAGATGTTTTATTAGGACCCACTATAAACATTCATAGACACCCTCTTGGAGGAAGGCACTTTGAGTGTTATTCAGAGGACCCTTTTCTAACAGGCCTAGTAACTGTGGCCTATGTTAAAGGTGTTCAGTCAGAAGGTGTTGCTGCTTGCATAAAACACTTTGTAGGAAATGATACTGAATATCAAAGACATACAGTCAGTTCTAATATAAAACCAAGACCTCTTAGAGAAATATATTTATTACCATTTGAGATGGGAATAAAACAAGGAGGCGCTTTGAGCGTAATGTCAGCTTATAACCAGCTTAATAACACCTATTGTTCTTCAAGCGAAGAACTTCTAATCAATATCCTCAAAGAAGAATGGAACTTTCCAGGCTATGTAGTAAGTGATTGGGGGGCTGCATTGCAGACAATAGAAAATGCTAATGGAGGCCTGGATTGCGAAATGCCGGGTCCAGCAAAGACCTGGGGCGTAAATCTTGTTAAGGCTGTTGAAGATAAAAAAGTTAAAGAAGAGATAATTGATGACAAGGTAAAAAGAATATTAAGAATAGCTGAATTCACAGGTAGGTTGGACAGTCCTGAAGAAAAAGCTGAAGAGTCAATTAACCTCAAGGAAGATGGTATTTTAATAAGAGAAGTTGCCAGTCAATCAATGGTTCTTCTTAAGAATGAAAATGTTTTACCTTTTAAGGAATCTGAAATTAAAAAACTTGCTGTAATTGGACCTAATGCTAAAGCAGGTCAATTTATAGGGGGTGGTAGTGCAACAGTAAAACCTCATTATGTAATTCATCCTTTGGAAGGGTTAACAGAAAATCTTAAAGAGAAAGTAAAAGTTAAATATGCTAAAGGGTGTCACACTTATAAGTATTATCCCCCAATTGAGTCTGACTTAATTAGTTGTCCTAAAAGCAAAAATCCAGGGTTTTTAGTAGATTTCTATAAAGGAGAAGATTTTCATGGAGAAGCACTGAAGTCATCAGTAATGAAAGGCGGGAGATTTTGGGCTTTAACAGGTTTTGGTATTGATGTGGCAATGAAAATGAAATCCCCTTCGCTTTCGGTAAGGTTTACATCCAAGTTAAAACCAAAAATATCCGGTAACCATGAATTTGAATTAGTGAGTATAGGCCCTGCAAGATTAAAGGTAGACGGAATGGAGATCGTCGATAATTGGACCTCTCAGGATCCTGGAGATGCCTTTTTCTCTTATGGTAGTGCACCTCGTAGATCTTCAATAGAACTAGAAAAAGACAAAGAATATCTTTTAGAGGTTGAATATAAGTGGCAAGGAAGGTTTCCAGCAGTACAAATTGGAATGCTCCCTCCTGATGAAGAAGATTTAATAAAACAAGCCGTCTCTTTAGTTAAAGAATGTGATGCTGTAGTAATGTTAGTAGGTACAAATTCAGATTGGGAAACTGAAGGCAATGATAGGTCTGAACTCGGACTTCCAGGAGAACAAGATGAGCTTATTCATAAAATAGTAAAAGCTAATCCTAATACTGTTGTTGTGCTTAATACAGGCTCGCCAGTTAGCATGCCTTGGCTTAAAGAGACTAAATCCATTTTACAGTGTTGGTTTCCAGGCCAGGAGTTTGGTAATGCGCTTTATGACATCCTTTTCGGTAAAACTAACCCTTCAGGAAAGCTTCCAACTACTTTCCCCAAGAGGATAGAAGATACGCCTGCTTTTAATCATTATCCTGGTAAAAATTTACAAATGGATTATTTAGAAGATATTTTTGTAGGATATCGATGGTATGAAAAAGAAGAGATAAAACCATTATTCTCATTTGGATACGGTCTCTCCTATACTAACTTTGAATATTCAAGTCTAAGGATTATCCCTCCGAAAGAAGAAGATTCAGCTATTGCCTTCTCATTTACTGTAACTAATGCAGGTAAAATTTCAGGAAAAGAAATAGTCCAATGTTATCTAAGTGTCCCAAACTCATCAGTTGTTAGAGCGCCCAAAGAGCTTAAGAGATTTTCCAAAGTTGACCTTAAGGCAGGAGAGTCCAAGGAAATAATTTTTGAGTTAAATGAAAGAGATCTTTCTTATTGGAATGAGAAGGAAGGTAGTTGGTCTATAGAGCCTGCGGAATACAGGATTTCTGTAGGAGGTTCTTCTGATGAAACACCTCTTGAAGCTTCAGCTTGGTTAGGTTAATTATTATTTAGCTGTTAAACCGCCATCAACAATAATTTCTGTACCGGTTATAAACGAACTATCATCAGAAGCTAAGAAAACTGCAGTTTGAGCAATTTCTTCTGGTTTTCCAAATCTTGCTAGAGGATGAAGTTCTGAAAGTTGAGCTCTTGCTTCGTTATCACCTGATCCCGTTTGTTCTATCATAGAATTTACGACCTGTGCTCCCATTTGTGTGTCTATAACTCCAGGGTGGATACTATTAACCCTAATGTTGTAGTCTAGGTTTGCACATTCTATGGCAGTGCTTTTTGTAAACAATCTAACTGCTCCTTTAGAAGCTGTATATGCCCCATGGTTAGAGCTACCAACTAAACCAGCTACAGATGATAAATTTATGATAGATCCACTAGAATCTTGGTTCATTGATCTCTTTTTTATCTCTGGAATTGAAACTTTTGTACCCAAGAATACTCCTTCAACATTTACAGAAAACATTTTTTTCCAGTCTTCCAGAGAAGTTTCTTCAATTAAGCTAGGAAAATAAATTC
Organism: uncultured Gammaproteobacteria bacterium; assembly: GCA_964342745.1. GTDB lineage: Bacteria > Pseudomonadota > Gammaproteobacteria > Magnimaribacterales > Magnimaribacteraceae > AEGEAN-183. Next base: position 8,226 of record CAYFFW010000026.1, read on the forward strand.
CTGCATTGTTAACCAGTATATCAAGGCCACCAAAAATCTTAGAGCAATGGTTAATAGTGTCATGCCATTCTGATTCTAGAGTTACATCATGTTTAATAAAAGTAGCCTGAAGTCCTTTTTCAATTAGTTCATTTACCTTAGATTTTCCTTCTTCAATTAATAGATCGCTTATGACTACCTTGGCCCCTGCTAGACACATAGCTTCAGATATGGCACCACCAATACCTCTGGCTCCACCAGAAATTAACGCAACTTTGTTACTAAGATCAGCCAATTCTATACCTTCTCTGGAGCGCCTTTCTCTGACACCTCGCTATCATGGTGTTTTTTGGCTTCTAATAGCTCTGGCATTAATTTATTTAGCTGTTCTATGGTCCAAAGTTTTTCAGTAGTGAAGGATTTTATAACGGCAGGTTGTTGCATTATTCCAACAATACCTCCCTGAGAGTGAATTATCTGTGAAGTGACTTCATTAGCAGCCTCTGAACATAACCAAGTAATCACTGGAGCTATTTGTTCAGGTCCTTGAGTCCAGTCATTTTCGTCATACTTTCTACCAGCAGCTTCAATTAAATCTATGGTTAGTCTTGTTGCAGCACCAGGTGAAATAGTATTCACAGTACATTTGTATTTAGCTACTTCCAGTGCAAGAGATCGAGTAAATCCAGCAATACCAGCTTTTGCAGCTCCATAATTAGTTTGACCAAAATTTCCAAATAAACCTGATACAGAAGACATATTAAGAATTCTGCAATTTGATCTGTTGTTATCTCTTATGTATTGAACAAAAGGGCGTGTACAGTTGTAATGACCTTTTAAATGAACTTCCATGATTCCATCCCACTCACTTTCCTCCATGTTGTACAAAGTTTTATCTCTTAGGATGCCTGCATTATTTACTAAAATATCCATGGCTCCAAAAGAATCAATGCAAGTTTTAAAGATACTTTTACCCCCTTTAACTGTAGCAACAGTATCATAATTTGCTGAAGCCTCTCCTCCTAAATCTTTGATTTCATTGACAACATCATCAGCAATTCTTCCATCTCCGCTACCATCCCTATCTCCTCCTAAATCATTAACTACTATTTTTGCTCCCTCTTTAGCAAAGTTTATACAGATTTCTCTACCTATACCTCTTCCTGCTCCAGTGACAACAGCTATTTTTCCATTTAATACACCCATAACTTCTCCATTTTTAATTGCCTTATTCTATCTATTTATTTAGAAATAATAAAAAAAGACAGTTTGTTAAATTATGTCTTATGAAAGACAATGTATTTAACAGGGAAGGATAATGGTTGATTCAGATGTAAAAGCACAACGAGCTTCAATAGGAACTCAACTTTTCTATGGATTTGGATCAATCTCAGTAGGAATAAAAAATAATCTTTTAGGCACTTTTCTTCTTATCTATTACAACGTTGCTCTTGGTCTCGACGCTATATTGGCTGCAACTGCTTTATCAATAGCTTTAGTTTTTGATGCAGTTTCAGACCCTTTAATTGGTGTATGGTCTGATAGAACAAAAACTAAATGGGGAAGAAGACATCCCTTTATGTACTTCTCGATCATACCTTTTTCTTTGTCATATTATTTTATTTTGAGCGACCCAGGGGACATAAGCCAAGATAATTTATTCTGGAGATTAGTGTTTTGGTTAATTGTTTTAAGAATGTGCATGACTCTTTTTGAGGTACCAAGAGGCGCCTTAGCTCCTGAGTTGTCTAAAGATTATGATCAGAGAAACAATCTTGCTGCTTTATCTATGATTTTTGGATGGGCAGGTGGAGCCGGTATAGATTCAATTGCAAGAGCTTTTTGGCTGGAATCATTTGTAGATATAAACGGTTATCAGTCTTTAGCTTTTTGGGGTGGCATTGGTATTTTTATTGGAGCAGCAGTTAGTTGTATTGGTACGCACAGAAATATTCCTGATTTATATCAACCGGAATCAAGGTCTTTAGGTTTAGAACCTTTTTTAATAGAAACAAAAAAAGAACCAAATTTAATTCTACAATTCATTAAAAAATTAAGCTCTTCTCTTTTTAGTATTTTAGCTTCTATCATAGGGTTTGTTTCTTGGCTTAAAGCAAATCTATCGCTTTTTATAAAAGAATTAAAACAGACTCTATCAAACAGAGCTTGGTTAGTTCTCTTTTTATCAGGCTGTTTCTATGCATTGTTAGTAGGTTTAGAGTCTGGTGTTGGAACTTATTACAATGAATTCTTTTGGCAATGGAAACCTGGAGAGATAGCTCTCTATCCTCTTTTAGCTATTGTAGGTGTAGGCACTTTAGTTATTTGTGCTCCTTTTATTGCTAAGGGAAGGAGTAAGAAAAAAATAGCTGTAGGAGTATTTATTTTTACAATAATTGTTGGTCCTTTACCAGTAGCCCTAAGGTTAGTTGACCTTTATTACGGAACAAATATTATTCCACAAAATGGCTCAAATTCTTTATGGTACATATTGGCTATACATCAAGCTGCTATGGCAGCTTTAGGTGCCTTAGGGTTTGTTTTTATTGGTTCTATGTCTATGGATATAGTAGAGCAAGTTGAAAAAAGTACAGACAGAAGGGAGGAAGGGCTTTTAGGCACTATTAATGCTTTTGTACATAAATTGGTTGGAGCTGGAGGCGTACTTATTAGCGGACTTATTATAAGTTTTGCTGGTTTTGATAACCCTAATGCAACCCAGGCAGAGCTTTATGGAGGTGATATTATTAATAATTTTGCCGTTATTCACTTAGTTATTGGTATTACACTTCCCTTTATTTCAACTTTGCTTGTTCTCTTTTATGACATAGATAGGTATAAACACAATACACATGTATCTGATCTTGGGTATATTGAAGAAGATTAATGTTTCTTTTTCCTTTCTCTGACGACAATCCTACTAACAACAAGCCTATAATTACTTATTGCATTATTGGTATTTGTTGCTTTATTTTTTTATGGCAGATTACCTTACCGCCTGATTTATATGCTTCTGCAATTTATAACTTTGGGTTTGTCCCAGCTTCACTTTTAGGCGAGAGGGAGAGCTATATATCATCAAACTTAACTTTATTTACTTCTATGTTTATGCACGGCGGATGGATGCACTTAATTGGAAATATGGTTTTTTTATGGATATTTGGAGACAACATTGAAGACTCAATGGGTCGAGGGAAATTCCTTTTCTTTTATCTTTTATGTGGTGTCCTAGCTGCCTTTGCCCAGGCTTTAATAGATCCATTATCTGAAATACCTATGATTGGAGCGAGCGGAGCTATTGCTGGCGTACTAGGCGCTTACTTTCTTCTTCACCCCAAAGCAAATGTAAATGTTCTTTTTTGGATTTTATTTTTTGTAACAGTGATCAGAGTTCCTGCTTCAATAGTTCTAGGATTTTGGATTGTGAGTCAATTCTTTTCAGCAGATTTCTCAGGAGGAGCAGAAGGAGGGGTTGCCTACCTGGCCCACATAGGAGGTTTTATTGCCGGTATGGCTTTGATATCTTTTTTTAAAAAAACTGAGGTTCCTATATGGGATAAGCCGAACTCTAGCCCCTTTGAATCCTTAGACCTTGAGTTAACAAAAATACTCCAAGGTAGTAAAGTGGAAGAGGGGAGTTTTAAAGAGGATTTTATAAAAAGCTCTGATAAGACCAAAAGGCATTAATAATGAAAATTAAATTATTATTTAGAATTTTAGGGATAACACTTTTAGTTGGATTTATCACTATAGGCATTTATGCATTGGGAGTTCAATTTAATTGGTATGGTGAGCTAGAAAATAAAGGAGAAGTAATAAAGTCTCCTTATCCAGAAAAGTTGTTATTAGAGAAGAAAGAAAATCAAATAATCGTAAATAAATCTACGAAGCAGATCCTTTTTGGTGATACACATGTTCACTCCACCTATTCCACTGATGCTTTTTTGTGGAGTTTACCTATTTTAAATGGCGAGGGACCCCATCCAATATCAGATGCATGCAATTATGCTAGATTTTGTTCAGCATTAGATTTCTGGGTTACTACTGACCATGCAGAAGCATCATCACCTAGAAAGTGGAGGGAAATAAAAGAATCCGTTAGGCAATGCAACGAGGTGTCTAATAAAAAAGACCCCGACCTAGTTACTTTTTTAGGTTATGAATGGACACAAGTTGGCCTTTATGCAGAAGATCATTATGGGCATAAAAACGTCATGTTTCTTGATATAGAAGAAGGTAAGGTACCTGCCAGACCAATTGGAGCTGGTGGAGTAGCAACAAATGGTATGCGGGCAACAATTGGAGGGCAAGCTAGTCAATTAAAGCCTTTAGCCTTTTTTGACTTTAAAAATCGTCATAGATATTTCAATTTCATAAGTTTTACGGAAGAGCTTCCAGGGATTCCTTATTGTGAACTGGGAGTTGATTCTTCTTTGTTACCTGAAGACTGCTATGAATATGCAGATACACCTGTCGAACTCTTCAGTAAGCTTAGACAGCTTGACTTTCCAGCTATAGTAATTCCTCATGGAAATACCTGGGGTTTTTATTCTCCACCTTTATCTAGTTTAGATAAGCAATTAAAACAAGGCTTCCATGATGAAAAAATTCAAATTCTTTTTGAAGTCATGTCTGGTCATGGTAATTCTGAGGAGTATAGACCTTGGAGAGCGGCTAACTTAAAAGAAGATGGCTCATTGGAGTGCCCTGAACCTTCAAGTAATTATTTGCCAAGTTGTTGGAGAGCTGGAGAAATTATTGAAGACAGATGTCTTAAAGAGGGGTTGTCTGAAAGCATATGTGCTAAAAGAGAGATTGAAGCTCGAAAAAACTATTTGTCTCTTGGTTCTTCGGGTTATTTATCAATTCCTGGTGCAGAGATGGAAGATTGGTATGATTCTGGTCAATGTAAAGACTGCTTTATTCCTTCTTTTAATTACAGACCAGCCGGATCAGGACAATATGCTCTTTCACTCACTAATTTTGATCAAGCAGAACAAAAAAGATTTAGATTTGGTTTTATTGCTTCGAGCGATAATCACAGGTCACGCCCAGGAACTGGTTATAAAGAAAAAGATAGATTTGTAACTACTGAAGCTAATGGGCCATCGAATGAAGCAATAGCAGATATTTTGTATCCCAAGTCACCAAAACAATCTAAATCAATTGACTTTGGAGGTAGAGAGGGCCTGGTAAACATGGGTTTTGCAGCATTTGAGGTTGAAAGGCAAGCATCTTTCTTTACCTCTGGAGGTTTAGCTGCAGTTCACTCAGTAGATAGAGATAGACAATCGATTTGGGATTCAATGAAAAGAAAGGAAACTTATGGTACAAGTGGAGATAGGATTTTACTTTGGTTTGATCTTTTAGATGGAGAGAATAGAGTTCCTATGGGTGGAGACATTACTACCAACCAAAACCCTAAATTTTATGTAAAAGCAGTTGGTGCCTTAAAGCAAAAACCTGGATGTCCAGATTTTAATAATACAAAAATTTCTAAAGAAGAGATCGCTAGAATTTGCAAAAATGAATGCTATAACCCTTCAGATGAAAGAAAAATTATAACTAGAATAGAGGTAATAAAGATTTCTCCACAAATTATTCCTGGTGAAAGAGTAGATAATCTCATCAAAGATCCGTGGAAGGTATTTCAATGTTCACCAAATCAGAATGGCTGTGAGATTAACTTTGAAGATGAAAGTTATGCAGAAAATCAAAGAGACGTTTCTTATTATGTTAGGGCCATTCAAGAGCCTTCTCCTTCAGTTAACGCAAAAAACGTTAGATGTGAATATAATTCAAAAGGAGAGTGCACCAAAGTAAACATGTGTTATGGAGATTATCGGACATCCAAAGATGATGATTGTCTTTCGATGATTGAAGAAAGGGCTTGGTCTTCACCAATATTTGTTGACTATCTTTAAGATTAGTTATTTATTTGGTTTAAAGACTCATCGATAAGCTCAGATAATTCATTAACCCCTACAGCTTCTCCAGCTATATTTACTAGCTCTATAAATGAATCATTAGATTTAGAAGGAGTTATGTCTGTGTTCTTTATGCACGATCTAGCTATTTGAGCAATTAAAAGAAAACCAAAAGCATTTGTCGGTCTTCCGCTTTTATCTTTTAGGTTTTCAACAGACTTTTCAGATGCTTTTTTAAGTATTTCTAGGCTTTTTGTTAGGTCTGAAAGATATTTATAATTTAGGTTATTCGCTATATGACTTTGTAAAAGGAATGATCTAGCTCCAGGAAAGAGCTTACCTAGATTCTCCGAAAGCATTTCTGCCTGTAAGGATATCTCATCCAATTGAATTCTGATGTCTGTATAACTGGGGGCTCTCCTAAAAACTGTCTCCTCAAACTTATAAGTAGTAATAGCATTTTCTAAATCTGCAATTAATCCAGAAGGAACTGAAGGAATTATTTTTTTTATTTTAGAAATAAATCTTGAAGGAAGTTTATAAGGGTTCTTAAAATTAAGATCTTCACCTGACAAACTTGAGATTTCTCTATACTTACTTTTTGGCATTTATTACATATTAATATATGGTAACGATCTTATGAAGGGGAAAAAATTAATTCATGGAAGATATAAATCAGAAATCTAAATTATCCTTTTCGACTAAGTTTTTTTATGGTTTTGGCTCAATATCCTTTGGCATAAAAAACAATGGGTTTAGTTACTTTGTCCTCTTTGTTTATAGCTCTGTACTTGGTTTGCCCGCCTGGATGGCAGGTTTAGCTTTAAATCTCGTTTTAGTAGCTGATGCAATAACTGACCCACTTGTTGGATATTATTCTGATAGACTCAGGTCAAGGTGGGGAAGAAGACATCCATTTATGTATGCTGCAGCTCTTCCTGTAACTATAACTTATTTCTTTCTTTGGACCCCCCCAGAAAATTTAACTGACTGGCAATTATTTTCTTACTTACTTGTTTGCGCAATTATTATTAGGGTTTTTATTACCTTTTATGAAATACCTTCAGTGTCTTTAGGACCAGAGCTAACGGATAATTATGTTGATCGAACCTCTTTAATGGCTTACAGATATTTTTTTGGTTGGTTTGGAGGCTTGACTACTTATAATCTTGTTTGGTTTTGGTTTGGACCGAACAATGTCACTCCTGAATTTACTGATGGAAGGTATAACCCTGAAGCTTGGTCAGACTACGGATTAGTAGCTGCAATATTAATATTTATTGGAATAATTGTTACTAGTATTGGGACACACAAACATATTCCTAATTTAATAGAACCTCCTCAAAGACAGATAACCATCTCAAAGGTTTTTAAGGAGCTTTATGAAACTTTATTAACCAATAAATCTTACATTTTTCTATTTCTTTCAGGGTTGTTAGTTGCTATTGCAGGTGGAATTGAAGCTGCATTTGCTGTTTACTTTGATAGTTACTTCTGGGATTTAGACTCTGATGAAATGTTAACCAGAGGTCTCTGTATTTACTTGTCACCCATAATAGCTATGATTTTTGCTCCAATCTTGTCTGACAAGTTTGGAAAAAAACAGACTGTAATGTCAGTTTGGGCTTTCCAAATATTTTTTGCTGCCCTTCCTTTTGCTTTGCGTTATATAGATCTAACTTATGGAACTTCTATATTGCCTCCAAACACAAACGAAGAAAATCCAACTTCTTGGCTTTTGACCTTTCTCTGTGTCCACGTTGTTATTAATGTGGCTTCTGGGATAATTGTATTTTCTACTCTAAGCTCAATGTTGATGGATCTTGTAGAGGATATCCAATTAAAAACAGGAAGAAGGGAAGAGGGGGTATTATTCTCTGCTAGAAGTTTTGCAGATAAAGCAGTTAGCGGTTTTGGTCTCACATTTGCTGGTATTATCTTGTCAATTATAGCTTTCCCAGAATCCTCAGTAATAAGAGAGACATATAACGGAATGGTACCAAATGAAATCTTAGCAAATTTAGCATTATGGTATGTTCCAATTTGTATAGTGTCCTTTAGTGCTGCCTTACTAATGGTTCAGGGCTATTCTTTAAGCAGAACTGAACATGAACAGAATGTAGCTAATCCAGATACTAAAGTCTGGAAAGACAACTAAATTGATATATGAAACTAGCATGAGCTCGCCGATAGGTGAGTTGGGATTGCTTGCAAATGATTCACAATTATTAGAATTAAGCCTAAGGGGCTTAAAAGGACTTTCTGCTAGAGGAAAAAGAAAAGAAAGTAGATTTAAACTAGAGTTACTGCAGTTAAAGCAATATTTTCAAAAAGAAAGAGAATCTTTCTCTTTCGATATTAGAATAGAAGGTACTGAGTTCCAAAAAGCTGTCTTTGAAAATATGATGTCAATTAAGTATGGTCAGGTTTTGAGTTACAAGGATCTGGCTTCAAAAGTAGGTCTTCCTAAGGCTTATAGGGCAGTTGGTACGGCTTGTGGAAGCAACAGAATCCCTATCATAATTCCATGTCATAGGGTTGTCTCGACTAACGGATTGGGAGGCTTTGGAGGAGGGCTAGAACGTAAAAAATTTTTACTTAACCTAGAAAGTCACTAAAATTACTATTATTAATCATGTCAGCTTGTGAAAAAATAGAATTAGCCTTAAAAAAGAGCTTAGCGCCTTCTCATCTTGAAGTAATCAATGAGAGTTTTATGCATAATGTTGAGCCTGGTGCTGAATCTCATGTCAGGGTTATTGCTGTGTCTGAAGTGTTTGAAGGCTTAAATCTTGTAAAAAGACATCAAGCTATATACAAATTAATAGGAGAGGAGCTTTCTGGGCCCATTCATGCAATAACTTTACACACTTTTACTGCTACTGAGTGGAAAGATAGAAATGAATCTGCCCATCCTTCACCAGATTGCGAAGGTGGAAGTTCCAACAAACCAAAAGATTAAAGTAAATGTCTTCAATAACTATAGTTACCTTTTATAAGGTTATAGAGATCCAAAATGTTAATAAGCTTAAAAGAGAAGTTGAAAGGTTAGCTTTCAAACAGAACCTATCAGGAACTTTCTTTGCTACTCCCGAAGGCATTAACACCACTTTAGCAGGAAGCCGAAAGGGTTTAGAGAAAGTTTTAGATTTACTAAAGAAGGACTTTTTTATGGAGGATCTAAACCCTATCTGGTCTGAATCCTTTAAAGAACCCTTCAAGAGATTAAAGGTGAGGGTGAAAGATCAGTTATTACCTTTAAGAGGAGGTTTTGATATTTTTAATCTAAAAGGCAAACAGGTAGAGCCTATGTATTGGAATAATTATTTAGAAGATCCCGATTCTATTGTTTTAGATGTTCGAAATGATTATGAAACTCGTATAGGTACTTTTAAGAACTCTTTAATACCTAAAACAAAACACTTCACTGATCTCCCTGAATACATAGAGAGCAATAAATCTAAATTTAATGGAAAAAAAATTGCAATGTTTTGCACAGGTGGAATTAGGTGTGAAATAGCATCTTCTTTCTTTATGAGTGAAGGATTTGAAGACATATATCAACTTAGAGGGGGCGTTTTAAATTACTTCGATAAAGTTAGTAGAAAAGACAGTCTGTGGGAAGGAGAGTGTTTTGTTTTTGATGAGAGGGTCTCAGTCAACCCCGATTTAGAAGAAGGAAATTTTGAACAATGCTTTGGTTGCAGAAGACCAATTTCAAACCAAGACATGTCTTCAGATAAATATAAAAAAGGTGTCTCTTGCCCATACTGTTATGACATTTCTTCAAATGAAGACAAGACAAGATTTGCTCAGAGGCAGAAGCAAATTGAGTTAGCAGAATCTAAGGGTTTGGTACATTTGGGTCAATCTGCAAGGAAATCTAAGATAAAGAATGTTTAATAAAGCTCTTAATTCTTTTGCAGTGTTGATATCACAAAGATCATTGGTAATTTTAATTATCGGATTAGCATTACTATTGGTTTCTTCATTTAACATTAAAAATTTTAAATTAGAAGCCTCCTCTGATTCCTTAGTATTAGAGAATGATGAAGATTTAAAATATTACCGCGAAATAAGCAATGAGTATTCCACCGGCGATTTTCTTGTAGTCCTTTTTACTCCAGACAAAGCACTCTTCTCTAAAGAAAGCATCAATAATGTTCGTAGTTTAGCTAATCAATTTGAAGAGCTTGGAG
>CAYFFW010000027.1:0-18047 GCA_964342745.1 uncultured Gammaproteobacteria bacterium
AAGAAAGATAAACATTCCATGCTGCAAGAAATAAGACAACTACTATTAATATTGTGGTTAGATCAATTGTCATAAAGTCTAAATTTGAAGGTTATCTAATTTACTAAACCTTCTAATTAACTGTCCTTTTCTTACATAGTCCATAGCTGATCCGTAATTAAGGAGCTTCTTTTCATTTACTAATCATACACAATTTCATTCTTACAAACATAGCGAACCTGAAAAGTTTGATTTAAAGTGTTTTAGAGTGGTGGGCACGACAGGACTTGAACCTGTAACTTCCACCTTGTAAGGGTGGCACTCTACCAATTGAGTTACGCGCCCATTGAATAGGTCTGCGATTATACAGACTGAAAAAGAAGTTTTTTTGGCTTTTTATTCAATTTGATTTATCAAAAACAAACCCTTGGTAATTCTGTTCAGCAACTTCAGTTATCTTTTCTGTATAAGGAGGTACACCAATAAATGGAAGAAAGTCATTTGCCTTTTCTTCAATGTTAGAGCCGTTGTACCAGGAATTACAAGACTTATAGACAGTTTGGTCTGCAACCTCATTAACTAAATCCATCCACTCCTCTTCAACTGCTGTCGTTGATTCTATAACTTTTTTATTGTTGTCCCGCATCCATTCTATGCATTCACTAATCCATTCAACATGAAGCTCCAAAGAAGGCACCATATTCGATAAAACAGAAGGACTTCCTGGTCCAGTTACAGTAAAAAGATTAGGAAAATTAGATATACCTAATCCCAGGTAAGACTTAGCTCCATTTTTCCATTGATCTTTAAGGGAGATTCCTTTTCTACCCTTTATATCTATTCTAGTTAAAGCCCCTGTCATGGCATCAAAACCAGTAGCTAGGATTAAACTATCTACCGAAAATTCTTCGCCAGCTATTAACCCTTCTTTTGTAATCCTTTCAATGGGGTTTGTGTTCAAATCAATCAAAGTTACGTTTTCTTTATTGAAGGTCTCAAAGTAACCAGTATCCACACACAACCTTTTACAGCCGATGGTAAATTTAGGACTTAACAATTCTGCTACTTCAGGATCTTTGACTATTTCTTTGACTTTATTTCTTACAAAAGAAGCAGCCATCTCATTGGCATCCTTATCCATCATCAAATCAGCATAGGCCCCCAAAAAACCTAGACCTTCTTTTTCCCAATGATTATTGAACTTTTCAAACCTATCTTTCTCATTGGCTTCTGTAGCCAGCGCTTCAACTTCCAAGCCTGCTATACCGAAACCGTTCTCCCAGTTTTCTTTACGAAACTCCAGGTATCTTGATTTAACTTCAGCCTCTTCTTCAGGATCCATAGGGGCATTGTTGGAAGGTATAGAATAGTTTGCAGTTCTTTGGAAAACATAAAGATGCTTTGCTTGCTCAGCAATTACTGGAATTGACTGAATGGATGATGATCCTGTTCCTATAATGGCTACAGTATCACCTGTAAAATCAACTGGATTTTGTGGCCAGTTCCCTGTATGTAGTAGCTGCCCCTTAAAATTATCTAAGCCTTCAAAGTCAGGTGTGTTAGGAGCAGAAAGACATCCAGTTGCCATGACGCAGAACTTAGCCTCTATTTCTTCCTTGTTAGTTTTAATTAACCAAACTGACTTATCCTCATCAAAAATTGCTGAAATCACTTCAGTGTTAAATTCAATACCGTCTCTTAATTCAAATCTATCAGCAACGTGATTTAAATAATCAAGTATCTCAGGTTGCGCTGAATACTTTTCACTCCACTTCCACTCTTGCTGAAGATCTTCATCAAATTGATAGGAGTATTGAAGAGAAGGAATATCGCATCTTGCTCCAGGGTATCTATTCCAGTGCCAGGTACCCCCTAATTGATCTGCTTTTTCAAATACTCCTACTGAAAAACCAGAAGACCTTAATTTATGCAGGAGATAAAGGCCAGAAAAGCCTGCACCTACAACAGCTACATCTAATTTTCTTAATGACATTGGGCAATTTTCCTTTTAATAAAAATATTTCAACAAAAAGTTCATTGTTTGGCAATTGATTCTGCTCTTAGATGAAGATATTTAACAAAAACTAAGGACTCAGAACCTCCAGCTAACTTTTCAGCTTGTTTCCATAGTTTTTTATCTTTTTTACCTTCTTTGAGCTCTTTGATTACTGCTCCAAAGTGTAATCTTGTTGCTTGTACCAATTTTTAACCTTAAACCTTTTTTAGAAACTTTAAATTAAACACTTTATCTAGTGACTAGATTAATAGAAAATTATATTCTCTATAAGTAAATCATTTAACAAAATTTTTAATCGTTATGAGTAATCCACTATTAGCCCCTCAAATCAAAAGTAAATTAGACACCTCCACTAAAACTTTTGAAGAAAATAAAACTGCAATGATGGAGAAGTTAGAAAAAATAGAAGAATTATTAGATTATGTTGAACTGGGTGGTGGAATGCACCATCACGAAAGGTTAGCTGCTAGAGGGAAAATGGCAGTGAGAGATAGAATAGCTAATTTTCTAGACCCTGATACTCCTTTCTTAGAAATTAGTCCTCTAGCAGCCTATGACTCTGCTTATCCAATAGGAGGAGGAGCTGTAGCTGGAATAGGAATAGTTGGTGGTACTGAAGTAGTAATCTTTGCAAATGATCCGACTGTATTAGCTGGCGCTATGCATGCTTATTCGACTAAGAAGTGGACTAGGGCTATGGAAATAGCTAGAGATAATAGGTTGCCTTATGTTCAATTTGTGGAGTCAGCAGGAGGCGATCTTAGAATGGGAGGTAAAGGGAGCAGAGGAAAATCTGCCCCTCCAATCATGGGAGGTCACTTTGCTGAGTCCGGAAGAACCTTCTATGAAATAACGGAATTATCAAAATTAAGAATTCCTACTATTTCAATAGTTTTTGGTTCGTCCACAGCGGGAGGTGCCTATCAACCCGGTATGTCTGATTACAATATTTTTATAAAGAAACAATCCAAAGTATTCCTTGGTGGTCCACCTTTAGTAAAAATGGCTACAGGAGAAGAGTCTGATGATGAGACACTTGGAGGAGCACAAATGCATGCTGAAACATCTGGTTTAGCAGACTATCTTGCTGAAGATGAAATGGATGCTATTCGGATAGGTAGAGAAGTCGTTTCTCATTTAAATTGGAGAAAAAGAGGAAACAAGCCATTAATTAAACCTGAAGAACCTATTAATGATCCAGAGGAACTTCTGGGGTTAGTTGATCCAGATCTGAAAAAACCATTTGATATAAGAGAAGTTGTAACGAGAATAACTGATGGGTCAAGATTTGAAGAATTTAAACCTTTATTTGGGCCCAATATTGTTTGTGGGTTTGCTTCTATCCATGGTTACCAAATTGGGATCTTAGGAAATAACGGAGGAATTATTTATCCAGATTCAGCTCAAAAAGGTGCCCATTTTGTGCAACTTTGTAATCAAATAGATATCCCAATTCTTTTCTTGCAGAACGTTACAGGCTTTATTGTTGGAAAAGATTATGAGAGGGCTGGCCAAATTAAAAAGGGAGCTCAATTCCTAAATTCTGTTTCTAATTCCAATGTACCTCATTTAACAGTTATTGTCGGTTCTTCGATAGGAGCTGGAACCTATGCAATGTCAGGAAGAGCTTATAACAACCGATTTACCTTCATATGGCCTTCAGCAAAAATAGCCGTCATGGGACCTAAACAAATTGCCGGTGTTATGTCGATAGTTAGAAGAGGACGAGCAGAGAGGAAAGGAGAAAAATTTAACGAAAAAGAAGATGCTCAAATTGTGGCTATGGCTGAAGCAATGCAGGAAGAAGGATCTTTAGCTCTTAGAGCTACTAGTGCTATTAGTGATGATGGGATCATTGATCCAAGAGACACTAGATCAGTAATAGGAATGTGCCTATCAATTGTTAATGGAAAAGAAGTTGAAGGTGCACCAGGATATGGAGTCTATAGATTATGAAGTATCAAAATTACCATAAGTTACTTATTGCAAATAGAGGCGAAATTGCTTGCCGAATAATTAGAAGTGCTCACGACATGGGTATAAGTTGTGTGGCTGTTTATGTCGATGCAGATGCGGATTCCCCTTTTGTTAAGATGGCAGACGAAGCCATTAGACTCACTGACTCTTACCTTAACTCAAAAGAAATTATTAAAGCTGCGATTGATACTGGAGCGGAGGCTATTCACCCTGGCTATGGATTTTTATCTGAAAATGCAAAATTCTCTAGGGATGTTCTAAAAGCAGGTCTGCTTTGGGTTGGTCCATCAGCAAAAGTCATTACTTCGATGGGAGATAAGCTTAAAGCCAAAGATTTAGCCGAAAAAGCAGGCGTCGCTACCCTGCCTATGACTACAGATCCTAAAAAAGCAAAAGACATTGGCTACCCTCTTTTAATTAAAGCTGCTGCTGGTGGCGGCGGAAAAGGTATGAGGATTGTGAATTCCGCTAAAGACCTAAAAGAATCTATAAAATCTGCGCAAAGAGAAGCTAAAACTGGTTTTGGAGATGACCGAATATTTATAGAAAGATATGTTCCAGTATCTCGTCATATAGAAATTCAAATTTTAGGAGACTCTCATGGCAATTTAGTGCACCTAGGAGAAAGAGAATGTTCAATACAACGAAGACACCAGAAAATAATAGAGGAATCTCCTTCACCCAGAGTTGACCCAGAAATGCGGCACCAAATGGGAGAGGCAGCAATAAAGTTAGCTAAAAAATTAAAATATGAATCAGCTGGAACTGTAGAGTTTTTGGTAGATGACAAGAGTGGAGAGTTCTGGTTCCTTGAAGTTAATACCAGATTACAAGTTGAACATCCAGTAACCGAAGCAACAACCGGTATTGATATTGTTCATGAGCAACTACGAATAGCTAGAGGAGAAACCCTTGGTTATTACCAAGAAGACATTGACTGGTATGGGTCAGCTATTGAAGCGAGACTCTATGCCGAAGACCCTACTAATGATTTTCTTCCTGCTACAGGAACCCTAAATGCATATAGGCCCAACCCTAACATTGAAGCTAGGTGGGATTCAGGGGTAGAAGAAGGGTCGGTCATTGGTACTGACTTTGACCCCATGATTGCTAAGGTAATCTGTTATGGGGAAAGTCGATTGGAAGCTGCAAATAAATTGTCTATGGCACTAGAATCATTACATATAGGTGGAGTCGTTACTAATAGAGACTTTTTAATATCCACTCTTCGTTCAGAAGAATTTTTAAATGGATTAACTACGACTGATTTCATAGAAAAAGTTAAGCCACCTAGATCTTATGAGCCTAATGATGAGGAGTTAACAAAAGTAGCTTCAATTGCTGCCATGTGGATTCAAGGTAAAAACAGAGATGAAGCAGAGTTACTGGGCTTTCTACCTTCTGGATGGAGAAATAGTCGATTACCTAAACAAAAGATAAATTTCTTATATGGGGAAAAAGAGATTTCAATTAGCTATAGATCCCGTAGAGATGGAGATTTTGATTTAAATGAAAATTCTCTGGTTAAAATCTTTGAATGGAACAATTCTTCTATCAGTCTTGAAATTGATGGGCATAGATTGTCTTCCAATGTAACCAGGTCAGGTGAAGAATTTATAGTAAAAATGCCTTGGGGAAACGTCTCATTGGAAACATTACCTAGATTCATACTACCGGGTTCTGAAGAAGTAGCAGGAGGATTAATAGCACCTATGCCAGGTAAAGTGGTTGACCTTAAAGTTAAGGTAGGAGACAAAGTTTCGAAAGGAGACCCTGTGGTTGTTCTAGAAGCAATGAAGATGGAACACCAAGTTAATGCTCCTGAAGCAGGAAAAGTAAAAGAAATCTATGTCAAAAAAGACCAACAACTGGATAACGGAGCTCTTTTAATGGTATTAGACTCAAAGTAACTTGGAGAAAATAATGAGTACTTCTGAAGATAAGATATTAATAGGTAACTGTAGTGGTTTTTATGGTGATCGTTTATCAGCTGCCAAAGATATGGTCGAAGGAGGACCGATTGATGTTCTTACGGGAGACTATCTAGCAGAGTTAACCATGACCATACTCTATAACCAAAGAATGCAAAGAGGTGAAGATCATGGATATGTTGGGACTTTCTTAAAACAATTTAAAGATGTTGCTTTAGCTTGCCAGGAAAGAGGAATAAAGATAGTTACAAATGCAGGTGGTCTTAATCCTGTTTCAATGGCTAAAAAAGTTGAAGAGATAGTCCAGGAGCTAGATCTAAATTTAAAAGTAGCTTACATAGATGGAGATGACCTTGTTCCAAGACTAGATGAATTACATAAGGAAGGAGAACAGCTTCAGAATATTGAAAAAAAAATACCTTTATTCGATTATGAAAAACAGCCAGTCACTGCAAATGTTTATTTTGGTGCTTGGGGGATAAAGGAAGCTTTAGACAAGGGTGCTGATGTAGTTGTTTGTCCAAGAGTTACTGATGCAGCTGTAGTTATTGGACCTGCTGCTTGGAAGTATAATTGGTCTAGAGATAACTATGATGCTCTGGCTGGAGCATTGGCTGCAGGTCACATCATTGAATGTGGAGCTCAAGCCACGGGAGGTAACTATTCTTTTTTTCAAGAAGTTCCTTCTTTTTCAAATATGGGATATCCAATTGCTGAGATTTTTGAAGATGGTAGTTTTACTATAACTAAGCATCCTGGAACTGGAGGTCTAGTGTCCGTTGGTACAGTAACTGCTCAATTGCTTTATGAAATAGGTAGTCCCGCCTATATGAATCCTGATGTCGTATCTCACTTTGATACTTTAAAAATAACTCAAGAATCTGATGATAGGGTTCATGTTACGGGGTGTAGGGGTAGCAGCGCGCCTAAAACCCACAAAGTTTGTATAAACTTGGCTGGAGGATTTAGAAATGGAACTGAAATCCTTTTAACTGGGCTTGATATAGAGGATAAAGCAAAACTAGTGACTGACTCTATTTTTGAAAATTTAGGTGGAAAAGATCAATTCGATAAAGTGGATGTTCAGCTTCATAGAACTGATAAAGAAAACCCAGAATCAAATGAGCAAGCTCAAGCTTCACTTAGAATTAGTGTTATGTCTCAAAATCCAGACTTAGTAGGAAGGCTTTTTAATGCAAAGATAGTAGAACTTGGTCTAGCAAACCTTCCTGGGTGGACTGGTAGAGGGGGTATACCAAGTGGTCATTATATTGAGTATTGGCCAGCACTCATTGACAGCAAGCATATTAAAGAAAAGGTTCATTTCGAAGGTGAAACAACTGAAGTAATTCCAACTAGTCAAATGGAATTAGAAGAGAGTTACTATCAAAAGAAACCTTATGAAAATAACTTACCTGAAAGTAACAGTAGTAAAAAGATTAATTTCGGCCGTTTATTTGGAACGAGATCAGGAGATAAGGGTGGTTGTGCTAACTTGGGTGTTTGGGCAAAAACACCTGAATCCTACGCTTTCTTATATGATTTTTTAACTGTTAAAAAATTAAAAGAACTTTTACCTGATGTAGCAAAGTATGATGTAGAAAGATTTGATCTTCCGAATATACTCTCTCTAAATTTCTACATTCACGACATATTGCAAGATGGGGTCTCTTCCTCAACTAGGCTTGACGGCCAAGCAAAGTCTTTGGGTGAATATATACGTGCTAAGGAAATAGATGCTCCTGATTATCTTGTTGAATCAATTGGAAAATAAATATGGATACACAAAAATTATCTCTGGACGGACTTATATTCGAAGCTACTAAAATCAATGTAGATGGAAACGTCCTTACCATTACTTTAAATAGGCCTGAAAGAAAAAATGCTATTAATTCTGTTATGACCAATGAGATAAATTATGCCTTGGCATATGCTAAGCAGGAGAGATCAATCAGAGTAGTTGTTTTAGCTGCCGAGGGTGATATTTTTTGTGCTGGAGCAGATCTTAGAAATATGTCAGGTAAAGAAAAGCAGCCAGATTCTGCTGTGCCTCGATTGGAAGGACAAACTGACATAAGCCTTTCTCTGCGACATCTTCACAAACCAGTCATAGCAAAAATACAAGGGTCTGTTTTAGCTGGAGCTCTACTAATGGTTACTAATTCAACTCATGCTCTAGCTGTTGAGGAAGCAAAATTTTCAGCACCTGAGATAAAAAGAGGTATATGGCCTTTTATGGTAATGGCGGGTCTGTTCAGAGTCATGCCAAAGAGAGCAGGATTAGACTTTTGTATGCGAGGAGAAGCTATTGATGCAAAAAAAGCTGAAGAATGGGGTCTTATTAACCAGTCAGTTAAGTCTAAAGATTTAGATTCTGCTGTTGAAGTACTCGCTTCTCAGCTTGCTAATTTAGCTCCTACAACAATGCAAATGGGCTTATCTGCTTATAACAAACAAGACTCAATGAGCTTTGATGAAGCCCTACCCTTCCTTCAAGAGCAGATTGCTGCTTGTGTGCAAAGCGATGATGCAAAAGAAGGTATAAATGCTTTTTTAGAAAAAAGAGAGCCTAAGTGGGACTAGTTTTGTTCTTTAGTTGCTAAGTAGATCCCTGCTAACACAATTAGCCCTCCGAGTGCCTGCCATGAGTTAAGAGATTCTGACAATATTAGCCATCCATAAATAGCAGCTGCTACAGGCTGTATTAATAAAGTTAAAGAAGATAGATGTGCAGAAATTCTAGAAATTCCAAAAGTTATTAACCCTTGAGCAAGAGATTGACTTACAAAAGCATAAGCAATAAGAACTACCCAGCCCTTGGTTGTGCTCGGGAAAAAAGATTCCGACTCAATTAAGCCTACGGGAAACAAGAAAATAGCAGTAAACAAGGTAGCATAAAATAAAGTCCGAGCAGGTGACAAGAAGTCAGTTAGTCTCTTTATGGCCAGTATGTATGATGCATAGAAAATAGCTGCAATTAAGCCCAGGCCATCACCTAATAACCTAAAAGAGTCTGTCCCACTTCCTGAGAGAATTACTAAACTTACGCCCATAAAAGAAAGTGTCAGGGCCCAAAAGAAAGAAAGCTTTATTTTCTCTCTTAGAATAAAGAAGCTAATAAGGGTCACAAAAATTGGGGCTGTATTTGCCATAAGAGTTGCGTGAGCAACAGAAGTAAAGCTTATTGACCAATTCCAAATAGCCATATCAATTCCAAAGAAAAAACCTGCCAATACTAAAATTAATATGTCTTTTTTATTTAAAGACCTCTTTGTTACCCTATTATCTTTTGAACTTAAAACCCATATGTATAGGAAAGGCAAAGCTAGGAAGGCCCTATAGAAAGCAGTCAATGAGGGGCTGGTCTCACTAAACCTAACAAAAATAGCTGATGCCCCTAAAAGGGCAGCTCCTATAAACAAGGCGATTAATCCTGCATAAGGAGTTTTTAAATTTTCCATTAATTCTAGTTAGCTTAGTCAGTTATACTTCTATTATGGTAGAAAACCCTATGGATAACACTCAAGAAATTGTCTCTGTATCTGAAATAAATAAAAGAGCTAAGATAATTTTAGAACAAAGCTTTCCTTTTGTATGGATAGAAGGAGAAGTTTCAAACTTTATTGCCCATTCTTCAGGACATTGGTACTTCACTCTAAAAGATACCTCGTCGGAAATTAGATGCGCCATGTTTTCTTCAAATAATAACCAGATACAATTCCAACCAAAGAATGGTGATCAATTAATCCTGAATGGCACTTTAAGCATCTATGAGGGTTGGGGCCAATATCAAATTGTTGTTAAGCATATTGAGTTAGCTGGGGAAGGCGCTTTATTAAGAGCTTTTGAAGGGCTTAAAAAAAAGCTACAAAAAGAAGGACTTTTTGAAGATTCAATAAAAAAAGAGTTACCTATTTACCCTAAGAATATTGCTGTTGTAACTTCTCCGGATGGAGTAGTTATTAAAGATATAATTAATGTTTTAGAAAGAAGATCTCCTTTTCTAACTATCACTGTTATACCCACTCAAGTACAAGGAGAAAAGGCAGGCCCTTCAATAGTAAGTGCTTTAAGAAAGGTTTTAAAGTTAGGTAAATTTGACTTGGTTATTTTAGCTAGAGGCGGAGGATCTATAGAGGACCTTTGGGGTTTTAATAATGAAGAATTAGCAAGAGAAATCTTCAACTGTTCCATTCCCGTCGTAAGTGCTGTTGGTCATGAGACCGACTTTACAATAGCTGATTTTGTTTCTGATATCAGAGCACCAACTCCATCAGTAGCCGCCGAAATTGTAAGTCAATCTTTTAGTGAATTACTTGAAGTTCTAAAAGACTATAAAAATCTTATTCATAGTTCTACGAGAAATTTAATCCTTGAGCAAGAGTCTTTTGCATCAAGTCTTTTTAAGAGACTAAGACATCCTGGAGATAAATTAAGAGGAATAAGTCAGAAAGTTGATTACCTAGAAAACTCTCTGATACAAAATATTAATAACCAGATTAACTCCCACCAAAATAATTTAAAAATTAAAGTTCTTTCACTAGAGCAAAACTCTCCTTCAAATAGACTAAAAGAAACAAGGCTTTACTTAAAGAATGTTTCTAAAGATTTAAAAAATGTATTAACAACTACACTAGAAAAGAAAAGTAAGGATTTAGCAGAACTTGTAGCTACTATTGAAGCTGTTAGCCCTTTATCAGTTTTATCTAGAGGTTATTCTATTATCTCTACTGAGCCACGTGGAGAAATTTTATCTAATTCAAATCAAGTAAAGATAGGTCAGACTATTTCTGCTGTTTTAAGTGAGGGTAAAATTAAAGCTGAAGTAAAAAGTAAAGATAAAAATAATGCGTAGGATCTTAGTTTTAATACCTTGCATACTAATATCTTGTTCGACTCTTAAAATTGGATACTCAGAATGTGAATTACCCATTCACTCCCCTTTTCCTGGAGGATTAATTAATCAAGTTTTAGAAATTAAGAGTTCTGAAATTAAAAACCTTGAAATTAACAATCAAAATATCTATTTATGCCAGGTTGATAAAGAGGCATGGAGAATACTTATGCCAATTAGCCTTTACTTTGAAGAAGATTCACTAGCAATATCTTATAAGGGGCAAATTATTAAGAAAGTTCAAATTTCTTCTAAAAACTACAGAGAATCTAGAATAACAATTCAAAATCAAGATCTAGTAACGCCACCAAAAAAATACTTAGATAGAATTAAAAAAGAATCAGAGTTAACCAAAACTGCCTTGAATACAATATCTAAAAAGGTCCATTCTTCGTTAATAATGTCATTGCCCGTAGAAGGCATTAAGAGTAGCGAATTTGGAGTTAAGAGATTCATAAATGATAAACCTAGAAACAGACACACTGGGCTAGATATAGCCGCTCCCATTGGAACTTATATAAATGCACCTTTATCGGGTAAAGTGATTTTAGTTGGAGAATTTTACTACAGAGGAAAGACGGTTGTTTTAGATCATGGCGGAGGGTTGATCACAAGCTATTCACACATGAATAAGCTATCTGTAGAACTTGGTGACAGGATTGAAAAAGGTGATCTTCTAGGCGAGGTAGGAGAGACCGGTAGGGTAACTGGTGCACACCTACATTGGCAAGTGCTTTTATTTGGCATTCCAATTGACCCCGAGCTATTTGTTAAAAAAAATAGTTAGTCTGTTTTTAGTTTTCTTATCAATTCTACAAGGGACCTTTCTGTTTGAGGCCCTATTAGCTTTTCCCTAGTTTTTCCTTCAGGGTCTATGATGTAAGTGGCAGGCAATCCTTCAGGAACTTCCCAGTTAAACAGTTCCCCTGGGTCTGTTAATAAGCTAGGTACATTTACTTTAAATCTTACTATCTGCTCCTGAAGTTCTTCTCCCTCTAATTGATCAAAATTAAATGCAAAAACGTAAACATCGTTCTTATTGTTTCTATAAAACGAAGAAAGTTCAGGCATTTCTTTAATACAAGGAGGACACCAGTCTGCCCAGTAGTTAATAACAACCCATTTACCACGTAAATCAGAAACATACCCTGGTGAACCATTATAAATTTCGAAGTCTGGTGGTTTACTTTCTGAACAGGATGATAGATACATCGAAAGAAACATTAAGATAGAGAGAAGCTTAAAAAGAATATTGTGTGTTACTTTCGTCATCCTATAAAAAATTATGAATAGATAGTAATATGGTTTTTTTATTAAATATTTAGAAGGATCTTTCTTTTGGATAATTTTATCATTTATCACAACCCAAGATGCAGTAAATCTCGACAATCTTTAGAAATACTAAGAGAAAAAGAAATTGAACCTGAAATAATTTTTTATTTAGAAACTCCACCTTCTGAAGAGGAATTGAAATCAATCACTACAAAATTAAGAATTAATGCTTTTGAATTACTGCGAAAAAATGAGAAGGAATTTAAAGAACAAGACCTAGCAAATCCTTCAAGAACAGAAGGAGAGATTATTCAAGCCATGGTAAAATTTCCAAGACTTATAGAAAGACCAATAATTATTAAAGGAGATAGAGCAATAATAGGGAGGCCTCCCGAAAATGTTCTTAAAATTATTTATGAATGAGACATCAAAATTAAGTGGTTTCTGGCAAAAGGTAGATACAGCAAGGAAATTCAGTTTTAACCTTTTTTTTCTTTTAATAGTTTTAGCGTTACTTATTGCCCTTGTAAGTTCTATATTTTCTGGTAGCAAACTACCAGACCCTGAAGGAAAGGCTCTAGTTGTTAACCCTCAAGGTCCGATAGTAGAACAAGTTTCCAAGTCACTGGATCCTCTTAGTTTTGCTCTTTATGGTCCTCCAACTTCGGAAGTAAATGTAAATAATGTGCTCTTTGCATTAAATAAAGCTAAAGAGGATGAGAGGATAGAACATGTTATTTTAAAGCTAGATAGGATTTCAGGCACTGGCCAAACTGTTCTCTATGATGTTGGACAAGTATTACAAGAACTGAAAGATTTAGGAAAGAATATTGTTGCCATCTCTGACTACTATAACCAAAGCTCTTATTATCTAGCTTCTTTTGCAAATGAAATCATTATGCATCCAGATGGAAGTGTAGATATTTCTGGCTATTCAAGGATTAGGACCTACTACAAATCTCTTTTAGATGAATTAGAAGTCACAGTTAATCTATTTAGAGTAGGAAAGTTTAAATCAGCTATGGAACCTTATATTAGAGACAACATGTCAGACGCTGCTAAAGAAGCAAGCATAGCTTATCTAAGTGTCCTTTGGGACTCCTGGAAAACAGTAGTCTCAAACAATAGAGATCTAGAAAAAGAGGACATTCAGAATTATGCTGATACTCTTGACGAATTAGTTGTAAAAGAAATTGGAGATACTGGTAAAACAGCTTTGAATTTTAAATTAGTTGATAAACTACTTAATAGAAATCAACAAAGAGATTATCTGATTGATCTTGTTGGAAATGATGAAGAAGAAAAAAGTTTCGCTCAAGTCTCCTTGAAAGATTATTTTGCAATTGCTAAAAAAGAAGAAGAAAAAAATAAATCAAAGAATAAGATAGCGGTAATAGTTGCTTCGGGAAGTATAGTAGACGGAACTCAACCTCCAGGCATGATAGGAGGTGATTCAACAGCGCAACTCTTGAGGGAAGCACATGAGGACGATGAAGTAAAAGCGATAGTTTTAAGGGTAGATTCAGGAGGAGGAAGTGCTTTTGCATCTGAAGTAATAAGAGAAGAGATAGTTATAGCAAAATCCAAAGACATAAAGGTTATAGCCTCCATGTCAAATGTTGCTGCTTCAGGAGGATATTGGATATCTGCTAGTGCAGATGAAATTTGGGCTTCTCATGACACCATTACAGGATCAATAGGAATTTTTGGATTTCTACCAACTTTTGAAAAGACTTTAGATAAGATAGGGGTGCACACTGATGGCATCTCAACAACTAGAATTGGTGGAGATATAGATCCTATGAGACCCATAAATCCTATACTTGCTAGAGTCATACAATCAAATATTGAATATGGTTATCAAAGATTTATTAAATTAGTAGCTGATTCCAGAAATATGACATTAGAAGAGGTTGATAAAATTGCTCAAGGAAGAGTCTGGGCTGGTGAAACTGCTTTAGAAATAGGTCTAATAGACAACCTTGGGAATATGCAAAATGCAATTGACAGGGCAGCAGAGCTAGCAGAACTAAAAGACTACAAAACTTTCTATCCTTCACTTCCTACAGAATGGACTGATCAGATTTTAGGTCAACTTTTTTCTAATATAGGCAAAGTTTTTAATTTAAAAATAAATAATTCAAGTTTGGTTAGAAAATCTTTTGGACTAATGAAAAATCTCGATGCCTACAATGACCCCAAAAATATTTACCTTAAGTGTCTTGATTGTCCTCTTGATTAAAGATAAGTTCTCTCACTAAAGTTGTAGTTACTTTTCTCTTTTTTTCTAAAGAAAAGTTATCTAGATCATTTAATAACTTTAATAAATCAGATAAATTACGAGAGGCATGGGTCAGGATATAAGACAAAACTTTATCTTCCAACACCCACCCCTTTCTTTCTGCTGACTCCCTCATAGCAGTTAATTTCTCTTCTTCATTTATTTCAGGAAGTTCAAAAGCAGGAAAAGCCAATAGCCTTGATTTTAGATCAGGAAGATTGATGGGAAGATCTTTTACAGGCATATTTGCTGAAATAAGCAACTGACAATTAGTGGCGAAACAAGCATTAATTAAATTAAATAAACTTACTTCCCAATCTTTTGAAAATGGAAAATCCTCCAAAGACTCTACAAAGATTACTTCTAGTTCCTCTAAGCCATCAAAAATTTTAGGATCTTCGTATTTATTGTTTTTAAAAGAAATGAATAAGGAGTTTACATTCTTCTCAACAAATCTTTGATTAATACCTTGTAAAAGATAATTCTTACCTACACCTTTCTTTCCCCACAAAAAAAGTGTTTTTGTTTCTTCAGACCTTAAAATGAATTCTTCAGAAACCTTTAGGATTAATTCTGTAGAAGGGCAAACTATAAAATTTTCTAATCTTATTGACCCATCTAGCTTTACATCAAGATTTAGTTGCTTGGTAAGGTTCATTTAGCTTTTGAATAAATGATCATAAACTTCTTTTCCTTCTTTCCTTAAGTAGTAGATTACACTTAAAAAAGAAAATACTAGAACCCCTAAGGTAGCTATTTGTTTAAGTAAGCCCAAGAAAAAAAGACTAGAAACTATTATCTCGTTAAGGAGGGTGATAATAAATAGTGCAATTACCCATCCGGTGAAATGCTTACCCCATCTATTTGATTCTGGACTCCTTCCTTCAAATAGCATTAGATATAACATGGCCCCTATTACAGCAAGACCATCTCTAATCAAAAGCAACCCAACTAACCACATTGGTAATAAGTTCGCAAAAGCAAGAGCCAACAGAGTACCTAATATTAAAAATTTATCTGCTAAAGGATCTAATAATTTACCGAACTTACTCTCCCATTTAAACCTTCTGGCAAGATAGCCATCTAGGCCATCAGAGAGGCCTGCTACTACAAATAAGATTAAAGCCAAAAATTCGCTTCCCTGATAGATAAAGATGTAAATAGGAATAGCTAATAAAAGTCTTAGCGAGGTAATTAGATTTGGAATAATTTGTAACATTATTTTTTAAGAATATATTGATATCTCAATTCAGCTTTATCCAAGCTTGTTGTTTTACTAACCAGCACAGGATTAACGTCCATTAATTTTTTAAGATCTAGAATCTGCCCTCTTATTAATAATGAATAAGTAACATCATTTTTAGAAATAGAAGAAAGACTATATGAATCAATCAGTGCATTAGATCCAATAATCTTCTCCAAAGAAATTAAATCTTCATAAGTTGAAAGGCCAGAAATAAAAACTTTTAATTTATTTCTAACATTGGGGTCTATATTAAGTTGAAAGTCCTTAGTTAATTCATCGGCTAAGAGGTCCACCATTTTGTTGAGAGAAGTCTCTTTAAAAGCAGAAACTGGAGATAGACAAAAAGGGTCTGAAATGAATAGACCATACTGATCTTGAATATAACAAATCATCCACTCCTCTAAGTTGTATCTTGAAGAGATTTTATTTAAGAATTCTTGATCGGCTCTAGGCTCATAAAGATTTATAGTTTTTAAATCAATTAGGTCTAAGACTGGTTCAATGAAAACAATATTCCTATTAACTCCTCTAGATTTAATATCTTTTATAATCTGGGAACACATTTCTCTTCTTCTTTCTAAAATTTCTTTTTGGTCTACAACCAGAAAGGAGTCTGATTTACATGGAAGAAATAAGAGCACTTTAGGTTTTATCCCTATCCATAGAGGCAAACTATTTTCTGACAATAGCTTTCTAACCTCTTCTCCATTAAAAGAAAAATTACCAAAAACCTTCCCTTCTTTAGAAGATAATCTGTATTCACTTACATATACTTGAGGATCTTTTGAAGCTCTAATTACCGAAAGGGTATTATTAATTTCTGAATTACCGGATAAAGTTAGCATTAAATCTTGAAAAGCAGACCTCATGCCTTCCATCAAAGAAAGTCTATCAGTTCCTTCTAACTGAACTTCTATCTCATAAAATTCCTGAAAAGCATACCCCTCTTCTCCTTTTAAAAAAGACACAAAACCCATTAATAATACAAAAACTAGAATATTTCTTTTCATTTAAAGAATAACAAGCAGAACTTAATCAAGATGATTGTTAAAATACTTCTCTAATTCTAAATCTATGACTAAGAAAGTTCCAAAAGAAAAAACATCTAGCTATAAAAGAAATTCTTCCCTTAGCTATAAAGATGCAGGTGTAAACGTTGAAGCAGGCTATGAACTGGTAAAAAGAATTAAACCATTTGTAAAAGAAACAAGAAGGCCAGAAATTCTTTCGGGCCTAGGTTCCTTCTCTGCTTTAAGTAAGCTACCTGAACATATAGACAACCCTGTTTTAGTAACTTGCACAGATGGAGTAGGTACAAAAGTTGAGTTAGCAAAAGAAATAAATAAGTTCGACACCATAGGGATAGATTTAGTTGCTATGTGTGTAAATGATCTTATTACATGTGGAGCAGAACCACTTTTATTCTTAGACTATTATGTTACTGATAGCCTTGATGTAGAGCTAGCTTCAAAAGTTATAAGGGGAATTGCAGAAGGTTGTAAACAAGCTAACTGCTCATTGGTTGGTGGAGAGACTGCTGAACACCCCAATAGCTTCCCTGAAAAAAGTTTCGACTTAGCTGGATTTGCTGTAGGCATAGTTGATGAAAATAAAATAATAGGAAAGAAATTAGCCAAGGAAGGTGATGCTCTTCTAGGAATAGCATCTAACGGGGTTCACTCAAATGGATTCTCTCTAATCAGAAAGCTTCTTAAAGAAAACCCTGATTCTCTATCCACAATGATTAAAGGAAAAGACCTAGGATCGAGGCTTTTAACTCCAACAAAGATATATGTAAAAGAAATACTTGAAGTTACTAATAAATTTAATATCTCAGCTATTTCTCATATAACTGGAGGGGGTTTTTATGAAAATATACCAAGAATTTTAAATAGCAATGTAAGAGCAAATATAAACTTCTTTGAGAAAGACTGGCCAGCTTATGAGCTTTTTAAATGGATAGCTTCTAAGGGAAAGATTGAACAAAGAGAAATGTTGTCAACATTCAATTGTGGTGTTGGGATGGTACTAGCACTTAAACAGAAAGACGTTACTGATGTAATTAATATGTTAAGTAAGATGAATTTATTTTCAAAAGAAATAGGTGTAGTAGAAAGGAGAAGTGATCTTAAGAGTCAATCTATAATAATTAATTTAAATTAGATGAATAAATTCAGTTTTGCAGTTTTAATATCTGGAAATGGTACCAACCTTGAATCAATGGTAAATTCTTTGAATGAGAAAAAAATCTCAGGAAGAATTTGTTGTGTATTAAGCAATAAAGAAGAAGCTTATGGGCTGGTGAGGGCAAAAAAAGCTGGTATCCCCACTGAGGTAGTTCTTAATGAGGACTATGGTACAAGAGAAGAGTTTGATAACAAGTTAGTAAATGTATTATCAAAATATAATCCTCAATTAATTGTTTTAGCTGGATTTATGAGAATTTTGAG
>CAYFFW010000028.1:0-15964 GCA_964342745.1 uncultured Gammaproteobacteria bacterium
CATAACGATAAGCTTCATCAGGAGTGTTCATGTTACCTAGTAGGTAAGCATCAAATGAATAAGTTGTGTGAATATGAGTATCTCCAAAGTAAACATTACGGTACTCGTTGTATTCAGTTGTTCTTTTATTCACAGTTTCTTTTACATATGAATAATCTTCTATTACTTCAGCATCATTAGAACAACTTGAAAGTACAAAAAATAAAAAAATCAGAAAAAAGTATCTCATTTATTTATTCTCCGCTTCTGAAATATACCAAATAGGAGAAGACCAAGCCCTGTCTTGAATAATTGGGTCTAAATCCTCCCGTGGATCTCGTCCATTCTTAACCGCATCCCAAGCCGTCCACCTACAAGAAGGGTTTTCTAATACTCTTACATAATAAAAAGCATTATGGTTTGGGTTAAAGTCTGGATCAGACCAGAGCGTCTTTAACTCTGTTGAACCTGAATTAGAAACAGAACAGTCAGCTAAATTTACTCTTGCTCCATTATCAGGACAACGAAAATTCTTTGGGTTTACAATTAACCCATCAGAACAGGCTGCATCATAAATCTCTTCATGGCTACTGCCATCACTCGGATCTACCCAACCCTTTATAACCTGAAGTCTTTGTAATGAAGTAGTTCTTTGATCTTTCTGAGCCCAAATAAGAAATGTTGGAGCTTTTTTATCTTCAGCCACAAGGTCACTCCCCATAGGTACTCCCCTTTTGTAAGCTTCTTTAACTAAATTTTTTGCTTCTAAATTTAGATCTTGATAGTCAAAGCCAGCAAAAAACCTTAGCCTAATTCTATTACCACTAGTTGCATAGGTCTCTTTTCTTCTAAATGCAGCAAAAATTGATTCACGCGTATTTTCTTCTGCCCACACTGCAGCTAATCCAGAAGCGCTCCATAAAGAATAATAAGTATCAACATACCTGCCTTGTTCCATTTCAGTAAATAAATTTGAGTTATTGTCATCTGAAGTTAGCATTTTATATTCTTCATCATCTAAAGGAATCGTTCCCCTTAATGGAGGTAGACCATCAAGGACTCCGACTTTGGCATAAAAGTCTGACTCTACAAATGCACCTGCTGCTGTGTGAGTATCACTTGAACCAATAACACCAAACTTATAAGGATTTCCTCTGCCTTCCCAAGTCAAGCCCATACCTCTTTTATATGCCTGTCTAACATAACTTCCATCAGGGTCACTGAAAGTTTTACCTCTACCAATCCTGTAAGGAAAGATCTCGAAGTCTGCCCAAGCATCATTAGGAGATAGAAGTGGATGCGTATCGGAAGTACCTTTAACTTGAGTACTTTCCACAATGGGCTCATTGCGCATTCTTAAGTCTGCATAAGAACTATCTACTAAATTTCCATTCCAATATTTGGTTTCAAACATTCTGCCATTTGAACCATTAGAATTGTGAGGAATAGCTATAGAGTCTAATCCTTTGCCTCTCAATCTATCCATCCAATTCCAGAGGTCTTCAGGATTCATTGAGTCTATTCTAGTCCAAGGCCTCTTGGGATAGTCAGAGCTTTCAAAAAGAACATTCCGATGTAAGTTCCCTCCTTCTAAATCACCTGAATTAGTTGTAAATTCATATCCAATAAAAGTTGTAAATTTTCCCGGTTCGTAATTTCTCTCTGCTGACTCTGCTATCTCCTTCCAGGCAGATTTATGAATATCGTAGTCAAACATTGGCATTGATAGAGCAATGTTATTTTTAAAGTTTAAAGCTCTCCATTGACTAAATTTATTTCCAAAGGTACTTAACCAAAAGAAATTTGAAAAAGCATTTCTTCTTCTAGATATTGAATCTATTCCGGTATTTCCTGGAGCGTTAATATCATGATAGGGATCAGCACCAGGTAAAGAGGAAGCTGGATGCGATGTATCTGCTAATTTTTCAAACATGCCTAGAAAAAACCCATGGTCTGTTACTGCGTAAAAGTCCAATGGCTCACTTAACTGCATGTCAAAACCTAAAGGGTGTTTAATGGAGTTACCTTTAGCAAAACTATAAGCATCATCAGGATTGGCTGTGGTACCGAAAATATAGGCGTCAAATGAATACTTCGTATGCACATGAGTGTCACCAAAATAGAGGTTTCTATCTTCATTAAAACTTTGGGTTTCTTCTTTATTTATCTTTGAACTATCTTCAGTTTGACTCTGGATGTTCAAAGAATCATCTGAACAGCCTGATATTAATAACAGGATTGTTCCCAGTAGTACTAAAGATTGGAAATGATATTTGGAGTTACTCATAATTTCTCTTTAAAAAATAATATAGCTTTATATTATTTAGGTGCAACAGAAAGTAAAGCCTAAATAATTGCATAATTTCAAATATACTGTATATTTATACAGTATGAACGATTTATATAAGAAAAATAAACCTTCTGGACAGCCAATGGCCATTAGAAGTCTAGAGTCAATAAGTCATAATGTATTGTTGCAGAGTGAATGGATAGACCGTTTAATAACATCTGTGTATGTTGTTTTATCAGGAACTATCCTAACTATATCAATAGCAGTACTATTTGGCTTAAATGGGTAAAAAACAAAAAATTTCAAGAAGAAATCCAGTAGCTAAGAACTCTGGTAAATTTAATAAAGCTAAAACTTTTAGAGATAAAACAAAATACTCAAGAAAAGATAAAACTTCTGAGTAATAAGTGAACTTATACAATTCTTTTTTAATAGGCTGGACTTTAATAGCGGTTATTACTTTCCTTGTATTGTTTTTTAAAACAGCTCCTTACGGAAGACATATAGAAAAAGGATGGGGATTAAGTATACCCTCAAGAATTGGTTGGATAATTATGGAGTCACCTGCACTTCTTTTATTAATCCTTTTCTTTTTTCTTTCTGCCAATCCAAATTTTATTCAACTAATCTTATTGGGATTTTGGTGCCTTCATTATTTTC
This sequence comes from uncultured Gammaproteobacteria bacterium, assembly GCA_964342745.1. Taxonomy (GTDB): domain Bacteria; phylum Pseudomonadota; class Gammaproteobacteria; order Magnimaribacterales; family Magnimaribacteraceae; genus AEGEAN-183. The sequence continues at coordinate 2,930 of CAYFFW010000028.1, forward strand.
ATAGAAGTTTTATTTGGCCCTTTAGAGCTAAGATTTCAAATAAATCTATGCCTATTTCAATAGCCTTTCTTGCTATTATCTTCAACTTAATAAACGGCTCTATCCAAGGTCTATGGATCTTTAACTATTCAAACTACTCTTCAAACTGGATAACAAGCACTGAATTTATTCTAGGTTCTATCATTTTTATTTTTGGTATGCTTTTAAATATCCATTCAGATAATGTTTTATTAAATTTAAGGAGGGGCGAAGAGAAGGATTATAGAATTCCTCAAGGTTTTTTCTTCAATAGAGTATCTTGTCCAAATTATTTAGGAGAAATTATCGAATGGTTAGGTTGGGCGATTATGACCTGGAGTTTTGCAGGACTAATTTTCTTTATTTGGACTGCAGCTAATTTAATTCCAAGAGCTTACGCAAATCATAAATGGTATAAAAATCAATTTACTAATTACCCCTCAGATCGTAAAGCTATCATCCCCTATCTTTTTTAATTTTTTCTTGTTTCCTTTTAAAACAAGAATTATTCTAAGGGTCTTATTTATAACCAACCAAGGAGTCTTTTCATGGATTTAGAATACGGACCTGAATACGATGATTTCAGAGAAGAAGTTAAGGCCTTTATTAAAGAAAATGAGGGTATCAATCTTGTAGGAAAATCTCTAAGAAGTACAGAAAGAGTTAATTGGCAACAAAAACTAATTGACCATGGTTATTTTGCTAGATCTACTCCAAAAGAGTATGGAGGCTTTGGGGGAGAAGTGGATATATTAAAAACTAGAATAATTGCCGAAGAATTTGCTAAATCCCCTATACCAAAACCTTTAGGTGGACAAGGGATTCAAATGCTTGTTCCTACCCTTTTGGAACTAGGAACTGAAGAGCAAAAACAAAACTACGTTAAACCTACTCTTAGAGGAGAAATCATTTGGTGTCAGGGTTATTCAGAACCTAACTCCGGAAGTGACTTAGCCAGTCTCCAAACTAAGGGTGAACTAGATGGAGATGAATGGGTAATTAATGGACAAAAAATTTGGACTAGTACAGCTAAATTCGCACAAATGTGTTTTTGTCTAGTAAGAACAGAACCTGAGGCACCTAAACATCAAGGAATAAGTTATCTATTAATTCCCATGGATACACCTGGAATTGAAATTAGACCTATTATGCAAATGACAGGTGATGCTGATTTTAATGAAGTATTTTTTACTGATGTTCGAATTCCTGCTACCAATATTGTTGGAAAACGTGGTGAAGGTTGGAAAGTTGCTAATGCAACTTTAACCCACGAGAGAGGTTCCTTGGCAGATCCAGACGTGATGATGAATAGACTGTATGCGCTAATAGATCTTATGAAATCAGAAACAATCGACGGACAAAGAGTTATAGATAAGCCTGCCTTCAGAGACAGACTGCTTAGAATTCAAGGAAAAGTATTAGCTCAACAAGCGAATGCGCTAAGGTTACTTTCTAGTTCTATTAATAAAGGTCAGGATACAACTATGGCTAGATTTATAACTAAACTCATTGGTACAGAGCTTAGACATGAACTGGAAGGACTTGCAATTGATGCCATGGGAGAAATAGGAACCTTGTATGAGGACAGCCCTCATTTAAGAGACAGTGGCTCTTGGCAGATGTCTTATATGTATTTCCTCGGATTAATTATCGGTGGTGGTACCAATCAGATTCAAAAAAATATTATAAGTGAAAGGGCTTTGGGTATGCCCAAAGAACCCAAGGTACAAGGAGCATAACTATGTATTTTGGACTATCAGAAGAACAGCAAAGCCTACAAGATAATATTAAAAAGTATCTCGAGGACAATGCTCCTCTAGAAAACATTAAAGATGTTGCTAGTGGAGATACCTCTAAAGCTGAAGAAATTCATAAAGGGCTTCTTGAACTAGGAATAAGCGGACTTTTAGTACCTGAACAGTTTGGAGGACTAGAGCTAGATATGTTGTTTGCTTCTGTAGTAGCAGGAGTACTTGGATCTGGAACTGCACCTGTTCCGTATGCTGGAGCTTATGTTATGGCCCCTATTGCTCTCACTTTAGCTGGAAGTGAATCTCAAAAAGAAACTTGGTTACCCAAAATAGCTGGTGGAGAGAAAGTTATTGGTATAGGTATTTCTGAGTTTGTTGGAGCTCGTGAAGACGCTGCTATAACTTTTTCTAACGATTCAATATCAGGAAGATCTCTTTTTGTAATAGACGGCAAAGGTGCAGATGCTTATATTCTATCTAATAAGGCTGGTGAGCTTTTCTTAATAGATGCGAAGGCAAAAGGCATTTCAATCACTGACCTGATAACTGTAGATAAAACTCGACCTTCAATAGAGCTAAAACTTGAGAATGTAAAAGCTGATATTCTTCCAGGGTCTGAAAATAACAAAGATATCATTAATAAGATATTGGATGCAGGAAGACTAATGCTTTCTGCAGATACTGTAGGAGCTTCTCAAGTTATGTTGGATAAAGCTGTTGCTTATTCTCTAGAAAGAAAACAATTTGGAAGACTTATTGGGTCTTTCCAAGCAGTGAAGCATATGTGCGCTGAGATGGCTGCTGAATTAGAGCCTTGCCATTCCATGATGTGGCATGCAGCTCATTGCTATGATCACGATCCTTCTCAAGCGAGATTAATGGCTTGTCATACAAAGGCTCATGTTTCAGAGGTTGGACAACAGATTTCAAAAACTGCTACTGAAGTGCATGGAGGTATGGGCTTTACAGATGAATTAGGGTTGCACTATTGGTTTAAAAGAATAGGTTTAAACAGACAACTACTAGGTTCTCCTGAATTAATCAGAGAAGAGGCAGCTAAAATTCAAAATTTTGACCAGTCTCCTCCTGATAAAGTTGGGAGTAAGGATGTTGGAAACCCTTTACTTGTTTAAAGAGAATAAAATTCTAGAGCGGTATCATAAAAGAGATGGTCTTTGTCTTCTTTTGAAAAGCCTGTAGTAATTTTTTTAAACCCATTCCAAAGAACATTATAAGAGATTGACTTTTTATCAACAGGAAAGTTACTTTCAAACATACAACGTTCAGGCCCAAAGCACTCAATAGCATGAAGATAATATTTACCATGTATCTCAAAAAGTTCATCGGATGTAGCTGGTAGCCTTCTTTTGTGCCAACCCCATCCGTTAATAGGCATAGCTAGTCCACCCAATTTAATATAAACATTTGACTGCTCCGATAGTTTATAGATTGAGTCTTTCCATTCATGAAAAACTTCCTCTTGTCTATCTGAATATGGACCAATTCCTAAAGGTCCTCCAAAATGATTTTGGACTATCTTTAGATTAGGAAATAGTTTAGATAGTTCACATAATTCATTGATTTGTTTATGGTAATTCCAAGCATCTAAGGTTAAATTTAAAGAGTCTAATTGCTCAATCCCCTTTTGAAAATCTTCATTTAAATAAATATGTCTAATTGGATTAGAGTGGGAGTTCCTTATTTGATTACTTTCGTCCCAACTTGCTCCATGACGGATTCCTTTAAACAGGCCTTTACCTTCTTCAATATGGGCTTCTAGTACTTCTCTAACTGAACTTCCTAGCATCATATCAGCGTGCCCAACTATTCCTTCTATTTGCGCTTTCGATCTATCAGCCTTAGCTTGTTTAGAAACTTCAACTACAAATTTAGTTTCACCTATTGGTTTCATTGCTTCAGAACCAGATTTAAAGAAGCCTTGCCCACATTCTACAAAAACAGTTTTCAGAACCTTATGCCCTGACTCAGTATCATTCCATAGATCTTCTAATAAATACCTTTCTTCTGGCTTAACTCCATCAGTGCGTGATGGACTAGGCCAAAGGTGATGGTGTGGATCAATGATGTTTAAATCTGATTCTATAGTTTCTTCAGAAACTTTATCTAACCATCCCTGCTGATCAGTTGATTTGTTCACTTACTAAGTTCTCACTCGAGTAAAGGTTTCGACAAGTTTTTCAACTTCCCCTCCTGCCCCTCCTTTTAAGTAGTCTTTGTGTCCTAAGAAATCATCTCTTCCAAGCATAGTAGCTAATTCTTTTGGTTTATTCTTCAGCCATTTGTCATCTAGATGATCATAACTTTCGACCGTTCTTAAAGCTAAACGACTGAAAGTTATATGGATAACTACCCTTTCACCATCTAAGTTTCTTGGATAATTACTATGCCAAATAGAACCATCCCACATAATTATTGAACCCGCAGAACACTCTACTGGGACAGCTCCTTCTTGCGCTGTTATTTCTTCAGGTAGAGGATGTCTTCTTTTTAAGTGTGACTTGGGGATAACCTTCGTACAACCGCCTTCTTTTGTATATTCATCACAAGCCCAACAAAGTGTAAAAAGTTGATTGTGAACAGGAAAAGGTGCTGGGGTCCAGTTCTGATCCGCGTGTAAACCAATTTCAGGAGATCCTTTAGGCCTAATGCTAGCAATTAACTGAGATAATAGAGCTCCCTTCCCACACATCACCTCAACCATTGCCTGAATTTTTGGATTCAAAACAACTTCCTCAAAGATAGGATCTCTACCCAGCAATACTGCAGCAGCATAGCCTTTTGCTGGTCCTTTAGTTTCTTTAGCTAATTTGATGCACGTTTCCCTTAATCTTTCATTAAACTCTTCAGAAACACTAGCATCCATTACAGCGTAGCCATTATCTTTTATCTGATCTACAGTTTTTAAAAGGTCTAGGTTTTTGAGCTTATTAGAGAATTCTTTAGAGAAATTAAAAGGCTGAACAGTACTTAAAGTTTCATCAGGCTTTTCTTGTATTACAGACATTTTTTTATAGTAGCACTTTAAAGTTAATTAATTAAATCTACCTATCTTTGATAACAGATAAGGCATATCCATAAATATCTGCTATCTCATCAATCCTCTTATTTCTAGGAGTACCAGAACCATGACCTGCCCTTGTTTCAACTCTCAATAGAACTGGATTATCACACCCTTGAAGTTCTTGTAATCTTGCAGCGAATTTAAATGAGTGAGAAGGAACCACTCTGTCATCCCTATTTGCCGTTGTAATTAGAGTAGGAGGATAGCAAACACCTGCTTCAATATTGTGATAAGGAGAATATGAAAGAAGATTAAAAAATTCTTCCCTATTATCAACAGAGCCATAATCACTTTCCCAGGCCCAGCCAATAGTAAATTTGCTAAACCTCAACATATCCATAACCCCTACTTGTGGAATTGTCACAGCAAAAAGTTCTGGATTTTGGAGCATGGTAGCTCCTACTAACAATCCACCGTTGGACCTACCTTGGATAACCGTAGATCCAGAACTGCCTAATTTATTAGCATGTAGAAATTTTGCAGCATAAGCAAAATCATCAAAAACATTTTGTTTATTTAAAAGCATTCCGCCTTCGTGCCAAGTATCTCCATACTCCGAACCACCCCTTAAGTTAGCTACAGCAACCACCCCTCCTTGATTCATCCAAGCTAAATAAGTTTTACTAAAAGATGGAAGAATAGAAATATTAAAACCTCCATAACCATAGAGCAAGACAGGTGTATCCTCATTGAGTTTTGTATCTTTCTTATGGCTTATATGAAGCGGGATTTTAGTACCATCTTTAGATTCATAAAATTTAATACTGGTAGTGAATTCAATGGATTTAAATTTTGGTAAAACCTCAGACCAATATTCTTTGTAACTTAAACTGTTCATATCTATCTTATAAATAGTTGTGGGAGTTACATAATTTGTAAAACTAAAATAGGAGAATCTATCTTTCATTTTTCCATAAAAACCAGAAATAGATCCTTCTTTTGGTAAATCTAGAGTAGATAAGAATCCACCCTTTAAATTGAAAAAGTCAACTCTAGATTGAGTGTCAACTAAATATTCAATTACAAACTTATTATTTATGAGACTAAAGCCTGTAATAGGCAATTCAGATTCTTTAATAACATCTGACCAGGTAAAAGATTGCTTTTGACTAACGTCAAGCTTCACTATTTTTCCATTGGGAGAGTCTTTGTTTGTAAAAAACCAAAGACTTGATCCTTTACTTCCAAGGAAAATATAAGTTGCTTCTAGTTTGTCTATTAATGGAGAAAAAGAATCTTCATTTGAAGTTTTAATATACAACCTATTTCTTTCATCCGTGCCCTCTCCTACAGACAAAAGTCTATGTAGACCGTCTTCAGTAACTTGAATCCCCCAAGACCAGTTAGGCCTATCTGGTCTCTCATAAATTAGTTTATCTTCATTTTGTGAAGTGCCTATTTGATGAAAAAATAATTGAGGAGCTCTATTGATATCTGAAAGAGCATCACCTTTTGGTTTAGGATACTTTTGATAATAAAAACCAGAATTGTCAGACTCCCAACTTCCTGAAGAAAATTTAGTCCATTGAATCTCATCCTTTAAAATTTTTTTATCTCTAACTCTTATAATTTTCCAAGTTTTCCAATCAGAACCACCATCTGAAACTGAATAAGCTACATATTCACCATTGGGGCTTATACTCACCGAAGAAAGCGAGACCGTACCATCATTAGAAAAATTATTTGGGTCAATTAATAACTCAGCTGCACAAGCTAGGCACTTTTGCACCATGAATTTACTTTGTTGCCATGTACCATCATTAAAATAAAAGAACGTCTTCTCACCTCTAATAGTAGGGATGCTCTTAGATTCCCCAGTCCAAATAGCTTCTAGATCTTTTTTAATTTTCTTTCGGTATTTATTTTTAGATATGTATTTTTTAGTTAACTTGTTTTGATCATCTACCCAAGCTTGAGTCTCTTTACTATTGAAATCTTCTAACCATCTGTATGGATCTTCTATTTTAACTTCATATAATAGGTCTACCTGAGATACCTTCTTTGTTAGAGGGTAAGTTGGAGTAGTTGAACAAGATTGGAAAATAAATAGACTTGAACAAACAATCAAAAATAAAATTCTTTTTTTCTTCATTTCATAAATATATTACATTGAGTCTATATCTTTACTTTATATAAGTTAATCTTAGTATGATAAAAAATTATGAAGCTATTTAATTTAATCAAAACTTCTCTTCTTTTTTTACTCTTAATAAGTTGTCTAAAAATTTATGGTATCGAAAATAAGACCACTTTCACCATTGGATTCGGTTCCTGTATAGATGAATACAAGCCGCAAGAGATTTGGTCTGCAGTTGAAAAGGAAGGTTTAAATGATTTTTTCTTTTTAGGTGACAACGTATATGGAGACTCTGATTCAGGTGAGCTAAATAAAATGAGAACCTCTTATGAAAAACAAGCATCTATTTTTCCCCAATGGTTAAAAAAACTGAGTCCTATTGCAATTTGGGATGATCATGACTATGGATTAAACGATGGAGGTGTTGAATATCGATTAAAGCGTGAATCACAAAAATTATTCCTCGACTTCTGGAAGGTAGATAAAAAAGATAGAAGGCACAACCAGGAAGGTATTTATTTTTCTGAAAAAAGGATTCTAAATGACAAAAAAATTCTATTGATTGGTTTAGATACTAGATACTTTAGATCAGCTTTAGAAGGAGAAAAGAGAAACTATAAGGCAACTAAAGATGAAACTAAAACCATTCTGGGCCCAAGGCAATGGAAATGGCTTGAATCTAAATTTAAAGAAGATGTTGATATAGTTATTCTTGCTTCTTCTATACAAATTCTTGCTAGCAACCATGGATTTGAGAAATGGAGTAACTTTCCTCATGAAAAAAAACGGCTTTTAAATTTAATTGAAGGATTTAACAAACCCGTTTTACTTATCTCTGGGGATAGGCATAAATCAGGTATATACAAGAAAGGTAATCTTTACGAGATTACTAGCTCTTCTTTAAATAAACCTTTACCAAGATTGGTAGCTGCTGTCTGGAATGAAACTGACCCTCTTCTTCTTGGCAAGATGCACTACAACATGAACTATGGACTGATAAAAATTAATTCTAGAAACATAAAGATGTTTTTAAAAGATGAGAAAGGAATAATTCTAGAGAAAGCGGAATTTGATATTTAAGTCAAATTGAAGAGTGATTTAATAAGAGCTAACATGAAAAGTATTAGGAAGGTTAATCTATGACAAAGACTAAAGGAAAAACACCTCCTTACTTGGGTGAAAATTTAAGCCAGATAAAAAAACTTGGTTTACAAAGCAATATCAATGACCTTGAGATTGATGGATTTACAGTAATACCTCCAAAAAAGGTTGCTTCAACAAACTTCCTTAACAAAATGAGAAAAACGGTATTACGTTTGTGCGATGAAAGAACTGGGAAAAAGTTTTCAATAAATAAAAATGGAGACAGAGGAAAATATAAAGCTCAACCCCAAACTGAAAGTCAATTTTTGCTTTATTACCTATTAATGGCAGACCCTATATTTGAAAAATGGTTAATGAACCCAACTTTGAATGTGATGATGGATTACCTCATGAAAGGCACTCAACAGCTCTCAAGTATGACTGCTTTCATTAAATGGCAAGGTGAAGGATATGGTGAGTCACTGGGTCTACATAGCGATACAAGACCAAGCACTCCAGAAGGGTTAATCCCAAATTCATGGTTTGATGTCTCTAACTCAACTTATTGCCTGACTGATTACAATGAAGAAAATGGAGCAATGGCTATGGTGCCTGGAAGTCATAGACTGTATAGGCAACCTAAACCAGGTGAAGGCATCAAGAAAGCAATACCCGTAGAAGCCAAAGCTGGATCTCTAATCATTTTTAATGGAGGAATTTGGCATGGAGCTTTTCCTAAAAAAACGGAAGGTTTAAGACTTAATGTAACTAGTTATTTCTGTCACAGAAAATTAAAAACCCAAGAAGCGTATCAATGGAAAGTCACTCAAGAGATGATAGATAGAAACCCACAGAAATTCGCTAAATTGGTAGGGGCAGATGATGAATATGGCTGGGATGAAAAAGGCCCTGATTACAGAAGACCCCTGAAGTACATTTAAAACTAATTGAGCTCTTTTTTCACCTATACATTAGTTATATTAGTTTTAGATATGACGATTCAAGCTTTCCACTGTGCAGGTCTTGGTCTTTTACCTACCCAAATAAAATGATGGCAAACCATTGTAGGGTCTACATACTTGGGTCGGTTTAAAATTTCTAATTTCTTCTCTTCACAATAAGAGTTAATTTCATCTTCTGTGTCAGCTATCAGATAATGGCGAACTCTTGTTTTATCGATGGCCTTAGCAAACTTTGTCATGATATTAATTACTACTACAATTCCGAATCTTATTTCTTGATACAGTACAGTCTTTTTTATTAAATATCCTATCATTAATTTTATCAAGGTCCGTTTCTTCTACATGACTATGATTAGAGTATTCGTATATAAGTTTCTCATAAGCTTCAAATCTATCTTCGCAATTAAGCTTCCTACTCTCTATCTCCACTTGAACGTCTCTAAGAAACTTAAATTTTTTGTACTCATCATGACTAAACATCTCAGAATATTCCATAGGAAAGCATAAATCATAATCAGTAGTTCTTTTATTTATCTCAGGTAAATTAGAAGTTGTAATTATTTGACACCCATAAAAGGACAAAAATAAAAAAAATAAAATCGATTTATTCAAACACTGAAACATTTATATTTCTCTTAAATTTTGAGTGCCTATGTTCAAAAATGAAAATTCCTTGCCATGTTCCCATATCTAACTCTCTTTCATTAATAGGAACGAGTAAGGAAGTTTCTGTAAGTGCGTTTTTAATATGAGCGGGCATATCATCTGGACCTTCTTCGTTATGAATGTAATTCCCATCTTCAGGTACTAGAATTTTAAAAAAATTATTTAGATCTTCTAAAACTTCTGAACTTGCATTCTCTTGAATTAATAAAGATGCAGAAGTATGTTTAATAAATATATTACATAAACCTCTTTCCTTTTTAGATTCATAGACAATATCTCTAACTTTACTTGTTATTTCAGTTAAGCCTTGACCTGCAGTTATTATTGAAAATTCTTTTTGATACATTTAATAAAGTGTCCTGATAAACAAGAATAAAATTGAAGGTGCCAGTAAACATCCCAATCCAGTGTAAAAAGTAGCAGTCATAACTCCATAAGGTACTAGTTTTGGGTTTGTAGCTGCTAAACCAGCAGCTACTCCACTATTGGTACCCATCAATCCACCGAAGATCATTGCCGACTTAGGGTTATTTAATCCAATGTAAGGAGCTACTAAGGGGGTTGCTACCATAACAAGAATCGACTTGATAAGTCCTGCTGCTATGCTCAAAGCAATGATCTCTGAAGAGGCTCCTAGTGCAGTTCCAGTTACAGGACCGACTAAAAAAGTAACTGTTCCAGCTCCTAAAGTTGTTATATCAACAGGATCTTTGTATCCAAAAATGGAAGCTATAATTGCACCTACTAAGAAAGACAAAATAACACCTATAAAAAGAGATAAAACACCAACGGTACCTGCCTTTTTTAATTCGGAAGTATCGACCCCATAAGCGGTAGCAACAATAGCAAAATCCCTAAACATCGCACCACCCAGTACTGCCAATCCAGAAAATATTTGAATATCTGCTAAACCTTTTTCTCCACCAGTAAGGTACCCGCCAAAGTAAGCGAGGATTAAACCAATGATTATTGCAATAGCTGAGCCATGAAATTTGCCATTAGTTAATTTTTCTGACAGAAAATATGAAAACCAGATAATTATTCCCACTACTAAAAAGGCAACAATCACTCCATTCTTGATAAGAATGGAGTCAATAATCTCTAGTGGATTCATTTTTTCCTACCTTTGTGAGCAATGGAATTAATAAAAAAGATATTAAAACAGCTAAGAAACCAGAAACTATTGCAACTCCTCCAGCATCTAATGCCATAAACACATTCTGTTTCGCAGCCATAGCAACAACAATTGGAATATAAATAGCACTCCAAAAAGTTATCCCCTGTTCAGTTATAGGGGGTAATAAGATTTTTTTCTTTAAATAAGCTGATAGCCCTATCAGAAGGAGCATTGCAAAGCCCACTCCACCAAGATTAGCTTCTATGCCTATCCATCTTCCTAAAAGATCTCCTAAAAAAAGACCTGTAATAAAGCAAAAAGCTAATAGAGCTACTCCATAGATGACCATATCAACATTATGTCCTCTCAAACCTTAACAAGAATTCAGCGATCATATCACTAGCACTAATGGGCGATCTGGATCCAAACCTACAAGGCCTTCCCGGCCAGCAATGCCCTCCACCTTTAACAGTACAAAACTTAACTTCAACATCATCTTTACAAGACAGGTAGCTTTTACAGATAATATCAATCTTTTTAAAGGTCTCTACAGGCTCACCTTCACATTGATTTTTCTTAGCCCACAAGGAAAACATCTCTAAAGCCCCCATAGTCGAAAAACCTCCTGCTTTATAATAAGAAGAAATAGAGTCTAAGGTTCCATGAAAAGCAATTGAAGGAACTGGTTTACTAGGTTGGCAATCTTCTTCAGGCAATGAAAGCACCCCTGCTACTGGAGCTATGGCAGCAAACTTGTCTGCTGCGTCACAACCTATACGGTAGGACATTCTACCTCCATTAGACATACCTGTTGCATAAATTTTCTTTTCATTTACACAGTATTTGTTAGAAATATCTTCGATAATTTTTGTTGAGAAATCTACATCGTCACGAGGTTCTTTTGAAAAATCTCTTTTATTTGCGGGAGACTGCATGGTAAGACCTGCATTAAAGACAGGCCTTCCATCTAAGTCTAAACCTTGAGGACTAACATGGATAAAATTATTCTCATCTGCGACTCTATCCATATCTGAATACAGGGCTTGCTGCTCAGCATTACTTCCTGTGCCATGGTAATTAATTAACAAAGGCGTTGGATTGTCTGTTCTATAATTTTTAGGGACATATAATCGATAAGATCTATTTTTACCTTCATGCTGGAGAGATACTATAGATTTTCCTAAAGGAGGATTTAAACCATCACAAGCATTACCAATTAAGTCGCTAGCTATAACAAAACTAGAAGTTAAGAAGAAAGAAAAAATTAACAGTGTTTTTTTAAGCATAGATTCACCTTTTCTAGTTTTATAATTCAAATACTAAAAGAACATTACCTGGAAACTGACCATGAGTTCCATAACCGCTTACAACTATTAATTGATTCTCAGTTATTAATGGTCCAGCTATGTCCATAGAGCCACCAAAAGCTTCTGTTCCATTTACTGTCTGAAAAAATTGAAGTGTATCGAATTCCCACAAATACTTTCCTGTATTTTTTTCTATACCAAAAAGCCTTCCGTCTAATGCACCAGCAAAAACTACATCAGACCCAACTGAAGGAGGTGCAGAGAAACCATTAAAGCAATAACCTTCAGTAAAAATTTCATTTCTTTTTTTACAGTCATCTACAAGAGGAAAAGTCCAAATTATTTTACCTGTATCAATATTTAAGGCATAAACTCCTGGTCTAGGATCCCAATCGTATTTTCTGCCAGCTTCTCGGTCAGAATTTGTGATATATAGCCTTTTATCATCTGTAGCCATACCTGTGTGAATACCTCCAAGCACCCCACCCATTCCTATTCTATTCTTCCAAATAATTTCACCATTACTTGGTTTGATTCCAAATGCCCAACCTGACTTTTGACCTGCTAGATATACTTCTTGTTTGTTGCTTGTTATTGATTTAATAACAGAAGCACCGAAATCAAAATCAGGTCCGTTTTCAACTGGACACCCCCATTGTCTTGCCATAGGAACTTCACAAGCTACATTGTGCGCGTCCCCTGCTAAGGTTTGGGTAGACCACACTCGTTTGCCTGTAGTTAAGTCGAGAGCTATGATTGCATCACTAAATTCAGATGCTGGTGACTGGGTATTTTGTCCAGTTCCAAAAAAAACTAGATTGCTTGTTACATCTATTCCTGGAGTGTTCCAAACAGCTGAACCAGCCGGAGCGTATTTTTTTGTTCTTGTAAATCTTACCTTACCTACATATTCAGCAGGCTTTTCAACTCTGTGATACCAAATTAATTCACCGGTCTCTATGTCAACTTTGG
>CAYFFW010000029.1:0-14889 GCA_964342745.1 uncultured Gammaproteobacteria bacterium
CTAACACATGGAAAGAATGTGTATCTATGGGTCTTAACCCAAGTTTTATAGAAACCTAAAAAATGAAAAAGATTTTTGAACCAGTAAATATTGAAAAAAAATGGTACAAAAAATGGGAGTCTTCAGCTTATTTTAATGCTGACCCTGCAAGTAAAAAGCCTTCTTTCTGCATAATGATTCCCCCTCCAAATGTTACTGGCTCGCTTCATATGGGTCATGGACTTCAAGATACTCTTATGGATTCATTAATAAGATATAAAAGGATGTCGGGATTTGATGCTCTTTGGCAAGTTGGAACTGATCATGCCGGTATAGCCACTCAAATGGTTGTGGAAAGAGAAATAGAAAAAGAGGGCCTAAGCCGAGAATCTTTAGGAAGAGAAGCTTTTGAAAAAAAGGTCTGGGAATGGAAAGATAAATCAGGAAATAAGATTACCAATCAACTAAGAAGATTAGGAGCTTCTGTGGATTGGTCAAGAGAAGCTTTTACTATGAGCCCTGACATGAGTAAAGCTGTTCAGGAAGTTTTCATAAGACTTTATGATCAAGGATTAATATATAGAGGACAAAGATTAGTAAATTGGGATATTTCACTTCAAACAGCAGTATCTGATTTAGAGGTTTCTAATGAAGAGGAAGAAGGAAATCTTTGGTTCTTTAAATACCCGTTACTGGGAAAGGGTCATGTAACAATAGCAACAACTAGACCAGAAACAATGCTGGGAGATACAGCCATAGCTGTAAACCCTAAAGATCCCAGGTTCAAAAAATTAGTTGGAAAAAAAGTATTACTTCCTCTTAGTAAAAGAGAAATTCCTATTATTAAAGATAATTATGTTGATCCTAAGTTTGGTACTGGCTGCGTAAAAATAACTCCAGCTCATGATTTTAATGATTTTGAAATAGGAAAAAGACACAAACTGCCTTCTGTCAACATTCTTAATTTAGATGGGACCATGAATCAAGAAGTCCCTAAAACCTTTCAAGGATTGAACGTTCCTGAAGCTAGAAAGAAAGTGATTAAAGAAATGAAAGATCTTGGGCTCTTAGAAAAAGTAGATCCTCATAAAACTAACATTCCTAGAGGAGATAGGAGTAATTCAATTCTTGAACCACTTCTAACCTACCAATGGTTTTTAAATGTTAAGTCGATGTCTAAAGTAGCTATGAATGTAGTAAAAAAAGGGCATACCGAATTTGTTCCAAAAAATTGGGAAAACTATTATTTTGGCTGGATGAAAGATATTCAAGATTGGTGTATAAGCAGACAACTCTGGTGGGGTCATAGAATCCCTGCATGGCTAGATGAAAAAGAAAATATTTATGTAGGACAAAGCGAAGAGTCTGTAAGAACTAGATACAAATTAGATCCTAAACAAAAAATTTATCAGGAAGAGGATGTTTTAGATACTTGGTTTTCATCTGCTTTGTGGACCTTCTCTACTTTAGGTTGGCCTTCAAAAACCAATTTATTAAAAAAATATCACCCTACTGATGTATTAGTAACAGGCTTTGACATAATTTTTTTCTGGGTTGCAAGAATGATAATGATGACTACACATTTTATCTCCGAAGTGCCTTTCAAAAAAATATTTATACATGGGTTGGTTAAAGATTCGGAAGGGCAAAAAATGTCTAAATCAAAAGGAAATATCTTAGATCCACTAGATATTATTGACGGCATAGACCTGGAGACTCTAATCAAAAAAAGAACTGAGGGTTTAATGCAACCAAAAATGAAAGAAAAGATTGAAAAACAGACAATTAAAGACTTTCCTGAAGGCATTCAAGCCTATGGAACAGATGCTTTAAGGTTAACTTTCTGCTCATTGGCATCTGGTTCAAGAGATGTAAACTTTGATATGAAACGTGTAGAAGGATATAGAAACTTCTGCAATAAACTCTGGAATGCGGCTAGGTTTATTGATCTACAGGTTTCAAAAACCAAAGGTCTTGGAAAACTAGAATCAAAAGATTCACCTGATTTATGGATCAAAGAAAAATTGAATGAAGCTTCAGAAAAAGTTAATACGTATTTTGAAGAATATAGATTCGATTTAATTACTCAGACAATTTACGATTTTATCTGGAATGAATTTTGTGATTGGTATATAGAAATCTGTAAGATCCGTTTATCTAGCTCAGAGTATAAAGCTTCTGAAAAAAGAGCAATACTAAAATCTCTTGTTTGCACTTTAGAGGAATCTTTAAGATTAGCACATCCAATAATGCCTTTTATTACAGAAGAATTATGGCAGCAGTTTAAAACTTTTCATAAAGACAAAAATAAAAGCATTATGGTAAGCAAATACCCTATTGGTAGAAAAAGAAAACCTTCAAATCAGTTCAAAGACATTGAGTGGCTAAAGGTAATTGTTTCAGGAATAAGAAACATAAGGGGAGAAATGAGAATTAAACCTTCGCTGAAGATCTCTGCTTTTCTTGACAAAGGTAGCCCAGCTGACAAAAAAAGAGCTGAATCTTATAATTACCTTATTAAGGAACTAGCTAGTTTAGATTCTCTTAATTGGATAGACAAAAAAAATAAGGCGCCTGCCTCAGCAATTAACTTCCATAAAAACTTAAAAGTGTTAATCCCACTAGAAGGGTTAATTGAAGCTGAAGAAGAAGATATAAGAATCAAAAAAAATGTACTTAAACTACAGAAAGAAAAGGAGGCCATTTCTAATCAACTGAATAATAAAAAGTTCTTAAGCAAAGCCCCTTTTGAATTAGTTAAGACCCAAAAGCAGAGATTTAAAATAATTTCACAAGAAATACGTTTGTTGGAACTACAAATTAAGGAAATACAAAAACTCCTCTGATCTAAGAAGAAATAATTTTATTCAACTATAATAGTTACTAGGTGATGAAATGCTTTTTAGGTCACTAGTTACAAGTGCAATCTTCGCAGCAATCTATGCTTTCTTATTTGCAAGCTTAGTGTCTGGAATTGGAAGAAATATCTGGTTAATCTCTTTTACTCTTTTATGGAGTTTAGGTTTCTTTTCTATTTTAGGTTTTGTATATGGAAGAAGAATAAAAAGAGCATTTAAAGTAGAAACAGGAACAATAAAATGGTTTGATCCAAGTAAAGGTTATGGTTTCTTGATAAGGGATAAAGGGGGAGACCTTTTTGTCCACTTAAGGGCAGTTAAACCAGAAGATAGAAGAAAATTAAGAGAAAATACGAGAGTCAGGTTTACAGTTGAAGACACAGAAAAAGGTCCCCAAGCAGAAAAAATAAAAATAATTTAGCCCTAAATTACTCTATAAACAAACCAGTAAGTACCAATAGTAACTAATATAATTGCTAATACAGGATTAATATATTCTTGGGTTTTTATTTTGAACTTTGTTATAAAGTAAAGAAAAGTTAGAAAAATACCTATGGCTAAGAGTTGACCCAACTCTACACCAAGATTAAACCCAAAAAGGGCCTTTAAAAAATTTTTTTCTGATAAACCTACTTCAAAAAGGAAGCCTCCAAAACCAAAACCATGTATCAAACCAAAAGCGCAGGCCAAAAATAAGGATAAGAACCATGAATGTCTTCCAGAAATTAAAGTTAAGTAACAGAAGCTAAATATCAACAAGCCTAATAAACCAGTGATATTACTACCATCAAAATAGAAGATATAAGCTAAAAGAAATAAAAAAAGGAACAAAAAAGTGCTTCTCATATAAGTTAACTTATTTGGCTGATTGCGAATCAAATACTCTAAACCCAAAATAGCAATTGAAAACCCTATAAGAGCTTCTATAAAAGCACTTACAGGTCTAACCAATTCCATCACAGCAAGACTGAGAGTAATACTATGACCTATGGTAAAGCCAGTGATTGCTAAAATTAATCTTTTCATTCTTGGGTTTAGTAACAGCAAGCCAAATAGAAAGGCCAAATGATCATAGCCAGTAGAAATATGTTTAATCCCTAGAAGGACATAATCTAAAAAAGAATTTGTAGAGCTCTCTCCAGAGTTTGCGTTTTCGTTAAAATACCAACTTCTTGATTGAGCTGAAAATAATTTTTCTGTGGACAAATCTGAACTGTAAGTGTACCTAGCTATATGAGAGTGGGTAGGATCTTTATTAAAAAAAATATTAACATTTATTTTTTGAATTTCTTCTAAGCATAGTAAAGTCCAGTGAAGCTTAAAAATATCATTTTGCCTAGATATAACTGTTCTTGGTTTGCTATTTACAGAACAACTAGCATCAAATTCAAAAGAAGAAATGATTATTTTTGAGACTTTATTTTCCCAATCTCCCCTCAAAGGCCCTTCTAATTTATTAAGATTTGATAACCTTATGGAGAAAATAATACTAATTAAATTTTCTTTATTTTCCTTCTCTATAGTCCACTTGGAATAAGATTCACTTCTTTGGTGAGAGAATGAGTTCAAGGAAAGACCCAATAGAAGGAAGGTAATTACTATTAAATAAATATTACTTTTAGATATCAAGATTGCGTTCGATCTCATACCAATTTTTTAGTTGCTTTAGATAATCTCTTAATGCCTGATCATCTTTTCTTTTTTTATATTCAGCCCTAACTCTATCTTTTATCAGTTCAAATGAAGGAGGCGAAGCATCTCTCCTTTGAATTAAAAAGATTATCTTGTAACCATTTTGAACTTTTTTGGGAGAAGTAAAATCTCCAGGCTGGAGCATTTTAGCCACTTGCATTAAAGAAGGCCCAATATATTCTCTTATTTTTGCTAATGTCATTAAAGTGTCTGGGATTTCTAATGCTGTCTTATCAGAATTAGCAATTATTTGCTCTAAACTCCTTCCTTCTATTAGATCCAGATAAGTGCTTTGAGCTCTTTCTAGGGCATCTCCTTTGCTATCTGAAAAAAAGACTTGTTTTATCCTTAGTCTATCTGCATTTGTAAAGAAGCCTTTATTATTGTTATAGAATTTCTTTAAATCATCGTCTGAAATGATACTTAAAGAGTTTTCTGAAATGATCATATTAATCATTTGTTGAACAACTGCTCCTCTGATCATCGTATTAGAAGAAAACATGCCTAAATCTTTAGCTCTTAAGATTAATAATTCTTCTTCAATCATTCTTTCTAAAACAAAAGCTTTATCTTCTTCTGTTAATGGGCTTCTCTTGTCTAAACTTAACCCTTCTATTTGCAATAAATACTTCTGTTTGCTTATCTGGTTGTCTTCTACCATTGCAACCCAGCCAGCTTTGGTATCAAAACTGGTATCCCTTATAGAAGAAACAAGAGCCAATGAAAGACCCAAGATAACTCCTAAAATTAATAAGATATTTATGAATCCATCCTTATTCATTTAAACGACTAAGTTAAAAGTTAGTTGTAACTTCAATTATGGACAAGGGTTAGGGCAGTGAGAGTGTATTTCATCTATTTTTTTAAAATCTTCTTCCGTTAACTTTACTTCAAAACTATCTATGGCTAACTTAAGTTGTTCCATATTAGTTGCTCCAATAATGTTAGATGTAACAAAATCTCTTGAATTAACAAAAGCATTAGCAAAGACTGAGGGATCCAAACCTCTGTCTTTTGAATAAGTCACATAAGACCTAATTGCTTCTTCTGCAAATTTAGTTTCATACCTCTGACCTCTTTCAAATAAAGTTGTTCTAGCTCCTTCTGGTCTAGCTCCATCTAGGTATTTTCCACTTAAATATCCTTGAGCTAGAGGTGAATATGCTAAAAGCCCCACTGATGACCTATAAGAGAATTCAGACAAACCTTGTTCATAAGTTCTATTCAAAAGATTATAAGCATTTTGAACAGATACCACTCTGGGAAATTTTTTTGATTCAGAATACTTCAAGAACTCTGATAGGCCCCAAGGTGTTTCATTAGAAAGCCCAACATACCTTATCTTGCCTTGCTCTACTAAATCACTTAACACTTCTAATGTTTCAGAAATTTCAATTGTTTCAGCCTCTATGTGCTTATAACCTAACCCTCCACCAAATAAATTTATTGGTCTATCTGGCCAATGCAATTGATAAAGATCTATATAATCAGTTTGAAGTCTTTTTAGGCTTTCTTCTATAGCTTGTTCTATATTTTTCCTATCCAATTTTGTTTCCTTACCTCTGATCCAATCCATTCTGCTTCTCCCTGCAACTTTTGAAGCTAAGATGACTTTGTCCCTATTGCCAGTTTTTTTAAACCAAGTTCCAATTATCTTTTCAGTGCTGCCCTGAGTTTCAGCCATGGGAGGAACAGAGTACATCTCAGCAGTGTCAAAAAAATTCACCCCCCTTTCTAAAGCATAATCCATCTGCTCATGTCCTTCTTCTTCTGTGTTCTGCTGCCCCCAAGTCATTGTTCCTAGACAGATTAGACTTACTTCTATATCTGTATTTCCTAATTTTCTATATTCCATTTGTCCTCCTGAACTTTTTTAAACAACTTATCAGATTAAAACTATAATAGTCATAGTAAATTTAAGAAAGACATGGATGAAATAAAAAATATATACAGCTTTTCTTGTCAGGATATTAAAGGTGAAGAAAAGAACCTAAATGACTATTCTGGCAAAACTTTGCTAATAGTAAATACAGCTAGTAAATGTGGCTTTACTCCTCAGTACAAAGGACTTCAAGACCTTTATAAGAAACATTCAAATAATGGCTTTGAAGTACTTGGATTTCCGTGTAATCAATTTGGAAAACAAGAACCAGGAAATGAAGAAGAAATATCAAATTTTTGTACTGTAAACTACAATGTTACCTTTCCTATTTTTTCTAAAGTGGATGTAAACGGACCCTCAGCTCACCCATTATTTCAGTACTTGACTAGTAGCCAACCTGGCTTGTTAGGTACAGAAAAGATTAAATGGAATTTTACTAAATTCCTAATAAACAATGATGGAGAACCGGTAAAAAGATTTTCACCACAAACTTCTCCTGAGCAGATTTCTACCCATATTGATGAGTTAATTGAGAATAAAAACTAAAACAATCTCCAAGGCCTCTTTAGTTTCTTAGACATAAGAAAAGCATCTTCCCTTCCAACTGGTAATCTATAATAGTTTTTTCTAACAGAAATTTTTTTAAATCCTGATTTATAGTAAAGCTTTATAGCAGGTTTATTTGACACTCTAACTTCTAAAAAAATCTTCTTACTTCCCATAGACTCTGAAGCATAAACCATCTGATCTAATAGTTCCTGACCCAAACCTTTATTTCTAAATGTTTCTTGTATTCCAATATTAAGAAGATGGGATTCATTTAATGAAAAAGATTGAATGGCAAAACCTGAAACCTTGTTATCAAATTCTTGTATTAAGCAATAATAGTCTCTGTTTAAACAGTCTAAGAAGTTCTTCTTTGACCAAGGAACTGGATTTGAACCCACCTCAATGGCTCTGCTTATTTCGATATCAGCTTCAAGCATATATCGATATTTGATATTTAATTCTGAATCCATTAAAGCTTTATTTCTTGTAACTCTTTAATAAAAGTTTCTTTAAGTTTATTGTCACTCATTAAAACTTTTAAAGAATCAAATTTAATATTCTTTTTTCCTTTTTTAATTCTATTTTCAGAAAAATTTATTACTAAATCTAATTCATAAGGCAAATTTTCTACTTCACTTACCTGCGTGATTTCATGCTTAGTTAATCCCAAAATTTTTACAATAGAGGGTAAGACTCTTGGATAAGTATCAAATTCATTCTTATTACCTATTATTAATAATTTATCTTTAAGAATATAAGTTAAAGGAGTAGTTTCTGTTGAATTATTATTAAAACCTTTACGTGACCAAAATTGGTATCCCAACTTGGTTAATTTTTGAAAAGTTGATTCCGTCATATGATGTTATTTTTTTAAGTTAACTTGACCCTTCTAATTGCCTATATATACTGCCCTATCATGTTTTTAGATGTACTAAACATTTTAATCCTGCGACTTAGCAGCCCGGTCTCTGATTTTCAGAACTTGCCGGGTCCATCTCTATAGTTATATTTCTAATATTATCTTAAATTAAATTAAAGATTCCATCTTTAAAAGAGTGGATATAGATAAAACTGTAAAAAATGAAAAAGATTATTAACAAGGCAATTTCAAAGTACCAACCTTTTCCAAAAATTGAAATGGAGGAAAGAGTATGGCCTGAAAAGAGAATAGATAAGGCTCCTATTTGGTGTAGTGTTGATTTAAGAGATGGGAACCAAGCTCTTATAGAGCCTATGGGAGAAGAGAAAAAGTTAAGAATGTTTAAACTTCTTTTAGATATAGGTTTCAAGGAAATAGAGGTAGGATTTCCAGCAGCTTCACAAACTGATTTTGATTTCGTAAGAAAGATAATTGAGGAAGATCTTATTCCGGAAGATGTTTGTATTCAAGTTTTAACTCAATCTAGAAAAGAATTGATAGAAAGAACCTTTGAATCTCTCAAAGGAGTAGGAAATGCTATCCTCCATGTTTATAACTCAACTTCTACTGTTCAGAGAAAAGTTGTTTTTAAAAGTGATAAAAAGGGCATTAAGGAAATTGCTAAAGAAGGTGCAAGCTGGGTCCTTGAATGCTCTTTAAAACAGCCCGAAACTAATTGGAAATTTGAATACAGCCCAGAAAGTTTTACAGGGACAGAACTTCCTTATGCCTTAGAGGTTTGCAATGCAGTAAATGAAATATGGAAGCCAACAAAAGAACAAAAATCTATAATTAATCTTCCTGCAACAGTTGAATTAGCTACCCCTAATATTTATGCAGATCAAATTGAATGGATGTGTAGAAATTTAGAGAATAGAGAAAATGTTATCGTTAGTCTTCATCCACATAATGATAGAGGTTCTGCAGTTGCAGCAACTGAGTTAGGAATTCTTGCTGGTGCAGATCGTATCGAAGGAACTTTATTTGGAAATGGAGAAAGAACAGGAAATGTAGATTTAGTCTCTTTATCACTTAATATGCTAACCCAAGGTGTAGATCCTCATCTAGATTTTTCTGATATCAATGCAATAATGAGGGAAGTTGAATATTGCAATCAACTGCCTGTTCATCCTAGACACCCTTATGCTGGCGATCTTGTTTTTACAGCTTTTTCTGGCTCTCACCAGGATGCAATAAAAAAAGGTTTTGATTCTATGAGAGAAACCAACAGCCCCTTATGGGAAGTTCCTTATCTACCTATTGACCCTTCTGATGTCGGAAGAACTTATGAAGAAGTGGTTAGGGTTAATAGTCAATCAGGGAAAGGGGGAGTGGCTTATTTAATAGAGAGAGATCATGGTTTGAGTATGCCTAGAAGATTACAGATAGAATTTAGTCAGATTATTCAAAAAATAACAGATCAGACAGGTAAAGAAATTATTGCCTCCGAAATTTGGGAAACTTTTCAAAAAACCTATCTAGACAATATTGGAAGATATAATTTTATTGAACATCGCATTGAGTCTTCTTCCAGCAGTGAGTCTCAAGAAGATCTCCTTAAAGTTAAAATCATCGAAGACGGCATTGAAAAACTAATTGAAGGATCAGGAAATGGCCCTATAGATGCCTTTATAAAAGCTCTAAAGAAGGACCTTAATCTATCTGTGAAAGTTTCAGATTACCATCAGCACGCTATTAGTACAGGTTCAGATGCAAAGGCTGTAGCATACATAGAAATTCAAAGTGAAGATAAGTCTTCTTGGGGAGTCGGAATGCATGCCAACACTGTTATAGCTAGTTTTCTTTCTGTTATAAGTGGATTAAATAAAATATCTTCTAGCTAAATTCTTTTTTTCAATATAGTCTTACTCTCTATTCAAAAAGGGGAAAAGGATGACTTCTTTGTTGTCAGTAACTAGAAGTAAAATTATGGCTTATGGAGGTTTAGGCACTCCTCTAGCAATGATTGGATACCCTATAGCAATTTGGCTTATACCTTTCTATTCTGAAGTAACAAAGTTCCAACTTGCTTTATTGGCTGATCTCCTTTTAATTGCAAGATTAACTGACGTCATTACCGATCCATTGATAGGACAATGGGGCGACATGACGGCAACAAGGTATGGGAGAAGGAAGCCTTGGATAATTTTAGGTGTTCCCATAATGATGATTGCAGTTTATAAGCTTTTCGTACCTGGCGATGACATAACTGTTACTTACTTTCTTTTTTGGATGGTCTTAATGTATTTAGGTTTTACTATTATTGGCATCCCTTATGGTGCATGGGGAGCAGAAATATCTACTGAATACCATCAAAGATCTCGTATCGTGAGTGGAAGAGAAGCTTTTACATTAATAGGTCTACTTATTTCAGCTCTAATCCCCCTAGCAGTTGAGGTTTCAGGGGATGGCATATCTATAAAAGAAGGTTTAAGTAGAATGCTTGCTGCAATCTTCTTATTCCAAGATTTTTCTACATCTAATCAAATGAAGGACATATTGGGTTATATGGGACTAGGAATTATTCTTCTTTTACCTATTTTTGCTGCAATAGCTATCTGGAAAGTGCCTGATCCTATGCCAGAGGTTAAGAAAAAAATTCCTTTAAGAGAAGGTTTAAAATATGCAAGAGAAAACCCCCTTCTAGTCAGGATACTGACTATTATCTTCTTAGTGATTGCTGGTGAATCATTCCGCAATACTCTCTCTTTATGGTTTGTTAGAGATGTAATTGGTATAGAAACTGTTGGTGCTTCTTACGCTAGGTACTTTATTGCAGGATTTGTAGCTATCCCTTTTTGGTTATGGTTAGGTAAGGTTATTGGGAAACACAGAGCTTTTTGTATAACTCTAATTGGAACAGGAACAGTAAGTTTTTTATGCTTCTTCTTAGAATTCGGTGATTACGCTCAATTCCATGCTTTATTTCTTCTGAAAGGAGCTTGTTTTGGTGGCTTACAGTTCCTACCTGCTTCAATGTTAGCTGATGTAGTTGATATAGACTCCTTAAAAACTGGAGGAAGGAGAGCTGGAACTTTTTTTGCATTAAATGGGATGATTGCAAAAATATCAGCCATGCTGGCTGTTTGGGCTGCAGCTAGACTAGTAGACTTCTTTGGATTTATTCCTGGTGCAGAGAATGGGGATACAGAGATGTTAGCTTTGAGATTCTTTTATTGCATTGGTTGTGCAGCATTCTTCCTACCGGCACTATATCTAACTTGGTTCTATCCATTAACAAAAGAAAAACATGAAGAATTGAGAACGCAACTAGAAAACCAGAATCTAGTTACAAAAGAAGAACATTAAGAACTTAAGAATAGTCTTTAATACCTTAAATTATCATCCCACTTTAAAACTATACCTGTTTCATCTTTACGAGCTAAAAAATCTTCGCAAACCCAAAGATCAGATACTGCTGCAAGTTTATCTCCTACATATACCATGGGGATTCTATCTCTTATCCAAGGTGGAACTTGATATTCTTGTAAAAGTTTCTTTAATTTTTGAGATTTAGCCCTACCCTGAGGCTTACATCTTTCCCCTCCCATTCTTCCTTGGACATGTAAACTGTACTTTGTAAATTTCGAAGAAAGACCTATTCCAGATGAAAATTCAGTGGAAAGAGTGCCCGTAGGAAGTTTTAATGGAACTTTAGGATCCCATTTCCAAATTTTATTATTTAGGTGTTTTGCTTCCGTTAAAGGAAGACAATATAGAAAACCATTAAACCTTCTAATTTGAAAAGATCCCTTGTCTTCTTTTTTTCCCAGAGAAATAATAGGATTAGAGCCATCACTAGCAAAAATAACATTCTCATATATTTCTTCTACTAATTTACTTGAAACACCTAAAGGAGTATTTAAATTTAGCCACTTAAAAATAAGGTTTAAGACTCTGGGACGACTTAATTGCTTTATCTTCTCAATAGATATCTTTTCTTTAAATTCTGAGCTGCAATACTTCAAATCAAGTTCAAAAACTTCATCTAAGATTTCATTGGCATCTTTTGCTTGTCCAGCTAAATGAGAAAAAGATTGATGGTATTCAGGCCAATTCTTATTTTTAAGATTAGGAAGAACATTCTTTCTAATAAAATTTCTTGATATAGAAGTGTCTGAGTTTGATTCATCTTGAACCCATTTAATTTTATTTACTTTTGCGTACTCAACTAAGCTTTCCTTATCATGATTTAATAATGGCCTGATTAAATCTACCCCTTTAATCTTAGATATTTTTTCTATACCTATTAATCCTCTTATTCCAGTACCTCTTAGGATCCGAAAAAGAATTGTTTCTAAATGATCATCTAGATGATGACCTGTAAGCAAGACATCACCTGAATCGATGAATGATAAGAGAGCCTCGTACCTTGCCTCTCTTAAGGAATTCTCATTAATCTTACTGTTATTTAACGACTCAATCTTTAAAGAAACAAAATTTATTTTTAAAGAAGCACAAAAATTTTTACAATGTTCTTCCCATGAATCACTATTTGGGCTAATCAAGTGATTTACATGAATAACAACCAACTTTTCTTTATCTCTTTCTTTTAGTTGAGAGGTCAATAAGTGGAGCAAAACAGAAGAATCTACTCCCCCAGAAAACGCTACTGCTATTTTATTATATTTATCAAAGTCAAGTTCATTTAAGGAGAAAGAATTAAACATAATTTGCTTATCTTCCATAAGACATAAGTCTTTTATCTCTGGCATCTAATAAAGAAGATTTAGTTTTGGATTTTAAATCTTCTAAGTTTTTGATTATAGAATTTTTTAAACCTAAAGCAGCTTGATTTGGGTTTCTATGAGCTCCCCCTAAAGGTTCATCAATAATTTCATCTACTAATTTAAGTTTTAGAATATTATGAGCATCCATTAACATAGCTTCAGCTGCTTCAGGTGCTTTTTGTGAATCTCTCCACACTATAGATGCACAAGCCTCTGGAGAGGCAACAGAGTAAGTTGCATATTTCATCATTGATATATGATCTCCAACAGCTATAGCTAAAGCTCCTCCTGAACCACCTTCTCCAATTATATTTACTAATATAGGAGTATTTAGGGAACTCATTAGCATCAAGTTACTTGCAATAGCTTCACTTTGACCCCTCTCTTCACTGTCTATCCCTGGATATGCTCCAGGAGTATCGACAAAAGTTACTACAGGAAGATCAAATTGCTCTGCTAACTTCATGAGCCTTCCTGCTTTTCTGTATCCTTCAGGTTGAGGCATTCCAAAATTATGTTTTATTTTTTCTTCGGTTGATCTTCCCTTTTCTTGACCAATAATAATTACCTTATGGTCCTCAATCTTAGCTAAACCACCTATCAATGCTTTGTCATCTCCATAATGACGATCTCCATGTAATTCATCAAAGTCAGTACAAATCGTATTCACATAATCTAAAAAATGAGGTCTTTGAGGATGTCTAGCAACTTGTACACATTGCCAAATATTTAAATTGCTATAGATTTTCTCAGTTAGCTTAATGATAGATTCATTTAATTTTGATATTTCTCCAGAAATATCTTGTCCCGAAGTATTCTCAGAAGATTGAAGATCTTTGATCTTTCTTTCGAGTGTAGCTATGGGCTCCTCAAAATCTAAATACTCGTTTTGCATTCTGGATATTATAGGCTAGTGAATGTGGGGAGGGGGATAATACACTAGTTCTACATTAGTCTTACCAAAAATTTCTTGTATTTGTTTGTAGGACTTATCTGTTAATTGTACTTTTTCTTCTACCTCTATATCAGCTTTAGCTTTGTTCCCTGAATAAGATATAACTATAGGATTGCCTGAACCAATAGTTGAGATTTCCTTGAATCTGGAGGTCAAAAGATCTAAGTTTTTTACATCTTGATCTATAGAAATTCTTACATATTTTAAATATTCATTTCTTGCTAAATCGAAAGACAAGATTCTTTCTGCAACCATTTTAAAGGCTGGCTTACTTTTGTGGCTCGAGAAGTTATCTTTTTCTACTACTCCTTCAACTACTACTATTTGTCCTTTTCTAAGATTACTCCTATAAGTATCAAATACTTCAGACCATACTGAGACTTCAATTCTTCCAGACGAATCGTCCAAAGTTGCAAAAGCATACCTTCCATGTCTGCCTTGCCTTACATTCAAATGCATCAACATACCTGCAACTCTCTGAATGTGTGGGGTTTCTTCTAAATCAGATATTAATAGACCACACATTTTTTTCACTTCGTCTATTTTATTTTCTATTGGATGAGACTCTAGATAAAAACCTAAAGCGCTCCATTCATGAGCTAATACATCAAATTCTTCTATTGAATCGCTGATTGCTTGAATTTCTCGGTCTTTTGGAAGTTCATCATTGAATAAATCTTGAATATGACTTTGTGACCTCTCCAATGATTGTTCAACTTCCTTAAGAGAAGGATCAATTAAATTAAATAGTTCTTGCCTATCTCCAAGACAATCCATAGCTCCAGAACCAATTAAAACAATTAATATTCTTTTATTTAATCTATTACTCCCTAATCTAAAACAAAAATCATAAAAATCCTTAAATGGTCCTTCTTTCCTAGCTTCTGTAATTGACTCTACCAAAGATTCTCCAATCCCCTTTAAAGCACCAAGTCCATAAAGAATAGTCTGATTATCAATATTCTTAAATTCATATTCGCTCAAATTTATATCGGGCTTTAAGACCTCCAAACCAATTGATCTAGAATCTTCTACAAACATTTGTATTCTGTCAGTTGAATCCATCTCAGATGAGAGAATTGAAGACATGAATTCAGATGCATAATGAGCCTTTAACCATGCAGTCTGATAGGCTATCAAAGCGTACCCAACAGAATGTGACCTATTAAAACCATATCCAGCAAATTGCTCTATTTGCTCAAATAAATTTTCTGCGTACCTACTTTGAACACCATTAGAAGCAGCGCCATCTATAAAATCTTGGCGCATCTTTTCCATCTCTTCTTTTTTCTTTTTTCCCATAGCTCTTCTTAAGATATCAGCTT
>CAYFFW010000030.1:0-13998 GCA_964342745.1 uncultured Gammaproteobacteria bacterium
CTTTGTATAGGTCTATAAGGCAATTAAATCCTTCTCCTTATATGTATTACTTAAATTTAAATGAATTTCATATAGTAGGGTCTTCTCCAGAGATACTTGCGAGACTTGAAGATGGAAAAATTACAGTAAGACCTATAGCTGGGACTCGTAGAAGAGGTAAAGATGAAGAAGATGATAAAGCTATGGAAAAAGATATGGTTAATGATCCAAAAGAGATTGCTGAACATTTGATGTTAATAGACTTAGGTAGAAATGATGTTGGAAGGGTAGCTAAACCAGGAACTGTTAAAGTTACAGAAAAATTTGGTATTGAAAAATACAGCCATGTTATGCACATGGTTTCTAATGTGGAAGCCGATTTAGATGAAGGTTTAAGTGCTATAGATCTCTTTAAGGCTACTTTTCCGGCCGGCACAGTATCAGGAGCCCCTAAGGTGAGGGCAATGGAAATTATTGATGAATTTGAACCAGTAAAAAGAGGAATTTACGGAGGAGCGATTGGCTATCTTTCTTGGCAAGGCAATATGGATATGGCCATAGCAATAAGAACAGCTATCATAAAAGATGAAGTTTTATATATCCAAGCTGGAGGAGGATGGGTAGCCGATTCTAAACCAGATCTAGAGTGGAAAGAGTCCTTAAATAAAGGAAGGGCTATTTTTAAAGCAGCTGAAATGGTTCAAGAGAAGTTGGAAGGTTGATATGTTATTGATGATTGATAATTATGATTCCTTCACTTACAACCTAGTTCAGTATTTTTATAAATTAGGGCAAAAAGTTGAAGTATACAGAAATGACCAAATCTCTTTAGCAGAGATAAAAAAGAAGAACCCTAAATATATCGTTATTTCTCCAGGACCTTGTACCCCAAAAGAAGCTGGTATTTCTGTAGATTTAATCCATGAATTCAAAGATAAACTTCCGATCTTGGGAGTCTGCCTAGGTCATCAGTGTATAGGAGCGGCATTTGGGGCAAATATTTCAAAAGCCAATAAAATTATGCACGGAAAAATATCAGAAATATTCCATGATGGGTCTGGTTTATTCAAAGGCTTTCATAGAACTTTTAAAGCTACTAGATACCATTCTTTGGTTATTCAGAAGGAAACCTTATCCAAAGAGTTTAGTATCAATGCTTGGACAGAAGATCAAACAGTTATGGCGATTCAACACGAAAAGTATCCAATAACAGGGTTACAGTTTCATCCTGAATCTATAGCAACGGAGAAGGGCATAGAGCTATTAAAAAACTTTTTAACCTATTAAGGTTTTCATGGACATACAAGAAAGTATAAAAAAAATTAAATCTGGCGAGGATCTTTTTAGAGAAGAAATTAAATCTATTATGAATCTGATCTTAACCGGATCGGTATCTGAATCTGTAATAAAGTCCTTTTTATCTTCTTTAAGCACTAAAGGAGAGTCCATCCAAGAAGTCATAGGTTCAGCCGAAGTTATGAGAGAGCTTTCAACAAAAGTTTCTGTAGATAAGAAGCACCTAGTAGATACTTGCGGTACGGGTGGAGTTGGATCAGGTATTTTTAATGTATCTACCACTGCTGCTTTCGTAGCAAGCTCTTGCGGTGCAAAAGTAGCTAAACACGGGAACAGGAGTGCAACACGAAAAAGTGGAAGTGCTGATTTATTGGAAACAGCGGGAGTATCTATAGAACTTAATCCTGAGCAGGTAAAAAAATGTATAGAAAATATTGGTCTGGGTTTTATGTTTGCACCCTCTCACCATAGTGCAATGAAACACGCCATTGGACCAAGAAAAGAGTTAGGTATTAAGACTATCTTTAATCTTTTAGGCCCTTTGACAAATCCTGCTGGAGCCTTAAATCAAGTAATGGGAGTTTTTGATCGTAAATGGGTTCTTCCTATTGCAGAAGTATTAAAAGAATTGGGTAGTAAGAATGTGCTTGTTTTACATTCTGAAGATGGTTTAGATGAGATAAGCACTGCCGCACCAACTTTCATTGCTGAATTGCGGAATAATGAAATTAAGGAATACTCTATTTCACCAAGTGATTTTGGATTAAAAGTTCTCTCGATTGAAGAGCTAAAAGTAAATTCACCTGAACAAAGTTTAAAGTTAGCTAAGGAAGCTCTAAAAGGAGAAAATAAAGCTGCCGCTCAGATGGTGGCTATGACATCAGGTGCTGCTTTATACGTAGCTGATATAGCAACCTCATTAGAAGAGGGGGTAGAAATATCATTACAAAGTATTAATGAAAGAACAGGTTTGAAAAAAATCGAACAACTAGTGTCGTTTAGTAAATCTTTATAGAAAAATAAATGAAAAAAAGTTATCTAACAGAAATATTAAAAGCAAAGAAAGATTTTGTAGAAAGAAAAAAAAAGAAGCATTCAATAACAAAAGAAGATTTTATTAAGTCAGAAGTCCAAAATCAGGATTGTTTTTTGAATGCACTTAAGGCTTCAATAGATACACATCAGTTTGCTGTTGTGGCTGAAATGAAAAGAGCTTCACCAAGCCAAGGGCTTATTAGACAAAAATATGATCCTTCAGAGATAGCAAAACAATATTTAGATGCCAAAGCTTCTTGTTTGAGCATTCTTACTGATGAGAATTTTTTTCAAGGATCTTTAGATCACTTATCTATAGTCAAAAAATTGGTGGATTTACCTGTATTAAGGAAGGATTTTATAGTTGATAAATTCCAGATTTTTGAAAGTCAAAAGTGCGGGGCAGACTGTATATTATTAATAGTAGCAGCTTTATCAAAGGATGAATTACATGAATTTAATAACTTGGCCTTAGGTCTTGGAATGGAAGTCTTAATTGAAGTTCACAATGAACAGGAATTAGAAATTGCCTTAGATTTAAAACCCAAAATAATTGGAATAAATAATAGGAATCTTGAAACATTCGAAGTTAATCTAGAAACTACAAAGAGGCTTAGCCAACAAATACCAAATGAAATTCTAGTTATCTCAGAAAGTGGCATTAAGAAGTCTAAAGACATTGAATCTATAATTTCTTGTGGTGTGAACGCTTTTCTTGTAGGAGAGGCTTTTATGAGGGCTCAAGATCCTGGTAGAGAGTTGAAGAAGCTATTTTTTACATAGATAATATTTAAGGTGAAAAACTTAGGTATCGTTCTCTTAATAGGAAGCTGGATAGTTCTTACAGCTTATGGAGTCTATAAAGGGGTTCTAGAATCAGAATCTTTTATTTTCTCAGTATCTGTCTCAGTACTCTGGATAGGAATTCTAATTTTACTAATTTCTGCTATAAGGCAGAGGTATAAAGAATCCAAGAGCGATCCCTATAATGATGTGGAGGTTTAGAGATGTTAGTTGTTTCCAGTCACGATGTACCTGGTAAGAGGATAGTCAAGACTTTAGGTCTAGTTAAGGGCAATACTATAAGAGCGAGGCATATAGGCAAGGATATACTTGCTGTATTTAAAAATATAGTTGGAGGAGAAATTCAGGAATATACTAAGTTAATGGCTGAAAGCAGAGAACAAGCCATAGATCGTATGATAGAAGACGCACTACTATTAGGAGCCAACGCCATAATAAGTGTCTCCACAACTACTTCAGTGATCTCTCAGGGAGCCGCTGAACTTCTAGTTATAGGGACTGCAGTTGTAATTGAAGATAACTGAGATTTTTCTTTTAGAAAGTTCTTTTAACTTCTTTCAGTAGCCGTATCTACTCTTAGCTCTCTTCCGCCAAAATCCTTACCGTTAAGTGTATCAATTGCTGATTGTCCTCCATCAGAGGATTCCATTTCAACAAAACCAAAACCTTTTGAGCGTCCTGATCTACCTTCAGTAATTATTCTTACGGCCTTTACAGGACCGCACTGAGCAAAATGAGCTTCCAGCTCTTCT
The DNA here is from genome assembly GCA_964342745.1 of uncultured Gammaproteobacteria bacterium. Classification (GTDB taxonomy): domain Bacteria; phylum Pseudomonadota; class Gammaproteobacteria; order Magnimaribacterales; family Magnimaribacteraceae; genus AEGEAN-183. The sequence goes on from CAYFFW010000030.1 coordinate 3,867, forward strand.
TCCGTACAGCTCCACGGAAGATTTCCAACATATAAATTCATATATTTTTCCTAATTAATCCAATGCAGTGATACTGCGAGACGCACTATACTTATGTAAAACAAATTAGCAATATATTTAACTTAAATTTCATAATTATATGTAGTAACTTGTTGATGTCATTAACTTAGCTACAAAGGACATTCCTTCCTTTATTTCATCTGGTAGTTCCTTTGCTCCTGATTCTTTAGCCTTTTTTGCATGCATATCTTCGTCTTCCCTCATACTTCTAATGACTTTTTTTGTTTTTATATCCTTTTCATTAATCTTATCTAGATGAGAATCAAGGTGATTTACTACTTGTTTCTCTGTTTCTTCTACGAAACCTAAACTCCATTTATCTCCTGCTAAACCAGTTAGGGCACCAATTGAAAATGACATAAAAAACCAAATAGGATTTAGAGCACTAGGTTGGTCACCTAACTCATTAAGTCGCCTATTACACCATGCTAAATGATCCATCTCTTCATCCGCAGCTTGCTTCATTTGGTCCCTGGTTCGTTTGTTTTGAGCAGTAAAACTTTGTCCAAGATAAAGAGCCTGAGCACAAACCTCTCCAGAATGATTTACCCTCATAAGGCCAGAAGAATGATTTCTTTCTAATTCATTAAGATCATTCTCTTCAATATCTTCTGCAGGATAAGCTCTTTGATATTCCTTTAAATCTGAAAGAGAAGATTTAATTCCCTTATCTAATTCTATAATCAAGGTATCTAAATAACTTTTCATGACTCTCTCTTAATAGCGCGATGACCAATGTCTGTTCTATAGAAGCTGTTTTTCCATTTAATCTTTTCAACACAATTATAAGCATTAACTTGTGCTTCGGTGGTATTTTTTCCTAAGGCCGTAACACATAGAACTCTGCCTCCATTAGTTTCAATTACACCATCTTTTAATTTTGTACCGGCGTGGAAAACTTTAAGATTTTTAGTTTCGACAGGTATTCCTTCAATAATATTTCCTTTCTCATATTTGTATGGATAACCCCCTGCAGCCATTACAACCCCTAGTGAAACTTTAGGACTCCATTCAAGTTTCGTTGGTATCAAATTTCCCTTACTAGCCTGATAACATAATTCAAAAAGATCAGATTCCATCCTCATAAGGACAGGTTGAGTTTCTGGATCTCCAAAACGGCAATTAAATTCCAAAACTTTAATGTTTTGTTCGTTGTCTATCATCAGCCCGGCATAAAGAAAGCCGCAATAATTTATCCCTTCACTAAGTAAACCTTCAATGGTTGGATTTATCACTTCATTTATAATTTTTTTATGTAAGTTTTTTGTAACAACAGGTGCAGGGGAATATGCACCCATTCCTCCTGTATTAGGGCCTAAATCTTTATCATCTCGTGTTTTATGATCTTGAGACGATGCCAAAGGAAGAACAGTTTTGCCATCAGTTAAGACTATAAAGCTAGCTTCTTCTCCTTCTAAGAACTCCTCAATTACTATCTCATTGCCTGCTTCGCCAAAAGCCTTTTCTTGCATACAGTCTTTTATTGCCTTTTCAGCTTCCTCATAACTCAGAGCAACTGTTACTCCTTTTCCTGCAGCTAAACCATCTGCTTTAATAACAATTGGAATGGATGATTTCTTTAAATAATTTAAGGCTGCATCTTGGTCTGTAAAAGATTCATAAAGGGCAGTTGGTATTTTATGTTTGCTAAGGAAGTCCTTCATAAATTTCTTGGAGCCTTCTAATTGAGCAGCTTGTTTTGAAGGACCAAAACAATTTAAGCCTAGAGATTTAAATTTATCTGTTATTCCTTCTACTAGAGGAATTTCAGGACCTATAATAGTTAAATCAATGGAATTATTTAGAGCAAAATTACTAAGACCCTCTATATCATCTACAGATATTTCAATGTTCGAAACACCTTCTTCTCTTGATGTACCACCATTTCCTGGTGCTACATAGACTGTTTTAACTGACTGACTCTGTTTGATCTTCCAGGCCAGCGCATGCTCTCTTCCTCCATTTCCTACTATAAGAACTTTCATTACTAATGACGGAAATGACGCATTCCAGTAAAAATCATTGTAATATCTGCTTCATTTGCTGCCTCTATGACTTCATCGTCTTTAATTGATCCCCCTGGTTGAATAATCGAAGTAATACCCATAGAAGCGGCTACATCTATTCCATCTCTGAATGGAAAAAAAGCATCTGAAGCCATGGCGCATCCTTTAGTATCAAAACCTCTTTCTTTGGCCTTTGATGCAGCTATTTGGGTACTGTCAATTCTGCTCATTTGACCAGCTCCAACTCCCACAGTTTGATTATTTTTTGCAAAAATTATGGCGTTTGACTTTACAAATTTACAAACCTTCCAAGCAAATAAACAATCTTGAATTTCATCTTCTGTAGGGTTACGAGAAGATACTACCTTTAAGTCTTTTCTTGAAAGAGTCCCACTATCAATTTCCTGAACAAGAAGACCATCGGTAACACTTAAAAACTTAAATCCTGGAGATAAAGAATCCATTTTATCCATCTCTAGGACTCTAATGTTTTCTTTAGTTTTCAAAATTTCTTTTGATGAAGAAGACACTCCCGGGGCGATTATGACCTCAACAAATTGGTTATCAATTATTCGCTTAGCAGTTTTATTATCTAACTCTCTATTGAAAGCAATAATACCGCCGAAAGCAGAAGTTGGGTCTGCTTCAAATGATTTTTGGTAGGCTTCTGTCAGGTCTACATCAGTTGCAACACCACAAGGATTTGCATGTTTTACAATTACGCAGGTTGGGTTTTTAAAGCTACGAACACACTCAACGGCTGAATCAGTGTCAGCTATATTGTTATAAGAGAGTTGTTTTCCTTGAATCTGAGTTGTATTTCCAACTCCATTCCCTTTTTTAGTGTCGTCAATATAAAAAGCAGCTTTTTGATGAGGGTTCTCTCCATAACGCATTATTTCTTTTCTTTGGAATTTAGCAAAAATACGATCTGGGAAATCATCTTCGTAAAGATGAGATAAATAACCTGAAATAATGGTGTCGTAATTTGCTGTATGGGTAAAAGCCTTAGTTGCTAAGGAGCCTCTCATTTTTTCAGAAAGAGCACCTCCATTTATTTTCATTTCTTCAAGAATTAGTGGGTAATCCTCTGGATTTACAACTACTCCAACAAATTTATTATTTTTGGCAGCAGATCTCAGCATACTAGGTCCGCCAATATCAATATTTTCTATAGCTTCATCTAAAGTAACATTCTCTTTTGAAATAGTTTCTGAAAATGGATAGAGATTAACTACAACCAAATCTATGGGAAGAATCTTATTTTTTTCCATTACTTCTTGATCTAGATCTCGCCTAGCCAGGATTCCTCCATGAACTCTTGGGTGGAGAGTTTTTACTCGACCATCCATCATTTCTGGAAAATCAGTAAATTGACTTATTTCTAAAGCGTTAACATCCGCTTTTTGTAAGGCTTTTAAAGTTCCACCAGTTGAAACTATTTCTATATTAAACTCAGAAGTTAAAACCTTACAAAATTCAACCAGCCCAGTTTTATCTGAAACACTTATTAGAGCTCTTTTTATAGGTTCGGCTGTTTCTGCCATTCAGACTGGTCTGCCTAAATTAAATTATATTCTTTTAGTTTAGTTCTTAAGGTACCTCTGTTTAGTCCAAGGACTTGGCTTGCTAAAGTTTGGTTGCCCTTACATTCTTTCATCACTGTTTCAAGCAAAGGATGCTCTACTTCTTTTAATACCATTTTATAGATGTTAGTGGTTTTCTCTCCATCTAGTTCTTTAAAGTATTTTCTCATGCTCTTGGCAACCTGAACGCTCAATCTTTTTCCTTCACCGTTAAATTTTTTCTTATTTTTGGAGGTCATGAGAGTCTAGGTTTTGATCGATGTAGTTTTAAAATAATGGGAAACAAATCATACTCACCTCTGCACGACTTTCAAGAAAAATAATTTCACTAGAAAGCTTTATTTTTTTATTGAACAGTGGTAGATAAATCTTTACCTAAAGTTTCTATCATAAATTGTCTCTCCTCCATTCTTATTTTTGTTACTGAACAATTATCGGGATTAAAGAAAACAATTTTGTCAGAATTTTTAATCCACCCTACAACACAATTTATGCCCATAAAGTGACTGAAAATTATTGTATCGTTTTCTAGGTTTCCTTAACTAGATAAGTGTAATAATAGATACTTAAACTTTTTTATACATGAACTATACAAGAATATTTTGTGAACAGGACTTAAAGCTAAATAAAGAATTAACTTTAACTAAAGAATCTTCTAATCATCTAATGCAAGTGCTAAGAAAAAAAGATGGTTCATTAGTGGAGTTATTCAATGGCAAAGGGTTAAGTTGTAAAGCAGAAATAATTTCGTTGAAGAAAAAGCTTGTAAAAGTTAGACCAATTGAAAGTCTTTTCAACGAAGAAAGGAGGGGGATAGAAATATGCTTAGGTATGTCGCTGATTAAATCTGAACCTTTAACAATTTCAATACAGAAAGCAACTGAATTAGGGGTTTCCGTTATTTCTCCTGTATTAACTGAAAGGACTATTGTAAATATAAAATCCGAGAAGTTAATATCTAGAAAAGAGAGGTGGAAGTCTGTAGCAATTCATGCCTGCCAACAATGCGGAGAAAACTGGCTTCCTTTAATAGAAGAACTAAGGCCCCTTGAAGATTGGGCAAAAAAAATTAACTCAAAACACAAAATAATTCTTTCCCCCAAAGCTGAAATAAAGTTATCCGATTTAAATTTAACTGAATCGGTATCTATTGCAGTTGGACCCGAAGGTGACTTTACAGAAAAAGAAATATTAAACCTTAAGAAAATGGATTTCGTACCAGTAAAAATAGGAGATAGGATATTAAGATCAGACACTGCTGTAATTTCTTCAATAAGTGCAATAAGATCAATGTGTAAGGAGTTTTAAGTTAGGTTGAAGTAAGATTAATATATTTACAAAGGCAATATGAAGTTTGGTGTAGTAATGGATCCTATTGGTTCCATAAATTTCAAAAAGGATAGTACCTTAGCTATTCTTATTGAAGCTCAATCTAGAGGTCATGAGTTAATTTATATGGAACCTGACTCTCTATTCTTGAGAGAAGATGGAGCCTTTGCATTGACCCATGAAATTAATGTTGCAGATAACTCAGAGGGGTGGTTTAAGCTCTCAAATTTTTCTGAAAAAAGTTTATCCTATCTCGATGTTATAGTTATGAGGCAAGACCCTCCCTTTGATGCAGATTACATATACAACACTTATGTTTTAGAGGCTGCTGAAAAAGAAGGTGTTTTAATTGTAAACAAGCCTCAAAGTCTAAGAGATTGTAATGAAAAGGTTTTTGCTACTGAATTCCCTCACTGCTGTACACCATTCCTAGTTACCAGCAATAAGGATTTATTAAGAGCTTTTATAGAGGATTATAAGGATACTGTAATAAAACCTTTGGATGGAATGGGGGGTTCTTCAATCTTTAGGGTAAGGAACTTAGATCCAAATATAGCGGTAATTGTTGAAAACATTACTAGAGAAGGAAGAACAAAAGTCATGATCCAACAATATATTCCTGAAATCACCAGTGGGGACAAAAGGATACTTTTAGTAGACGGCAAACCAATGGAAGCTGCTATAGCTAGGGTACCGGCTGAAGGGGAGTTAAGGGGTAACCTAGCAGCTGGTGCTACAGCCGTTGCTAGGCCTTTAAGCAGTCAAGACTTATGGATTTGTGAACAAGTAGGTCCAAGACTAAAGGAGTTAGGTCTTAGTTTAGTGGGCTTAGACGTTATAGGAGATTTTTTAACTGAAATAAATGTTACAAGCCCCACATGCTTTAGAGAATATAAGAATCTTTGCAATATTGATGTAGCTTCAAACTTTCTCGACTGTATAGAAGGAAAAGTTAAATAATGGAATCAACCTCGAAAGTGATCGTTGCATTTGATTTTGGTTTAAAAAATATAGGTCTTGCTATAGGTCAAGAGGTAACAAGAACCGCCCAGACCTTTTACTCATTAAGTGCTATTAACGGAGAACCTGAATGGTCAAAATTAGATGAATTAATTGAAGAGTGGCAACCAAAACTATTTGTAGTAGGAAAGCCACTTAATATGGATGGAACGGAAAGCAAGATTCAGAAGAAGAGTTATAACTTTTCACTTTTATTGAGCAAAAGATACAGTATTCCAGTTGAATTAATTGATGAGAGACTTACAACTAGAGAAGCAAGAGAAAGGTTATCCTGTAGAGAAAAATCTCTTATATCCTTTTCTGATGATGTACATGAAACTTCTGCACAAATAATTTTAGAAAACTGGTTTGAGGAAAATAAATAAATGTCTGGAAGCATACCTCCCTCCTTCATAAGAGAGATAGTTGACTTAACGGATATAGTTAACTTAATTGAAAGTTATTTACCTTTAAAGAAAAAAGGGAAAGATCATTGGGGGCTTTGTCCTTTCTGCGATGATGGCTCAAATCCTTCTTTTAGTGTGAGTAGTCAGAAACAGTTTTATTACTGTTTTAAATGCAGATCCACAGGAAATGTAATTGGTTTCTTAGAGGCTTTTGAAGGATTGGGTTTTGTTGAATCTATAGAAGCGTTAGCTTCAAAGGCAGGTATTGAAATACCTTATGAAAAATCCTTTAAACAAACAGAAGATAGAGAGCCAGTTTTTGAAGTTCTGAAATCAGCCTCTAATTATTATAAAGATTGTTTAGCAGATTCTAAACAAGCTAAACATGTACAGAATTATATTAAAGAAGAAAGAAAAGTTTCAGGAACTACATGTAAAAGATTTGAAGTAGGTTACGCACCAAACTCATGGAATTCATTACATTCTTACTTAACCAATAAAGGATTTTCAGAGGATCTTCAAATTAAAGCTGGATTAATAAAAAGGAACAAAGAAAAAAAACCTTTTGACGTATTTAGGGATCGATTGATGTTTCCAATCAAAGACAGGAAAGCTAGGGTAGTAGGTTTTGGAGGCAGAGTTATGAATCCAGAGGATCAGCCTAAATACTTAAACACTGGAGACACTCCAATTTTCCAAAAAGGGAGGGAGCTCTATGGGCTATCTGAAGCATTAAAAGATAGAAAAAATTTAAATAAAATTTATGTAGTTGAAGGTTATATGGATGTAATTGCTATGTCAGAAAAAGGAATTAATAATTCTGTTGCTACTTTGGGTATAGCAACAAATAGGTTTCATACCCAAGTTTTACTTCAGGTAGTTAATGAGGTGATTTTCTGCTTTGATGGAGATGACGCAGGAAGAGGAGCTGCTTGGGGGGCATTAAAAAATGTGTTGCCCGTAGTAACGGATGGAGCAGAGATAAGATTTCTTTTTCTCCCAGAAGGTGAAGATCCTGCTAGCCTTCTAGAAAAAGAAAATAAAGAAGTATTTGAAGCTAGAACAGAAGAATCCAAACTTCTTTCAGAATATTTTATTGAACGATTAAGTAAAGCTATAGGAACTAGTTCACTTGAAAGCAAAGCTTCTTTAGCAAGTAGAGCTATGTTCTTCTTAAGCTCTATGCCTGAAAGTTCTATAAAGAAATTACTTGAAACTGAGGTTTCAAAAATTACAGGCCTAAGTAAAGAAGACATAGAGAAGAATTCACATGCGAAAGCCGTTAGACAAAACAAAGAAAGTAAATTTACTTCCACAGCTCGAAGAGAAGATGGAGAAGATAATACCTTTGAACCAGGTGGTATTATCGCAAAAGCTATCTCAGTACTAGTTACTTTCCCTGATCTTGTTTCAGAAATAGGCTCTACAGAATGGATAACAGAGCTGTCTAGGCCTGAAGGAAATTTATTAGTACAAGTAATAAACTATTTTAAGGAAACACCAAATGGTCAAGTTGCTGATTTATTAAGCACAATGGATCCAGATTCAGCTTCTTTTATTGGAAGTTTATTATCCACTAGTCCACTAATTGAGAAAAAAAACTCTCAGAAATATTTTAAGGATTGTTTAGGGGCAATAAAGAGATCAAACTCTAGTAAAAGAATTCTTGAATTGAAAGATCAATATAAAAAAGAAAAGCTTTCAGGTGATGAAACTTTTGAGCTTCAAAAGCATCTATTATCAAGTTTAGATGTATTGAACGAAGAAGATAAGGAGTTGTTAAAAGAATTAAGCCAAAAATAGTTTTTTTGAAAAAGTGATAATTTATATCAATATTGGGATTTAAGACTCAAAAGAACTATAATTCGCACCCTTTTAAATTACGTATGGCTAAAAAATCAAAAAAACCCTCCCAAATAGAATCAGAAGAAGTTTCTGAAGATCTTGATGAAGCATTATTAAGCGAAGAAGATCTAGAAAATTCAGGCCTGAGAGAATTAGTTGATAAAGGCAAAGAGCAAGGCTTCCTTACCTATGAGGAGATTAATGCCATGCTTCCTGAAGATATCTCTGATCCAGATCAAGTTGAAGAGACTATTCAAATGTTAATAGATATTGGTGTTGAGGTACAAGAAAGACCACAAAGCGGTGATGGTGAAGACGAAGCTGCACCAGAAACTGTCCCAGATACAAGAACTACCTTAACAACTGTTGAATCAGAAATTGGCAGAACAACAGATCCTGTAAGACTTTATATGAGAGAAATGGGCACAGTTGATCTTCTAACTAGGGAAGGCGAAATCGCTATTGCTAAAAGAATTGAAGAGGGATACAGAGAGCTTTTATCAGCTTGTTGTTTTTACCCAGGTATAGTGGATAAGATTCTTGATGATTATCAGGAAGTCTTAAAAGAAGAAAAGCGCTTAGCTGAAGTACTTGTAGGTTTCATGGATATAGATGATGAAATTCCACCACCTGCAATTGTTCAAGCAGCCCAAAAGAAAGAGAAGGGTGATGATGAGGAGGAGCAAACTGGACCTGACCCTGCAGAAGTTAAGAAAAGATTTAATGCTTTAAAAAGGCAGTTTAATAAAGTTGAAAAGGCATGCATCAAGTCGAGAACTACAAAAAAAGCACTTGAAGAACAAAGAAAGTTAGGAGAGATATTTAAGTTTTTAAAGTTAGCTCCAACTCAATTTGAGGTAATAGCTAGGCCTGCAAGAGATGCATTAAGCATAATAAGGGATTGTGAGAAAGAAACTTATAGGATATTTGTCAGAATAGCCAAAATGCCTCGAAAAGAATTTATACAAAACTACATAGGAAATGAGTCTAATCCAGAATGGGGTTTAAAGATGTCAAGGACAAGAAAGCCCTGGGCAAAAAAAGTTAAAGACAACATAGATGAGATAACTAGACAGCATAATAAATTAGTAAAACTTGAAAAAATTATTGGTTTAGATATATCTCATATAAAAGACATTAACAGAAGGATGTCCATAGGTGAGGCTAAAATAAGAAGAGCTAAAAAGGATATGGTTGAAGCCAACCTAAGGTTGGTAATATCTATTGCTAAAAAATATACCAATAGAGGCCTTCAGTTCCTTGATTTAATCCAGGAAGGCAATATTGGCTTAATGAAAGCAGTAGACAAGTTTGAATACAGAAGAGGTTATAAGTTTTCTACTTATGCAACTTGGTGGATAAGACAGGCTATTACTCGTTCAATTGCAGATCAAGCTAGAACAATTAGAATCCCTGTCCATATGATCGAAACAATAAATAAACTTAATAGGGTTTCTAGACAAATGGTGCAAGAGATGGGGAGGGAACCTACACCTGAAGAGCTAGGTGAAAGAATGGACCTACCTGAAGATAAAATTCGAAGAGTACTTAAAATAGCTAAAGAACCAATATCTACTGAAACACCTATCGGAGATGAAGAGGATACAACTCTAGGAGATTTTATAGAGGACACCTCTATAGCTTCACCAGATGAAGTTGCTACAGAAGACAACCTAACAGAAGCAACGGATGATATTTTAGGAAGCTTAACTGCTAGAGAATCTAAAGTTTTAAGGATGCGCTTCGGTATTGGCATGAACACAGACCATACCCTTGAAGAAGTAGGCAAACAGTTTGACGTTACAAGAGAAAGAATACGTCAAATTGAGGCTAAAGCTTTAAGGAAGTTAAGACATCCAACCCGTTCTTCTCACTTGAGAGGCTTTTTAGACGATTAACT
>CAYFFW010000031.1:0-13147 GCA_964342745.1 uncultured Gammaproteobacteria bacterium
CCTGTTTCAGTTTGCCACCAAGTATCAACTATAGGGCATCTCTCATTTCCAACAGACTTAAAGTACCATTCCCAGGCTTCTGGATTTATGGGTTCGCCGACAGTACCAAGAACCCTTATAGACTTTCTTGTAGTTGACTTTAAAGGATAATCACCTTGAGCCATCAGTGCTCTCAAGGCAGTAGGAGCTGTATAGAATATATTTACATTATGTTTATCAATAACTTCCCAGAATCTTGATGCAGTAGGGTAGGTAGGAATTCCTTCAAACATTAGTGTTGTAGCACCATTCGATAATGGTCCATAAACAATGTAGGAATGTCCTGTAACCCATCCAACGTCTGCCGTGCACCAAAAAATCTCATTTTCTTGATAGTCAAAAATTAGTTTATGGCTCATAGTGGTCTGCAGAAGGTAACCCCCTATAGTGTGCAAAACGCCTTTAGGCTTTCCAGTTGAACCTGATGTGTACAAAATGAAAAAAGGATCTTCAGAGTCCATTACTTCTGGATTACACTCGGTACTCATAGAATCAACTATTTCTTCATAAGATACATCTCTTCCTTCAACCCAATTTACTTTTGAGCCAGTTCGATTTACTACAAAAACTGTATGTACATTAGGGCATTGCTCTAAAGCCTCATCAACATTTTTCTTAAGGGGAATCTTTTTTGATCCTCTTAAACCTTCATCGGCTGTAATTATTGATTGACAATCTGAATCCAGAATTCTGTCTTTTAAAGACTCAGGAGAAAATCCACCAAATACTACTGAGTGAATTGCCCCTATTCTTGAACAGGCAAGCATTGCATAAGCAGCTTCAGGTATCATCGGCATGTAAATACAAACCCGATCACCTTTTTTAATTCCTCTCTTCTTAAGAGCATTAGAAAATTTACAAACAGATTCATGAAGCTCAGAATAAGTTATGTGCTTTGATTGAGCAGGATCATCCCCCTCCCAGATAATAGCTACTTTCTCAGCTTTGTCTTTTAGATGTCTATCAATACAATTTTGAGAAGCGTTAATTTTTCCATTTATAAACCAAGAAACTTTTCCATCAACAAGATTGCTTTTAGAAACTTTTTTCCATGGAGCTATCCAGTCTAAATATTTACTTGCCTGTTTAGACCAGAATTCTTCTGGATTCTCTATAGATTCTTTATAAAGTTTCTTATATTCATCTTCAGCCAGAAGTGCATTTTCTTTTATAGAATTAGAGACTTCATAAATCTTTTCTTCTGTCATATTCTTTAGTCTAAGCTAGTGAAGGGGATGGGTTAAAGTACATCATCCTCCCTTCAGGGTTATTAAAGTACTCTAATAGCTTTTCTAAAAGAAGGATATAGTCGTTTTGATTATGAGCTAAATCTAAGAATTCAGAATTAACTATTAAAATAGGAGATCTGTTGTAATCAAGGAAGAATTTTTTATAGGATTCATTGAGGAGATCTAGGTAATCAAAAGACATATTCTTTTCAATCTCCCTGCCTCTTTGTATTACTCTCTCAAATAGTGTTTTAGTTTCTGCTTGAAGGTAGATTACCAAATCAGGAGTTGGAAGATCTAGTGAAAGATAATCATATATCTGATTGTAAAGAGATAATTCATGTTCAGATAAAGTTACTTCAGCAAAGAGCTTATCCTTATCTAAAAGAAAGTCAGATACATGTACAGGTGTAAATATATCCCCCTGTTTTAACTCTTGAATTTGTTTAACTCTTTGGAAAAGGAAGAAAAGCTGAGTAGCTAAAGCTGACTGAGAAGGATTATTATAGAAATCACTAAGAAAGGGATTTTCAGAAGGTTTTTCTAGAAAGGTTTCGTAACCAAATGATTCAGCTAGTAGTTTTGTTAGAGTAGTTTTCCCCACTCCAATGGGACCCTCAACAGCTATAAACTTAGGGATTCTTTTATATTTTGAAAGGTCATATATTTTAGTTCCCATATCAGCACTTATTCTATTTGAGAGCTGATTATCTTACCTCTGTTTTTTTAGTTTTTCTGTATAAATAGAGTTTTAACTAGCCGTAATTTTGTTTTTCTGTAATTTCTTCTAGAGTTTTACAATCGATACATAGGCTGGCAGTAGGCCTTGCTTCTAATCTTCTTATTCCAATTTCAACACCACAATTTGGATTTAAGCAATAACCATAATTAGCTGCTTTAAGGTCATTGATTGATTGGGCTATTTTAGAGAGTAATCTTCTTTCCCTTTCTCTGGTTCTTATTTCAAGAGTAAATCCTTCTTCATGTGTTGCTCTGTCGGAGTCATCAGCAAAATGGTTGCTGTTATTTTGTATTTTATCTGCAGTTCTATCTTGCTCTAATTGGAGCATTTGTTTCCATCTTTCTAAAATCTTAATAAAGTGCTTTTTTTGTTTTGCACTCATATATTTCTCTTTCTTATTTAATTTATAAGGTTCTATTGAAGCCAAGAAAGCTTCTTCGCCCTGGTATCTTGTCGGAGAACCTTTTTTTGCAGTAGATAGTTTCCTTGTAGATTTTTTACTTGTGACTTTCTTTGCAACCTTTTTTTGAGGAGCCTTCCTCTTTACCTGATTTTTTTTTGAAGGAGTTTTTTTTGCTTTTGTTGTTTTTTTAACTGGCATAAGGTTTAGGTCTTTATTAGCTTCTATAAGAAGGCGGCGCAATTTATCAGATTTATATCTCTATTTCTAGAAGATTATGAAAATTCTTTTTTAATAATTTGATATTCTTTAGGAGTTAATCTCGGCCCAAACCTCTCTACTTGCTTAGAAGAGGCATAACAGCCAAATCTAGCAGCTTCACTTAAGTTCTCTCCTTCGCAAATTTTATTTAATACTGATCCGGCGAACATATCACCAGCCCCATTTGTATCAATCGCTTTAGCTTCATAACCAGAGATAATATCCTTTTTTACCCCATCCCAAATCATGCTTCCCTGTTTCCCTAAAGTTATTAAATTTTTATTAGAGAATTCTCTTAAGAGCACTTCAGCATCATTTACGTCTAATTTTTTTGTAAAAGCACAAGCCTCACTTTCATTACAAAACAGCATATCGCAACCTAAATTTAAAAGTGAACAAAGCTCATCCTTGAAGTTATTTACTATGGCTTCAGCAGAAAGGGATATTGCTATTTTGGTGCCGGAATCTTTTGCAATTTTAATTGCTTCTAGACAGGCATCTAAGGCAGATTCAGAAGTTACTAAATATCCTTCTAAAAATAAATATTTTGAGTTCTCTATAGAGTTTGCATCTATATCATTAGTTCCAAGAAGGGTGCTTATACCAAGATAAGTGCACATTGTTCTTTCAGCGTCAGGAGTTACTGAAATTACACATTGACCAGTGATTAAGCTTGACCTTGCTGGTTTATTGGTGTGAAAGACATTATTAGTAGTGAGGTCTTTTAAATAAAAATTACCCATATCATCATCTGCAACTTTACAGCTAAGATGACATTTCGAACCAAAATTTGAAGCAGCAACAATAGAGTTAGTTGCAGCACCACCACAGCTTAATTGAGGATTTCCATAATTTTGTTTAAGAAGTTCAATGAGATCAAGTTGATCCTGGGGATCGATTAATGTCATAGTTCCTTTTTCGATTGACTTTTCTTCCAACTTAGAAACAAAATCTTCTTCTATGCTAAATTGCACATCAACTATGGCATTACCGAGTGAGGAGATATCTAATTTCATTTTTTACTCCTTATTTTGAAATAATATTAAATAATTAAATTAAAAGAATGGTCCTTCGATGAAATTATCTTTAAAACTAATAAGTTCTTTAAGTTTTCTTATTTTACTAGTTATTTTCATTGCTTATATAGCAATACTTGATTCAAGAGTAGTTAATAAATTAGATGGAGTTTTGTGGACCGTGCCGGCAAAACTTTACGCAAGGCCTCTTGAATTGGCTGAAGGTGGAATTATAAACATGGATGCATTACGAAAAGAATTAGAGATATTGTCTTATGAAAGGTCAAGGGGTATGCCAGATGACCCAGGAAAGTTTTCATTAAATCGTAATTCAATAAACATTTATATAAGAGGTTTTGGAGAGCAAGAATCTGGGCTTTTCAAGTTGGAGATTAAATCAGGCAAAATTGTTTCTATAAAAAGGAAAGATAATATTTCTGTGGATCTAATAAAACTTGAACCCCTATCAATAGGAGGAATGTTTCCTTCTCATCTTCAAGACAGGATTTTGGTAGATTTTTCTCAGATTCCAGAAGACCTTAGAAGAATGTTACTAATTGTAGAAGATAGAAATTTTTATAATCATAAAGGTATTTCTGCTAAGTCCATACTAAGGGCCCTCTTAAGGAATACCAAAGCTCTAGGTATAGAAGAGGGGGGGAGTACAATAACTCAGCAACTAGCAAAGAGCTTATTTTTTTCCCCTGAGCAAACCATAAGGAGAAAACTTAAAGAAGCTATTGCTGCTATTTTAATAGAGATTCATTATTCAAAAGATGAAATTCTATTAGCTTATATAAATGATGTTTTTATTGCTCAATCCGGAAGGAGGGCTATTCATGGTTTTGGCTTAGCTGCTCAATTCTTTTTTGGTACTGATTTAAATAATCTTAGCCTAGATCAGAAAGCTCTTTTAGTCGGAATGCTAAAAGGACCCTCCCTTTATAGTCCTGTTAAAAACCCAGATAGGGCTAAAAGCAGAAGGGACTTGGTACTTTCTTTAATAAAAGATGATTTTCTTATTTCACAAAAAGAATTTATTAAGCTAAAAAATAGACCTATCAATGTCATATCGCCTACATTCAAAAGCTTATCAAAGTATCCTGCATACAATGACTTAGTTACTTTAGATTTAAAAAAGAACTTTAATGATAGTGATCTAAGGACAAAAGGTTTAAAAATTGTAACTAATTTAGACCCAGTAGCTCAGGATTATCTCGAAGAGAGCATTAAAGACACAAAAATTAAACTACAGAAAAAATATGGAAGCCAAATAGATGAACTAGAGGGAGCAGCTATAGTTATTGACTCATTTAGTGGGGAGGTCATTGCTGCAGTAGGAAGCACTAAACCAAATAGTTATGGGTTTAATAGGGCTATCAATGCTATTCGTCCTATAGGTTCTTTAATTAAACCATTTATTTATCTAGCGGCCTTAGAACAATTCAATAAATACAACCTTGCAACTACTTTAGATGACTCAAAGCTTTCTGTCTCACTGTCAAATGTTAATACTTGGGAACCTAATAACTTTGATAAAAAATTCCATGGAGAAGTTCCTTTATTTGTAGCCTTATCTGAATCTTATAATGTAGCAACAACTAGATTAGGATTAGATTTAGGGTATAAAAAGGTTCAAGCAACTTTTAATAAGCTCGGTATAGATAAACAAATTCCTAACTATCCTTCTATATTTGTGGGCTCATTTGAAATGAGCCCTTTAGAAGCTATAAGGGCTTATCAAACTATTGCTTCTGAGGGCTTCCACTCAAGCCTAAACTCAGTAAGAAAAGTAGAAAGTTCTGAGGATGTTCTCTCTTTATCTTATCCCTATCAATTAGAACAAAGATTTAGACCTGAACCAATATATCTATTGAAATTTGTTCTAAGACAATCCTTTATATCAGGCACAGCTAGAGGCTACTCTTCTAAAGTTATAGACAAGTGGAAAACTGGAGGGAAGACTGGAACATCAGATGATCAAAGAGACAGTTGGTTTGTTGGCTATGCTGGTAACTACTTAATGGTTGTCTGGTTAGGTTTTGATGATAATAGACAGTCTAATTTGACTGGTAGGAGTGGAGCTTTAGAGGTATGGAAAAATTTTATGAATAGACTTGATCCATTAGCCTATGAAGTCAGAAAACCATCAAGGGTGCAGTATGAATGGATTGATATGGAAGACGGTAAACTTAGCGGAAAAGCTTGCAATAACTCAGTATTGGTCCCTTTCATTAAAGGAACAGTCCCTAAAACAATCCCCAGAACTCGAAAGAAATGTAGAATTACTCAAGAATCTTATTCAACAAAAGTTATTAATAAGCTAAAGGAAGCTATAGAAGTAAATTGATCACAATAATTAAATTTCTTTTTATTACAATTGTCTTTACTGCTCTTTTTTTTGGATGCGCTTCTTTACCCAAACAAGAGATTGATTTCTATGATGTAGAGGTAGATAAATTTTCATCTTCAATAAAGCTATTAATTTCTGATATAGAGTTTCTCAAGAAAGAAGTTCTCAAAATTAATGCCAGAAAACCTTCAATACAGAGAATTTTAATTGAAGCAGACGAGAACTGGATAAAAGGAGACTTAAAAGAAACCAGCTCTGTCTTGGAAAGAGGGCTTAGGATTGCCAAAGACGAAAGTTCTCTTTACTTAAGGTTAGCTCATTTGAGACTAGAGCAAGAATTAATAATAGAATCTTCTGCTTTTGCTAAGCGTGGTCTTTTAAATAGTGAGGCTTCCTCTTGGGAAATTCTTCTTCTTAGAATCTATTCTGTTCAGTTGAAAGATTAGCTATCATTAAAGATTAAGAAAAGAAAAGTCTTCTTCAAGAAACAATCCGGATGACATGGCGATCATATCTACTCCCGAATCCTTAACTAATGAAATGTTTGTTGAATTTATTCCACCTATTGCAGCTATAGGTACATTTAATTTTTGAACATAAGAGATCAAATTATCTACTGAGCATTTGACAGTATCTTTTTTGCTTTTAGTCTGGAATAAGCTTCCAAAGGCTACATAATCTGCTCCTTCTGATTCTGCTTTTAAAGCTAATTCAAGATTATTTTGACAAGAAATCCCAATTATTAGATCTGAACCAAGTACACTTCTTGCTTCTTTGTATTTCATGTCTTCCTGGCCAAGATGCACTCCATCTGCTTCTATTTCTTTTGCTAACCCTACATCATCATTAACAATTAATAATGCATTAAACTTATTACAAATAGAACGAAGATTTTTAGCAATTAATAATTTTTTCTCTTTTTTTCTAACCTTATCTCTGTATTGAATAATTTTAATTCCACTTAGAAGAATCTGGTTTACTTTTTGAAGTAAATCTTCTTCATCAAGACTATCATGTGTTACAGCATATACTCCGCCTAAAAGATTTCTTTTCATTTAGGTCTTAAAATTCTATTACTATTTTTTGTTTTAAAAGAGCCTTCAATCCCATTCATCGTTTTTTGTAGTCCTAAATTAATTGCTTCTTCAATATTTTGTGATTGAGCTAAGAAACAAGAAATACAACTGGCTAAATAACAGCCAGTTCCATGAAAGTTGCCCTTCTCCTTAGTTACTGACCAGCTCCTTAACAAGTTTGTTTTAGAATAAAGATTATTAGTAATGGTGTCTTTGGAATAAGCAATATCTTTTATAAGTAGAAAGTTTGATGAAAGCATAAAGGGATCTTTGATTATTGAATCTAAATCCTTCTTGTTCGATAAGACTTCAGCTTCAGATAGATTTGGTGTAATCAGATAAGAATCAGGAAAAATAAGCTCTTTTATAGCTTCTAAGGTTGGATGGTTAGCCAACAAACCTCCTGATGAAGCTTCAATAACTGGATCAACAACTACTTTAATGCCTTCCAGGCTCTCTAGGATTTTTTTGGTTTCCTTTACTATTTCTACGCTGGCCAAAACACCAATTTTAATTAGGTCGATTTTGAAATCAGATAAAAGAGATTCAGCTTGATCTTTAAATAAATTAGGGTTAACTGATTCTAGTAATTTAAATTGATTGGTATTTTGACTAGTCAAGCAGCTTATTAAACTTATTGGATAGCATTCTAGTGAACTAATTGTTCTGATATCAGCTGATATACCCGCTCCTCCAGTAGGGTCATATCCCCCAATGGTAAGAATTACAGGCATGTCTTTGTTCATATAAATTTGTTAGGTACTATTAATCCATGGCTTTATAATGCGCGACCCCAATTATACTTGGCTAATAAAACTGTTGATTAAAGAAATGAAGAAAATAGGAGTGGGAGTAATCGGAGCATCCGGATATACAGGCGAGATATTGACAGGATTGTTATTAAACCACCCCCATATAGAGATTTTAGCTCTTAGTTCTAGGCAACTTGAAGGAGAGAAAGTCAGTCATGTTTTTACTGAATTAAATATAGAAACAGATCTTAAATTTATTTCTCCAGATGAAGAGATTTTTAATCAGTGCGATGCCATTTTTCTGTGTACTCCTCATGGAACCTCTATGAATTTAGTTAAAAACTTTATAATAAATGAAGTTAGAGTTATTGATTTATCTGCAGATTTTAGATTTAAAGACCCTCAGCTTTGGAAGGAATGGTATGGTTTAGAGCATAAAGACCCAATTCTTCTCAAAAATTCAGTTTATGGTCTGTCTAATTTCTATCAAAAAGATATTAGATTATCTAATTTAGTAGCTGTACCTGGCTGTTATCCCACAGTAAGTCTAATTTCAATTATTCCAAGCTTAGAAATAGATCAAAGAGTTGGAAGCATCATAATAGATGCCAAATCAGGTATTACTGGTGCAGGAAGATCTTCGGTAGAGAATGGATTGTCAGATGAAATGCAAGATAATTTTAAGGTGTATGGAGAATCCGGACATAGACATTACCCAGAAATAAAACAAATCATTAACTCTTTTACAACTGAGGAAGTGGAACTAACATTTACTGTCCAATTATTACCTACAATGAGAGGCATTTACTGTACCACTTACATTAACTTTGAAGGTCCTATTAACTTAGATATGAGTAAGATTTATAAAGACTATTATCTTCACTCTAAGAATATCAATGTAGTAGAAGAGGTCCCTGACTTAAACAGTGTTATAGGAAAAAATAACTGTAATTTATTTGTACAAAAAACTACTATTGAAAATCAAATACTAGTAATTAGCTGTTTAGATAACTTAATTAAAGGTGCATCTGGTCAAGCCCTTGAAAATTTTAATTTGATGTTTAATTTTGAACAGAATGCAGGATTAACTTAAAATCAATTTATGATAGACAGTTTTAATCCTTCTTCCCTTAATTTAACAGAAGGCGCAGTCAAGAAAATACACTCACTCTCTGACCAAGAAACAGGGGAAGAAATTCACCTTAGAGTTTATGTAACTGGGGGTGGATGTTCAGGATTTCAGTATGGTTTTTCTTTTGATCATGAAGTTGATGAGGAAGATACTCAAGTTACAAAAGATGGAGCAAATTTAGTTATTGATCCCTTAAGTCTCCAGTACCTAGCGGGCTCAACTATTGATTACAGTGAAGATCTTGCAGGTTCAAAATTTATAGTAAAGAACCCTAATGCAACTACTACTTGTGGTTGTGGAGAATCATTCTCTATTTAAAGAGGGTTCCCAGATCCTTCCAAGCAAGACCTTTTCTTTACTTCCTGTTATCTTTGAGAGATCAAAATATTTGTTACTCAATCTCTGTTTGGCTAACCAAGCAAAACAGCTAGCTTCCAAAAAATCTGAATCAATACCAATTGAAGAAGTAGAAGAAACGTTAGTTCCTATTAAGGCTTGTAATCTTTTTACTAAAAAGTTGTTATGTATTCCTCCTCCACAAAGATAAATATCTTCTTGTTCGGCCTTAAAATCTTTAATCTGTAAGAATATTAATTGAACAGTTAATTCTGTTAGGGTTGCTTGAATATCTTGAGCAGAAAGCTTTTTGTTTGAATTAGAAAGTTTTTCTTCTAACCACTTCACATTAAAATAATCTGTTCCGGTACTTTTTGGTGGAGGTTTAGTAAAAAAAGGATCTTTAAGCATGTCATTAAGAAGATCATGACTTATTTTTCCCGAAGCCGCCCAAGTTCCATTTTTATCATACTCACCTTTATTATTTATCCTATTCCATGAATCTAGAAGACAGTTTCCCGGTCCGCAATCAAAAGCAATTATTTTATTTCTAAATTCATTAAAATAAGTGAGGTTAGTTATACCTCCAATGTTTATTACGACCGCACTAGAAATATTATTCTTCTTAAGCATAAATCTATGAAAAAGTGGGGTGAGAGGGGCACCTTGGCCCCCTGCCTCTATATCCGCAGTTCTAAAATCAGCAACAGTTCTTATCTTAGTTATTTTAGCTATTGACTGAGGATTACCAATTTGAAGTGAGTATGGAATCTTAGCATCAGGCTTATGTTTTATGGTTTGACCATGACTACCAATTGCCACTACCTCTGAACTTGTTATTGAAGCTTTTTCTAACAATTTATTAGCTGCAAGACCAAAAGATCTTCCTACTTTAATATCTATATCATTAATTTCTTTTTTAGGGGTATCTTCATTTTTAACGGCCTCAAAAATTCTTTTTTTTAGTTCTTGCCCTATGGGATAAGAATTAGATTCAATGATCTTCAAATTATCTTCTTCAATAGTAACCAGTGCAGAATCAATACTGTCAACACTTGTACCCGACATAAGGCCGATAAAAAGATTTTCCATAAATTAGTTATATATCAAAACGTTAGTTTTTGATAATTCTTTAATTTTGAAATTATTTCTTTTGAATAAATTTCAAAACTCTTTTTTTCTTTTCCCTGAATGGGTGTTGCATTCGGAAGTTTAACGGTTAAGGGGTTGGTATGTTTTCCATTTACTCTAAATTCATAATGTAAATGATCACCTGTAGCTGTTCCAGTCCTCCCAACATAGCCAATAGTTTCAGATTGTTTGACCTTTTTACCTACTTTAATGCGCTGATGAAATTTATCTAAATGCGCATATCTAGTTGAATAATCTTCGGTATGTTTTATTTCAACTAAATTGCCATATCCACCTTTTTTATCAGCAAAAATAATTGTTCCATCCCCTGTAGCTCTAACCGGTGTGCCTCTAGTAGCAGCATAATCCACACCAGTATGTGCTCTAATTTTATGTAATATAGGATGTCTCCTCTTTAGATTATATCTAGAGCTTATATACGAAAATTTAACAGGCGATCTTAAAAAGGCTTTTTTGATATTCCTTCCTTCAGAGGAAAAATATTCTGATTTGTATCTTATTGCTTTATGCACTTTGCCTCGATTAATAAATTCAGCAATAAGAATATCGCCATTAAGTTTTTTCTCTCCATCAACAAAGATTTCTTCATAAATTAGGCTATAACTATCTCCTGGTCGAATATCATGAACAAAATCTATATCCCATCCGAAGATATAAACCAAATCCATAATTACACTGTCAGGTATATTTTGTTTTAAACCATCTGCATATAGAGAGTTCTTTATAACTACATTTCTAAAAACTTCAGATTTTTCAGTGTTAAGTTCATATTTTTTAACAATAAATTCTTCACTACTTCTTTCTGCTCTAACTCCAGACTTAAAATCTATAATGTAATTTAAAGATATAACTTCATTTAAATTACTTATTTCAACCTCCAAGATTTTCCCAATCTTTATTTGGGCTAATAAATTACCTTTATCAGATTTAACCAAGTCAATAATATTCTTGTCATCAACTTCAAGTCTCTTGAGAATAGAAAATAGAGAGTCATTTCTTTTAACTTCTACTCTTTTCATTACAGAAGTTTCTTCTGATATATTGGTACTCATTTTAGAGTCTAAGTTATCTAAAGAAATCTTACTCAACAGAGCATC
Organism: uncultured Gammaproteobacteria bacterium; assembly: GCA_964342745.1. GTDB lineage: Bacteria > Pseudomonadota > Gammaproteobacteria > Magnimaribacterales > Magnimaribacteraceae > AEGEAN-183. Next base: position 11,586 of record CAYFFW010000031.1, read on the forward strand.
TTTAGGGTCTTCTAAAGCTAATTCAATGTTTGAAAAAATAGTTAGTAAAAGCAAGAAAATGCTTCCGCCTATAAGCAGAATTAAATGTTTCTTTGGAAAAGTATTAAAAAAAACTTTTATCTGTTTTAAAGCTCTACCTATCATAAGATTAGACAAAACACATAATACTAACTAAAAAAGAATGTTTTCACCTAAGATTAATTTACCTAACTAAGTTTATAATATAGAAATAAGATGAAAGATTCTGACCTAGCGTTGTTATTAAGGGGTGTTGAAGAGATTATTCCCAAAGAGGAATTTCTTAAGAAACTAGATAAGAAAGAACCTCTTAGAATAAAATTAGGATTTGATCCTACTGCACCAGATTTACATCTAGGTCATACCGTAATTTTAAACAAACTTAAACTCTTCCAAGATCTTGGCCATCAAGTAATTTTCCTAATAGGAGATTTCACAGGATTAGTTGGAGACCCATCTGGTGTAAATGAAACCCGTCCAGTCTTGACTCAGAAGGAGATTAAAGAAAATGCAAAAACCTATGAAAGACAAGTTTTTAAGGTTCTTGATAAAAAGAAAACTGAAATAAGGTTTAATTCTGAATGGATGAGGGATTTCACACCTGAAGATTTTATTAAACTTTCTTCAGTACAGACAGTTGCCAGGATGTTAGAAAGAGATGATTTTAGTAAAAGATATTCTTCTCAAAAACCTATCTCAATTCATGAATTCCTTTACCCTTTGTTGCAAGGCTATGATTCTGTTGCCTTAGATGCTGATGTAGAACTTGGTGGAACAGATCAGAAGTTTAATCTTCTCCTAGGAAGAGAGGTCCAAAAATTTTATGGAAAAGAACCCCAGGTTGTATTTACTTTACCATTGCTAGAAGGCCTTGATGGAATAAAAAAGATGTCAAAATCAGTAGGTAATTTTATTGCTATAGAAGATAGTGAGGATGAAATGTTCGGTAAAATTATGTCAATTTCAGATGAGTTGATGTGGCGTTATTTTGAACTTTTAAGCTTTAAAGAAGAGAAGGAGATTAATAAGTTAAAGAGATTACAAAAAGAAGGAAAAAATCCAAGAGATATTAAGTTTTTGATAGCTGAAGAAATAGTAGATAGGTTTCATGGAGAAGGCTCCGGTGAAAAGGCTAAAGGAGAATTCAAATCAAGATTTCAGAAAGGTAATGATCCATCAGAAGTTAAAGAAATTAAAATAAATCTTAAAGACAAAGAAATAACTCTTCCTAGAGTTTTAAAAGAGGCTGGAATGGTAGCTAGTACCTCTGAAGGAATCAGGCTAATAAAACAAGGTGCAGTAAGAATAGAAGGAAAAAAAATTCAAGATTCTAAGTTTAAATTAGAAGAAAATTCTTCCCTTTTATATCAAGTAGGTAAAAGAAAATTTCTAAAGATCATAATAGCTAAAAAATAGATTTAAATAAGGCCTATTTGATGTATACTGCGCGTCCCTTTAACTGTAAAAGGGAGTTTTTTAAAATTTTTATAAGCAAGTAATTCGTGTGGGCGCCTGTTTTAGGCGCACTTACCAACCAGTTAATA
>CAYFFW010000032.1:0-12900 GCA_964342745.1 uncultured Gammaproteobacteria bacterium
GCGCGAATTGTAATGTCTAAAAAGGGAATCTACAAAATAGTTTTTATACAAACAGGCGAAATCTATGAGGTTTATGCTAAATCTATCTATCAAAGTGATATGTACGGATTTATTGAAGTAGAAGATTACATATTCGATCAGAACTCTCAAATTGTAGTTGACCCTAGTGAAGAAAAACTTAAAACAGAGTTTAAAGGGGTAAACAGAAGCTACATACCTATAAACGCTATTTTAAGAATAGACGAAGTGGATGAGAGAGGAAGTGCAAAGATTACTAAAAGTAAAACAAGCAATGTTATGCCAATGCCTTCTCCAATTATTGATGGTAGTAGTAAAAAAGACCCTTAATTTAATCTTTAAAAAAGTTCTCTCTATAAAACTTTAATTCTTTTATAGATTCATAGATATCTGCTAAAGCCCTATGATTACCGTTCTTCTCTATGCCATCTACTAAATCTGGTCTCCACCTCTTAACTAGCTCCTTTATTGAGCTAACGTCTATATTCCGATAATGAAAGAAATTAGCTAGTTCTGGCATATACCTAACTAGAAACCTTCTGTCATGTGATATTGAGTTACCGCATAAAGGAGATTTTCCTCTTTGAACATGTTTCATTAAAAACTCTAGAGTCTGTTTCTCTGCTTCAACTTCAGATACATTAGTTACTTTTAGGCAATCTATAAGACCTGAATTAGTATGTTGATTTATATTCCAATCATCCATTCCATCAATATATTCTTGAGGTTGTTTTATAACTAAATTTGGCCCTTCTTTTACTTCTTCAAGATCAGCATTTGTGACGACGGTAGCAATTTCTATAATTCTTTCCGAGTCTGGATCTAAACCACTCATCTCAAGATCAATCCATACAAGGGAAGGGTAGGTTTTATTGTTCATTAAAATTATTCTTAATATTGATGAAAAGTATAATAACTCATGATGTTAACTTTAAAGAACTTGATCATCTATAAAAAAAAATATTTAGTAGCTATTTTTAGCGTTTTTTTTATTTCCTGTTCTTCGTTGGGGCAATGGTGGTATGACAGACTGGATATCTACCTGGCTAATTACTTTTTTGAGTATGCAGATTTCTCTAACCAACAAAAATCATACATTAGATCTATTACCAAGGACTATCTTGCTTGGAATTCAACAACCGAAGTCCCTAAATATAAAAATTTAATAATAAAAATAAGGTCTTTAGATGAAGGCACTACTATTCTTGATATTGAAAACATATTTGAAGAAGGAGAGTCTCTCTTTAGGGCCAGTAATGATTTTTTTTCACCACACATAGTTAATTTCTGCAAGACCATAACTGATAAACAAGTAGAAGAAATCGATCTATTTTTTAAAGAAAGAATTTCAAAATGGGAAGAGTCTGCTAAGAAATCAGAGGATAAAAGTCCAGAAGAAAGAACTGTCGACTCTGTTATAGGTATTGCAAAGTTTCTTGGAGTAAAACTTAACAAAGTTCAATTGAAGGAAATAAAGCGCTTATCAAAAAAATCTGAGAGGCCTGAGTACTCTTCTATAAAGATCCAATCGAACTGGAACAATAAAATGATTTCTATTTTAAAGGACAGAGGCTCAGAAGATTTTGATACTGCTTTATCTGATCATTTAGAAAGTCTATTAAATGAAGAAGGAAGGAATGACCAAGAAACCCTTTTTAATGAAATTATTGCCACAACTATTGCCTCTTTAACAACCAATCAAAAGAAAAAATTCAATAGAAGACTAAATGTCTTTATTTCTTCTCTTGATAAGATAATTAAAAGTCATAAACAGTAAAATTAAGGTCATGAGTTAAAATACTCAGCCCTTAAAATGAACAAAAAAAATTCAGAGAAACAGACTGACCTAGGATTTAAACAAATAGGTTCTAAAGACAAGACAAAAAAAGTAAGAGAAATCTTTGATAATGTAGTTGAAGGCTATGATCTTATGAATGACTTAATGTCTTTCGGTATTCACAGAATATGGAAAAGATTGGCTTTAGAGATGTCAGGAATTAGATCTAACTCTTGTGTGTTGGATTTAGCTGGTGGTACTGGAGATATGGTAAAACTCATTGCTCCTAAACTAGGTCCTGATGGAATTGTAATCCTATCAGATATCAACGAAAGAATGATTGAATCAGGTAGAGACAAACTTATTGATTTAGGAATAGATAATTTTTTCTCTGTGCAATTAGATGCTGAGACCATACCCTTTAAAGAAAATTCTTTTGATTTAATTTCCATTGCTTTTGGGTTACGTAATGTTACTGACAAGACAAAGACATTAACCTCTATACTAAACTGTCTAAAACCGGGTGGAAGATTGTTAGTTTTAGAGTTCTCAAAACCTAATAACGAGATATTGAGAGAAATATATGATATTTACTCTTTTGAAATAATTCCAAAGCTTGGAGAAATTGTTTTAAGCTCTGAAGAAAGTTATCAATATCTAGCTGAATCTATACGAATGCATCCAAACCAAGAGGAACTTAAAAGCTTGTTTGAGAATTGTGGATTTGAAAACTGCAAATATGAGAACTTAACAAATGGCATAGTGGCAATACACACAGGAACTAAACCTAATTAATTAAATAATAATGAAAGATTTGATAAGACTAATACAAGTAATCCATATCTTTGCTAAGTCAAGACTTGAAGTGCTTATTGAGCATAATAAAAATAGTAAATTAAGTTTAATTTCAGCTTTAACCTTTCCTTGGCGTTTTTATCCACTAGATAAGCCTAGGGGAGAGCGGATCAGAGAAGCCTTGGAAGAGTCGGGAACTATTTTTATTAAGTTTGGCCAGTTGCTTTCTACAAGACCTGATTTGATTCCTTCAGACATAGCTCAAAGCCTGCATCAATTACAAGACAACATAAAACCATTTCCTACAAATAAAGCAAAAGAAATTATAGAAAATGAACTTAATTCACCTATTGAAAGTTTATTTACCGATTTTAGTACTGAGCCTTTAGCGGCAGCTTCTATTGCTCAGGTTTACTCTGCCAAGCTCAAGGAAACTGGTAAAGAAGTAGCCATTAAAGTCGTAAGACCTGAAATCTATAAAGAAATAGATAAAGATATTTCTCTAATGAAAAAATTAGCCTTAAAAGCTGAAAATTATTTCTTAGATGCAAGGAGATTGAGACTTTCTGAACTAGTAAATGAATATGAAGGGGTTATTAAAACGGAATTAGATATGCGAGTTGAAGCATCTAACATGAGGCAGACAAGAAGAAATTTCAAAAATAACAATTTACTTTATGTTCCTGAAGTGTATCTGGAGTTTTCAACTAAAAAAGTATTAGTGATGGAAAAAATTAAAGGGATACCCGTAGATGACTTAAATACTCTAAAAGAAAAAGGAGTTGACTTAAGGCTTGTTTCTGAAAGGGGAGTCGAAATTTTTCTTAAGCAAGTTTTTGTAGATAATTTCTTTCATGCTGATATGCATCCAGGAAATATATTCATAAATATTGAAGATCCTTCTAACCCCTCTTACGTAGCTGTAGATTACGCCATAGTTGGTTCTTTAGATGAAGAAGAGCAAGTTCAAATAGGAAGAATGCTTTTATCAGTCATAAGCAGGAACTTTCTAGATATATCAAACATCCTAATTGATTCTGGCTGGGTTGACCCTAAGACTAAAGCTAATGATCTAGAAAGAACAATAAGATCTGCGTGTGAACCTATGTTTGAGCAACCCCTTGAGAAAATTAAGTTCGGAGAACTACTTCTATATATCTTTGAGTCTGCAAGAAGATTTAATCTTCAAATGCAGCCTTCGCTCATGTTGCTACAAAAAACTTTAATTAATATTGAAGGTTTGGGGAAACAGCTTTATCCAGAATTAGACTTTTGGTCTATTGCCAAACCCTTTCTTAAAGATTGGACTAAAGAAAGATATAACCCGAAAAAATTAGAAGATTGGGCAAAAAAGAATGCTGGGCATTGGATAGAAAAGGCCAAAAAACTTCCTGAAATAGCTGAAGGCGTTTTAGATCAAATAAATAAGATAGAAGATTATCAAAAAGAAAGTAAAAACAGGCATATAGAGTTGATAGATGCTTTAAAAAAAGAAAGAAAGGGAATGCGAATACTTATTTTTATAAGCATTATGGTGCTTGTGTGTTTTTTCATATTTTGGGTAATAAGCTAGACTATTCTTATGAAAAAGACTGTTCTGGATAAGTTAGATAAAGTTTTAGAAGACAGAAAGTCTCAAAAATATAAGGCGTCTTATGTAAAAAATCTTTTTGAAAAAGGCCAGATAGAAATCATTAAGAAAGTTAGAGAAGAATGCGAAGAATTAATTGAAGCTTTAGATGGAAACAGCAGAAATAAAAAAAATAAATTAATTCATGAAGCAGCTGATCTGTGGTTTCATATAATGGTACTTCTTTCTAGTGAGGATATAACGAGTAAAGAAGTTTTAGACGAACTAGAGAAAAGATTTGGATTTTCTGGTTTAGAAGAAAAAAACCAGAGAAAAAAATTAACTGGAGATTGAAATGGGTTTAGGTGGAATAAGTATTTGGCAATTATTAATTGTTTTAGCAATAATCTTATTGTTGGTGGGTCCAAAAAGATTAAAGAGTCTAGGTTCTGTAATGGGAAACTTCTTAAAAGACTTTAGAAAAGCTGTTGACGATAAAGAGAAAGATTACAAAGACCCTAAAGACTAGAAAATATCTTAATGTTTGATATTGGTTTGCCTGAACTTCTTGTAATCTTATTTGTTGGGCTAGTCATAATTGGTCCAGAAAAACTCCCTGAAATTATTAAGAATGGTACGCGCTTTTATAGAGCCTTAAAAACTTATTTAAATCGAACTAAATCAGAAGTTGAGAAAAGCGTTGGTTTGGATGAGATTAGGCAAGACCTGCATAACGAGAAGGTTATGGAAAGTCTTAAAGAAAATAAGGCAAATAAAAAATGACAGAAAAGGAATTGCCTTTATTTGATCATCTGAAAGAGTTAAGAATTAGATTAATTCGATCATTTTCGGCTGTAGTTGTTGTATTTTTACCACTGCTCTTTTTTTCAAACGGAATATATGAGCTTGCTTCCAGCCCCCTTCAAGCTCTTCTTCCTGAAAATAGCACCATGATAGCTACACAAGTGGCTTCACCTTTTCTTTCTCCCTTGAAATTAACTTTTTATGTATCTCTAATGGTGTCTATTCCTTATTTCTTCTCTGAGATGTGGGGTTTTATTTCTCCAGGTTTATACAAGAATGAGAAAAGACTGGCTTTTGGTTTAGTGCTTTCAAGTATCTTGCTCTTTTACTTAGGAATTTTATTTGCTTATTTTCTTGTTTTTCCTTTAGTTTTTGGATTCTTTACTTCTGTTAGCCCTGAGGGTGTAAAAGTAATGACTGATATTTCTAGTTACCTAGATTTTATCCTTACCATTTTCCTTGCTTTTGCCATCTCATTTGAAATACCAGTACTTATCTTCCTATTAATCTGGTCAGGAGTTACATCACCAGAAAATCTATCTAAAAAGAGACCTTATGTGATTGTTAGCTGTTTTATCTTGGGAATGCTATTAACTCCACCAGATGTAATATCACAAACTCTATTAGCTATACCTGCTTGGTTTTTATTTGAGCTAGGCTTGATTCTAAGTAAAATTTTTATAGGGAAAAGGAAATATAAAGACAATGGTTAGACCTTTATAACTCAAAATAAAAAGTAACAGGACCTTGATTCACCAAGCTTATTTCCATGTTAGCCCCAAATAATCCGTTCTCAAGATAGATATTTTCATTTTTCTTAAATTCTAATATTAGTTCCCCAAATAACTGATTCCCTAATTCTGGTGAAGCTGCTTGGGAAAAGCTGGGCCTTGTACCTTTTTTAGTATCTAAAGCTAATGTAACTTGAGGCACAAGAAGTATTGATCCCCTAATATCTATAACGCTCTTTTCAATCTTTCCTTCGTTATCTGAAAATAACCTGTAATTTACAAGCTTCTTAACCATTGATTTACAAGTAGATGTCTTGTCTTCTTTTTCGAAACCAACTAGTGCAAGAATTCCTTCGTTTATTGAAGCAATTTCTTTTTTATTAACGACTACTGATGAACTTAAAACCCTTTGGGCTAAAATTTTCAACGAAAATTATTTTTGTTCCATATTTAAATCCCAGTCTCCTTGTGCAGCCTTTTTATTCATTAAGGCCCTGTGGGATAAAGCGTGTTGCGCTGCATTAATGTTTTCTTTCTTTCCAAGCCAAGCCTTTAAGGCAGGTTGCTGTAGAGCTCGACCGTAGGAGAAACTTAATTTCCACTCAAAACCTCCCATCTTATTCATAGTATCAAGATGAGCCGTTGCATCAACATCAGATTGGCCTCCAGACAAAAAGGTTATTCCGGGTAAGTCAGAAGGAACATTTTCAATCAAACAAGTTAAAGTCTTTTCTGCTACCTCTTCAACACTTGCTTGGATTTCAGCTTCTTTTCCTGAAATTACCATACTTGGTTTGAGAAGCGTTCCTTTAATATTTACCTGATGTTCCTCTAAACAGGCAAAGAGTGTCTCTAGAGTCCTGGAGGTGACCTCTAAACACCTTTCAATAGAGTGATCTCCGTCCATAAGTACTTCTGGCTCTACTATGGGTACCATGTTATTTTCTTGCACAATTTTTGCGTACTTAGATAAAGCTTCCATATTTTGAAAAATGCATTCATCTGAAGGAATGCTAGGCCCTATTCTTATAACTGCTCTCCACTTAGCAAATTTAGCCCCTATTTTTTCGTATTCCTTGCACCTATCATTTAATCCATCTAATCCTTGAGTAACAGTTTCTTCAGGAGAACCATCTAAAGGTTTCAGTCCTTTATCAACTTTTATTCCTGGTAAAGCACCTTGTTCACTTATGATATTTACTAGAGGTGTTCCATCTTGCGCTGTTTGCCGGATTGTTTCATCAAAAAGTATGACGCCTCCAATATTACCTTTTATACCTTCCGCTCTGAAAAGCATTTCTCTATAGTCTCTTCTAATGTCTTCCGTTGACTCGATTCCCATAGAATCAAATCTCTTGCTACAAGTAGGATTGCTCTCATCAGCTGCTAGAATTCCTTTACCATCACTTACGATATAAGCAGCAATTTCTTCCAAGCTCCCTAAATTCATTTAATTCTCCTTATAAACATTTAAATTTATCTTAAACCCTATAACTTTATGATTTAAGGCTCTTCTTTTCAATAGCTGAAAGGGCAGGTAAAGCTTTGCCTTCTAGATAATTCAAAAATGCTCCACCAGCAGTAGAAACATAATTAATTGAATCTAAAATCCCTAATTTTGATACAGCAGCTATTGTATCTCCTCCGCCAACTACTGAGTAAGCATCTGATGTACTGATTAAGTCTGCTACAGCTTTGGTTCCAAGAAAATATTTATCGTCTTCGAATAAGCCCATTGGGCCATTCCAAATTATTGTATTTGCTTCCCTAAAGATTTTTTTTAGAGAATCTATATATAGGGGTGAAATATCAAAAATACTATCTTCTTTGTTTAAAGATTCAACATGTACTTCTTTAGAATGTAACTTATTCTTTGAAGCTACTATGACTCTCTCTGGAATCAATATATTGTCTTTTTCAACCAGCTTTTTGGCTTGATCAAAAAGCGAAGGTTCAACTAAGGAAGAGCCAACCTCAATGCCCTTGGAGGCCAGACAAGTATTAGCAATTCCTCCTCCGAGTAATAAATAATCCACCTTGTCAGCTAAGGAAGAAATCAAAGAGAGTTTAGTTGAAATTTTTGCACCTCCTAGAATAGCTAATGAAGGAGTTTTAGCTTGATCTATAGCCCTCATGCCCTCCAATTCTTCACGTACTAAAAATCCAATACATGCTTGGTCCACAAAATCTACCACCCCAGTTGTCGAAGCATGGGCTCTGTGTGAAGTAGCAAAAGCATCTAAAACATATAGGTCACACAAAGAACCTAATTTTTGAGCTAAATTGGAATCATTGCTTTTTTCTCCTATAAAAAACCTAATATTTTCAACTACTGAGAATTCACGATTGCTGTCTAAGCTATCTAGATCTTGAACTAGAGGAATTTCTCTATTAAGTTTCTTCTCTAAATAATCAACAACAGGCTTTAAGCTGAACTCTTTCTGGAATTTACCGTTTTCTCTTGGTCTTCCAAAGTGGCTTAAGAGGACCAACTTACCTCCCTCCTTTAAAATATACTTAATAGTAGGAAGTGATCTATCTATTCTCTCCGAACTAACAATAATTCCATCTTTTAACGGGACATTCATATCAGATCTCAGCATAATCCGCTTACCTTTCAGCTGGTAATCTTCTAAGCCCTTTAGTTGCATTTAATTGAAAGATTTAATAACTTTGATAATGCTATCTTTGTCAAAACCATAATGTTTTTGAAGAACATTTCCTGGAGCAGACTGACCGTATTCGTTCAAACCTATAACCTTTCCTTTCAAGCCTACATACTTCTTCCACCAATCACTGTAGGAAGCTTCCACAGCTAATCTTGGAATATTCTCTCCTAAAACCTTCTTCTTATAATTTGGATCTTGTTCATCAAACCTTTCGGTGCAAGGCATGGATACTACTCTTATATTCTTTTCTGATTTCAATTCTTGGACAGCCTCAATAACAGTAGCGATTTCTGACCCCGTAGAAATAATCACAAGATCGGGGTCTTCCTCGGATTCATATATTACGTAGCCGCCCTTTTCTATATTATCTATTTGATCTTGTGTCCTGCTTTGAGCTTTTAAACGTTGCCGGGAAAGAATAATAGCAGTTGGATTGTTGTTATTAAGCAAAGCAACTTTCCATGAAGCTGCTGTTTCTACTGTGTCGCAGGGTCTCCATGTTTCTAAGCCAGGCATAGACCTTAAGCTTGCTAAGTGTTCTATTGGCTGGTGAGTAGGACCGTCTTCCCCTAAACCTATGGAGTCATGAGAATAAACAAAAATTGAAGGTAACTCCATAAGGGCAGCTAACCTAACCGCATTCTTGGCATAATCTAAAAAAGTTAAGAAAGTTCCAGCATAGGGTTTTAACCCACCATGTAAAACTAAGCCATTAACTATACCTGTCATAGCAAATTCCCTAACTCCATAATAAAGATAATTTCCTTCTTCAGCCCCCTCATTAATAGACCTAGTTCCTTCCCATCTAGTATTGTTTGAGCCACTTAAATCTGCTGAGCCTCCTATGAGTTCGGGCAATAAAGGCCCCAAGAAATTAAGAACAACCTCTGAAGATTTTCTAGAAGCCATATCTTCCTGATTTTCTTGCTGCTCTTCTATAAAAGAATCAATTTGTACGTCCAAGTCTTTAGGAAGCTTATTAGAGGTACATCGAATAAACTCACTAGCTTTATCAGGATATTTTGATTTGTATTCATTAAACAATTTATTCCATTTTTTTTCGTTTACCCTTCCTTCTTCTTTAGCATCCCATTCATCGTAAATTTCTTTGGGAAAGTAAAAGGGGGAGTGTTCCCAGTTTAACTCCTTTCTCGTTAGTAAAACCTCTTCTTCCCCCAGAGGCGAGCCATGAGAACTTGCTGTTCCTTGTTTATTGGGGGAACCTTTGCCTATTTTTGTTTTACAACAAATTATTGTAGGTTGGTCTGCATTTTGTTTTGCCTCAGTTACCGCTTTATCTATCTGTTTTGAGTTATGACCATCTATATTTGGAATAACATGCCAACCATAAGATTGAAATCTTCTGGGGATATCTTCTGTAAACCAACTTGAAACTTCCCCATCTATAGAAATATTATTATCATCATAGAAAATAATTAACTTTCCGAGATTTAATGTCCCAGCCAAAGAACAGGCTTCATGGGAAACGCCTTCCATAAGGCAGCCATCTCCACAAAAAGCATAGGTGAAATGGTCAATTAGGCTGAACTCTCCTTTATTAAATCTTAGAGAAAGTAATTTTTCTGCTATAGCCATTCCAACAGCATTAGCTATCCCTTGGCCTAAAGGCCCAGTAGTAGTCTCTACTCCTGGAGTTATCCTAAATTCAGGATGACCGGGAGTTTTAGAACCTAATTGCCTAAAATTCTTTATTTCATCCATTGACAGATCATAGCCAGTAAAATGCAGAAGGCTGTATAGCAACATGGAACCATGACCATTCGAAAGAATAAATCTATCACGATCTATCCAGGAAGGATTATTTGGATTGTGTTTTAGATGATTTCTCCAAAGGACCTCAGCTATATCTGCCATTCCCATAGGCATTCCAGGATGTCCACATTTTGCATGCTCTACAGCATCCATCGAAAGAACCCTTATTGCGTTAGCTAATTTTAAATTTTCTGACATTTATATTGTTTGGGTGACTATTTTGTCCGATTCTAAAAAAAGTGTATACATTAAAAACCATAAAATTGGATAAAACCCTTAATAAAAGGGTAGAATGCCGATCCTTTTAAAGTAAGAAAAGATAATAATATGTCTGAATATAAGGTATTTACTTCAGAATCTGTCTCAGAAGGCCACCCTGATAAAATGGCAGATCAGATTTCTGATGCTGTTTTAGACTCCATGCTTAAAGATGATCCTAACTCAAGAGTAGCATGTGAAACTTTAGTAAAAGATAATTTAGTTGTATTGGCTGGAGAGATAACCAGTAAATCAAACCCTGACTTAGAAGCTATTACCAGAAAAGTTATCTGCGATATTGGCTATGATGATATTAAAGTAGGCTGTGATGGTAATACATGCGAAATCATAAATAAATTAGGTAAACAATCTACAAATATTGCACAAGGAGTTAATGAAGGAGAAGGTGAAGACAAAGAGCAAGGTGCCGGAGATCAAGGTTTGATGTTTGGTTATGCAACTAATGAGACTGAAGTTTTAATGCCAGCTCCTATTACCTACTCCCATAGATTAGTAGAGCAACAGGCTTTTGTTAGAAAGTCAGGTAAGTTAAATTGGCTAAGACCTGATGCCAAGAGTCAAGTAAGTTTTGTCTATGGGGCTGATGGGAAACCCGAATCTATATCTGCAGTTGTACTTTCTACTCAACATGATCCAGAAATTTCTCAGAAAGATCTTAAAGAAGGTGTTATGGAAGAAATCATAAACCCTATTCTTCCTCAAAACTGGTTAAATAAAGAAACAAAGTATTTTATTAATCCAACAGGAAAATTTGAGATTGGGGGTCCTGTAGGAGATTGTGGAGTTACTGGAAGAAAGATAATTGTAGATACATATGGTGGCATGGCTAGACATGGCGGTGGCGCTTTTTCTGGAAAAGATCCTTCGAAGGTAGATAGGTCAGCAGCCTATGCGGGGAGATATGTTGCAAAAAATATCGTTGCTGCTGGTTTGGCTGAAAAATGTGAGATTCAAGTTTCTTATGCTATTGGAGTTGCCGAGCCCACTTCAATAAGTGTTAATACTTTTGGAACTGCAAAGATTGATGAAGAAAAAATTTCAAGTTTAATTAGAGAGCACTTTGATTTGAGGCCCAAAGAATTAATAGAAATGCTGGATTTAAAAAGACCGATTTATCAGTCCACAGCAGCTTATGGGCATTTTGGAAGAGAGGAAGAAGCATTTACTTGGGAAAAAACTGATAAAGCTGAAACCCTTAAAGATTCCTAATTGGGAGGAAAAAATGACTAGTAAGAATCAAGATTATAAAGTTGCTGATATTTCTTTAGCTGACTGGGGTAGAAAAGAAATAGTTATTGCTCAGTCAGAAATGCCTGCCTTGATGAAGCTCAGGGAAAGGTATGCAGATCAAAAACCTCTGGAGGGGGCCAAGATTTTAGGTTGCATTCACATGACTATTCAAACAGCAGTGTTAATTGAAACTTTAACTAGCTTAGGTGCGGAAGTTAGATGGTCTGGCTGTAATATATTTTCTACTCAAGATCATGCAGCAGCAGCCATTGCTCAATCAGGAGTTCCTGTATTTGCATGGAAGGGTCAAACTGAAGAAGAATTCGATTGGTGCATAGAACAGACAATCCTAAAAGATGGTGAACCTTGGGAAGCAAATATGATTTTAGATGATGGTGGTGATTTAACCTCCATGGCTCATAACAAATACCCGAAAATTCTAGAAAAAATACATGGTATTACAGAAGAAACAACAACAGGAGTAGTTAGGCTTCATGAAATGATAAATGAAAATAAACTAAAAGTACCTGCTATAAATGTTAATGACTCAGTTACTAAATCAAAGAACGACAATAAGTATGGAACTCGTCACAGCCTTAATGATGGTATTAAAAGAGGGACAGATATGTTTCTTGCAGGAAGAAAAGCTCTGGTTATAGGCTATGGAGATGTAGGGAAAGGATCAGCACAAAGTTTAAAACAAGAAGGAATGGTAGTTAGGGTTAGTGAAATAGACCCTATTTGTGCTATGCAAGCCTGTATGGATGGATATGAAGTAGTTTCCCCTTACAAAGAAGGAGAAAACAAAGGTAGTTTAGATTCTATTAACAATGAACTTCTTGAAGATACTGACTTAGTTGTTACTACAACTGGTAACTACAAAGTATGTGATAAGCATATGTTGAGATCTCTAAAGAAAGGAGCCGTTGTATGTAATATAGGTCACTTTGATACAGAGATAGATACTCAATTTATGAGAGAAGAATGGAAATGGGAAGAAATTAAACCTCAGGTTCATAAAATCTTTAGAGATACTAAAGCAGGAGAAAGTCCTAATTTAGAAAGCAAGGATTACTTAATTCTCCTTTCAGAGGGTAGGCTTGTAAATTTAGGAAATGCTACCGGACATCCTTCTCGTATTATGGATGGTTCATTTGCTAATCAAGTGCTGGCTCAAATGTATTTATTCGAGAAAAAATTTGCCTCTTTAAATGATAATGAGGCCAAACAAGAGTTAATAAAAGTTGAGGTTCT
>CAYFFW010000033.1:0-9485 GCA_964342745.1 uncultured Gammaproteobacteria bacterium
TCCCTTTTTAGACATTACAATTCGCGCCCTCTTTAAATATATATAAGATTGTATGGGCAAAAATTTATACATCAAGACCCACGGATGTCAAATGAATGAATACGACTCAAGTCGTATGAAAGATATACTTGCAGAAAGCAATGACTTTACTGTAGTAGATAGTCCAGATAAAGCTGATCTAATTCTTCTTAATACCTGTTCTATAAGAGAAAAGGCCCAAGAAAAAGTTTTTCATGAATTAGGCAGATGGAGAGAATTAAAAGAAAAAAACCCTAACCTAAAAATAGGAGTAGGAGGTTGTGTTGCTAGTCAGGAAGGAGAAAATATAATCAAAAGGGCTCCTTTTGTTGATTTAGTATTTGGTCCGCAGACTATACATAGAGTCCCTAAGATGTTTAAAGAGGTCTCAAGATTAAATAAAAAAGAAGTTGATATTTCTTTTCCTAAAACAGAAAAATTTGATTCATTACCTAAGCCTTCGAATGACGGTATTTCTTCATATGTTTCAATAATGGAGGGTTGTAATAAATATTGTTCTTTCTGTGTGGTTCCCCATACTAGGGGACATGAAATAAGTCGTTCTCTGTCTGACATACTTAGTGAAGTAAAAGGTTTATCCAAAGACGGCGTGAAAGAAATAATCTTCCTAGGGCAGAACGTAAATGCTTATAGAGATAGTAAGGATAAAACTAAAGGCTTAGGTTTGGCTAATCTGATTAAGGATTGCTCTAAGATACAAGGAATAGATCGCATAAGATATACAACTTCTCATCCTTTTGAGTTTGGAGATGATTTAATAAACACTTACAAAGAGGTTCCAGAGTTAGTAAATCATGTTCATCTTCCTGTTCAGAGTGGTTCCGATTCAATTCTTAAACTGATGAGAAGAAGGCACAATATAAAAGAGTATGTAACGATAATTAAGAAGCTTAAAACAGCAAGGCCTGACATAACAATATCTTCTGATTTTATAGTTGGATTCCCAGGTGAAACTGAAGAAGATTTTCAAGATACTCTTAATTTAATTGATCAGATAGGATTTGATGAATCTTATAGTTTTATCTACAGTCCCAGACCAAACACTACTGCTAAAGACTTAGAAGATAATGTTAGTTTGCCTGAAAAGAAAAGAAGGCTTGAATTGTTACAAGAAGCTCTAAGAAAAACTTCCTTTTCAATAAGCAGAAGGATGGTAGGGGATATTCAGAAATGTCTAGTTAATGGGACTTCTAAGAAAGATCCTGGAGAGCTCCAAGCCAGGACAGAAAACAATAGAGTGGTTAACTTTAATTCTCAAGGAAAAAATCTAGTAGGAGAGTTCTTAGATTTAGAAATTGTTGACGTTATGCCTAATTCCCTAAGAGGAGTAATGGTTTAAGAATGGAAAATAGCCTTAAGTTTA
Organism: uncultured Gammaproteobacteria bacterium; assembly: GCA_964342745.1. Taxonomy (GTDB): domain Bacteria; phylum Pseudomonadota; class Gammaproteobacteria; order Magnimaribacterales; family Magnimaribacteraceae; genus AEGEAN-183. The sequence goes on from CAYFFW010000033.1 coordinate 1,403, forward strand.
ATTTAGAGCCCGATGACCAGGACAGATTAAATAGACTTTGTGGCCCTACAAACTCAACACTTAAACAAATTGAAAAGGCATTAGAGATAAAGATAAGTAACAGAGGGTCGCAGTTTAAAGTTAAGGGCGAAACTCAAAATTCTCTAGCTGCAAAAAAGTTTATAAAAGATCTGTACAAAAAATTAGAGAAAAAAAATGATGTTCCTCCGGAAGAAATACATTTATATTTAAGAGAGATTATGAACCAGAACTCTATGGAAAGCTTAAGAGATTTTACTTCAAAAGAGACTTTCACTATAAAAACCCCTAAAACTTTAGTATCTCCTAAGGGATTGAATCAAAGGACATATTTAGAAATAATTTCGAAGAAAGATCTAGTTTTTGGTATTGGGCCAGCCGGTACAGGGAAAACTTATCTTGCTGTAGCTGCTGCTGTTAACCAACTAATTACAGGGAGAGTTGAAAAAGTTGTAGTAACTCGCCCTGCAGTTGAAGCTGGAGAAAAATTAGGATTTCTTCCAGGAGATTTAAGTCAAAAGGTTGATCCCTATTTAAGGCCACTCTATGACGCCCTTTTTCAAACTTTAGGTTTTAAAGAGACAAATAAATTAATTGAAAGCAATGTTATTGAAATAGCCCCTTTAGCTTTTATGAGAGGTAGAACTCTGAATAAGTCTTTTATTATTTTAGATGAGGGACAAAATACTACTCAAGAACAAATGAAAATGTTTCTTACCAGGTTTGGGTATGGATCTAAAGTAATTGTTACAGGCGATCTAACACAAATAGATTTACCAAAAGATATAAACTCAGGACTAATACATGCTCTGGACATTCTAAGTGAGATTGAGGACGTGGGGCTCGTAAGATTTTCTTCTAAAGATGTAGCTCGCCACTCTTTGGTGCAGAAAATAGTTGAAGCTTACGAAAAATTTAGAAATAGATGAGTTTTTTTCTAGACCATGTAGTTATCAGCATGGATGAGGACTTAGATCTAAATATAAAGGAAATTGATTTTGATGCTTGTATTAAAGTAATTAATCAAGAACTGAAAACTAGTAAATCAGAAAATCACACTTTGTGTGTATACATAAGATTCGTTACCAGTCAGAATATGAAGAAGTTAAATTCTAAGTACACGGGTCAGAATAAAGAGACCAATGTTTTATCTTTTGAACCCGATTCAAAAAAACTAGATGAAAACGGAAATTGTTTTGGAGATATTGCTATATGTGCTGAAGTATTAAAAAGAGAGGCCAAAGAGCAAAACAAAGTTTTTTTAGACCATTTGATGCACTTATTTGTGCATGGTGTTTTACATCTTTTTGGTTATTCTCATGATTTAGAGCATAAAGCAGTTAATATGGAGTCTATAGAAAAAGAGGTTCTTAAAAAATTATCTATTGATGATCCATATCAAATAGAACTATGATTAGTTTGTGTTTATGAATATAAGGCGTTAATGAACGACGAACCACCGAGTAATTTAGTTGACCCCCAGAGAATTGGAATCTCTAAGAGAATACGCGAAAAGATTAGAGAGATTTATCAAAATTTTTCTTACAAACCTCAAAGCAAGCAAGAAATAGCTGGATCAATAAGAGATTCTAGTGATAGAGGAGTGCTTGAAAAAGGCACTTTAAGCATGATGGAAGGTGCTTTAAAGGTATCTACTGCCCAAGTTAGAGAGATTATGATTCCAAAACCTCAAATTATTTTTGTAGATTCTAGTGAAGAACCAGATCAGTTCTTACCTAGGATAATCAAGTCTAGACATTCTAGATTTCCTGTTTTTAATAAAGAAACTGAAGAAATTGAAGGTATTTTGCTTGCAAAAGACCTTTTACCCCTATTATCTCGTAGTGAAAAAGAAAAATTAGAGCTTAATTCCTTATTAAGACCAGCTGTACTGGTACCAGAAAGTAAAAAATTAAATACTCTTTTAGATGAATTTAGATCAAGTAGGAACCATATGGCTATCGTTATAGATGAATATGGAGGTATTACAGGATTAGTTACTATTGAAGATGTATTGGAAGAAATAGTGGGTGAGATTGAAGATGAGCACGACGATCTCCAGGATAAGATGGTAAAAAAAATATCAGATAATGAGTTTTTAGTTTCAGCTCTTATCTCAATAGAAGAATTCAATGAAGAATTTGGATGTAAATTTAGCAATAAAGATTTTGAAACATTAGGAGGAATTGTTATGAACAATTTTGCCAGATTCCCTAAAAGAAATGATGCTATATCCATCGATAACTTAAGATTTGTTATTTCTTCTACAGACAAAAGAAGACTAAAACAGATAAAAGTAATTACTGCCTAATAAACTCCTTGCTATAAGTTCCTTAGAAATTATTATTAATTTCTGTGAAAGTATATTTATTGGTCTTTGTTTGTGGGTTAATCTTTCCATTAGGGTTTGCTCCATTTAATTTTTGGCCTTCAACCATTTTTTCTATTTCATGTTTAATTTATTTATTAAATTTTCAAGATTCCAGGAATTCTTTTACTTTAGGATTTGTTTACGGCTTAGGTCTTTGGGGGGTAGGTATTTCATGGTTGTATGTGAGTATTCACTATCATGGAGGTATAGGTTCTTTAAGCTCATTTCTTATAACCTCTTTATTTGTAATTATTCTTTCTCTCTTCTCCGGTACAACTACCCTTTTATATAAATTTCTTAAAACAAACAAACTTTATTTTGATTTTATTATTGTTTTTCCAGCTATATGGTTATCAATTGAAATTTTAAGAAGCAATATCTTTACAGGCTTTCCATGGCTTATCATTGGAGACTCTTTATCAGGAACTTTTATTGGGGGTTGGATACCAATCCTAGGTACTTATGGTGGATCTTTAACTGCCTTGATAATTGCAGGCATTCTTCTCTTATTGTTGAAAAATAAAAATTATTACTACCCTTCCCTCCTCTTAATTATTTTGATTTCATCATTTACATTAAACAATATTAATTGGACCAAAGAATTAATCACGATAAATGTTTCAATTCAACAACCAAACTTAACCTTAAAAGAGAAATGGAGCAGTGAGGGTGTCTATCAAACTATGGATTTATTCCAACGTTCTGTTTCTAATGCTTTACCAGGAGAATTTATCTTTTTTCCTGAAACAGCTTTAATATTAAATGAAGATAGCATGGAGCCATGGATATCAGATTTAGACCAACAAGCAAAATTAAAGGACCTGTCATTAATAACTGGAATAGTTGCTCACAACTATATAAATGAATTTAAAAATAATAAAAGTTTTAATAGAATCAAGGGTTATGGTCGTGCTGAAGGTTTTTATGACAAGGTTCAACTGGTTCCTTTTGGTGAATATATTCCTCTGAGAAGCTATCTAGGTAAGTTTTTAGATATTTTAGGTGTAAATATGACTGATACCTCTCCTGGAAGTAGATTTCAACCTCTAAAAGCTAATAATTTAATTATTTCTCCTAATATTTGTTATGAAGTAGCTTTTAATGAATTAGTAAGAAAAACAGCAAAAGATAGTAATTTATTAGTTTCTATTACCAATGACACATGGTTTGGTAGCTCTATAGGTCCTTATCAGCACCTTGAGATAGCTCAAACAAGAGCATTAGAGCATCAAAAACCTTTAATAAGGGCTACAAATAGCGGTATTAGTGCAATTATTAATAAAAATGGCAAAATTATAGAAAGACAAGGATTCTTCGAAGAAAAAGAGCTAAAATCTAGAATACAAGTGTATGAAGGTAGGACACCATTTTCAATTGTAGGAAATAATATTATTTACATATATGTAATCGTAATATTAATGTACCTTTTATATAATAAAAGAACAAATGTTCTTAAAAATAATGAATTTTAGAATAAAGGAACACAATATCAGTTTTTATTTAATTATTAAACTTTTTTTAATTACTTTTTTATCAGTATCATGTACTGTAAAGCCTTATTTAATAGAAGAAAAGATGGTATTTAACTCTTTAAAAGAAATTTATCCAGAATATGAAAATCTTTCTTCTTTTATACTTGTAAAAGTAGATTCTCAGGAACTTTTCTATTTAAAAAAAGGAGAAATAGTCCAAAAGTATAGTGTTTCTACTTCAGCGTATGGTACAGGTTCTAAAGAGAACAGCTTCAAAACTCCATTAGGAAGACATAAAATAGATGAAAAAATAGGGCAAGATCTGCCTAGAGGGGCTGTTTTAAAAGGCAGGAAGTGGACTGGAGCTATTGCAAATATCATAACTGAGCCTATTGATACTAAATTTGATGTAGTTACCTCAAGAATTTTATGGTTAACCGGTCTAGAAGAAGGATTGAATAAAGGATCTGGAGTGGATTCTAAAGAAAGATATATATATATTCATGGAACTGCAGAGGAAGGGTTAATAGGTAAACCTGCCTCTGATGGTTGTGTAAGGATGTATAATAAAGATGTTATTTCTTTATTTGATAAGGTAGATATTGATACAGAAGTTTTTATTATTTAGGAGAAATTCTATGAAAAAGTTTATTCTTGCTCTTTCTTTCTTTTTTTCAAGCATTTTTTATGCTGCCTGCCCTGATGTTCTAGATCATGATTTAAGGGTATTGGCCTCAAAAGAAACAAAAAATCTTTGTGAATATGAGAATAAGGTTATTTTAGCAGTAAATGTTGCTAGCCGCTGTGGTTACACTTATCAGTATGATGCTCTTCAAAGTCTATATGAAGAATATAAGGATGAAGGTCTAATAGTATTAGGGTTCCCTTCAAATGACTTCTTTCAAGAATTTACAGAAGAAGAAAAAGTAAAAGAATATTGTAGAACTAATTACAAAGTTAACTTTCCAATGTTTAAGAGATCTCATGTAACAAATGGAGGAAAATTAGGATTAAGATCCTATGCAGCTAATTCATTCTTTAATGATCTCATCGAAGCAACTGGGAAAGAACCTGAATGGAACTTCAATAAATATTTAATCTCCAGGAACGGAGAAGTCAAACACTTCAATCAAGGAGTTGAACCAGATAGTCCTGAGATAATTAATACCATAAAAGAGCTTCTATAATAGTAAGTACTTACATACCTATTGATGCTTTTATATAAGTATTTTTAATCTAAAATTTCTACTTCTTGATCTGAAGATTTAAGAATAATATCAGCTTTCCTGGATGAAAATATCCCGTTTTCTACAACTCCTGGAATGTTATTAATTAGTCTTTCTGTTTCAAAAGGAACATTTAAGTTTAAGTTGTGAACATCAATAATTTGATTACCATTATCTGTAATAAATTCATTTCTATAAACTGGCTTTCCTCCCATTTTCATTATTTCTCTTGAAATTGCACTTCTAGCTAATTCTATGACTTCAATAGGAATAGGAAAGTTACCTAATAAATTTGTATATTTAGAGTCATCAACAATGCAAATAAAATTTTTAGATGAGTGAGCTATAATTTTTTCCCTAGTTAGAGCTCCTCCTCCCCCCTTAATGAGCTCTTTTCTGCTATTAAATTCATCTGCACCATCAATATAAAAATCAATTTGATGTACTTCATTAAGACTTAATATCTGAATATTAGAAGCTTCAAGCTTATCTTTAGAAGCTTCTGAACTACAAACAGCTCCTTTTATCTCTAAAACCTCATTATTTAGTATTTCTATAAAATAATTTGTAGTTGATCCAGTACCAATTCCTAAAACACTATCTCTATTTAATTCTTTCTTTATTAATTCAAAAGCTTTCAGTGCTGATTTCTTTTTTTTCTTTTCTACATCCATTAATTTCTATTTTCTTTTGCAGATAATGAAGCGCTAAGTATAATTGCGCTCCCTCCAAATGGGGAAAAAATAAATTATGAAATTTTCTAAATCTCATAGGTATTTAAAAAAAGTAAATTCATCGTCTGTTTATGATGTTGCTGATATTACTCCTTTAAGCTCTGCTAGTTTTTTATCAAGTCAAATAAAAAATAATGTTTTCTTGAAAAGAGAAGATCTTCAACCAGTTTTTTCCTTTAAATTGAGAGGTGCATACAACAAAATTTTAACCCTAAAGGAAGATAACAATATAAAAAGAGTGATAACTGCTTCAGCAGGTAATCATGCTCAAGGGGTAGCTTACTCAGCTCAGAGACTAAAACTTAAATCTACAATTGTCATGCCTGTTACTACTCCTACTATAAAGATTAGAGCAGTTAAGAACCTGGGAGCCCAGGTAGTACTTGTTGGTGATACTTATGATGAGGCCTATAAACACGCAATAAAAATTGCTAAGAATCCTAATTTTTCTTTTGTGCACCCTTATGATGATGAAGAGGTTATAGCGGGACAAGGAACAATTGGAAAAGAGATTCTTGATCAATTCGATGAAAAAATAGATGCTATTTTTGTACCAGTTGGAGGAGGAGGTCTTCTGGCTGGAATAGGAGCTTACGTTAAAAGCTTGAGACCAGAGATTAAGATTATAGGCGTAGAACCTGAGGAAGCTGCTGGCCTTTATGAAGCTGTTAAAGCAAATCGCAGGGTTACCTTAAAGGAAGTGGGTCTCTTTGTTGACGGAGTAGCTGTTAAACAGGTGGGTAAAGTTACTTTTCCTATAATTAAAGAATGGATAGATGAAGTAGTAACAGTTTCAGTTGATGAAATTTGTGCTGCTGTAGAAGATATTTTTCTAGAAACAAGAACCATCTCTGAACCAGCTGGAGCATTATCTTTAGCGGGCCTTAAAAAATTAGTTAAAAATAAAGGCTGGAGGAATAAGAACTTAATAGCAATCAATTCAGGCGCTAACCTTAATTTTGATCGTCTTTCGCACATTGTTGAAAGGGTGCAGCTTGGAGAGAAGAAAGAAGCTTTGTTAAGTGTATGTATACCAGAAAAAAAAGGTAGTTTTAGAGTCTTCTGTAATGATTTAGGAAAAAGAATGATTACTGAGTTTAATTATCGAATAGATGATGAAAAGGAAGCTAACATTTTTGTTGCATGTAGAGTTGATGAAGGACAAAAAGAAAAAAAGTCTTTTATAAAAGACTTAAGAAAAAAAGGTTACTCACCAAAAGATCTTTCAGAAAATGAAATGGCTAAATTGCATGTAAAGCACATGGTAGGTGGCAGGGCTCCTAAAGATGTAATTTCCTATGGCGAAAAGATCTTTAGAGTGGAATTTCCTGAAAGACCGGGAGCCTTAATGGATTTTTTAACTGCATTAGGCGATAAATGGAACATAACTATGTTTCATTATAGAAATCAGGGCTCTGCATATGGCAGAGTTCTGGTAGGTTTTCAAGTTAATTCAAAAGAAACTCATAAATTAAATAAACATCTTATTAAAACAGGCTTTCCGTTTTGGGATGAATCTCATAATTCAGCTTATTTATCTTTTTTAGAGTAACTTCTAAATAAATTGTCTTATACCTGAAGGGCTAATTAAGGCATCCATTCTTATATCATGATCCTCAGAATAGCAGCTATCTACTTCTTGAAAGTCGTATGAAAGGCCAATTAATAAAGGTTTATTAGCTATAGAATTACTAAAAGTAAAATCATAATATCCTTTACCCATACCCAGTCTGTAACCTAAATTATCAAAAGCCACTAAAGGCATTATTACTAAGTCTAGTTCTGAACCTTGTGTTTTAGAATTGTTTAAAGGCTCTTGAATACCAAATTTATTTTTCTTTAAGTGGCTTTTAGAATTGTATTCAGAAAATGTCATTTTCTTGTTTTGCAAGTTTTTATTTATGACAGGAACATAGCATTCTATTTCTAAATTAAAGATAGCTCTGATTATCTTTTTAGTTGGTACTTCATTATTAATATCAAGGTAAACAGAAACTCTTCTAAGGTTTTTTTTGGAAAGAAAGTTAGAAAAATGCAATAAAATTTTGTTTTCCCAAAGACGAATATCTTCTTGAGATAATTGATTCCTTTGTTGGATTTTACTTTTTCTTAAAGATACTTTGTTTGACATGAAAAAAAGGCTTCCCAGAGTACCGTTGCTGATGTAGCCCTGAACCGTAGGGTTCAAGGCGGTGATTCTGTAGGTCTATCAGGCTCCCTACGATAGGTTTGCACAACAAGACTTTCCAAAATCTCCTAAGT
>CAYFFW010000034.1:0-8648 GCA_964342745.1 uncultured Gammaproteobacteria bacterium
ATGGCTATTTTGATTTAGGAGGAGGAGTTCAATTGCCCTCACCACTTCCTGAAGGCAAGCCATTAACTATGGGTCACGAGATTTTTGGAGAAGTTATAAAAATAGGAGAAGAGGTAGAAGAAATAAACATAGGTGAGAAATATGTAGCTTACCCTTGGATGGGATGCGGTGATTGTGATCTTTGTAATGAAGATATGACTCACTATTGTATGAACAATTCTAACCTAGGTATCCATGTAGGTGGAGGTTATGGAGATCATGTTCTGGTTCCAGATAAAAAATACTTATTTGACGCTGCAGATACACCTGACAGCCTAGCTGGAAGCTATGCTTGCCGTGGCTTGACCGCTTATAGCGCTTTAAAAAAGGCAGGACCTTATACAAAAGATAATTCTTTGGTAATAGTTTCAGCTGGAGGTCTTGGCTTGTTAGCCTTAAAGATTGCCAAGGCTGCTTATGGTATCAATCCAATAGTGGTAGATATTGAAGATGAAAAACTCGGAATGGCAAGACAACTAGGTGCTTCTGCAACTATTAACTCTTCAGAAGAAGGGGCTGCTGAGAAGCTATTAGAATTAACTGAAGGAGGCGCAAGATCAATAGTGGATTTTGTTGGAGCTGAGGCATCTGTTAATTTTGGTTATAACTTATTAGCTAGGGGTGGTACCTATGTAGTAGTAGGACTTTTTGGAGGGCAACTAACACTTCCCTTACCTATGCAGGCTTTATTTGAAAAAAAACTTATGGGGTCATATGTTGGAAGTTTAGGGGATATGGAAGAATTAATGGAATTAGTTGTAGCTGGGAAGATAGATCCAGTTGATGTTGAAGTAAGAGACGTTTCTGAAGCTAATAGAACACTAGAAGAAATGAAAGAAGGAAAATTGTTAGGACTAGTGGCTTTAACCCATGAGTAACCTATTCATCTGAAAAAACTTTTCCTATTTGCTCATGTATAACCAGGTCGGCTATGGGATCAAAATCTGTAGGCTCATTGTTGATGATGATTAAATTAGCGCCAATGTCTTTAGCTAACTTAGGAAAACCAGCTGCAGGAAAAACAACCAATGATGTTCCAATGGTTATAAATAAATCACAAGCCAAAGTTTTTCTTTGAGCTATTATCATACCTTCTTCAGGCATAGATTGACCAAAAGAGATAGTTGCGGTTTTTATGATTCCTCTACATGAATCACAGTAAGGGACAGTTTCGTCTTTGAGAAAGGCTTCCTTTATCGATTTAAGCTCAAATCTTTTACTGCAGTCTAAACAACTCGCATAGGTTGCATTCCCATGAATCTCTGTAATTTTATTATCTGGAACCCCAGCATTTTGATGAAGATTATCTACATTCTGAGTAATTAAATGTGCAGAATTATGGTCGTTTATAATTTCGGCAACAGCTATATGTCCAATATTAGGTTTGGCTTTTGTTATGATATCTCCACCAGAAAATTTTCTTCTCCAAGATTCTTTTCTTACTTTCTCAGAACCTATGAAATCTTGAAAGTATATTGGTGTATTAGTCTTCCAAACACCTTGAGGGCCTCTAAAATCTGGTATGCCTGACTCTGTACTAATACCAGCTCCAGTGAAAATGACTATGTTTTTAGCCTTTTTAATGTATTCTGATAACCTCTTGTTCATTAGTGTTTATTTCTGCTTTTTTTATTAGACTGCGCAAGTAAATCATAAAACATAGGATTTTGTTAAATTTGATGCAAGATTTATTAGCAAATCAAGAATTATTGTGGGTTATTACTGTAGTTTACGACCTAGGTTTGGCAATACTTCTTTATAGGTTCTTTGGTAAGCACGGTCTTTACGCAGCTGTTATTCTTGGTATTGTCCTTGGAAACTTACAAGGAGGTAAAGTAAGCCAACTTGAGGTATTTGGGTATAGCTTTACCGCAAGTATGGGGGCTATTCTTTATTCAGGTATTTATTTTGCTACAGACGTTCTAAATGAAAAGTTTGGAAGGGAGGAGGCTACTAGAGCTGTGATGCTTGGCTTCGTAGCTAACATTGCAGTCATGATAACTCTTTTGATAAGTATTCAGTTTAAACCATCAGATATAGCTGGTTCTGCTTTGGAAGTACATAATGCCATCTCAACTTTAGCAGGTTATTCACCAACTTTTGTTATAGGCTCTCTCATAGCCTACCTTGTTAGCCAAAGGTTTGACGTTTGGATATTCCATAAATTGAAAGTAATGACTAAGGGCAAGTATCTTTGGCTAAGGAATAATGTTTCTACAATCTCTTCTCAAGCTTTGGATACCTTTTTATATACTTTCGTTTGGGTAATTGCTGGCGAGATGTCTTTTGCCGTAGCATTAGGAATTGCTTTAACAAAATATGTTTTCAAGGTGATAATTGCACTAATAGATACTATATTTATATATTGGGTAAGAAAATGGTAAGTACAAGAAAAGAGAGATTTAAAAAAATAGCTTTATTCTCTACAACAAAAAATAAAAGAATTTTATCTATTGCAAATCAATGCAAAGAAGTTTTAAAGAATAAAGGCATCAAAGTTTTAGCCAGCATTAATCTTAAGAGCATTGCTTCAAAAGACTTAATTATTGCTAGTGAAGAAGAAATAGTGGGAGAGTCAGACCTTGTTATTGCTATTGGAGGTGACGGAACAATGTTAAGTTGCTCCAGAAGATATGGATCACTTGGAATACCCGTTTTAGGTATAAATCTTGGAAATTTAGGGTTCTTAGCTGATTTAACACCTAAAAATCTAACGGAAAGTCTCTTAAATGTTTTAGATGGAAAGTTTGTGGAAGACAAAAGGTTTTTTATTGAAGCAAATATTTCTGAAGGTGAAAGTAATTGTCTAGCTTTAAATGAGATTGTTATCCATTCTGGAGTTATAGCCCAAATGATTGAATATGATTTGTTTATTGATGGTGATTTTGTTTGGTCACAAAGATCAGATGGGCTTATTGTTAGCACAAACACAGGTTCTACAGCTTATTCCCTTTCTGGTGGTGGTCCAATAATTCACCCCTCATTAGAAGCTTTTTGTATTCTTCCCATGTTTCCTCATAGCCTTTCTTCAAGCCCTTTGATAGTTAGTTCTAAAAGTAAGATATCAGTAATTTTGAAGAAAAATAGCAAGAAGGGGAAAGTTAGTTTAGATAGTGGAAAAATCTTTCCTTTGAAAAGGGAGCAAGAGGTAATAATGCAACAGTCCAAGAAGTTTTTGAAATTAATTCATCCTGACGGCCATAATTTTTATGAAGCTTATAGGAACAAGTTAGGGTGGGGATTAGGGATTATAAAAGATTGAAATCATTTGTTTCTATAAACAATTTAGGAAAAAAGTTAGAATATTCGTTATGAATAAAAATATAAAGCCTTTGATATCATTGTTTGTAGTTATTGTTCTTTCTATTCCTTTTTATGCTTACAGCGAAGAGCCAGAACTATCTGAAGATCAACTTCGTCTTTTAGATGCTCTTCCACCTGATCAAAAAGGACGAGTCCTAGAAAAAATGCAGTTAGCTACTGACTTAGACAACGAAATAGAGTCTGCTTTCAAGTCAGCCCCAACAGCTCTAAAAAGGCCTAAAGAGAAGGTTCTTACAGAAAAAGAAGAGAGGGAATATAAGAAGAAGTCTAGAAATTGGGTTTACGGTTACGAATTATTTGATCAATCCCCAACAACTTTTGTTCCTGCTACAGAAGATATACCAGTACCTGAAGACTACTTATTGGGACCAGGAGATAAAATAAAAATTGAACTTTTCGGAGGAAAATATTCTACAGTCTCGCAATATATTAATCGAAGTGGTGCCATTACTATTCCACAATATGGACCTATAACTGTTGCTGGTTTAACACTTGTTGAAGCTAAAGATCTTATTTCAAAGAAAATTTCAGAAGCGCTAATAGGAACTGAGGTTTTTCTATCATTGGGAGAATTTAGATCTATAAATATCTTTATTTTAGGATCTGCCTATCAACCTGGTTCTTATACCGTAAGCTCCCTTTCAACAGTAATGAATGCTCTTTTAGTTAGTGGTGGAGTTAATGAAGGTGGATCTGTAAGAAATATTGAAGTAAAAAGAAAGGGGAAGGTATTAGCAAAGTTTGATTTATATGAGTTATTTCTTAGAGGTAATACTGAAAATGATATAAGACTTAGAGAAGGTGATGTAATTTTTATACCTTTTTTAAAGAATACAGCAAGATCTGAGGGCTATTTTAATAATTCGAATCTTTTTGAAATACATGAAGGAGATACGATAAGAGATTTAATTGAATTTTCGGGAGGTGCATCAGTAGAAACAGGACTAAAACCTAAATTTGAATTAAGCACTATCTCTGAAGACAACAAACGAGTAAGAAAAGAATTTGGTATTAATAGTCCAATATTAGATGAAAAGTTAAAAGATGGCGATAGTCTTTCTGTTCATGCTTCTACCGCTATCAAAAATTATGTAGTTGAATTAAGAGGAGAATTTAGATTTCCTGGAGTTTACAACGTAGCTCCTGGCGAGAGATTGTCTTCTGTTATAAGAAGAGCTGGAGGTTTAACAGAAAATGCATATCCTTTGGGAGGTGCTTTCACAAGGATCTCAGTTGCTCAAATGCAAAAGTTATCTTTTGAGCGATCAGCAGATTTTATTGAACAATCTATAGCTGACACCTTAATTAGTGGAAGTATAGTCAGTGTTTCAGCTGAAGCAATTGCACCAATTTCAAATTTAATTAAAAGACTTAGAGAATTAGAGCCGCCCGGAAGGCAAATTATTGAAAGTGATCCTTATGTTCTTGCCTCTAATCCTGAAAAGGACCTTTTATTGCAAGATGGTGATATTTTATATATTCCAAAAAGGCCTGATTCCATTACAGTAGTTGGAGAAGTCAGAACTCCTTCAACCCATACTTTTATTTCTGGATCAAAACCCTCTGAATATATTATAAGTTCAGGTGGCTTTAAAGATTCTGCAGATAGAAATGGCCTGTTTCTTTTATTACCAAATGGCGAGTCAAGAGAGATATCTTCAAGGGGTATTTTTAACAGAAGTAGAAGAGGAACCGACATTCTTCCTGGATCTACTATAGTTATTCCAAGAGACCCAAGGCCTTTTGATTGGTTAGTGTTGACTAAAAACATTACTCCTATACTTGCTGAATCAGCAACAGTTATTGCTACTATTACAGCATTAACTGATGACGATTAGCATGCACTTATAAGTTGATAATGGGACCTGGTTCCTTGATGAGATATTTTCTTTTTATTTTGCTCTTAATGTCTTATAAGGCCTTTTCTTCTATAGATGATTACTTGCCAGTTGATACTGGTCCTACATCAACTAATTTTGGAGAAACTGGTCTTCTAGAAATGCCTACAGCAAGACTTATGCCTGAAGGAACTTTAAAAATAGGATTTAACAGTTTTTTCCCATATGAAGTCACTTCAATGTCAGCTTCACCATTTAGCTGGATGGAGGCAGTATTTAGATATACAGAAATTAAAAACCAAAAATATGGACCTGCTTCTTATAGTGGAAATCAAACACTAAAGGACAAGAGTTTTGATGTGAAATTTAGATTATTGAGAGAGAGAACATATCTTCCCTCTATTGCATTGGGTTTAAGAGACCTTGCTGGGACAGGTCTTTTTTCTTCTGAATATATTGTCGCATCAAAGCAGATAGATAACTTTGATTTTACTCTAGGAGTAGCTTGGGGGGCTCTCGGAAGAGATGGAAATATAAATAATCCCTTTAAAGCTATTCACGATTCGTTTAACGAAAGAAGTTCTTCCATTAGAGGTTTAGGAGGAGGGTTTAATGTTAGAGATTGGTTCTCTGGAGAAAATGCTGCTCTATATGGTGGATTGGAATACAAGATTAAACGATATGGAATGAGGGTAAAACTTGAATATGATACTTCTAACCAAGAAATCGCCTCTTTAACAAATGGAGTAGCAGACCTAGAGGTTGATAGCAGAATTAATTTTGGATTAACTTATCCCATTGGTCAGTGGGGTGAAATCAGCGCTGGAAGGTTAAGAGGAAATCAATACCAATTTTCATTTCACTTTAAATCTAATTTTAATAAAGCTGGTTGGGTACCAAAGCGAGTTAAACCTCGGAGAATAGAACAAATCTCTCAACAGGAAAAAGAAGACATAACTAAAAGTAAAAGATCTCTTTATAGAATAATGACAGAGAAATTTAATCAAGAACAACTTTATATGCAAGCTGCTACAGTAAGTCCATCTAAAGTTCAGGTTTCTATAAATCAGAATAAATATAGAAACTATGCTTTAGCAGCTGGAAGGACAGCTAGAGTTTTATCCTCAGTAGTTCCTCCGAGGATAGAGACTTTAGAGATAGCTTTTATGAACCCAAATAATACTGAAATTAATAATATATCTCTTAAAAGGAAAGAATTTGAGCAGGCAGTTGAAGGAAAAAGAAGCACCGAAGAGTTATTAAAGACTGCTAAATTACGAGCCGCAAATCCATCTCATTTTCAGTCTGCTGAATTCAAGCCTTTAGTAATTCTTCCTGCTTATAATTGGAAAATGGGGCCTGCTTTAAAGAGCCATATAGGAGGTCCAGAAGCTTTTTTCTTAGGACAAGCATGGTGGAGGATTGATTTTGTTGCTTTGCTAGCAAGAGGCTTAAGCATTAAAAGCACTATCGGATTAGATATATACAACAATTTTAACCAATTTAATAATCCTAGTTACAGTGAGATACCTCATGTTAGAAGTGATGTGCAAGACTACCTAAAAGAAGGGGCTAATAACATTGCCAATTTAAAGTTAGAGTATATTTTTAGTCCTTTTGAAGGTGTTTATGCAAGACTTGACATTGGTCTAATGGAAGAAATGTTTGGAGGTATTGGAGGAGAGGTTCTATATAAGCCTTTTGACAGTGATACAGCTATTGGCTTTGTATTACATAGAGTTAGACAAAGAGATTATGACCAAAGATTTAGTTTCCGTGATTATGAGACAACAACTGGCCATTTAGAGTTATTTCAGGAGTTACCTCAAAACATAACAGCACAAATATTAATTGGAAAATACCTTGCTGGCGATAAAGGGGTAACTTTAGACCTTTCAAGGAGATTTAATTCTGGTTTTAGGTTAGGTATATTTGCTACAAAAACTAATTTGTCTGCAATCGAATTCGGTGAAGGTAGTTTTGATAAAGGATTTTATTTTCAGATTCCTGTAGATTTATTCTTTCCAGACTACAGAACAGGAAATATCTCTTTTGGGCTTCACCCCCTAACAAAAGATGGAGGAGCGATTCTTTACGGGAGTAATACCCTTTGGGGTATCTTGGGGAATATGGATGAAACAGGCCTTCTTAGAGATTGGGATCAAATAATTGATTGAATGCTATGGAAAAAAGAAAACTTATTTATTTATCTTTGCTTTTTATATTTGGATGTTCATCTTTGCCAGATAATGTAGCAGGAAGCTGGAAGTATTCTTTTCAAGCAGTAAAGGGGGCTATTTTCGGTTATGAGGATTATCCAATAACTAGAGACCTTGTTAACAATATACCTTATGCTTCAATGAGACTTAAGATAGGTAAAGGAGCTGCAGGACTATTAATTTTAGAAGCTAAAGAAGGAAAAATTAATACTTGGGTAAGTTCCGATGAAATAAGAATTGTAGAAAAAAATGGAGAGATAATTAGAACAATTGGACTTATCAACAATCTAACTTCTATAAGGTCTCAAGATATAAATTTATTTAACCAAATTAATAATAAAGACATTAAAGAGATCAAAAAATACATCTCTTTAGACAACCCTGAAGTTTTCGATTTAAACTTGAGCATAAAAATTTTTAATGAAGGTATTGAAGAAATTGAAATTCTTGATAAGAAGTATTCATTAATTCATTTCATACTAGAAAAAGAAAATAGATATATAAGGTGGAAAGTCAAAGACCATTATTGGATTGATCCTCAAAATGGATTTGTTTGGAAAACTATTCAACATATATCGCCTGACTCTCCTCCAATATTAATGGAGATAACAAAAAAGCCCGCTTTAATTTAGCGGGCTTTTTTTGAGTTAAGTTAACTAAAAACTTCTACTGTTTTTCTCTTGTTGCAGTTGCAGCTGAAGTTGATGTTGCAGTAGTCGCAGGTGTAACCACATTTGTTGTAGTAGTAGTCACATCATAACTTTCAGTTACATCATAAGTTTCTGTAGGCTGAGCTAAATCATAAGTTTCAGTTTCGCCTGTAGTATAAGTTTCTGTATTAGTTGTTGTATAAGTTTCTGTAGTACCAGTTGTATATGAATATTCTTCCGTATAAGCATCGGTAGTAGCAGATGTAGTTCTAGTAGCAGTAGCAGTTTGAGTTCTAGTAGCTGTAGAAGCAACGGCTCTAGTAGCAGTAGCACCAGTTAATCTAGTAGCAGTAGGTGCAGTACCTAATCTAGTAGCAGTAGCACCTGTAGCTCTTGTTGCTTGGCTTGTTGTAACTACTTGTTCTGTTACTGCTGCAACATCTACCGTCTCAGTTACTGTATATGTGTAAGTCTCTATTTCCGGCGGCGGCGGTGGCGGCGGCGGAGGCGGCGGCGGTGGCGGCGGCGGAGGTGGAGGCGGCGGAGGAGGCGGCGGTGGCGGCGGCGGTGGAGGTGGC
>CAYFFW010000035.1:0-8315 GCA_964342745.1 uncultured Gammaproteobacteria bacterium
TTAGAATATCTGAAAGTGAGAAAGCTAGTTGGTAAGCTGAGATACTTTCTTCTAAATCTGTACCTGTTACAGACATTCTAGTTATACCTGCAGCAACAGCCTCTTCAATTACTTTATCTATATCTTTAGTAAATGAAGGGTGGGTTAAGTTAACACCAATATCAAAAAATTGTTCTTTAGTCATAAAGCTTGTTTTATTATAAGACACAAATAGTTTATAGAAGAGGGTAGGTATGTCAGGTCCATTAAAAGGTTATAAAGTTGTAGAATTGACTTCCACCGTTTCAGGTCCATTTGCTGGAATGATGTTAGCTGACCAGGGAGCAGATGTAATAAAAGTTGAGCCACCTATATTGGGTGATTTAGCAAGATTTATGGGTAGCTCCAGAAATGGAGTAGGAGGAATGTTTGCCGTTCTGAATAGAAACAAAAGATCTGTAGTTTTAGACCTAAAAAATGAAGAAGAAATCAAAATTCTTAAAAACATAATAAAAGAAGCAGATATTCTTATAGAAAATTACAGACCAGGCATTGTTAAGAAGTTAGGAATAGATTACGACTCAATTAAAGAGATAAATCCTGAAATTATTTATGCTTCTATTTCTGGCTATGGACAAAGTGGCCCTTATTCTGAAAGAAAGGTATATGATCCTTTAATTCAAGCAACTATTGGAACAGCTTCAGCCCAAAATCCTACCAAACCAGAATTCGTAAAAAATGTCATTTTCGATAAATCTACTGGTTTAACAGCAGCTCAAGCAATTACAGCAGCCCTAGTCCAAAAAGAGAGAACTGGAAAAGGAGAATACCTACCAATTTCTATGTTAGAAGCCGGACTATACTTCCTTTGGCCTGATGCCATGTGGTCTAAAACGTTATTAGGTGAAGGCATAGATATTAAGCCTGATCTATATGACACTTTTTCGTTATTTAAAACCAAAGATAAGTCAGTAGCAGTAATTTTAGTTGCAGATCCTGATTTTGAGACTTTCTGTAATTTTCTTCAATGCGATCTTCATCAAAGAAAAGAATATACAACTCTTCCAGACAGGGTTGACAATGCTGACTCTTTAACAAAAGAAATAAATTCGTTCTTGGAAAAACTAGATAGCAATTTTGTTAATGAAAAATTAGAAGAGTTAGGTCTCTCTTTTGCTTTTGTTAATACGTTGGACGAGATTCATGAAGATCCACAGGTTATAGATCAAGAGTCGCTCTTAGAAATAGATCACCCTGAAGCAGGAATGATGAGATATCCAAAGCCACCTTTCAATTTTGCTTCACAAAACAACTTTCCTAAGTCACATTCTCCGAGTTTAGGACAGCACAACAGAGAAGTTTTATCAGGACTAGGGGTTGATGAAAAAGAAATTACCAGAATGGAAGAGAGAGAAAAGACTAATGCAGAAATGATAAAGAACATGTTGTTAGCAGATATTGCCAACTCTACAAAAGATTAAAGGTATTGTTTAATAAATTAATATTAGGCTGTATATTAAAAAAATGATTAATAGAACAAAAAAAATAGGTTTTCTTCTGCTTTCAATACTTTTAGTTTCCTTTTTAGTTGGAGCTCAGACCACTATATCTAACTTAAGTTGGCTTTTAAGTATAGATATGCCTGTTACAGCAGGGGCAGTTTTCTCAAGCATCTATCATGATTTTGTATTTATGACTTTAACTCCAGCTCCACCTTTGCCTCTACCTATGTTACCTACTATTCTAGCTATCGGACTTCTCTTTAGTTTTGGTTTTACTTGGATTGCCTTAAGGTGGATAAATTTAGACAAAAAACATGCTTACGGAATCTCCGGTGGGATAGCACTTTTTTTTATAGTCTATTTAATGCCTATAATTTTTTTCGGAGTGGACATGTTAGCCGGAGCAAGAACCCTATTAGGTAAAATTTGCTTAATTCTTTGTGGTTACTTAGGTGGTTATTTTTTTGGATCTCGATTAAATAAAGGATAAATATGAAGAAACAGTTCTTACAATCAATCGTATTATTAATTATTTGCTTTACTAGCCTTGGAATTACTGCAGATAATCATGAGAAGAATTACAAATTTGAAATCATTGCAGAAGGACTTAGTTTTCCTTGGGGTATCGCCTTTCCTTCAAGCGATGAAATACTAGTTACTGAAAAAACAGGTAAATTAAGGCTTATTAAAAACGGAAAGTTATTAGATGAACACGTAAAAGGTGTTCCTGATAGCTTATATAAAGGTCAAGGAGGTTTAGAGGGAATAGTATTACATCCTAATTTCGCCAATAACCAATTTATTTATCTCGCATTTTCAGAAACGAATACTGCAAACAAGAAAACGAACACTTTAAGGGTAGTGAGAGGAAAATTAAACGGACTATCCCTGTCTGGAGTAGTAACTATCTTTAAAGCAAGTCCCTACCGAAGAACGGCCAATCACTATGGAGCAAAGATGGTCTTTTTAAAAGATGGGACCCTATTGATCACTTCTGGAGATGGATTTAGCTACAGGGAGATGGCTCAAGATCTTGATAACCACTTTGGAAAAGTCATCAGGATAAACGACGATGGTTCGATTCCATCAGATAATCCTTTTGTTTCTAATCCAAGAGCTCTTCCAGAAATTTGGTCCTATGGGCACAGAAATTCACAAGGAATTACTGTTAACGCTGATGGGTCAGTTGTTTATGAACACGAACATGGGCCAAGAGGTGGCGACGAACTAAATATAATAGAAAAGGGAAAAAACTATGGCTGGCCTGCTATCACATATGGGATTGACTACAGCGGAGCTCTTATTTCTCCTTTCCAAAAGAAAGAAGGCATGGAACAGCCTATTAAATATTGGGTACCTTCCATAGCTCCTTCAGGAATGGCTTTTTATGAAGGAGAATTATTTCCTACCTGGAAAGGCAATCTATTTATATCAGGACTAGTTCCAGGTGATGTTAGAAGAATTGTTTTGAAAGGTAATGAAGTGGTTCAGGAAGAGATTCTTTTCAATGAGTTAAAAAGTAGAATAAGAAATGTTGTTAGTGCACCAGACGGAAGTTTGGTTTTAGCTACTGATAGCCGTAGAGGGAAACTAATTAGAGTTATTCCAAATAATTAATTAAAAATAGGAGTTAAAAATGATTGCTAGAATATTGTCAGGATTAATAGGGCTTTTCATGCTTTATTCATGTTACGGTTGGATAACTGACCCAACCAGTGCTGCTGCTGGGTTAGCTATGCCTCTTTTAGAGGGAATGGGTGGCAACACTCAAATTGGAGATTTTACTTCATTCTTTTTTACAGCAGGTTTATTTGCTTGTATTGGGGCCTACAGAGAGGAACATACATGGCTGTATGCTTCTATCTCATTACTAGGTTCGGCTGCAGTTTTTAGAAGCTTAGCAGTCCTAACACATGGTTCTGATCCATTAACAATGGCTATTATTTTTGAAATAGTAATGACAGGGATATTATTTGTTTGCGTTTATCTCATGAAAAGAGAAAAGGCCTAATTTCTAATATGAACCAAGAAATTGGATATCCTAAGTTTCTTCGGGATACGGCCGTATCCCAGTTAGACGAAGATATCTGGGAAGCAGAATTGACAGATGATTGGAATATAGGAGGGGTTGCTAATGGAGGTTATTCCATGGCTACAGCAGCCAGAGCATTATCAGAAGCTCTAGATCATAAAGATCCACTTTCTATGACTGGACACTATCTTTCTAGAGTTGAAGCAGGTAAAGCTTTACTAGAAGTTGAAAAGTTAAATATAGGAAGAAGTGTATCTACTGCTTTATTAAAATTTATTCAAGGAGGGGAGGAGCGGATTAGATTCACAGCTTGTTTTACTGATTTTGAAAAAGCTAAAGGTGATACTTTAAGGGAGGTAGAAGCACCAGAATTTCCCCCTATAAAAGAATGTATATCTATGCCTTACAAAGAAGGGTTTACGCCGGTATTAGAAAAGCAGATAAATAGAAAATTTGCTCCATACTCAGACTGGTGGGATGAAACAAGGCCAAGGTCAAGGGCCTTACTGGATGCCTATTATTCTTGGCCAGGTGGAGAGCCTATAGATCTACTTAGTATTATTTTCTTTCTCGACACTATGTCACCACCAATTTTTAATAGATTAGGTTCTAGAGGCTGGGTACCTTCTTTAGAATTAACTGTTCACTTAAAACAACTGCCTTGTGAAGGTCCATTGAGAATGAGAGGTAAAACTGATTTTATAACTTCAGGTTTTCTCGAAGAAGACGACGAAATTTGGGATTCAAAAGGAAATCTAGTAGGTCAGGCTAGGCAAATGGCGAAACTTAGAATACCTAAATCATAAAATGCATTAGCTTGCTTAACTCAGGCTATGATAAAGTTCTAAAAATTTTTAATAACAGGATAATTTATGAAATTTACAGGGACAGATAATTATATTTCAACAGAAGATTTAAGCATGGCTGTAAATGCTTCGGCTGCATTAGAAAGACCTCTTTTAATTAAAGGAGAGCCTGGAACAGGAAAGACTATGCTTGCAGAAGAAGTAGCAAAATCTTTGAAGATGCCTCTTATTGAGTGGCATATTAAATCTACCACCAAGGCTAAACAAGGCCTTTACGAGTATGATGCGGTTACAAGATTAAGAGACTCTCAGTTAGGTGATGAAAGAGTAAAAGATATCTCAAACTACATTGAAAAAGGAAAGCTATGGGAAGCTTTTTCTGCAAAGGAAAGAGTTGTTTTATTAGTTGATGAAATAGACAAAGCTGACATTGAGTTTCCAAATGACCTACTTCAAGAATTAGATAGAATGGAATTTTATGTATATGAAACTAAGGAGACGATTAAGGCAGTTAATAGACCCATCGTCATAATAACTAGTAATAATGAAAAAGAGCTTCCAGATGCTTTTTTAAGAAGATGTTTCTTTCATTACATTAATTTTCCAGATAGAGAGACTATGCAGCAAATTGTTTCTGTTCATCATCCTAAAATAAAAAAGAAGCTAGTTAAAGATGCTTTAGATATTTTCTTTGATGTCAGAAAAGTACCTGGATTAAAGAAGAAACCTTCAACTTCAGAATTGATTGATTGGCTTAAATTACTTATGGCTGACGATATTCCTGACGAAATTCTAAAAGACAGGGATCCTTCTAAGGCTATACCACCTTTGTATGGGGCTTTAATTAAAAATGAGCAGGATGTTCAGTTATTAGAAAGACTAGCATTTATGGCAAGAAGAGAAGCAGCTAATAATCCTCAACAATAATGTTCATTTCTCTTTTTAATACGTTAAAGGCTACTGGAGTTCCATGTACTCTAAGAGAGCTTTTAGATTTAATTGGAGCTGTAGAGAAAAAGCTAGCCTTTGCTGATATGAAGGACTTTTACTACCTTAGCAGAGCTACTCTTGTAAAGGATGAAAAGCACTATGATAAATTTGATAGAGCTTTTGATATTTACTTTAAAGGAATCGAGAGTATTGATGATATTTTAGAAATGTTAATACCTGAAGATTGGCTCAAAGGTGAATTTGAGAAGTACCTAACGGAAGAAGAGCTAAAGAAAATTGAGTCTCTTGGGGGTTTAGAAAAACTTCTTGAAGAGTTCAAAAATAGAATGAAAGAACAGGAAGGCAAACACGAAGGGGGAAGTAAATGGGTAGGCACTGAAGGAACCTCCCCATTTGGTAATGATGGAGATAACCCTGAAGGTATTAGAGTTGGTGGAGAAGGAAAAAAAGGAAAAGCAGTTAAGGTTTGGGAAGCTAGAGATTTTAAAAACTTAGACGATAGCGTAGAACTGGGAACAAGAAATATAAAAGTAGCACTTAGAAGGCTTAGAAAACTTATCAGAGACAGCGCGCAAGAAGAGTTTGATCTTGATGGAACAATTAGCTCTACAGCCAAAAAAGCAGGCATGTTGGATATTAAATATCAGCCTGAAAAAAGAAATGCAGTAAAAGTATTAGCTTTCTTTGATGTCGGAGGCTCAATGGATCCGCACATAAAGATTTGCGAAGAATTATTTTCAGCCTGTAAGACAGAATTTAAAAATCTAGAATACTTTTATTTCCATAATTTTTTATACGAGTCTATTTGGAAAGATAACCGAAGAAGACAGAATGAGAGGGTAATGACCGAAGATATTCTTCATAAGTACTCTTCTGACTACAGAATAATCTTTGTTGGTGATGCAACGATGGCTCCTTACGAAATAACTAATCCTGGAGGTAGTATTGAACATTGGAATGAAGAAGCGGGTGCTTTATGGATGAAGCGAATGATGGATATCTATGAAAAAGTAATTTGGCTAAATCCAGTCCCTTCTGATCATTGGGAATATAGTGCTTCAGTGGAATTAACTCGTTCCTTAGTTGAAGATAATATGTTTCCCTTAACTATAAGGGGCCTCGAAGAAAGTATGGCCTTTCTTAGTAAATAGTTTCACTTTAAAAAAACTAGGTTCTTTAACTTAAAATAATTTCATCATGCAAGCTTTAACAATTAAGGGCCTTAAGAAGACCTATGAAGGTAATCATGAAGCGTTAAAGGGTATTAATTTAACTGTAGAGGAAGGAGATTTCTTTGCCTTATTGGGTCCGAATGGAGCAGGCAAAACCACAACAATAGGAATAATCAGTTCTCTGGTAAATAAAACTTCTGGACAGGTCCTTATTTTAGGTAAGGACATAGATAGAGAACACTCTCTAGCAAAGAAAGAACTAGGAGTGGTTGGGCAAGAAATCAATTTCCACCAATTTGAAAAGGTAGGTCAAATCATCAGGAATCAAGCTGGGTATCATGGAATAAGCTACAGACAGGCAAAACAAAACGCAGAATTTTTTATGAAGCGTTTAGATATTTGGGATAGAAGGAACGAGCAAGCTAGGACTTTGTCGGGAGGTATGAAAAGAAGGGTAATGGTAGCTAAGGCTTTAGTTAATAGACCAAGACTATTAATCCTTGATGAGCCAACGGCTGGAGTTGATATTGAATTAAGAAGATCCCTTTGGGATTTCCTTCAAGAAATTAACCACGAGCTTGGCACAACAATTATTTTAACAACCCATTATCTTGAAGAAGCAGAAAGACTTTGTAGAAATATCGCTATCATAGATAGAGGTGATATTGTAGAAAATACAAGTATGAAAGAGCTGCTTGCTAGATTGGAAAAAGAAACTTTTTCTCTAGATCTTGATACTCCAATTAAAGAATTACCTCAAACAAAAGATTTTGATTTTAAACTGAAAGATCCAAAGACTCTTTCGGTAACAGTAAAAAAAGGTCAACGGCTTAATGAAGTATTTAGGGCTTTATCTGAGCAAGAGATAACAGTGCTTAGTATGCGAAACGAGACAGGAAGGCTCGAAGAGCTTTTCTTAAGTTTAGTTGAATCAGATCCGGAGAAATCTTCTCTTTTAGATATACAACTAGGAGAGATGGAATGAGTACAAGAGAAATATTGAATGCTTTTCTTACTATTGTAAGAAAAGAGGTTATTAGATTTATGAGAATTTGGTTACAGACCCTAGTTTCTCCAGCGATAATGATAGCTCTTTATTTCGTAACTATAGGAGTAATTATTGGCTCTAGGATAGGAGAAATGTCTGGCTTCAACTTTTTACAATGGATGGTTCCTGGCATGGTTATGATGTCAGTTATTAACAATGCTTACTCAAATGTTTTGTCTTCTTTCTTTAGTGTTAAGTTTCAAAAGAGTATTGAGGAGCTTTTAGTAACGCCAGTACCAAATTATGTCATCTTAGGAGGGTGGATTTTTGGAGGAATGGCTAGAGGAATTATGGTCTCTGTTTTAGTCATCTTAGTTTCTCTTCCCTTTGCAGACTTAAATGTACAAAACTGGCCTTTAGCTATCTTAGTAATTTTCTTAACCTCTATACTTTTTTCTATTGGAGGGTTTATAAACGCCTTATTTGCGGAATCTTTTGATGATGTTTCAATAGTTCCTACTTTTGTATTGACCCCCTTAAGTTACTTAGGAGGGATTTTTTATTCTATAGATCTTCTTCCAGAGTTCTGGAGGACGATTTCGCTTGGTAATCCAATTCTCTATATGGTCAATGCACTGCGGCATGCAGTTTTAGGTTCTTCAGATCTAACTTCAATGAATATGTCAGTTAATTTTGCTTTATTAATGATAGTAACTTTCATTGTAATATTCTTTATTTTTGCTTTATGGCTCCTTAATAGAGGAAAAGGCATACGAGCTTAACAAATGAATTTTGTTTTTTAATTATGTTTAGGAGAGGTGGCAGAGTGGTTGAATGCGCTCGCTTGGAAAGTAAAGACAACTGCTTTTATACTTTGCAATAGAC
>CAYFFW010000036.1:0-8137 GCA_964342745.1 uncultured Gammaproteobacteria bacterium
CTGAAGTTGCAAACCTTCCTCCTTCTAAAGGAACTAAAGGTCTTAAATCAGGAGGTAAAACAGGAAGAACTTCTAAAACCATCCACTCTGGTTTATTTCCAGAATCTTTAAATGATCTTAGTAATTTAAGTCTTTTTGTTAGTTTCTTAATCTTGGCTTCAGATTTAGTTGTTGGAATTTCTGCTTCAATATCAGATATTTCAGTATCCAGATCAAGATCTCTTAATAGGTTTTGTACTGACTCAGCGCCCATACCTGCTATGAACTCATCTCCCCATTGTTCTAAACATTCATAATATTCTTCATCGGATAGGAGCTGTCCTTGATCTAAATCCGTCATCCCAGGATCTATAACAATAAATGACTCAAAATATAAAACTCTCTCTAAATCTCTTAGAGTTAGATCAAGAGCTAAAGCTATTCTGGAAGGAAGAGATTTTAGAAACCAAATGTGAGCTACAGGTGCAGCTAATTCTATGTGACCCATTCTTTCTCTTCTAACCTTAGAAAGAGTAACTTCAACACCACATTTTTCGCATACAACTCCTCTGTGCTTCATCCTTTTATACTTACCACAGATGCACTCATAGTCTTTAATAGGACCAAAAATCTTAGAGCAAAATAGTCCATCCCTTTCAGGTTTAAATGTTCTGTAATTTATAGTTTCAGGCTTCTTGACCTCACCATAAGACCAAGACCTTATTTGTTGAGGGGAAGCCAATCCTGCCCTTATAGAGTTGTATTCGATTCCGTGACCTTGATCTCTTAATACATTAATTAAATCTTTCATCTTTATCTCCTACTTTTCAACTGATTCGAGATCAATATCAATACCTAAGGAACGAATTTCTTTTGTTAATACATTAAAGGACTCTGGTATACCAGCATCCATTTCGAAATTCCCATCTACCAAATTCTTATAGACTCTAGTTCTACCTGAAACATCATCAGATTTTACAGTTAACATTTCTTGAAGGGTGTGAGCAGCACCATATGCTTCTAATGCCCATACTTCCATCTCTCCAAATCTTTGGCCACCAAACTGAGCCTTTCCGCCTAAAGGTTGCTGAGTAACTAAACTATAACTGCCTGTAGATCTAGCATGCATCTTGTCTTCTACTAAATGATTTAATTTAAGAATATACATATAACCAACCGTAATAGGCCTATCAAATTCTTCACCTGTTCTTCCATCAAATAGCTTGCATTGACCGCTTAAGGGCAATCCAGCTAACTCGAGCATATCCTTTACTTCACTTTCTTTAGCACCATCAAAAACAGGAGTTGCCATAGGGACACCTTCTTTCAAATTCTCAGCTAACTCAATTACCTCTTTTTCACTTAAGGATTTGATACTTTTAGCAACATCTTCTCCATAAATTTTATCTAGTAAGGCTTTGATTTCGGCAACACCCTTCTCTCCATCAAGTAAATGTTTAATCTTAGTGCCTAGTTCTTTAGCAGCCCAACCAAGATGAGTTTCTAAAACTTGGCCTACATTCATTCTAGAAGGAACCCCTAATGGATTAAGAACGATATCTACGGGCTCTCCATTCTCATCATATGGCATGTCTTCCATAGGCATAATTACAGATATAACACCTTTATTCCCATGTCTTCCTGCTAGCTTGTCACCAGGCTGAATACGTCTCTTTATTGCTAAATAAACCTTAACAACTTTTAAAACACCAGGAAGTAAGTCATCACCTCCAGTTACTTTTGATTTCCTTTCAGCTGCTTTTTCTTTCAACTGTTCTTTATACTGGTTGAGATTTCCTTCTATCTCTTTAACTTGAGAATTAATTGACTCATTTTGGAATCTGATTTTGAACCAGTCGTTTTTAGATAAATTTTCTAAATGGTCTGCGTTTAGACTAGACCCTTTTGGAATACCTTTAAAGGCAGAAACTTTCTTCCCTAGAATTATATTTTGCAATCTAGAAAATGTTGCTTCCTCAATGATGTTAAGCTCCTCATCAATATCCTTCTTAATCAGTTCTAATTGAGACCCTTCTATATCAATAGCTCTTCCGTCTTTCTCTAATCCTTCTCTAGTAAATACATGAACATCAATAATAGTTCCATCCCCTCCAGAAGGCACTCTTAAAGAACTATCCTTAACATCTGAAGCCTTTTCACCAAATATAGCTCTTAGTAATTTTTCTTCAGGGCTAAGTTGAGTTTCTCCCTTTGGAGTTACTTTACCGACTAAGATGTCACCTGCTTTTACTTCAGCCCCAATATGAACTATTCCAAACTCATCTAATTTAGATAGGGCTGAGTCACCTACATTAGGAATATCTGCAGAAATTTCTTCTGCTCCTAATTTTGTATCTCTAGCAATGCAAGTGAGTTCTTGGATATGGATGCTTGTGAACTTATCTTCACTTACTAGTCTGTCTGAAATAAGAATTGAATCTTCAAAGTTATAGCCATGCCAAGGCATGAAAGCAATACGTACATTCTGTCCTAAAGAAAGTTCACCTAAATCAACAGAAGGGCCGTCAGCTAAAATATCATTCTTACTTACTTTATCCCCTTCAACTACTATAGGCCTTTGATTTATACATGTAGTTTGGTTAGACCTTGTGTACTTAATAATATTATAGATATCTACTCCAGACTCTCCTGGTTTGATTTCTTTTTCATTTACTCTTACAACTATCCTGCTTGCATCAATACTTTCTATTTGGCCTCCTCTTTTAGCAATTACACAAGAACCTGAATCTCTAGCTACCACTCTTTCCATGCCAGTTCCGACCAAAGGAGTCTCTGTTTGCAAAGTGGGAACTGCCTGTCTCATCATATTTGAACCCATTAAAGCTCTATTTGCATCATCATGCTCAAGAAAAGGTATTAAAGATGCTGCTACTGAAACTACTTGTTGAGGAGAAACATCCATAAAATCTACATTTTCAGGAGGCATAAGAGAGAATTCATTTTTATACCTAACAGGTACTAGCTCTTCAATGAATTTATTCTTACTATCTAATAGGGCACTTGCTTGAGCAATAATGTAGTCACCTTCTTCAATAGCAGAAAGGTATTCAAATTTATCTGTAACTTTCCCATCTTTAGCTTTTCTAAAAGGACTTTCTAAAAATCCATATTCATTTGTTCTGGCAAAGGCTGCTAGAGAGTTTATTAAACCGATATTTGGTCCTTCAGGGGTTTCAATAGGACAAACTCTTCCGTAATGAGTAGGATGAACATCTCTTACTTCAAAACCTGCTCTTTCCCTAGTTAAACCACCTGGGCCTAGAGCCGAAACTCTTCTTTTATGTGTCACCTCAGCAAGAGGATTTACTTGATCCATGAACTGGGAAAGTTGACTAGAACCAAAAAACTCTTTTATAGCAGCAGATACAGGTTTGGCGTTAATTAAGTCTTGTGGACCCAGATCATCTGTTTCAGCAGTAGTAAGCCTTTCTCTAACAGCTCTCTCTACCCTAATCAAACCTATCCTGTATTGATTAGAAACCATTTCTCCAACTGATCTAACTCTTCTGTTACCGAGGTGATCAATATCATCAACTTGTTCCTTTCCATTTCTTATAGCTACTAGAGTTTTTAAGGAATCAACAATATCTTCCTTTTCTAGAATCCTACTACCCTCTATTGACTCCTTACCTAATCGTTTATTAAATTTCATCCTCCCTACATCAGAAAGATCATATCTGTCAGGATTAAAGAATAGGCTATTAAATAAAGTATTAGCTGCTTCTTTTGTTGGAGGTTCTCCAGGCCTCATCATCCTATAAATTTCTACTAGGGCCTCAATGTCATTGGCTGTAGAGTCAGCTCTGAGGGTATCAGCCATATAAGGTCCTGATTCAAGATCATTTATGTAAAGTATCTCTACTTCTTTTAACCCTAAACCAGCTATAACTGACAAGATTTCTTCATCTATCAATGTATTAGACTTAATCACTACTTCGCCAGTCTTTGTGTCTACAATATCTTTAGCCATTACCAAGCCTTCCATACTTTGTTGATCAAAATCTAAAGACTTAATTTTCGCACTTTCTATCTTCCTTATATGTCTAGCACTAATTCTCTCTCCTTTTTTGACAATGGTTTCAGTTCTGTGAACAATCTCCATTGGAGATACGCGTCCCATTAATCTTTTAGGTATTAACTGAAGTTGAAAATCTCCTTTGGAGTTAACTTTAAACTTCTCAGTTTCATAAAAACTCTCTAATATTTCTTGGTCTGTAAGGCCTAAAGCTTTTAGCAAGATGGAGGCAAAAAGTTTTCTTCTCCTGTCAATTCTTACATAGACAAGGTCTTTAGCATCAAACTCAAAGTCTAGCCAAGAGCCTCTGTAAGGTATTATTCTAGCGCTATACAAAACCTTTCCAGAAGAATGACTCTTGCCTTTATCATGATCAAAGAATAAGCCTGGTGAACGATGAAGTTGTGATACAACTACCCTTTCAGTCCCATTAATAACAAACGTCCCATGATCAGTCATTAAAGGTACAGTTCCCATGTATACTTTCTGAGACTTTCCCTCTTTTAGCTTCTCTGTTTCTTTATCTATAAAGAAAAGATCACACTGTATATGTAAAGAAGCTTCGTAAGTTACTCCTTTAAGCTTACATTCTCTTTCATCAAAAATAGGTTTCCCTAGTTCATAGTGTCTAAACTCCATTCTTGCATTGCCATTATGGCTTTCTATAGGAAAAATTGAGTTTAAAACACCTTGTAATCCCTGATTCTTCCTTTTTAAAGGATCGACTTCCTTTTGAAGAAAATCTTCATAAGACTCAAGTTGAGTTGATAAAAGATTTGGTAATTCCATAACACTGGAAATTTTCTCAAAACTTCGTCTTATTCTTTTCTTCTCCGTATATGAAAACGCCATAAATGCCTCTTTTTTGATTGATTAACTTTTAAAATTTATTTGAACTCAGATTTAGCTCCTGCTTCCTCTAGCTGTTTACCAAATTCATCTGCTTCAGCTTTTGTAATGCCTTCTTTAATAGCTGATGGAGCCCCATCAACCAAACCTTTAGCATCCTTTAAACCTAGTCCTGTTATAGCCCTTACAGCTTTAATAACATCTACCTTCTTGTCCCCAACTTCCAATAAGTGAAGGTCTCCAGTTGCAGCCTCATCAGCTTCTCCACTTTCAGAATCTCCAGCTGCAGGTGCAGCAGCAACTGCAACAGGTGCAGCAGCAGAGACTCCAAATTTCTCTTCCATAGCTGAAATCAAATCAACTATATCCATAACACTCATTTCAGAAATAGCTTCTAAAATATCTTCTTTACTTAACGCCATTTTTTATTCTCCAATAAAATTAAAAAATTAAGAATCTGCCTGTTCTTTTTGAAGCTTAATTGCTTGTATAGTTCTAGTTAATTTCGTCGGAACTTCGTTCATCAGCGAAACAAACTTAACTAAAGGTGCATTAAGCAAACCAGCTAACTGAGCTATGGCTTCATCTTTGCTAGGTAGATTAGCTATATCATCTAATCTAGTTAACTCCAATAAAGTTTCTCCCATAGAAATACCCTTTACTTTAAAATTAGAATTAACTTTATTGAAGTTATAAGCTAATTTTGCAGCACTTGCTGGATCTTCTAAGGAAAAAGCTAAGATAGTAGGACCGACCAAAAGTTCATCAAGACAAGAAAATTTAGTATCAGTTAAAGCTCTTTTAGCTAACGTATTTCTTATAACCTTCAAGTGAACTGAAGCGTTTCTGGCTTCTTCTCTTAAAGTAGTCAATTCCGAAACAGAGGTACCATGGTAATCAGCTGCTATAGCTGAAATAGCTTTATTAGCTACCTCATGAAGCTCTTCAATAGCTACTTTCTTGTCATTAATGCGCATTGGCATTTTCTTATCCTCCTCTAACTAAAATCAATTAGGTAGAAAGTTGGATGCAAAAACATAATTTTCATTATGTACGCTTCCATCTGCGCAGGTTTTAAGTATTAAGCAAAACAAATGCTTTGCACCTGCGGTCTTTGATAAATGCGAACTAAGCGCACCGTATCTAAGAATTTTTTATTAAAAATATACATTTAAAAACTTATTGAGCTCAAATCTATTTCTATTCCCGCCCCCATTGTTGAACTTATAGATAACTTCTTAACGAAAACACCTTTTGAAGATGCAGGTTTATTCTTTTTTAGATCTGCAAGTAAAGCTTCTACATTTTGTTTAATTTGCTCTGATTCATATGAAAGATCTCCTATCCTTCCATGCACTATCCCACTTTTATCTGCTCTATATCTAATTTGACCTGCTTTAGCATTCTTAACGGCATTTACAACATCTTTTGTAACTGTTCCTGTTTTAGGGTTTGGCATAATGCCTTTTGGACCTAATATTTTTCCTAGAGGACTTACTAACTTCATAGTTTCAGGAGTCGCAATAACCACATCATAATCGTCGTCGCCCTGCTTCATTTTTTCAACCAGGTCCTCCATTCCTACAGAATCAGCACCTGCGCTTAGGGCCTCTTTAGCGTCATCTCCATCGACAAAAACTGCAACTTTCGAAGCTTTTCCTGTTCCGGAAGGTAAATTAGTTGCGCTTCTCACAGTTTGATCTGATTTTGAACTGTCTACTCCAAGATTAATAGCAACGTCTATTGCTTCTACAAAATTAGATTTGGGAGCTGCTTTTAAAAAAGCTATAGCTTCGTCCATATCGTATTTTCTTTCCTCAATTAAACTGAGGTACTCTCTTCTCTTGCTTACCTTGGACACTATCCTTCTACCTCAATTCCTGCGCTTCTTGCACTACCTTCTAGAGTTCTTACTGCTGCATCGATGTCAGCTGCTGTCAAATCAGGGTCTTTTATTTTAGCTATCTCTTCTAGTTGAGATCTTGTTACTTTGCCAACTTTTTCACTATTTGGAGTCCCGCTACCCTTGGGCACTCCTGCTGCTTTCTTGATGAGAACAGAAGCAGGAGTAGTCTTGATGATAAAATCGAAGCTCTTATCTTCGTAGACAGTTATCACTACTGGAACTGGAAGACCTTTCTCAACTTCACCTGTTCTAGCGTTAAAGGCATTACAGAAATCCATTAAGTTTAGTCCATGTTGGCCTAATGCAGGACCAACTGGAGGACTGGGAGAGGCCGATCCAGCAGGCACTTGTAATTTTATGTAACCATCTATCTGTTTTGCCATTATGCTTTCTCTATTTGACTAAACTCCAATTCAACAGGAGTGGATCTACCAAAGATAAGAACTGCTACCCTCACTTTACTTTTTTCATAATTTACTTCTTCAACGGCTCCACTAAAATCGTTAAAAGGTCCATCTATTACCCTTACCATTTCTCCAGGTTCAAAAGAAATCTTGGGTTTAGAAATTTCAGCACCATGCTCTAATTGTTGCATTATGCCTTTTGCTTCTTCTTCACTTATAGGAGTAGGTTTTTCTCTTGTTCCACCTATAAAGCCCATTACTCTTGGTGTGTCCTTAACAAGATGCCAAGTGCTATCATTCAATTCCATTTTTACTAGAACATAACCAGGAAAGAACTTCCTCTGTATCTTTCTCTCCTGACCTCCTCTCAATTCAACTACTTCTTCAGAAGGTACCATAATTTCTTCAAAAGACTCATCCATATCGAATCTTTCAATTCTTTCGAGTAACGCTTCTCTGACTTTATTTTCATAACCAGAATAGGCGTGAATTACATACCATTGTTTAGACATAATTACCCTAAAACTGAAGCTGTAGCCCAGCCAAATAATGAATCCAAGCCCCATAAAATTAAGCCAGCTATTGTAATAGCAACAATTACTATCAATGTGGTCTGAGTTGTTTCTACTCTAGATGGCCAGACCACTCTTCTAATCTCTGTTCTTGAATCTAGAACTAATCTCAAAGCTTCTTTTCCTTGAGTAGTAGACAGCAGTATAAATGACGCAATGGTAACCAAAAAAACCACACCTAAGACCCTGTAGAGAAGAGGTTGTAAAGAATAATAAGAATTACCAAAAATTGCTAAAGCAATGATTGCTAATCCTACTAACCAAAGAAAATAATTCTGCATAGACCTTAACCTAACTTCCATTTCTCATTTTTTGCTTTTGAGTTTGCTTGCTTCCGTTGGCAGGCCAGGAGGGAATCGAACCCCCAACCTGTGGTTTTGGAGACCACCGC
>CAYFFW010000037.1:0-1873 GCA_964342745.1 uncultured Gammaproteobacteria bacterium
ATTGGCTGCAATAGCCCTATCCACTTTATTCTGTAAGTGTAAATCTATAAAAGGTCCTTTTTTTAATGATCTAGGCATAACTCTTTATTGGTATCTATGTCTAATAATAAGACGATTACTTTTTTGCTTGGTTTTCCTGGTTCTAAAACCTTTAGTGGGAACTCCCCAAGGGGTAACAGGATGCCTTCCACCTGAAGTTCTTCCTTCTCCACCTCCATGAGGATGATCTATGGGGTTCATTGCCACTCCCCTTACTTTGGGTCTTCTACCCAACCACCTATTAGCACCTGCTTTACCTAAAGATCTTAACCCATGTTCAGAATTTGATACGGTACCAACAGTAGCCCTACAATCTGATAGCACCTTCCTGACTTCCCCGCTTCTAAGCCTTAAAGTGGTATACCTTCCTTCAATAGCCAAAATTTGAGCTGAAGATCCTGCTGTTCTAGCAATCTGTCCTCCTTTTCCTGGAAACATCTCAACACAATGAACTAAAGTTCCTAGTGGCATTTCTGAAAGGATTAAACAGTTACCTGTGGCCACTGAAGCAGAAGGTCCAGATTCTATTATATCTCCTTTACTTAGACCCTCAGGAGCAATTATGTACCTTCTTTCTCCATCTTGATAAACAACTAAAGCTATATTTGCTGATCTATTAGGATCGTACTCTAGTCTTTCAACTCTAGCCTTTATGGAGTCTTTATCTCTTTTGAAGTCTATAACTCTATAGTTCTTCTTATGACCTCCCCCTCTTCTTCTAGAAGTTATTCTGCCCTTATTATTCCTACCTGATCTTTGCTTTTTATTTTCAGTTAAAGCTTGGAACGAAGATCCTTTATGAAGACCTTCTCTAGAGACCCATGACCTAAATCTTCGCCCAGAAGATGTTGGTTTAGATTTTTTTATCTGATTAGCCATTTATTCTATACCCACATCAATTGTTTCGCCATCAGCTAAAGTTACATAGGCTTTCTTCCAGTCTGGTCTCTTTTTAACTCTATATCTTGAGCGCTTTCCTTTGCCCTTAACTCTTAATAAAGTAACTTTTTTTACTTCAACAGAAAAGTAAGATTCGATAGCTCTTCTTACTTCTCTTTTACTTGAATCTATATCCACTTTAAAAGCGTATTGATTTGATTGATTCATCAAATCTGTAACTTTTTCAGTTAAATGAGGTTTTTTTAAGGTTTGATAGATATCTTTATTCATTTTGAGAGCACCTTATCCAAGTAATTAACAGCATCCAAAGTAAAAATAATATTTTTAGCATTTATGAGTTCAACTGGATTTAAGGTATTAACAGTTTGTATCTTTACATTAATTAAATTGTTAGAGGCTAATTCAAAATTCTTATCTTTCTTATCTAAAACAAATAAAGCCTCTTCGATTTTCAGGTCAGAAAGAAGTTTTTTTATTTGTGAAGTTTTGGGAGGTTCATTGATTTCAACATTATTTATTATTAAAAATCTGTCTTCATCAATTAATCTAGAAAATATAGACCTTAACGCAGCTCTATACATCTTTTTATTTACCTTTTTTTTCTTTGATGGATTAAAGACATGGGCAAATGTAACCCCCCCTGATCTCCAAATTGGACTTCTTATAGTTCCAGCTCTAGCTCTTCCTGTTCCTTTTTGTCTCCAAGGTTTTCTTCCTCCTCCCCTAACTGCAGATCTATTCTTTTGTGCCTTAGTTTTTTGATGAGAATTGTGAACGTAAGTTGAAATGAATTGATGAACTAAATCAAAGTTATGAGTCTTAGAAAGGATTCCTTTAGGAAACTCTATCTCTTTTCCTTTAGAACCGTCTTGATTTAAAACTAGTGTCTTCATCTTAATTTTACTTACTATCCTCTTTGTCTTTTTTAACTTCT
>CAYFFW010000037.1:1973-5780 GCA_964342745.1 uncultured Gammaproteobacteria bacterium
ATTAAGTTATTTTCTTCATCAACAACAACTATTTTTAGATTCTGGACAGTTACTCTTTCTGAACCCATATGTCCCGACATCTTCTTTCCTTTCCAAACCCTCCCGGGTGTTTGACATTGTCCTATTGAACCTGGAGCCCTGTGTGATAAAGAATTCCCATGTGTTGCATCCTGCATCTTAAAATTCCATCTTTTTACTGTTCCAGCAAAACCTTTTCCTTTAGATATACCTGAAACATCTATAACTTGACCTTCTTTGAAGAAATTTAGCGGAATAACTTTTCCTACTTCCAAACTATCCATATCTTCTTCATTTACACGAAATTCCCATAATCCTTCACCTGGGTTTACTGAAGACTTTTTAAAATGCCCTAGCTCAGACTTTTTTAGATGTTTCTCTTTTCTGCTGCCAGTTGTAACTTGAATTGAAAAATAACCATCTGAATCTACTGTCTTAAGTTGAGTAACTGTATTAGGTTCAATGTTTATTACTGTCACAGGCAAAGACTTACCTTCTTCAGTAAATATCCTTGTCATACCTTGTTTCTTTCCAATTAATCCTAATGACATTTTTTAAGCCTCATCTAAACTTATTTGTACTAGAACACCTGCAGATAATTCTAATTTTGTTAAAGCATCTAAAGTCTTTTCTGAGGGCTCCATAATATCTAGAGTTCTTTTGTGGGTTCTTATTTCGTATTGATCTCTGGCATCTTTATCTTTATGGGGTGAAATAAGAATAGTTGTTTTATGTTTTTTTACAGGTAGCGGTATAGGGCCTTTGACCTTAGCCCCAGTACGTTTAACTGTTTCTACTATCTCTTTAGCAGACTTGTCTATAAGCTTATGATCAAAAGCTTTTAGCCTAATTCTTATGCTTTGATTTTGCACAACTTTATTCCTATTCTCCAAAACAAGTGTCAAAAAAACCTTGCTTTAGAAAAAGCAAAATTAATATTAAAAAAGGCTCAAAATCAGTAAAAATTAAGGATTAGAGCCCAACCATCAAAAAAGAGCGCAAATTCTAGATTTGTGACGCCGAAGTGTCAACAAAAATATATAAAAAAACCCTCTAGTAAAAGGGTTTTTTGGATTTTGATAGATAGTTATTCGTTATTGCTAATTACAGCTTCAGCAATATTAGGTGGAACTTCTGAATATTTAAGGGGCTCCATAGTAAAAGTTGCCCTTCCTTGGGTTGCAGAACGTAAATCAGTGGCATACCCAAACATCTCTGCTAAAGGTACCTCACCTGAGATAACTTTGCCTGAAGGACCATCTTCCATGCCTCCTACTACACCTCTTCTTCTGCTTAAATCTCCTACTACATCACCCATGTAATCCTCGGGTGTGACAATCTCAATGCTCATAATTGGTTCTAATAAAACTGGGCCAGCTTTCAATGCTCCTTCTTTAAAAGCCATAGAGCCAGCTACTTTAAAAGCTATTTCACTTGAGTCTACATCATGAAACGAACCATCGTATAAAGTTACTTTTACGTTAACTAGAGGATAACCTGCTATAACTCCTGCTTCCATTTGCTCCTGACATCCTTTATCAACGGCAGGTATAAATTCTCTTGGGATGGCACCTCCAACAATTTTATTTACAAATTCATAGTTATCTTCTTCAGATTCTAAAGGCTCCATTTTTATGTAAACATGCCCATATTGACCTCTTCCACCAGATTGCCTTACAAACTTGGCTTCTTGTTCAATCAATTTCTTTATCGTTTCCCTGTAAGCAACTTGAGGTTTACCCATATTTGCTTCTACATTGAACTCTCTTCTCATTCTGTCAACAAGTACATCTAAGTGTAATTCTCCCATTCCAGATATTATTGTCTGGCCAGACTCTTCATCTGTTCTCATTTTAAAAGAAGGGTCTTCTTGAGCTAATCTTCCTAAAGCTATACCCATTTTTTCTTGGTCTTCTTTTGTTTTTGGTTCTACGGCTACAGAAATAACTGGTTCAGGAAAATTCATTTCTTCCAAAACAATTTGATTTTTTTCATCGCACAAAGTTTCTCCAGTTATAGCCTGTTTTAAACCAATAACAGCGCAAATATCTCCTGCCCTAACTTCATCAATTTCTTTTCTATTGTTTGAATGCATTTGTAGCATTCTTCCAATTCTTTCTTTTTTTCCTTTCATAGGAAGATAAACGGAATCACCTGAACTTAAAGTCCCTGAATATACTCTTACAAAAGTTAAAGAGCCAACATATGGATCAGTAGCAATTTTGAATGCAAGACCTGAAAAAGGCTCTTCATCATCAGCTTTCCTGGAGCCCTCATTCTCACCATCATCTACCTTACCTGTAACAGGCTTTACTTGATTTGGAGCTGGAAGAAAGTCTATTACAGCATCCAAAAGAGTCTGAACTCCTTTGTTTTTAAAAGCTGATCCACAAAGAGTTACTATTGCATCCGTAGCTAAAGTCCTTTCTCTTAATCCTGCTTTTATATCTTCTTCAGATAAATCTCCAGCTTCTAAATACTTATCCATCAAAGACTCATTTGCTTCAGCTGCTATTTCCAACATATTTTCTCGCCATTTCTCAGCTTCAGAAAGTAAATCAGCTGGAATATCATCTTCCATGAATGTTGTTCCTAAATCTTCTTCATCCCAATAAATTGCTTTCATCTTGATGAGATCAATAATTCCTTTAAAGTCATCTTCAGCCCCTATTGGTAACTGAACAGGAACAGGGTTAGCGCCAAGTCTAGTTTTCATTTGATCCACTACCCTTAAGAAGTCCGCTCCAGCTCTATCCATTTTATTTATAAAAGCCATCCTTGGTACCTCATATCTATTAGCTTGTCTCCAAACTGTTTCTGATTGAGGTTCAACACCAGAACTTCCACAAAATACAACTATTGCTCCGTCAAGTACCCTAAGGGACCTTTCTACTTCTATAGTGAAATCTACGTGACCAGGAGTATCAATTATATTGATTCTGTGTTCTGGATATTGTTGAGAAGTTCCTTTCCAAAAGCATGTAGTAGCAGCAGAAGTTATTGTAATTCCTCTTTCTTGTTCCTGTTCCATCCAATCCATGACAGCAGCACCGTCATGGACCTCCCCAATTTTATGAGAAATACCTGTATAGAATAATACTCTCTCGGTTGTAGTTGTCTTACCAGCATCAACATGAGCACAGATACCAATATTTCTATATAGTTCTAGTGGAGTAGATCTAGCCATTTTTATTTAATATATTGATTTATTTAAAATCTAAAATGAGAGAAAGCTCTATTTGCTTCTGCCATTCTGTGTGTATCTTCTTTCTTTTTGATTGCTTCACCTTTACCTTCTGAAGCATCCATTAATTCGTTAGCTAGTTTCAAAGTCATAGTTTTTTCTGCTCTAGCTCGGGCACTATTTACTAACCACCTCATTGCTAAGGCCTGACGCCTTGAAGGCCTGACTTCTAGAGGTACCTGGTATGTTGCACCCCCAACTCTACGAGCCTTAACTTCAACTGTTGGACCAACCTCTTCAAGAGCCTTTTCAAATATCTCTACAGGTTCCTTTTTAGATCTATTTTTGATCTCTATAAAAGCTCCATACACTATACCTTCAGCTAATGATTTTTTTCCATTCTTCATTATTTGATTCATAAATTTAGCAACTTTTAGATTGTCATATTTAGGATCAGGCAAAATCTTTCTTTTTGGGGCTGCTTTTCTTCTAGACATGGCTAATTTTTAAATTATTTAGGTTTTTTTGCCCCGTACTTCGATCTTCTTTGCTTTCTGTCATCAACTCCAGCAGTATCTAAAGTACCTCTTACAGTGTGATATCTA
>CAYFFW010000038.1:0-5503 GCA_964342745.1 uncultured Gammaproteobacteria bacterium
CGACCACCTGCTCCCAAAGCAGGTGCGCTACCAGACTGCGCTATGCCCCGAAGGCGATGCATGTTAAGTATCCTTTTATTGACCGTCAAATAAAAGATTAACTTTCTGGCTATTAAAAAAAATGAGAAAATCATTTATTAACTAAAACTAATATGACAATAATACTAGATGGAAAGTCCCTCTCTGAGTCTAACGAAAAAAATTTAGCTGAAAGAGTTGAGATAATAAAAGATAAAACAGGAACAATTCCTATCTTAGCTACCATTTTAGTTGGCGAAGATCCTGCTTCAGCTACTTACGTAAAGATGAAAGGAAACGCCTGTGAAAGAATAGGAATGGATTCCATAAGATTGGAATTGCCTTCTAATACCCCAACGTCAAAATTGCTAGATGAAATTAATAAATTAAATAAGAATCCTGATGTGCATGGAATACTTCTGCAGCATCCAGTGCCCGAACAAATAAATGAAAGGGAGTGTTTCGATGCAATATCCCTAGAAAAAGATGTTGATGGGGTGACTTGTTTAGGTTTTGGAAACATGTCTATGGGTGAAATTGCATATGGTTCTTGCACGCCAGCAGGGATAATGAAGCTTTTAAATCATTATAAAATAGAGATTTCAGGGAAGCATGCGGTAGTTGTTGGTAGAAGCCCTATTTTGGGCAAACCCATGGCCATGATGCTACTCAATGAAAACGCTACTGTCACTATTTGTCACTCTAAAACAAATCAGCTCTCTGAACATGTAAAAAATGCGGATATCTTAGTAGGAGCAGTAGGTATTCCTAAGTTTATAAAATCAGAATGGATTAAAGAAAATTCTGTTGTTATAGATGCGGGCTATCATCCAGAAAAGTGTGGTGATATAGATTTAGAAAAAGCTGATGGATGGTGTTCCGCTTATACTCCTGTACCTGGTGGGGTCGGTCCAATGACAATAAATACTTTGTTAATGCAAACCGTAGAAGCATGTGAGAAAAGTATTCAAGAATGACGTTAATCGTTTTTTTTAGTAATCTGGTTAATTATGGAAAATAATTTGTCTCATTTTGATGTCGTAGTAGTTGGAGCTGGTATTTCGGGCATAGGTGCAGGCTACCACTTAAGAGAAAAATGCCCTCACAAATCTTTCATTATTTTTGAAGGAAGAGAGAGCTTTGGAGGAACTTGGGATTTATTTCGTTATCCAGGAGTTAGATCTGACTCTGATATGCATACTATGGGCTACAGGTTTAAGCCTTGGCTTGATGATAAATTTATAGCAGACGGTCCTTCTATACTTAATTATCTAGAAGAAACAATCTCAGAAAATAACCTTCAAGACAAGATTAAATATCAACATAAAGTTTTAACTTCTAGTTGGTCTTCCACTGAATCAAAATGGACTTTAGAGGTAGAAAACCTGCAATCAGGAATTACAGATAAATATACATGTAATTTTCTTATGATGTGCGGAGGCTACTATAGCTATGAAGGTGGCTTTAACCCACATCTTAAGAATGAAGATGAGTTTGATGGGCCGATAATCCACCCACAAGAATGGCCTGAAGATCTAAATTATGAGAACAAAAAAGTTGTAATTATAGGAAGTGGAG
This sequence comes from uncultured Gammaproteobacteria bacterium, assembly GCA_964342745.1. Lineage (GTDB taxonomy): Bacteria > Pseudomonadota > Gammaproteobacteria > Magnimaribacterales > Magnimaribacteraceae > AEGEAN-183. The sequence continues at coordinate 1,597 of CAYFFW010000038.1, forward strand.
CTACAGCAGTAACAATAGTTCCAGCAATGGCAGATAAAGTAGAACATATAACTATGTTACAAAGGTCACCTACTTATTTCATGTCGGCACCTGACAAAGACATGATCGGAAATTTTTTAAAGAAAATTTTCCCCAAAAAAACAGCCTACTTCCTAACTCGATGGAAAAATATCTTGTTAGGTAGTTACTTATACAACAGATGTGTCAAAAATCCTGACAAAGTTAAAGATATTTTGATAAATGGAGTTAGAGATCAACTTGGAGATGATTTTGATATTGAGAAGCACTTTACTCCTAGGTACAAACCTTGGGATGAAAGACTTTGTTTTGTGCCTAATGCAGATTTTTTTGAGGCGATGAGGGAGGGAAAAGCATCCGTAGTTACTGACCATATTGAAGAGTTCACAAAAACTGGCATTAAGCTTAAATCAGGAAAAGAACTATCAGCTGACATAATTATTAAAGCCACTGGTTTGAATTTACAATTTCTTAATGGAGTAGACGTAAAGGTCGACAACTCTAAAATAAATATATCTGAAAAATTAACCTTTAAGGGCAAGATGTTTAGCGACATACCTAATCTTGCTGTAAGTTTTGGGTATGCAAGATCCAGCTATACTTTAGGTGCAGATTTAAGTTCAGAGTTTGTTTGCAGGCTTCTAAATTACATGGATAAACATGGTTATGACTCGTGTATTCCGATACCTGGAAAAGACATTGAAGTAGAAGACACCATGCTGAATCTAGCTTCTGGCTATGTAAAAAGGTCAATAGATAAAATGCCTAAACAGGGATCGAAGCCACCTTGGCAAGGAAATCAAAGCTTTCTTTTAGACATTGCTCAAGTTAGATGGAAGCCTATAAAAAATGAAGATCTCAAATTCGAGAGAGCAAGTCAGTAAAAAAATTACTTCCAATAACGATCCTTTAGTAGCCTTTTATAAAGCTTACCAGTCGGATGTCTTGGAAGTTCTTTTTCGAAATCAATGCTTTTAGGACATTTAACATGAGAAATTTTTTCTTTACAGAAAGCCATGAGCTCAGCTTCTAAATCTTCTCCGGCTTTGGAAAATTCTACTGGCTGAACCACCGCCTTAACTTCTTCTCCCATTTCTGAGTGAGGAACTCCAAAAACTGCCACATCAGCTACCTTTGGATGCATTATTAGAGCGTCTTCAGTTTCTTTAGGATAAATATTTACTCCACCAGAGATAATCATGAAAGCTTTTCTGTCGGTTAAGTAGAGGTACCCTTCCTCATCAACATAACCTATATCCCCTAGAGTGCTATAGCCTTGTTTTGAAATAGCACTTAGTGTTTTTTCTTTATCGTTATGATATTCAAAGGTAGTAGCAGTCTCTCCACCAAAATAAATACCTCCTGCCTCTCCCGGTGGAAGCTCTTTACCTTCATCATCTAGTATGTGTAACTCTCCAAATAGTGGCCTTCCTACTGTGCCCTTATGCTCCATCCATTCTTCTGAGTTAACAATTGTCATGCCATTGAATTCAGTTCCAGCATAATATTCAAATAATATTGGACCCCACCAATTGATCATCTTCTCTTTTACTTCAACAGGACAAGGTGCGGCTGCGTGAATTGCTATCTTATGAGAAGATAAATCGTAAGCCCCTCTAATCGATTCTTCCATTTTAAGAAACCTTACAAACATTGTGGGTACCCACTGAGAGTGAGTAACTTTATAATCTTGTATGGCTTTTAAAGCAGCTTCAGGATCAAACTTCTCCATGACTATTGAAGTACCACCTAAAGATAAAAAACCAGTATTGAATCCTAAGGGAGCTGAATGATAAAGAGGAGCTGGAGAAAGGTAAACGGTGTTTTCATCTCCTTGATAAATTCCTTCAACCACTCTTCCTAACCCAAGATCATCTTCTTCTTGAGTATAAGGTAAGGGACTTAATTGTAACTCTCTAAAGATTCCTTTTGGCCTTCCAGTTGTGCCAGAAGAATAGAGCATTGAACCACCCTGACATTCATCATCTACAGGCTCTGCAGGCATAGAAGCGATATTATCTTCATAAGAATCATAGCCACTTGATGAACCGTCTAACATAAACTTTTTAACATCAGATAAAGCACCTTCTAAGTTTCTTGCTGTTTCCTCTAAAAACTTTGAAGTGATGAATACTTTAGCTCCACAATCTTTAACGATGTACTCAACTTCATCAGGTTGTAACCTCCAACTGATGGCGGTATACCTTAAACCACTTCTCCAAGCAGCAAATGTTATAGGAAAGAATAAATGATGGTTTTCTAACATAAAGGCAATAGAATCTCCTGGTTTTAATCCTAAAGACCTAAATAATTGAGCACCTTGATTGGATAGGTCGTTAAGTTCTCCATGAGTTACAACCTTTCCACTCGACAACATTACTATAGCTGGTTTATCTGGAAATTTTTTCCCGTTTACTCCTGGATGCATATTTCTTCCTTATAAAATTTTTTTTGAATTAATATTTAGAGATATTGCCATACAATAGAGTGTTAAGAAATAGTTGTAATGTAAGAAGTGAGAAAAAAACCATTAGCTGTAATTACTTCTTTTGGAGGTGTGAATGCCTCAGGAAGAAGCTCAAATCATATCGGTTATCAAAATACTGTCTTTGATTCACTTGATTTAGAAGATCAAAAAGAAGTTGCAAAAGATTTAGCTTCAATGCAAGGGTTAATTAAATCCTCAGAAAATAAATGGATGACATCTGATGGAGAAGAAATTGAACTTAACGATTTTTTACTAAAAAAAACTAAGAAGATTAGGTCTAATACTATGGTAAGGGAATTGAATAGAGAGCTCTATGATCCTGATGGAATAATCCTCGATCAAATTAAAGCAAGTGCAGGAGGTCAATTACCTGAAGGTTTTGATCCTGGAAGCTTTTACCCTTCAAGACAACACGCAAAGGCTTTGCAAATGACCATCTTTGGCATGAGCGATGCTTTAGGTCAATTTGGAGTTGATTGGTCTGAGATAGAAAGAAGGGTAGCCCCTGATCAGGTAGCTGTATTCAGTGGTTCAGCCATGGGGAATCTAGATAGCTTTGGATTCGGTGGCATGATGCAATCAAGGATAAAGGGATCTAGATCAAGTTCAAAAAACCTTGCATTTGGTCTAATAGGTATGTCAGCAGATTTTATTAATGCTTATATTTTAGGAAATGTAGGAAGAACCGGTCATGCTGTCGGAGCTTGTGCTACCTTTTTATTTAATTTACAGCTTGGTAAAGAAATTATCGAAAACGGTAGTGCAAGAGTTGTTATTGTTGGTAGTGCTGAAGCCCCTATTACTCCTGAAATATATGATGGATTTTATGCTGTGAGCGCTCTTTCTGATGACAAAGCAATGATTGCCCTTCAGTCAGAATTAAAAGAGAAAGAGAAAGCACCAAACCAAAGAAAAGCTTGTAGACCATTTGGAGATAACATTGGGATGGTTTTAGGAGAGTCAGCTCAATTTGTAATACTAATGGATGATCAACTAGCCATTGAAATAGGAGCTGAAATATATGCATCCGTCCCTACCGTAGCTTCGCATGCTGATGGATTTAAAAGTTCAATAAGCGGTCCAGGTATAGGTAATTACATTACTTTAGCTAAATGTGTCTCTTATGCTAATAGAACTCTAGGAGAAACATCGTTAAAAGAGAAAACCTTCGTCCATGCACATGGCACAGGAACGCCGGCTAATAGAACCTCTGAATCACATATCCTAGATAAAGTAGCTAAAGCTTTTGGAATTAAAGAATGGCCTATATCAGGATTAAAATCCTTTTTAGGACACAGCATGGCTGTTGCTGCAGGAGACCAGCTAATCAGCGCTTTAGGTACCTGGAATAAAGGTATTGTGCCTCGTATTCATTCAATCCAAAAAACTGCTGAAGACGTT
>CAYFFW010000039.1:0-5459 GCA_964342745.1 uncultured Gammaproteobacteria bacterium
GCAATAGCTAAATCTCCGTGCGTACTACCTGAAATCTGAGAAACAGCTAATGTTTTGTTAATATCCAGGTCCATGGAGTAGCCACCTAAAATCATAAAGAATAACCAACTTCCAAGGGCACCAAAAATAAGCATTCCTAAGATTACTTCTCTAAGAGTCCTTCCTTTAGAGATCCGAGCTACAAATAAAGCTACTAAAGGTCCAAAGGCCACCCACCAAGCCCAATAAAAAACCGTCCATTCATCTGCAAAATCAGACTTTTCTGTAATACCTAAAGTACTCATCTCCCAAAAATGGGTAAACATAAAGACTAAGCCATTAAAGGCAGAATTAATAATCTCAAAAGTTGGACCAAGAAATAAAATTATAATAAGAAAAATACCAGCAAGAATCATATTTAAATCACTTAATCTTTTAATTCCATTTGTTAACCCTTTGTAAACACTAAATCCAAACAGGCCAACACAAAATCCCAATACACCTAAGTCAACTAAAAAGGAACCTTCAAGATTAAAAATCTCTGAATATCCTGTACTTAACATGGGCATGTAAGATCCTATAGTTCCTCCTGCAGCTCCAATTGTTGCAACTACAAAAATAAAATCTACTATCCTTCCTAGTAATGAGTTTTCTACATTCTTTAGTCCCAATCCTCTGAGGCTTGAACTTAAGCGTAAGGTACTTAATTTATATTTATAAAAAGATATAGAAAGAGCAACGGCAGGAATTGCATAAACAGCCCAAGCACTTATACCCCAATGGAATAGACCATAAGCTGTTGATAGAGCATACGCTTCTTCTGAGTAAGGAGTGATTCCAAATAAAGTTTCATCGACATAATAACCCCATTCAACTCCTGACCAGTAGATGATACCTCCGCCTATGCCTCCACAAAAAAGCATTCCCATCCAACTAATAGTTGAAAATTCAGTTTTTGCTTCTTTACCTCCAAGTATGTAACTACCATAATTTGAAAAGGCTATATAAAGCATGAAGATAAAACAAAGTGGAGTTAGGATTAAATATATTGGACCGAATACAGAAATAACAGAGTTCTTGTAGTTATAAATTAAAGCAGCTGTGCTTTCAGCGTTGTAAAGTATAAAAAAAGCAATGCTGATTACTACAACTAAACTTGTTACAAAAGTTATGTAGTCGACATTTTTTTTACTAAAACTGTCAAAAAATTCTTCCATAGTGTGAAGCATAACTTCCACTAAGCTAGAATGTAAGAGTGAAGCAAGAAAAAAATATACAGGTTTCTATAAAAGAAGCTTATAGCAATGCTGTTTCATTACTTGAAGCTGGTAATTATGAATTAGCAGAAACGCAATTAGCTGAAATCCTTAAAAGCTATCCTAATGACCCAAATGCTCTAAGACTAAGTGGAGTTTCTTCATTGGAACAAGGAAAGCCTGAGATGGCACTAATTCCATTAAGGAAAGCCATTAAAATAGCTCCAGATTTTGCTCAAGCTCATGAGGATTTAGGAACGGCATGGTTTCTTTTAAGAGAATTAGAAAAATCAGAGTTTTGCTTGAAAGCAGCTTTAAAATTAGACCCTTCAAAATTTTCAACCTGGAGAAATCTTGGTGATCTACTTTCAGATCAAGGAAAGGAAATGGAAGCTAATAATGCCTATGAAAAGGCCTTATCGACTAGTGGTAAGTATAAGGATCTTACTAAAGCTATGAAACTAGTAAAAAAAGGACAGGTTGGAGAGGCAGAAAAGATTTACAGGCAAATTCTTAAAGATGATCCAAATAATGTTGATGCTCTTCGCTTATTAGGATTATTAGCTACCAAAGGAGGTTCAATAGATGAAGGAATATTGATTCTAACAAAATGCACTGAGATGGCTCCTGATTTTGCTCTTGCATGGGAAAATCTAGCTAATATGTATAGGCAAAAAGAAGGTTTTGATAATCTTGATAAGTCTATTTATTGCTTTAAAAAAGCTACCTCTTTAAGACCCAATTGGGCAGAGGGTTGGGCAGGTCTAGGAACTGTATATACACGATCCTCCTTACACGAAGAAGGCATAAAGGCATACCTAAAAGCTATTGATTTAAAAAAAGAACAGCCGAGAGTTCACTTAAGTCTAGGTCATGTATATAAGACTACCGGTAATCAAGATTTATCAATTAATTCTTATAAAAATGCAATAAAACACTTTGAGATGTTTGGAGAAGCATATTGGAGTTTAGCAAATTTAAAAACTTATAGTTTTTCTGCAAAAGAAATTAATTCAATGAAACAACAGTTAGCTAAAAAAGATCTACCTGAGCGCGAGAAAGTTCACTTTCTATTTGCTTTAGGAAAGGCCTATGAGGATAAAAATAATTTTAAAGAGTCATTTAAATATTATGACGAGGGTAATGATATAAACAGAGGGAGGAGCAATTACGATCCTAAATCTGTTGAGGCTATTAGTCAGAGAATAAAGACTTTCTTTGATATTCAATTAATTAATGATAAAGAGGGTTACGGAGATAAATCTAAAGATCCTATTTTTATAGTAGGCCTACCTAGATCTGGTTCAACATTGATTGAACAAATACTATCAAGTCATTCAAAAATCGAAGGAACAATGGAACTTCCTAATATGTTAAATATAGCTAGAAAGCTTGGTTCAGGTACTAAAGATAATACTAATTACCCTGAAGTTTTATCCTCTTTATCAGAAAAAGAGCTAAGTTCTTTAGGTAGTCAATATATCTCTGAAACTAAATTTATTAGAACAAAATTTCCATACTTCATAGATAAGATGCCTAACAATTTCAGTCATATAGGCTTAATACATTTGCTGCTGCCTAATGCAAAAATAATCGATGCAAGAAGGAATCCTCTAGATACTTGTTTTAGTTGTTATAAGCAACTATTTGCAAGAGGACAAATGTTTACTTATGACCTAGCCGAACTTGCTAGATATTATGTAAATTATATAGAACTTATGGATCACTGGGACGAAGTTTTGCCAGGTAAAGTGCACAGAGTCATATATGAAGATGTTGTTCAAAATCAAGAAGAAGAAACTCGAAAAATCTTAAACTATTGTAATCTTCCTTTTGAAGAACAATGTTTAACCTTTTATCAGACTAAGAGGGCAGTAAAGACAGCAAGCTCAGAACAAGTTAGACAACCAATTTATAATAAAAGTATTAACACTTGGCAGAATTACGAAGAATATCTAAAAGATTTAAAGGTCGGCCTTTTGCCATTAAAAGAACGTTTTAAGATACCTGACTAGCCTTTTATACTTACCTGTATACAATACGCGCCTATTTTCTTGGATTATGACTAAACAAATAAGAAAAGTTGTCCTTGCATACTCTGGAGGTTTAGACACCTCAGTAATTTTGCATTGGCTTAAAGAGAAATACTCAGCAGAAGTAATTGCCTTTACTGCAAATATTGGTCAGGATCTTGATGCTGATCAAGTTTCATTAAGAGCAAAGAAAATAGGTGCCTCTAAAGTTTATATAGAAGATCTAAAAGATGAATTTGTTTCTGAATATGTTTTTCCAATGTTTAGAGCTAATACAGTTTACGAAGGAGAGTATCTTCTTGGTACATCTATAGCGAGACCTTTAATTAGTAAAAGATTAATTGAGATAGCTCAAAAAGAGAAAGCAGATGCCATCGCCCATGGGGCAACTGGAAAGGGCAATGACCAAATTAGGTTTGAATTAGGTAGCTATGCTTTAAATCCTGATATTCAGGTTTTAGCACCATGGAGATCCTGGGAGTATAAATCTAGAGCTGATTTAATTGAGTACTGCTCAAATCAACAGATTAAAATTAACTTTGAAAAGGAAGATCCTGCTTATTCTATGGATGAGAATATTCTTCATACCTCTTATGAAGGAGGAATCCTAGAAGACCCTTCTATGCCTGCTCCAGAGGAGATATGGAAAAGAACCAATTCTATAGACTCAGCCCCAGAGGAGAGTGAAAACATAGAAATAGAGTTTTTAAAAGGCGATCCAATTGCAATAGATAATAATCAAATGACCTCCTCAGAAATCCTCAAAAAATTAAATACTGTTGCAGGTAGACATGGTATTGGCAGATTAGATCTTGTCGAAAATAGGTTCACTGGAATGAAGTCTAGAGGGTGTTATGAAACTCCAGGTGGGACATTACTTCTAAAAGCTCACAGAGCTATTGAATCAATTACTTTGGACGGCCAAACAGCTCATCTCAAAGATGAATTAATGCCAAAGTATGCAGATTTAATTTATAAAGGCCTTTGGTGGAGTCCTGAAAGGGAAGCTTTACAGGCTTTAATCGATAAAACTCAAGAGAATGTAAATGGAAAAGTTAGAATGAACCTTCTTAAAGGCAATACTACAGTTATTTCAAGGTTATCTGATGACAGTTTGTATGATAAAAATCTAGTTACTTTTGAAGATGACAATTATGCATTTGATCAAAGTGATGCTAGTGGATTTATTAAAATTAATGCTTTGAGGCTTAAAATTAATTCAAAAAAGAAAAAATAGAACTATTTTTCTACCTTTACCCCTAATTTTTTATGTAACTTTGTATTCGATGTGGTGTACCCAAAAGGAACTCTTTCACCAGGATTACATCTTTTATAGGCATCTTGAACAGCTAAAGTAGTTTCATGAAAACCACATAGAATTAAATCTAATTTACCTGGGTAATCATTTATATCTCCTACAGCGTAAATTCCATCTATGCTAGTTTGATATTTCTCAGTATCTACAGAGATTTTCTTTCCGTTTAGTTTTAAATTCCAATTTTCTATAGGTCCTAATTTCTTATTTAATCCAAAAAGGAATAATATTTCATCACACTCTAAATTTTCGATTTTCTTTGTCTCAAAGTTTTTAATAGAAATGCTCGTAATTTTTTCAGAACCTACTAAATTTTCAATTACGTAAGGTGTTTTTAACTCGATATTTCCAGTTTCAACTAATTCTCGCATCTTTGCTTCAGTATTAGGAGATCCTCTAAACACATCTCTACGATGAACTAAAGTGAGACTTTTAGTTAAGTCAGCTAATTCAACTGACCAGTCTAGTGCGCTATCTCCACCTCCAAAGATAATTAAATTTTTATTTTTATAAAAATTCTTATCTTTTACTGAATAGGCCACACCATTATTTATAAATCTATCTGGATCAGGAATATTAGGTGGTCTTCTGGGTTCAAACGATCCTCCTCCTGCTGCAATAAAAATATTAGTTGCTACAAATTGTTTTTTTTCAGAAGTAACCACTTTCCATTTTTTTATTTCATCTGATGATTTAATTTCTTCTATTTGTTCCACTCTTTGGTTTAAATGCAGTCCATATTTAAATGGTTTAATTTGTTCCAAAATAGCCTCTATATGTTCTTCAGCTGTTTGGTTGGGTACACCAGGGATATCAAATATTGGTTTGTCAGGATAGAGCTCAGCACACTGACCTCCAACTTTATCTAAATTGTCA
>CAYFFW010000040.1:0-5419 GCA_964342745.1 uncultured Gammaproteobacteria bacterium
TGATCAAACAAGTCATAAAGAATTTGAGTGGGGTTGGAGAATGGCAAGCTTTGGGTTGTTTAGAGCAGCTAAGGTTCTCTGTCCTTTGATGGTGGAGAGAGGGAAAGGAACTTTCTTAGTAACTTCTGCTACAGCAGCGATGAGAGGAAACATGAACCAACATTCTCATGCTGCAGCTATGGGAGCAAGAAGGATGCTTTGCCAGTCACTTAATGCTGAGTTCTCTTCTCAAGGGATTCATGTTGCTCACATCGTGGTTGATGGTGCTGTTGATGCACCTGATACTCTAGGTAAGATGATGGGACCTGAAATGTATCAGAAGTTTAGAGAGACCAAAGGAATGGAGCATGATGGTTTGCTACTTCCAGAAAAGATAGCTGATACTTATTATCATTTAGCTCAACAACATAGATCTTCTTGGACACACGAACTAGATATGAGAGCTTTTTCCGATGCTGCTTGGTGGAATAGCAACATAATGCTAGAACAGGATAGAGACTAAAAAAGCTAAGCCTATCCTTTGACCTGAATTGTTATTGAATTATGAAATTAGATTCTTTAGGAAAAGATTCATTACTAACAATTTGGGTAATACCTAATAAAGAAGAGGTCTCTTTAATTTTAGATTGTAAACAGACTATCGATAAGGAATTGATGGGGCCTGACTTTCCTATTCATATGACCTTGGCTGTTGACTTTGATCTAAATGAAGAAGTTTCTAAAGATTTTGAAAAAAAAATTTCAGCTAATTTATTTCCTTTTGAAATAAATTTTGAAGGTTTTGGTATGAAAGATTATTTTTTCCAAGCTTTTTTTGTGAAGGTAGATCTTGATAAAAACCTTAAGTTAATACGCTCTAAAGCATGTGAGTTACTAAAAATAAAGAACTCCGAATTTATGCCTCACCTCAGTCTTTATTATGGAAAGGAAAAGAAAGAAATTAAAAAATCTCTTTTGCCTAAATTGCCTAAGATCAAGGGAAGCCTTATGGTTAAAGAATTATACCTAGTCTCTTTCGATCCAAATAATATAGAGTGGAAAATACTTAATAGGTTGAATTTAGGAGGGTAATTAATTGAAGATAGTTCAAACTTCTGGATCTATGGGAGCTGAAATCCTAGATATTGATCTTAGCAAGGATATTTCTAAAGAAACTTTTTCTGAAATACGAAAAACATTTGTTGATCACGGGTTAATTTTCTTTCGCGATCAGCATTTAAGCCCAGAGGAACATTTGAAGTTTGCAAAACGTTGGGGCGAAATAAATATCAATCGCTTCTTTACAAAAGTGGAAGGTTACAATCAGATTGCAGAAGTAAGAAAGAATCCTGATCAAGAAGTTAACATTGGAGGGGCCTGGCACACAGACCACTCGTACGATCAAATCCCTGCCATGGGATCAATTCTACTCGCCAAGGAAACACCTAAAACTGGTGGTGATACTCTCTTTGCAAATATGTATAAAGCCTATGAGAGTCTCTCTGAAGGCTTAAAGAAGACGCTTGAAAACATGAACGCTTGTCACTCCAGTAGGCATGTGTTCGGTGAACATTCAGGTTATGCCGAAGCTTCTAATAACAGAATTGGTAATGCTGAATTGGCAATTCAGGATGCTATTCATCCTGTAATAATTACTCATCCTGAAAGTAAGGCTAAAGCTCTCTACGTAAACCCTGAATTTACAGTTAACTTTGAAGGCTGGACTAAAGAAGAATCAAAACCTCTTCTTGATTATCTAACTGAACACAGCATTAGAGATGAAAATATTACTCGATTTAAGTGGAAACCGGGGTCAATTGCCTTTTGGGATAATCGATGCACTTGGCATTACGCTCTAAATGATTACCCTGGTCAAAAACGTCTGATGCATAGAATAACTGTCGAGGGTTCAGCATTAAATTAATTCATGGCAAAAAGATTTACTGATCAACATATTAAAACTTGGAGAAAAGAAGGGGCTGTTGTTTTACCAGAATTCTTTGAACAAACTGAAATAGACAAAGTACTTGATGATTTTAAGATTATATTTCCTCGTCCAAAAGGCTCCCTGGAGGAAGTTAACAAAAAACAAAAAGGAGAAATAGGTAAGACCAATATTAACCAATTTAAACACTTCGAGAACATCCCTTTTGATTGTTCAAGTGCCCTTAACTTAATTTCTGTACATCCTAGTTTAATTGAATTTGCACGTGCTGCTTTAAAAACTGAAGACGTAATACTTTATCAAGCGCAAGCTTGGGCTAAATTCACCGGAGAAGCTGATTTTAATCAAGCCTTTCATTGTGACTTTGGGAATCACACTCTTACTGTTCCTTCTAAAGATGAATGCTTAAATTCTATAACCTTTATTATTTACTTTACAGAAGTGAGCGAGTTGCTAGGACCCACACACTACGTTAATAGAACTGATAGTAAGGGTTTTGAAGGAATGAAAAGATTTCTTAAAGACCGTGAAGACATCCAGCATCAAAAAGAGTTAACTAAATTTGAAAGAAGTGCGGCGGGTCCCGCAGGTTCACTCTTAGCTTATGGAATTGATGTTTTCCATCGTGGTACCAACTTGACTAAACCAGGAGGTTATCGATATGCAATGACTTCCTGTTTTAAAAAGGCAGGCAATGATTCTATTGGATACACTGCTTGGCCTTGGCACTTTGCTAAACCTTGGAATAAGATTTTTGAGAATGCGACACCAGAGCAACTCAATTGTTTTGGTGTACCTCTACCTGGAGATCCTTTCTGGACTAATGAGACACTGTCCTTAGCTCAATCAAGATATCCAAATTGGGATCTTTCAAAATATCAAGAATAAGTTTTTTAAAATGAGGCTGAAATACTTAGCTAGCTCCTTCTACTATTACAACCAATCTATCAGCTGCTTCTTTTTGAACTTTGTAAGCAGCTTGATATTCTTCAGATTGATAACAGGCTTTGGCTTGTTCAAAAGAATTGAATTCCACAAGAACTGTTCTTTCGTACCCTTCTCCTTCAACTTCTAGTTGCTCTCCTCCTCTGACCAAGTACCTACCACCATGCTTTTCAATTGCTGGACCTGCTAATTGAATATACTCGCCATATACTTGAGCATCCTTTACATTACATCGAACCATCCAATAAGCTTTCATGAGCTCGTAATCCTTGTCTTCAGAGTTATTTTACTTGTAACTTTTGGAGCCTCTAATGCATTGAGTACTTCAAAATCCAATTCTAGTAGGCTTAACCTTTCCTTTGTTTTAACCTCCAAATACTTATAGCCTTGAGCAGGTACTTCAACTAAATCTTCCGTATTGGTAAAAGTGTAATTAGACCTATTCATTAACTTGAAAACGACATCCGATTCATTCTTTATATTTATACTTAATATTTGTGTTCTTCCATTATATTTAGCAGACTCAATGGTCAGACTTGCTTCTAAAAGAGGCTGAAGATTTCGTTTTATTCCAAATAAAGTATTTTTAAACCAAACCACTGTTCGCCTATCTTTTAAAGCTTCTTTAACAGAATCCTCTCTCTTAGAATTAGCAAAAACTAAAGTTACAGGTCTGTGCCCTCCTTTATGAGGCTTATAATCCCAATCTATTAGGTTATGAACATCCGAAGTTCCAATGACTGCTAAGTTATTGTCTATTGCAATCTGAAATGCCTCTTCTGAGTACCAATCACCATTTACTACTTCTACTCCATGTAGAAGTCCTTTTGATATCAGGTCTTTATGCATTGAAGTCAGCTCTGCAATGCCATCAGATTTCTGGGAACCCCACATTGGGTGGTTCCAAAAGACAAAAGCATCTTGATTATTAGCTTCTCTTACTGCTTCTTCAGGAGGCCAAAGAGAAGCTAGAGCATATAAATCCATTACCTGTCTATCGCGCCCTCTAATCTCATCCAATCTTTTTTCTAGCTCAGCCTGTGCTTCCTTTTCTTTATTTGGATCTAAATTTATAAGCTTATTGGCATCTTTAACAAAAACTGCATTTATATGACCTGGAGGCATGTCTCGAGTAATTTCTGAACCATTAATAATTAAGATGTCACTTTTGCCAGCCGCGGTCTTGGCCTCAAGATAGGACTTGTTTCTATCTGGGTGTGGTATATCAGCTATATGGGGCTGATATTCTAAATGCTCAGTCACAGCCAAAACATCAAGACCATCAAGTAAAGCCTCTTTAACTCTTATGTTAGGCCAAACATGACCATCTGAGAATACAGAATGAGTGTGTAGATCGGTTACTAAAGTTTTATACCTTTTAGTATCTGGGAAACTAATGATACGGCCGTCTTTTTCATCTTCAGAAATTGAACCAGCTGTCCCATGAGAATAAATACTTAAGCTAAAAAATAAAATAAGAAAAAAGGTTATTAAAGTATGCATAGGTTAATAATTAATGTTGTGTTGAAACATAGTATATCAGTGTGAAATTTAGGTTGCTTTATAGAAGATTATTCTATCGAATCTCAATAGATAACCCACAAAGAAGTAGGTATAACAACACCCCAAACTATAACTGCTAAGGTTAAGGGCTTCAAAGTTATTTCTTTAATAGCTTTTTTATCGATTTGAGTTCCAATACAAAACAAACCAGTTAATAAACAGATTTTATTGATGTTTTTTAAAATTGTGTTTATTTCACTAGAAGGATTCAAGAGAGAATTTAAGATCACGGCTATAAGAAAAAAAATAATAAATATGGGAAATCCTAGTCCTTTTCTATCTTCTCTAAAATAAAAGGCTGAAAATAAAACCAAAGGAACAATCCATAGTGTTCTTCCTATTTTCAGAGTGGCTGCAATTTCCACAGCTCTATCTCCCAAGACTGAGGCTGCACCAATGACAGAGGCTGTATCATGAACAGCTAAGGCAACCCAAGCACCAAACTGATCTTCATTAAGTCCTATAATCACTCCTATCATAGGAAAAATTATTACTGCTATGCCATTGAAAATAAAAACTATTGATAAAGCTGGAAGGAGTTCTTCAGGCTTAGCTTTTATTACAGGAGCTACGGATGCCATTGCAGTACCACCACATATTGCAGTTCCAGAAGCTAATAAATAAGACTGTTTTTTTGTTACTCCTATTATTTTTCCTAAAATTATCACTAACAAAAAGGTGGCTATAACAAAAATGGAAATCCAAGGAAGGAAGTCTTTAGTAATAATTGTTACTTGAGAAATACTTATACTTCCTCCTAAGAAGACTATGCCTGTCTGTAAGATCTTAGTTCCATATTTCCTAGTAAAAAAATCTTCAGGAAGTGAAAATAAATAGACAAGAGCTATACCTAATATTAATGCTAAAGCAGCATGATTAAGCCAAATTGCTACTGATAGAAAGATGGAGGTTATTAAGTAGGACATTTTATCTGGTGGGCCCGGGAGGACTCGAACCTCCGACCAATGGATTATGAGTCCACTGCTC